>NZ_NMQT01000091.1 GCF_002234405.1 Amycolatopsis thailandensis | reverse complement strand
GGGGCAGGCGGCCGCGGCTGCTGCTGAGGCGGCGCCATCGGCTGCCGCACCGGGGCCGACGGCGGACCGGGATACCGGCCCGACGGCGTGCCATGCACGTTGTACGCGCCCGACGGCGTCCCTTGGACGTTGTACGGCCCGGAGGGGGTGCCCTGGACGTTGTGCGGCCCGGAGTGACCCGGCGGGCGCTGAGGCTGCTGAGGTTGTTGTGGCGGTGGGGCCTGCTGAGGCTGCTGGGCCCAGGAAGGCGGCGAACTCGCGATGGCCGCGCGCAGCCCGTTCGGGTCGCTCTCGACGCCCACGAGCAGCGGCAACCCGCTGCCGGAGAGGGCGACCAGGCGGTACGCGACCTCTCGCGGATCCATGCCGACCTTGGCCGCGAGTTCGTGCACGGCCGCCTTGCCCAGGTCCGCGAGGGCGGCGAGCAGGCGGATGTCCACGGGATCGGTCACGGCCACGTCCGGGAACGCTACCGTCTCGCCCCCGGCGCCGTGGGAGTGGCCGTCCGCGTGCGGCAAAACCCGGCTTCGGTAGTACTCGCTCTCCGTTAGGGTCGGGGACACCGCCTCCACCGACCCCTGGGGAAGAAACATGAGCGAAGTCTCCGCCCTCGCCGACGAGTTCGTCGAAGTCCTGTTCGACGCCGAGCCGGTCACGCCCGCCTTGCAGGGCTTCCGTCCCGAATCGACCGGGCTCGCGGATCTCAGCGAGGCCGGGGGCGACGCCTTCCGCGCGAAGCTGGCCGGCCTCGCCGAGCGGGCCGAGGCGCTCGGCACCGACGGGCTGAGCGCGGAGGAGAAGACCACCAGGGACGTCCTGATCGCGACGGCGCGGGGGAAGATCGCGCTGCTGGACTCGCGATTCGTCGAGTTCACCGTCAGTGACCTGTTCATCTCGCCCGCCGCCGAGGTGCTCACCGTGCTGCCGATGATGTCGGTCGGCACGGGCGCGCAAGCGGAGGCGCACCTCGGGCGCATCGCGGCGATCCCGGAGTACCTGCGCCAGGCCGCGCGGCGGCATCGGGACGGCGTCGCCCGCGGCCTGGTCCCGGTCGCCTACCTGGTCGACGCCACCATCGCGTACCTCGACCGGTATCTCGCCGAGCCGTCGGCCGACCCGCTGCTGCGCCAGCCCGCGCCCGACGACGACTTCGAGACGCGCCGCGCCGGCCTGCTGCGCGACGTCGTCCGGCCCGCCATCGCCGAGTACCGCGAGGTCCTCGCGAACGAGATCGCGCCGCACGGCCGTCCCGAGGACAAGCCCGGCGTCTGCTGGCTGCCCGACGGCGAGCGCATCTACGCCCTGCTCGCCGAGATGCACACCACGACCGTCCGCACCCCGCGCGAGCTGCACCAGACCGGGCTCGACGTGATCGCGAACCTCGCCGCCGAGTACCGCGAGTACGGTTCCCGCGTCTTCGGTACCACGGACCTCGCCGAGATCTTCTCCAGGCTCCGCACCGACCAGGCGCTGCGCTGGTCCAGCGCCGACGAGATGCTGGACTCCGCCCGCGCGGCCATCACCAGGGCCGAAGCCGAGGCGCCGAAGTGGTTCGGCCGGATCCCGCCGCAGCCGTGGACGGTCGAGCCGGTCCCCGCCGAATCCGCGCCCGGCGCGCCCGCCGCGTACTACATGTGGCCCGCGGTCGACGGCTCCCGCCCCGGGATCTACTTCGCCAACACCCACAAGGCCGAAGAGCGGTTCCGGCACGCGGCCGAGGCGACGGCGTTCCACGAGGCCATCCCGGGGCACCATTTCCAGCTGAGTCTCGCGCAGAGCCTCACGGAACTCCCGCTGCTGCGCCGAATCGGCGACTTCACCGCGTACGCGGAGGGCTGGGGTCTCTACACCGAGCGCCTCGCCGACGAGATGGGCCTGTACTCCGACGACGTCGCGAAGCTCGGCATGCTGACGATGGACTCGATGCGCGCCGGACGACTGGTGGTGGACACCGGCCTGCACGCGCTGGGCTGGAGCCGCCGCCAGGCCATCGACTTCCTCACCGAGAACACGCCGATGGCGCTGGTCGAGATCGAGTCCGAAGTGGACCGTTACATCGCCTTCCCCGGCCAGGCGCTGTCGTACATGGTGGGACGGCTGGAGATCCAGCGAATCCGTTCCGAAGCCGAGCTGACGCTGGGCAGCCGTTTCGACATCAAAGCCTTTCATGACGTCGTCCTCGGTGGCGGATCGCTTCCGCTCTCGGTGCTCGACGGCGTGGTCCGCGACTGGGTCGCCGGCCACGGCGACACCCCGAACAGCCTCGCCGAGGAGCTGATGGAGCTCAAATTCGACGAGCTCCCGCTGTGGCGTTCGCTGCTCGGGCTTCCCGGTGACGAGGGCGCCATGCCGGACCCCGGCGCGGAGGCCGTGGCCGCGCGGCGCGCGTCGGCGGTCGCCATCGCCGAGCGGGCCGAAGCACTGGACACCGAAGGTCTTTCCCCGGCCGAAGCGGTCACCCGCGAGGTCGTGATCCAGCAGGCGAAGGCGATGGTCGACTTGACCGACGCCCGGGCCGAAGATTTCTCGGTCAGTGACGGGCTGGCTTCGCCCGCGCTGTTCATGCTCAACGAACTCGCGGTGCTCTCGCTGAACGACGAGGAGAGGGTCCGGGGTTACCTGGAGCGGCTGGGCGGCATGGGTGTCTATCTGGACGCCCTGATCGTGCGCCAGCGCGCGGCGGCGGCCGAAGGGCTGGTCCCGCCGGACTTCCTCGTCGACAGCGGAATCGCTTACGTGGAGCGCTATCTCGGTGACGAGGCGGGTGACCCGCTGGCGCTCACCGCGTCCGTTTCCGTGGAGGGCTACGAAGCCGAACGCGACCGGCTGCTGGCCGAGGTCGTCCGGCCCGCCTACACCCGGTACCGCGACTTCCTCGCCACCGAACTGCGTCCCGTCGCGAGGTCCGAAAAGGAGCCGGGTCTGTGCGCCCTCCCCGGCGGGCAGGAGAAGTACGCCGCGCTGATCCGGGCGCACACCTCCACCGAGCGCACCGCGCGGGAACTGCACGACACCGGACTCGACATGATCGCGAAACTGGCCGACCAGTACCGCGAGCTGGGCGACAAGATCTTCGGTACCAAGGATCTCGGCGAGATCTTCGAGCGGCTCCGTACCGACCCGGCCCTGCGCTGGCGAGACGGGGACGAACTGCTCGACGCCGCGCGTGACGCCATCACCCGCGCCGAAGCCGTTGCCCCGCAGTGGTTCTCGACCATCCCCGAGGAGCGCTGCCAGGTCGAGCCGGTCCCTCCGGCGGAGGCGCCCGGCGGCACGCTGGCGTACTACATCGAGCCGTCGCTCGACGGCTCGCGGCCGGGTGCCTACTACGCGAACACCTACGAGGCCGAGCTGCGCCCGAAGCACACGAGTGAGGCGATCGCCTTCCACGAGGCGGTTCCGGGACACCACTTCCAGATCTGCATCGCGCACAAGCTCAAGGGCCTGCCGATGCTGCGCGGGCACGCCGACGTCAACGCCTACGTTGAAGGCTGGGGGCTCTACTCGGAGCGCCTCGCCGACGAGATGGGCCTGTACTCCAGCGACCTGACCCGGTTCGGCATGCTCACCCAGGATTCGATGCGGGCCGGCCGCCTGGTCGTCGACACCGGGATGCACGCGCTCGGCTGGAGCCGTCAGCAGGCCGTCGACTACCTCGCCGAGAACACGCCGATGGCCAAGGTGGAGATCGAGGCCGAGATCGACCGCTACGCCGCGTTTCCCGGGCAGGCGCTGTCGTACATGGTGGGACGGCTGGAGATCGAGCGGATCCGGGCCGAGGCCGAAACCGCCCTGGGTGACCGGTTCGACATCAAGGGCTTCCACGAGGTCGTGCTGAGCAGCGGGATCCTGCCGCTGCGGGTGCTGGACGGCGTGGTGAAGGCCTGGGTCTCCGGGCAGTGACGTGACGACGGCGGGTGCCCGCGGGCACCCGCCGTCTTGCCTTCGCGGGGGTCACACGCGACACTGTCACTAAGCAACCGCTCAGTAACTTGCTAGGAGACGACGATGAGGATCGGGACCGCGATCAACTACGCCGGCGGGTTCGCCGAGAGCGTGGCGGACATCGTCGAGCTGGAGAAGGCCGGCCTCGACATCGTCTTCGTCCCCGAGGCCTACTCGTTCGACGCGGTCAGCCAGCTCGGGTACGTCGCGGCCAAGACCGAGCGGGTCGAGATCGCCTCAGGCATCTTCCAGATCTACACGCGGACGCCGACGCTGACCGCGATGACCGCCGCCGGCCTCGACTTCGTCTCCGACGGCCGGTTCACCCTCGGCATCGGCGCGTCCGGTCCGCAGGTCATCGAGGGTTTCCACGGTGTGAAGTACGACGCGCCGCTCGCCCGCACCCGCGAGATCATCGACATCTGCCGTCAGGTCTGGCGCCGGGAGAAGGTCGTGCACTCCGGCACGCACTACTCGATCCCGTTGCCGCCCGAACAGGGAACCGGCCTCGGCAAGCCGCTGAAGCTGATCAACCACCCGGTGCGTTCGCGGATCCCGATCCTGCTGGCCTCGATCGGCCCGAAGAACGTGGCGCTCACCGCCGAACTCGCCGAGGGCTGGGAGCCGATCTTCTTCCACCCCGAGAAGGCTTCCGAGGTCTGGGGCGCGTCGCTGGCCGAGGGCAAGGCGAAGCGCGATCCGGAGCTGGGCGAGCTGGACACCTTCGTCGGCACCGCGCTGGCGATCGGTGACGACGTCGAGGGGTTGCTGGACCACCTGCGGGGGATGCTGGCGCTGTACATCGGCGGAATGGGCGCACGCGGCAAGAACTTCTACAACAGCCTCGCCCAGCGCTACGGCTACGAGGCCGAAGCCAAGCTCATCCAGGACCTGTACCTGGACGGGAAGAAGGACGAAGCCGCCGCGGCGGTGCCGAAGGAGCTGATCAGGGCGATCTCGCTGATCGGTCCGGAGGGCTACGTCAAGGAGCGGCTGGCCGCCTTCCGCGAGGCCGGTGCGACCACGCTGGTGGTCAACCCGATGCTGCCGGGCCGGGAAGCCCGCGTCGCGCAGGTTTCGAAGTTGCGCGAACTGGTGGACTGACGTTCTGAGGGAGTCGAACCTCCCACCTGTATCGATACGGTATACTTGACCTGCGCCGGTGTACCCCCTTCGTGGTCAAAAAACGGCCTCCCGGTGGAAAGGGAACGTAAACCACGCCTGAACGGGCGGAAAATCCGCCATTATCAGGAGTGAAAGCGAGACCTCGGGGGAATACGTTCGCGACGAAGGTGAGGTGCCTCGCGTGCGCAAGCAGATCGGCGAGCCGTCCGCCGCGGTCTTGGACGTCGGGTCGTTCAGTGCACGGCTGGTGGTTCTGGCCAAGGGCGGTTCGCCGCTCGAACCCGTGCTGAGCCACCAGACGCGACTGCGGCTCGACCGGGAACTCGACGATGACGGAAAGCTGACCCGGCGCGGCATCGACGCGGTCTCTTCCGCCGTCGAGGCGGGGATGACCATGGCCGCCAAACACGGCGTCGAGGACGTGTACCCGCTCGCCACCTCGTCGATCCGCGACGCGACCAACGTGAAGCAGGTGGTCTGCGACGTCGCGAAGTCCACCGGGGTCGAACTTCGGTTCCTCACGGGCCGCCGCGAGGCCGAACTGGCCTATGTCGGCGCGCGCCGGTGGTACGGCGCTTCGGCCGGGGGGCTGCTGGTGCTCGACATCGGCGGCGGGACGGTCGAGCTCGCCGCCGGAAAAGCCGAGGAGGCCGGGTTCGCGCATTCGCTGCCGCTCGGTGCCCGCTCGCTGACGCGCGACTGGTTCGCCACCGAGTGCCCGTCACCCAAGGTCGTGCGGGCGATGCGGGAGCACGTGCTCGACGAGGTCCGCGACGCGATGCAGGACGTCCTGCCGCAGATCCGCGACCACCGCGCCGTCGGCTGCTCCAAGGTGCTGCGGCAACTCGCCCGGCTCGCCGGGGACCGGCCGTCCCGGTCACGGGAACTGCACCTGGACGACCTCCGGTCGTGGATCCCGCGGCTGGCGAAACTGCCGGCGAAGAGCCGTGCCGAACTGCCGGGTATCTCGCGGCAGCGTTCGCACCAGGCGCTCGCGGGCGCGATCGTCGCCGAGGCGCTGCTGACGCTTTCCGGCGGCCAGGTCGCCATCTGCCCGTGGTCCACCAGGGACGGTTTGCTGCTCGGCATGCTCGACGGCCTGGTCACGCTGGACGGCAAACCGGCGAAAGCCGCCTGAAAACTGGCGTATCCGGCCGTGAGCGGGTACCCCGGACATATGAGGGAAAGCAAGAAGAGCTTCGGGCAGGACGAAGAAGAAGACCTCGACGACCTTCGCGGGATCCAGCCGAAGACCGACGTGCCGAGCGCGCCCAACCGTGACCTCGGCCCGCACGGTACCGAGGAGGTCGACGGCGTCCCGGGCAGCGGGGAAGTGCCGGTCGAACCGCCGGACTGAGCTTGCCGCGCGTGTCATGAGGGGTCCCCATGAGACAGATTTCGTCTCATGGGGACCCCTCATGACACTTCGCGGAGCGGTCAGGCGCCCTTCGGCCGTCGCCGCACCGGAGCGCGGCCCTGGGGCTGCACCGGGGCCGGACCCGGATCCACCGCCGGGATCGGCAGCCGCACCCGTTCGGAGTTCACGGTGAAGGTCTCGCCGTGGTGCGCCAGTTCCAGCGGTTCCCCGGTGATCACGTGATACGTCGCGCCTTCGCTGTCGATCTCGACCTGGAACCGGGTGCCGCGGAAGGTCAGCCGGAACGCGATCCGCCGCAGCTGCGGCGGCAGGCGCGGCGCGAAGGTCAGCCGCCCGCCATGGTCGCGCAGCCCGCCGAACCCGGCGACGGTGCCCTGCCACGCGCCCGCCAGCGAGGCCAGGTGCAGGCCGTTGCGGACGTTGTTGTGCACGTCGTGCAGGTCGGTGAGCGCCGCCTCGGCGAGGTAGTCGTAAGCCAGTTCGAGATGCCCGACCTCCGCCGCCACCACGGCCTGAGTGCCCGCCGAGAGCGAGGAATCCCGCACCGTCCGAGCCTCGTAGTAGGCGAAGTCGCGCGCCTTTTCCTCCGGGGTGAAGGAATCCCCGCACAGATGCAGCGCGAGCACCAGGTCCGCCTGCTTCACCACCTGTTTGCGGTAGAGGTCGAAGTACGGGAAGTTCAGCAACAGCGGGTAGAAATCCGGGTCCGTGGCCTCGAAATCCCACTCGTCGTGTTCCAGGAAACCTTCGGACTGCGGGTGGACGCCGAGCTCCTCGTCGTAGGGCACCAGCATCGCGTCGGCCGCTTTGCGCCACAGCGCGACCTCGTCCTCGCCGACCTCGAACCGCCGGGCCACGTCGTCGTGCTGGCCGACGATTTCGGCGGCGTAGAACAGGTTCCGGCGCGCCATGAGGTTCGTGTAGACGTTGTTGTCCGCCACCGCGGAGTACTCGTCCGGCCCGGTGACCCCGTCGATCCGGAACCGGCCCCGCCGGTCGAAATGGCCCAGTGACAACCACATCCGCGCGGTTTCGAGGAGCAGTTCCGCCCCGCAGGTCCGCATGAACTCGTCGTCGCCGGTGGCGTTGAGATAGCGCACGACGGCGTCGGAGATGTCCGCGCTGACGTGGAACGCCGCCGTGCCCGCCGGCCAGTACGCCGAGCATTCCGCGCCGTTGATGGACCGCCAGGGGAACGCCGCGCCGCGTAAACCCAGCTGGGTCGCCCTTTCCCGCGCCTTGTCCAAAGTGGAGTGACGCCAGCGCAGCGCGTCCCTCGCGGCGTCCGGCATGCTGTAGGTGAGCACGGGCAGGACGAAGGTCTCGGTGTCCCAGAAAGCGTGCCCGTCGTAGCCGGGGCCGGTCAATCCCTTGCCCGCCAAGGCCCTCGTCTCGCCGCGGGCTCCGGCCTGCAACAGGTGGAATAGTGAGAACCGCACCGCCTGCTGGAGTTCCGGGTCGCCGTCGATCTCGATGTCCGAGGTCTGCCAGAAGTCGTCGAGGAACTCCTTCTGCTCGGCGAGCAGGCCCTTCCAGCCGGTCTGCCGTGCCCCGGCGAGCGCGGCCTCGACCTGGGCGCGGACGGCGGGCACCGAACGTTGCGCGGACCAGCCGTAGGCGAGGAACTTCGTGATCCGCAGCCGTCCGCCCTTCGGCACGTCGACGGCGATGGTGAGCCGGGCCAGATCCTCCTCGGCCTCGATATGCGTGCGGACGCCATCGGAGACGTCGATCTTGTGGTCCATCGCGGCGGCCATCCGCAACCCGGATTTGCGGGTCTGGTGCACCAGTACGGCGTGGTACTCCTCCGCGTGGTGGTATTCCCCGATCAGCGGTGACTCCAGCGCCGCCGCGACCCGCGGATCACGGGTGTCGGACTCGACCGGTTCGTTCGCCAGCAGATCCGACTGCACCACCAGCTGGAGTTCGTCGTCGAGCGGTTCGACCTCGTACCGGATCGCGGCGACGGCGCGCTGGGTGAAGGAGACCAGGCGCTCGGTCTTCACCCGGACACGGCGCCCGGTCGGCGAAGACCACACGGTGTCGCGCGCGAGGGTGCCCTTCCGGAAGTCGAGCACGCGGTCGTGGTCGGTCGCCTGCCCGTACCGCATGTCGAGCGGTTCGTCCTCGACCAGCAGCCGGATGACCTTGCCGTCGGTCACGTTGACGACGGTCTGGCCCTCTTCCGGGTAGCCGTACCCGGTTTCCGCGTAGGGAAGGTCGTGCTGCTCGTAGAAACCGTTGAGATAGGTGCCCGGCAGGCCGCGGGGCTCGGCCTCCTCCAGCGTGCCGCGCAGGCCGATGTGCCCGTTGGACACCGCGAACGCCGATTCGGTGCGCTGCAACGCGTCGACGTCCATGCCGTGCCAGCGCAGCTCCCAGGGCGAGACCTCGTAGCCGCGGAGAAACGATTCGGTCACTTGCGGTCCTCCAGGAGTTCGGCGAGGTCGTCCACCACGACGTCGGCGCCGTGTTCGAGGAGCTCTCCCGCTTGATGCGCGCGGTTCACCCCGACCACGTAACCGAACCCGCCTTCTTTCCCGGCTCGCACCCCCGCGAGCGCGTCTTCGAACACGGCCGCGTTCTCAGGCGCGACGTCGAACGCCTCGGCGCCGGCGAGGAACGAATCGGGGGCGGGCTTGCCGCGCAAACCCTTCTCGGAGATCACGATCCCGTCGATCCGCGCCTCGACGAACTTCGTCAGGTCGGCGGCGTCGAGCACCTTCGCGCCGTTGGCCGACGAGGTGACGACACCGATCCGCAACCCGGCGGCCTTCGCCGCCTCCAGGTACCGCACTGAGCCCGGGTACGGGGTGACGCCCTCGTCGTCGATGATCTTCAGCACCAGCTGGTTCTTGCGGTTCCCGACGCCGTTGACAGTGGCGGCGTCGATGCCGTCGTCCGGCTTCCCCTCGGGCAGTTCGATCCCGCGGGAGGCGAGGAACGTGCGGACGCCGTCGGCCCTCGGCCGCCCGTCGACGTAGGCCGCGTAGTCGGTGTCGGTGAAGGGGGAGAACGAGTCGCCGTCACGGGCGCGCAGGAAGTCGTCGAAAGTGCGCTTCCACGCTTCGCGGTGCTGGGCCGCGGTTCCGGTCAGTACGCCGTCGAGGTCGAAGAGGCAGGCCGTGATGGTGTCGGGCAGACCGATCATGCCTGGCAACGCTACCCTCGCTCGCCGGTGCCCGCGCGGGTCACGAGTGCGACGTGTCGTGCGGCACGCTCCAGCGGATCGGGTGACCGGCGGATTCGGCTGACCAGCAGGGCGCCTTCGAGGTTGTTCACGATGGCCGCCGCGAGGTCTTCGGCGTTCCCGGCGCCGTGGCCGGTGAGCAGGTCCACCAGCAGCACATGCCAGGCGGCGAAGGCCTCCTGGCACGCTTTGGTGATCGCGGGGGAGGCGTGCGCCATCTCCAGCGTGATTGTGGCGAGCGGGCAGCCGCCGCGGTAGTCGTCGGCGGCCAGCGCCTCGCCCGCCTTGCGGTACCACCAGCTCACGGCGTCCTCGACGGTCTCGTTGCGCTCGAAGGCGCGGCGGACCGTCTTCGCCACGATGGTGGTGCCGAGTTCGATCGCGGCGACCGCCAGCTGCTCCTTGCCGCCGGGGAAGTGGTGATACGCCGACCCCCAGGGCGTCCCGGCCTGCTCGACCAGGCGCCGCCATGAGGTCGCCTGGTAACCCTCGCGGCGGAAGAGCGTCATCGCGGTTTCGATCATGCGCTCACGGGTGGTGGTGTCGGACACGTGCTTCAGCGTAGTCCTTGACTAGGACGACTGTCTTAGGAAAGTCTAGGACGATCGTCTTAGGAGGCAGGTATGACCGTCGACGCCACCGCGGAGACCAGGCAGAAAACCGTGACCTGGCAGGATCCGCTGCCCACCGCCCGGCTCGGCCGCGAGCTGTCCGGGCTCGACTACCTGACCGGGATCGCGGAGGGGAGGATCCCGCCGGCGCCGATCTCGGCGCATTTCGGCATGCGCTGGGTGAGCGTGACCGAAGGCGACGTCGTGCTGGCCGCGACGCCGGACGAGTCGCTGTACAACCCGATCGGCACGGTGCACGGCGGCGTCGCGGCGACTCTGCTGGACTCGGCGGTGGCGTGTGCGGTGCACTCGACCCTGCCAGCCGGGGTCGGGTACACCTCGGTCGAGTTGAAGGTGAACTACCTGCGCGCCATTTCCGGGTCGGTGGGGGAGATCCGCGCGCACGGCTGGATCGTGAAGGCCGGCTCGCGCGTCGCGTTCGCCGAGGGCGACATCCGCGACGCGGAGGGCAAGGTGTTCGCGACCGCGTCGAGCACCTGCCTGATCATCAAGCCCTAGAACATTTCCGCGCCGGGCGGCACCGGCTGTTTGACGTCCCAGTGCTCCACGATGAGCCCGTCCTCCACGCGGACGATGTCGACGACGGCGGTCCCATGTTCCTCGCCCGGCGGGACCACGTGCAGGTGCACGACGACGTGGTCTTCGTCGGCGATCACGCGTTCGACGGAAACGTCCGCGCCGACCATCGGCGAATTCCGCATCGCTTCGACGAAAGCGTCGCGGCCGGACGGGAATCCCGGGCTGTGGGTGACGAAGTCCGGGTGCACGTTCGCGCCCGCGGCGGCGAAGTCCTTGCGTGCGAACAGGTTCTCGAAACAGTCGACGACGATCTTCTTGGCTGTGGTCATGGGCTCATCGTTCCGCGCGGGCCCGGCGCCGTCGATTACCGCGGAGGTAATCACCGCGTCTAGGCCGCGCCGACCTTCCGTTCGAAGACCAAGCCCTCGGCGGCGCGCAGCCCGACGCTGATCGCGCCGGTCAGCACGCCGTCGTCGCCCAGTTCGCCCTGGACGACCGACGGGACGAGCGGGGTGAACGAACGCAGGGCGCGGTCGATCGGATCGAGCAGCAGATCGGCCGCGGTGCCGATACCGCCGCCGAGCACGATCAGTTCCGGATCGATCACCGCCGCCACCGAAGCCACGGTGTAGGCGAGCCTGTCCGCCTCCGCTTCGACCGCGCGCATCGCGAGTTCGTCACCGTCGCGGGCGAGCCGGAAGACCTCGCGGGCCGATTTCGCCGTGCCGAGGCCGAGTTCGCGCGCGCCGCGGACGACGGACTGCGCCGCCGTCGCCTCTTCGAGGTGGCCGCGGACCGGCGGGGCGTCTTCGCCCTCGCCCGCCGCGTGCGATTGGCCGTAGGGCAGGTAGCCGATCTCGCCCGCCGCGCCCGTCGCGCCGCGGAAGACCTGGCCGTTGACCATCACGCCCATGCCGACGCCGGTGCCGATGGTGATGCACCCGAACACGGACGCGCCGCGCGCGGCACCGCGTTCCCACTCGCCGACGGCGGTGAGGTTCGCGTCGTTCTCGACCATCAGATCCGGGCCGAGGACGCCTTCGAGTTCGTCGAGCAGGCCCGCCTTGCCCCAGCCGGGCAGGTTCGGCGCGTGCCGGAAGCAGCGTTTGCCCGGATCCGCGACACCGGGCGAGCCGAGGACGCGCACGACGATGTCGTCCTGGCTCAGCCCCGCTTCGCGTACCGTCGCCGCCGCTAGGGCGCCCACGGCGCTGACGAGAGCGGTACCCGAACGCGAGGTGTTCCGCTCGTCACGGCGGGCGACGACGGTGTGGCCGAGATCCGAGACGGCGACACGGAGGTGCTCGCGTCCGATGTCGACACCCAGGACGTAACCGGCGGTGGGATCCGCTTCGTAGAGGACGGCGGACCGGCCGGTGCCGGTCGAGGTGTGCCCGGTCGCTCTGGCGAGCCCGGCCGCTTCGAGGGCCAGTAACGCTTGGCTCACCGTGGGTTTGGAAAGACCGGTGTCCTTGGCGACTTGCGGCCGCGTGGCGGGGCCGCTGCGGCGCAGGAGGTCCAGCACGGCGCGCTGATTGATCTTCCGCATCCCGGCGGGGGTGCCGACGGGCGGACTTTCTGCGCCAACCACGAGCTTCGCCTCCTGTCGAACAAGGTGTTCCACCAAAGTTAGCCGGGTCCGGCCCGAAAAGGGCAAGAAGGTTTACATTCGATGGTTCCCGGTGACAGTAAACGTGTCCGGGTCGCAAATCGCGCAGGGCGCGCGCGAAATCCGGTGATTCACCCGGTGTCCGCGCGCGTGCTCCCAGTGACCGGAAATGGTCTAGACCAAGCCGGTGAACGTTCCGGTCAGGCGACGTGACGGCTCGCCGGGCGCCGGAACCCCCTGTGCTGGCGGGGCCGTTCGGGGGCTTCGCCGGTTTCGTGACTCGCTTCCACGGGGTAGCCGTCCGAGGTGTCCGCCGTCGTCGCCGGGCTGGGGCGGTTGCGGAGCCGGTGCTGTCGGTTCACCACGTACAGCAACAGGAGTCCCGCGACGACCAGGCCGTGGGTGAGCACGCGACCGGCGCTGACCTGTCCCGTGACGAGGTCGCCCGCGGACAGGGCCAGGAGCAGCGCGACGAAACCGGTCAGCGCCGGCAGCTGCCCGGCCGCCGCCTTCGTGCGGACGGCGGCCCAGCCGAGTCCGACGCCGACGGCGAGGTTCCACGCGCTGCTTTCGTGCGAAAGGTGCCCGATCAGTGACTCCGTGCCGTGACCCGCGGTGTGGTCTTCGACGCCCAGCAGCTGGGCGAAGGCGAGGCCGAGCTGCGCGATCGCGACCACGGCGAGGGCGATCCTGGCCGTCCAGCCCTCGCTCGGCGGGGCGGGGGTGCGTTCCAGGATGACGGCGGTGAGGTCCGGGACCGGGGGAGCGGGGCGCAGCAGCATCGTCCGGTGCAGCCGCTCGGCACCGGCGAGCCAGGACCGGCAGGCGGGGCAGCCTGCCACGTGCCGGTCGACCACCTCGGGCGGAGCGGGTTCGGTTTCGCCGTCGAGCCGGGCCGACAGGGCCTCGCGGCAGGTCTCGCACTTCACGTCTCACTTGTCGGGCGCGGGCCTGCCCCGGTTCCCGCGACGCTGCTACGTTTCTCGTATGGCCGGGCCGCGCAACCACGACGACGAGCGGGTGACCGAGCTCGCTCTCGCCGCCGCCCGCGGCGACCGGCGGGCGCTGGAGGACTGGGTGCGTGCCACCCAGGCGGACGTTTGGCGGTTCGTCGCGCACCTCGCCGACGTCGGCGCCGCCGACGATCTCACCCAGGAGACGTACCTGCGCGCGTTCGGCAGCCTGCGCCGGTTCGCCGGCCGGTCCTCCTCGCGGACCTGGCTCCTGTCGATCGCGCGCCGGGTGGTCGTCGACCGCATCCGGGCGGCTTCGGCCCGCCCGAAGCTCGCCGACGTCGACTGGGAGGCCACCGCCGAGCGTCGCGGCGCTCGTCAGGCGGAGGGTGTCGCGGGCTTCGAGGACCTGGTGGAGCTGCGGATGCTGCTCGACGGGCTCGACCCGGAACGGCGCGAGGTACTCGTCCTCACCCAGGTGCTGGGCCTTTCCTACGCCGAGGCCGCCGAGATCTGCGGCTGCCCGGTCGGCACCGTGCGCTCGCGGATCGCCCGCGCCCGCGAAGACCTGCTCGAAGCGGGCCGGGAGCGCGACTCCATCTGACGCATTTCGTCCTCTGAATGCGGTAGTTCGCGCTGGCAACTACCGCATTCAGAGGACGAAATGCGAAGCGCGCTGTGGCGCGTCACACATTTCGGGCCCTTCGCTGTCACCTTGTCACACAGATGGGCTGACCCGACTACTCCGCGTTGACTAGGCCGAATGCCGATGCCTAGCGTGTCGCCATCCAACCCCAGGCCGCGCGAGGGTCCCCGCCTTCACCGCGCGCTCTCGAAGGGATCTTCCCGATGGCCAGCCCCACCACTGGAACCCAGGAGCAGGACCCCGGCGGCCTCGGCCGCCGCCGGTTCCTGACCTTCCTCGTCGCGGCGCCCACCCTCACGATCGCCACGAAGATCGGTATCGACACCGTCGCGCCCGAAGAAGCCGAAGCCGTCATCCCGACCCCGCCCGGACCGGCCGAGATCCTCGACCTCGGCGACGTGCTGATCCTGTCGAACGCCCCCACCGCCGGGCTGCTCGTGCTGGAGGTCCGCGAAGACGGCCGGGTGCGGCTGGAGCTGCCGCGGACCGAGGTCGGCCAGGGCATCACCACCGCGAACGCGATGCTGGTCGCCGAGGAGCTGGACCTGCCGCTCGACCGCGTCGACGTCGTGCTCTCCGACGCCCGCCCGGAACTGCTGTTCAACCAGCTGACCGGCGGCTCCAACACGATGCGCTCGCTCTACACCCCGGTGCGGACCGCGGCCGCCGCCGCCCGCGCCCGCCTGGTCGCCACCGCCGCGCGGCAGTGGGGCGCCAAGGCCGACCGCCTGTCCACGAGGGACGGCGCGGTGATCGCGCCCGACGGCCGCCGGATGGACTACGGCGCGCTGGCCAAGCCCGCCGCCCGCGCCGACCTGGGGAAGCTCACCGCCACCCCGAAGGCCGAGTCCGCGCACAAGCTGGTCGGCACGCCGCAGTCGCGCAAGGACGCCCGCGCGATGGTCACCGGGCAGCTGAAGTACACGCTCGACCTGGACATCCCCGGTGCGAAGCCGGCCATGGTCCGCCGCCCGCCGACGATCAACGGCACGGTCAAGAAGGTCAACAACGAGGCCGCCGTCCGCGCGATGCCGGGCATCCTCGACATCGCCGTCATCAAGACCGGCGTCGCGGTGCTGGCCGAGACCTTCGGCCAGGCGCTCGACGGCAAGAACGCCCTCGACGTCACCTGGAACAGCGGCACCGTCGACGGTGAGAACAACGCGACGATCAAGAAGAAGCTCCAGGCCGCGGCGCTCCCGTTCGTCGTGCCGCCGCTGCTGACCCAGTACGTCGACGGCGAGTTCGACTTCGCCTTCGCCAGCCACGCGCCGCTGGAGACCAACTCGGCGGTCGCCGACGTCCGTGAGGACAGCGCGACCATCTGGTCGGGTATGAAGGTCCCGATCCTCGCGAAGCAGAACATCGCGCAGGAGCTCGGGCTGCCGGCGAACAAGGTCACGGTGCACGTCCAGCAGGCGGGCGGCTCGTTCGGCCGCCGCCTGTTCTCCGACGGCGCGATCGAAGCCGCGCGGATCTCGAAGGCGATGAAGCGGCCGGTGCGGCTGATGTGGAGCCGCATCGACGACATGCGCCACGGCCGCGCCCGCGCCGCGAGCCACCACAAGATCCGCGCCACCTTCGCGCTCGGCCAGGTGCTCACCTTCGAGCACCGCGTCGCCAGCGTCGAGACCGACTGGGGCCACGGGCTCGGCGAGGTCCTGACCGCCTTCGCCGCCGAGCTCCCGGTCGGCGGCAACCTGAGCTTCGCGCAGACGGTGTTCCTGCTGACGGTGAAGTCGCCGTACAACTTCGGTGTCACCACGCAGCTGCTCAACGAGGTCCCCGTGGACTTCCACACCGGCGCCTGGCGGTCGGTGTACTCGTCGAGCACTCGCGGCGCGGAAGAGATCATGGTCGACGAGATCGCCGCGAAGCTCGGCAAGGACCCGGTGGCGTTCCGGCGCGAGTTCATCAAGAACGACCGGCAGCGCGCCGTGCTGGACAAGGTCGCCGAACTCGGCGAGTGGGGCAAGAAGATGCCCAAGGGTTTCGCGCAGGGCGTCGCGGTGCACGGCGAATACAAGTCGTACACCGCCTGCCTGGTCGAAATGGACGCCCGCGACCCGAAGAACCCGCGTGTCACCAAGGCGACCATCGCCGTCGACGTCGGCAAGCCGGTCAACCCGCGCGGGATCGAGGCGCAGATGCTCGGTGGCCTGACCGACGGCATCTCCACGACGCTGACCGCCGGGCTGCACATCGACAAGGGGCTCCCGCTGGAGGGCAGCTACTCGCAGTTCCACTACGCGCGGCAGAAGAACTCGCCGATGGACGTCAAGGTGCACGTGATGCCGGAGACGGGCGAGATCGGCGGCGCCGGGGAACTCGGCGTGCCCGCGCCGGTCGGCGCGATCGGGAACGCCTACGCGCGGGCCACCGGGATCAAACCGCGCAGCTTCCCGATCAACTTCCCGGTCGACTTCGAACCCTTCCCCCGCTGACTTTCCCTCCCCGCCAAGGAGTTCCGATGCCCAATTACACCTTCACGGTGAACGGGAAGACCGTCACCGTCGACGCGCCCGCCGATCTGCCCATGCTGTGGGCGCTGCGGGACAAGCTCGGCGTCCGCGGCCCGAAGTACGGCTGCGGGATCAACGTCTGCAAGGCCTGCACCAGTCACCTCGACGGCGAGGCGTTCAACCCGTGCGTGACGCCGGTGTCCGACTGCTCGGGCAAGGACGTCACCACCATCGAAGGCCTCGCCGACGGTGAGGATCTGCACCCGGTGCAGGAGGCGTGGCTGGAGCAGGACGTCGCGCAGTGCGGCTATTGTCAGCCGGGGCAGATCATGGCCGCGGTGGCGTTGCTGAAGAAGACGAAGAACCCGACGGACGCCGAGATCGACGCGATCCAGAACGTCTGCCGGTGTGGCACCTACTTCCGGATCCGTGAAGCCATCAAGAGCGCGGCCGCGAAGATGTGAAAACCCCGCCGGTGCGGCGAAAATCCCGATTTTTCGCCGCACCGGCGGCGCCTTTCGCTTTCGACAGGCCACTTCCGGGCAAGTCGTGTTAGATGACGCCCCCAGGGGCTCGACGAGGTGTCCCTGCCCCGGAGGGCGCCCATGCACTATCGAACCGTGCTCCGCGAAGGCTCGGCCGTGATCGTCGCCGAGCTGGCCGTCGAGGTCGAAAAGCAGCTGCCCGGGGTCATCGAGACCACCGTCGAGCAGATCCGCGCCGAAATGCCGGTGTACCACGACGCGCAGTTCGTCACTCTGGCCGAACTGCGGACGTCGGTGCGGAACAACCTCGAATACGTCATGCGGACGCTGCGCGGCACCGAAGAACCCGACCTCGCGCAGGCGCGGGCGACCGGGCGCGCACGGGCGCTGCAAGGCGCTCCGCTGCCGGAACTCCTGCGGGCGTACCGGATCGGGCTCACCGAGGTGTGGAGCCGGTTCGTCGAACTGACCGCTTCGGACGACCATCAGGACCTCCGCGGTCTCGTCGCCGCGACGTCGGCGATCTGGGCGCTGATCGACGACTACGCGGAGGCGCTGACGACGACCTACCGCGACACCACCGCCGAACTCTTGCTGGCGCACCAAAGCAGGCGCTCCGCGTTGATCGAGGCGCTGTTCGCCGGCGGCACGGCCACCGAGGGCACGCTGTGGGACATCGCGCGGGTGCTGGAACTCTCGCTCGACGGGACCTATGTGGTCGTCGCCGCGGAGACCCCGCGCGTCGGGCACGAACCGTTGCCCCAGATCGAAAACCGGCTCCGCGACCGGCACCACGCGTCCGCCTGGCGGCTCACCCCGGACCTCCAGGTCGGCGTCGTGTCCATGCGGGATCCTTCGGCTTCCCAGGTGATCATCGAGCTGTTGCGGGAGAACCAGACCGGCCGGATCGGCGTCAGCCCGGTCTTCACCGGCCTCGGGAACACTTCCCGAGCCCTGCATCTCGCGCGGGTCGCGCTCTCCAGCATGATGCCGGGGACGAAGGGAATGGTGCAGTTCAACGAATCCCCGCTCGCCGGGCTCGTCGCCAGCGCGCCGGAGGCGTCGGTCCAGCTCGCGCACCACGTGCTGCGGCCGATCCTGGACCTGCCCGGCGACGACCGGAACGTGCTGCTGCTGACGTTGCGGGCGTGGTTCGAATGCCAGGGCTCCACGAAACTGACGTCGGAGCGGATGTTCTGTCACCCCAACACGATCCGGCACCGGCTGAAGCGGATCTCCGAGGAACTGGGCCGTTCGCTGACCGACCCGTCCGACATCGCCGAACTCGGCGCCGCTTTGCGCGCGCTCCACATGTTCCCGGACACCTCGCATCTGCCCGCGCCGAGGGATCCGCTGCGCTAGGTTTTCCGTCATGGACGAGTTCGCCATCGGCGGAGACCTGACCGTGCGCCGCCTCGGCTTCGGCGCCATGCACCTGCCCACCGAAGCCGGACCAGCGCGCGAGAACGCGATCGCCGTCGCCCGGCGCGCTGTCGAACTCGGCATCACGCTGATCGACACCGCGCATCTCTACGGCGGGGGAGCGAACGAGGAGCTGCTCGCCGAAGCGCTCCACCCGTACCCGGACGACCTGGTGGTCACCACGAAGGTCGGCGTCGTGCGAACCGGGGACGACTGGAAGTACGACGCACGCCCGGAGTCCCTGCGCGTGCAGGTGGACGACGGGCTGAGGCGGCTGCGCGTCGAGCGGATCGAGCTGCTGCAACTGCACCGCATCGACCCGGAAACCCCGCTGGCCGACCAGCTCGGCGCCCTTCGGGACCTGCGCGACGCCGGCAAGATCGGCCGGATCGGGCTGTCCGAGATCACGGTGGACGAACTCGCGCGGGCTCGGGAGATCGTGGACATCGCGAGCGTGCAGAACCGCTACAGCCTTCTCGACCGCGAGCACGAAGCGGTCCTGGAGGCGTGCGAGGCGGCCGGGATCGCTTTCCTGCCTTGGCGTCCGGTGCTCGGCGCTGCTTCTGGCGCCACCAACGAGATCGCCGCCGTCGCCGCGGAACTCGGGGTGACCACGGCGCAGGTGGGGCTGGCGTGGTTGCTCGCGAGGTCGCCGGTGATCCTGCCGATCCCCGGGACGGCGAAGATCCCGCATCTGGAGGAGAACTTCGCCGCCGCCGAGGTCAAGCTGACCGACGAGCACCTGCGGCTGCTGGGGAACTGAATAGTTCCCGGGTGCGAGTCTGTTCTTCAGGCGTGCCCACCGGCATCAGGAGCAGCTCCGTCGCACCGGCGTCTTCGAGTTCGCGGACCCTCGCTCGCACGAACTCCTCGTCGCCCGCGATCACCGTCCCGCCGGGGCCGTCGACCCGGTCGCGAGTGAAGACAGCCTGGTAAGCCGGGATGTTCGCGGCCATGCCGTAGTTCTCGGCGACCCAGTTCCGCGGTCCGTCGGGATCGCCGGTGACGGAGATGAGCTGCCCGCTGACGATCCGCGGCGCCGGGCGTCCGGCGACGGACGCGGCCTTCTGCAGCGTCGGGACGATGTACTCCGCCAGCGAACGGGCGCCCGCCCAGGTGGACACGACGCCGTCGGAGTAGGTCCCGGTCACCTTCAGTGACAGCGGGCTCAACGCGCCGACGAGGACCGAAGGCGGCTCGGCGCCAGGTGCCTCGATGGTGCCGACGGCGGTCAGGGTTTCGCCGTACACGTCGGCCTTTTCTTTGTGTAGCAAAGGGTTTAGTGCCTGGAGGTACTCGCGCAGGTGCCGGATCGGGCGGTCGAAGGAGTAGCCGTACTGGTCTTCGATGATCGGCCGGTGGCTCAGCCCGACGCCGAGGGAGACGGGGGCGCCGGTGGCCGCTTGCAGCGTCAAAGCCTGTGCCGCCAAGGAGATCGGATGGCGCGGGTAGGTGGGGATCACCGAAGTGCCCAGTGCGAGACCCGGCGCGGCCACGCCCAGCGCGGTCAACGCGGTGAGCGCGTCCCAGCCACCGCGTTGCGCGAGCCAGATCGCGTCGTAGCCCAGCCGCTCGGCTTCTTTCGCTTGCGCGACGACGTCGCCGAAGGGGACACCGATTTCGTCGAGGAGGATTCCGGTCCGCATGCGCGGCTCCCGTCAGTAAGCGCGCCGGAGGTTGGCGCGGTCGATTTCCGCGGTCGCGCGGAAGAGGGCGATGGCGTCCGGTGCCGCCGCGCGCACCTTCGAGGCAGGCGGAGAGGCTGTCGGCTGGAACGCGCGAGCGACGGTGTCGGCCAGCAGTCCGGCCGCGGCTTCGGGATCCGCGGCCGCTGGGGCGAGCAGGAAACCGTGCAGGACGGCTTGATACGCCGTCGCCAGGTCTTCGACCTTCAGATCGGTGCGGATCAGCCCGTGCTCGGCCTGCGACCGCAGATAGTCCAGGAACGCCTCGTGGTGCCGGGGATCCTGGTTGTCGTGGAGCTTCGCCGCGAGCTTGCCCAGCACGCCGGAGTCGGCGAGGTACGGCGCGTGGAGCAGGGGCCTGCGCACGACGTTGAGGAACTGGGTGCGGGTCATGCGGTGCAGCAACGTGAGTTCTGGATCGTCTTCGAACGCCTGTGTCAGGTCTTCGATGGACCGGGCCGCCTCACGCAGCATCACCGCGAGGAACAGCTGTTCACGGGTCTTCCAGTGCAGGTACAGGGTTCCCTTGCCGACGCCGGCGTGCTCCGCGACGTCCTCCACGGTCACCCGCCGGTAGCCGTGCCGCAGGAGCAGGTCGGCGGCGGCGTCGAGGATGCGTTCGGCGCGTTCCCGCCGGTCTTCGGTCACGAAGCTAGTTTATGACTGATTTTGAAATCTGGTCAAGCGATGTCCGGCGGAGTCTCACCATGGCGATCACGCCCAGCAGTGGCCCGACGGCCAGCGCGGGAGCCGCGGCCCGCCAGCCCACGGCGTCGGCGAGCACCGGCAGGCCCTGGATGGTCAGCGCGCTGAGCAGGAACCCGATCGCGGTCTGCGCGGTGAGCGCGGTGCCGACGTAGCGAGCGTCCGCGGCTTCGCTCAACGCGGCGGAGAACTGGCCGGAGTCGGCGATCGCGGCGACACCCCAGACGAACAGCAGCGTGCCCAGCACCGCCGGGTGCGCACCGAAGACGAAGGCCGAGATCAGGCAGCACGTCCCACTGACGGCCAGCGCCGCGAGCGCGACGTCGATCCGCCCGAACCGGTCCGAGAGCGCGCCGCCGAGCAGACAGCCGATCGCCCCGCCGACGCCGATGACGGTGAACGCGAGCAGGCTCACCGAACGCTGTGACGCGGCCGCCGCGTAGGCGGGGATCCACGTCCAGAACGCGTAGAGCTCCCACATGTGACCGAAGTAGCCGAACGCGATCAGCCGCTGGCGCCGATCGCGCGCCATCGTGAGCAGGTACCGCGGTTCCCACGGCGGCGAACGCCGGGCGGCAGGCCCGACATGGACGAAGAGCACGGCCAGTGCCGCCGCGCCGAGAGCCAGAAGGGCCGCGACGACGAGCACCGTCCGCCACTCCGGGAGGCTCCCGGCCAGCAGATGGGGTGACGCCGAGCCGAGCGCGAGCGCGGCCAGCAAGACACCGAGCGCGAGCCCACGGCTGTTCGGGAACCACGAGACGACGATCTTCATCCCGACCGGATAGACCCCGGCCAGTGCCATCCCGGTGCCGAACCGCAGCAGTACCGCGAGCCAGAACTGGTCGCCGCACAAAGGAAAGAGCAACGTCAACAGGGCACCGGCCGCAGCGCTCGCGGCCAGCAGCCGCTCTGGCCGGAGCCGGTCCGCGAGGTTGGCGACGGCCGAGACCAGCGCGCCCGCCGCGAAGCCGACCTGCACCGACGCGGTGAGCAGCACGGTGCCCTGAGTGGACAGTGCCCATTCGGCGCGCAGGGCGGGGACGACGCTCGAAGCGGAGAACCACAAGCCCATGGCGAGGATCTGGGCGGCGGAGGTGAGCGCCAGCTGGCGCGGTGCGGAGCTGGACACGCCCGCAGGTATCGCACCCGCGAGCGCGTCCACTCAAGACATCGAGCCGGTGATCACCCGAACGTGTGGCCGGGCTTGACCGCTTCCACGAGCACACGCCGCGAATGCGCGACGAACATCCCGTCGGTCTCGATGATCCGATGGAGTTCCGCGAGCTTGTCGCGATATTTGTCGACTTCGAATCCCGGCACGATCCAGATCACCTTACGGAGGAAGTGGACGATCGCGGCGAGGTCGAAGAACTCCATCCGCAGTTTCGCCGGTTCGAGCCGCTCCACCCGCAGCCCGACGGCCTCCGCTTCGACGCGCAGCACCTCCGGCGTCCAGTCGCCGTAGTCCTGCGGACCGAGGAAGAACTCCTTCAGTTCGCGGACGGTGCCGGCGCCGATCTGTTGCGACAGAAAGGTTCCGCCCGGTCGCAGCACCCGGGCGATCTCCCGCCACGGGTTCTCGATCGGATGGCGGCTGCTCACCAGATCGAACGATTCGTCCGGGAAGGGCAAAGGCGCGTCGTACTCCGCCTCCACTACCTCGCCACCCAGGGGCGCGAGGGTTTTCCGCGCCACCTCGACGTTCGGCGGCCAGCCTTCGGTGGCGGCGAGGACCGGCGGCGGTTTCGGGATGCCCGCGAGCACCTCACCGCCGCCGGTCTGCAGGTCCAGCCCCGCCGAAGCCGCCGCCATGCGTTCGCCGAGCAGCCGCGAGTAACCCCACGGCGGCCGTTCCTCCGTGGCCCGGCCTTCGAACCACGAGAAGTCCCAGCCTTCGACCGGGACGGCCTCTCCTTCGGCGAGCAGCTCTTCGAACGTCATGTCCGCAGTCTCGGTCCCGCCGCCGGATGGGGCAACGCGATTTCGGGCCGCGACTGGTCTCCGCCGTCCCAAGATCACACCGCAGGGTGGTGAAGGGCCCCTTCGCTACCGTCAGGGTAGGTAAGGAGGCTTTCACGGTCACGCGCTGACCTCAGGCGTCCGTCGGCTCCTATCCAGCGTCGGTCGAACGCTTCCACAGGTTGATGTCGGCCTCGGTGGCGTAACGGTCGATCTCGGCCAGCTCTTCGTTGGTGAAGTGCAGGTTCTTCAGCGCGCCGACGTTGTCCTCCAGCTGGGCGACGCTGCTCGCGCCGATCAGCACCGAGGTCATCCGCGGGTCGCGCAGACCCCACGCCAGGGCGAGCTGCGCCAGCGTCTGGCCGCGCCGCCGGGCGATCTCGTTCAGCGCCCGGATCTTGCCGAGGGTGTTCTCGGTGATCGTGTCCGGGTTGAGCGACTTCCCTTGCGCCGCACGGGAATTGTCGGGGACGCCGTCGAGGTAGCGGCTGGTCAGCAGGCCCTGCGCCAGCGGCGAGAAGGCGATGCAGCCCGCGCCTTCTGTTTCGAGCGTGTCGAGCAGTTTGTCGCCTTCGAGCCAGCGGTTGAACATCGAGTACGACGGCTGGTGGATCAGCAGCGGCGTGCCCAGTTCCCGCAGCAGCCGCGCGGCCTCGGCGGTCTTCTCCGACGAGTACGACGAGATGCCGACGTACAGCGCGCGCCCCGAGCGGACGGCGCTGTCGAGCGCGCCGACCGTCTCTTCGAGCGGCGTCTCGGGGTCGAAGCGGTGCGAGTAGAAGATGTCGACGTAGTCCAGGCCCATCCGGCCGAGCGACTGGTCCAAAGAGGACAGCAGGTATTTGCGCGAACCCCATTCGCCGTACGGGCCCGGCCACATGTCGTAGCCCGCCTTGGTCGAAACGACCAGTTCGTCGCGGTACGGCTTGAAGTCCGAAGCCAGCAGCCTGCCGAAGTTCTCCTCGGCCGAGCCGTAGGGCGGGCCGTAGTTGTTGGCGAGGTCGAAATGGGTGATGCCCAGGTCGAACGCGCGCCGCGCGATGTCCCGCTGGGTACCCAGCGGCTTGTCGTTCCCGAAGTTGTGCCACAGGCCCAGCGAGATCGCGGGCAGCTTCAGACCGCTGCGCCCGGTGCGGCGGTAGGGGATGCTCTCGTATCGGCCCTCGGCCGCGACATAGGTGCTCACGGCCCGATGCTAGCCGCCGTGAACAGAGTGGCGACGGACGCGAGGTGATCTTTGAACGCCGAAGGGCCCTCGACCTCGAAGGGCGCCCCGATGGCGGCGAGGATCAGCACGGGCCAGTCGAAGGTGTCGACGTTCATCTTCAGGCGGCAAGACGTCTCGTCGATCGCTTCGAGCATGCCGCCGACGTACCGCACCGCGGCCTCGACCCGCGCTTTCGGCGCCTCGACCCGGACGACCAGCGTATGTGTGGTCGGCCTGGCCTTGATCTGGGCTTCGACGAATTTGACCGCGTCCCCGCCCGGGACCTCGCGCGGCCGGTAGCGGGCGCCGGTGGTGCGCGGGTCGCTGAGCCTGTCGACGCGGAAGGTGCGCCAGTCCACCCTGTCGAGGTCCCAAGCCACCAGGTACCAGCGCCGTCCGAGTGAGACGAGCCGATGCGGCTCGACCAGCCGCGCGGACTCCTCGCCACCGCGTGCCGCGTAGTCGAACTTCAGGCGCTCGTCGTCCCGGCACGCCTGCGCGATCACCGTCAGGCTGGCGGCGTTGACCCGGGGACCGGTGACGGCGGCCGGTGTCGTGTACGCCTGGAGCGCGTCGACGCGTCTGCGCAGCCGGGGCGGCATGACCTGGACGACCTTCGTCAGCGCGCGGACCGACGTCTCCTCGATGCCTTCCACCGAACCGCCCGCCGCCGTCCGCAGGCCGACCGCGATGGCCACGGCCTCCTCGTCGTCCAGCAGCAGCGGCGGCATGACCGTGCCCGACCTCAGCTGGTAGCCACCCGCGACACCGCGGCTCGCGTTGACCGGATAGCCCAGTTCCCTGAGCCGCTCGACGTCGCGCCGCAGCGTCCGCTCGCTCACCTCGAGCTTGTCGCTCAGTTCGATCCCGGTCCAGAAGCGGTGTGTCTGCAGAAGGGACAGCAATCGCAGCATCCGCGCGCTCGTGTTCGCCATGAATCCAGGTTCGCTCCGATTCCGGTCAGAAAGTGGCCGGAATTGACTTTAGCGTTGTTCCCATGACGATGACACTGGACACCACGGGCGCCGTGACCACGGAAGACGCGCCCGTCGAAAAGCCGTACCGCTGGCGCTGGCCCGCCCTGTTCGTGATCCTGACCGGCTCGGTGATGGAACTGCTCGACATGACGGTCACGAGCATCGCCGGACCGGTCATGCGGGCCTCGCTCGGCGGCGGCACGGCGATGATCCAGTGGCTCGGCGTCGCCTACACCCTCGCGATGGTGTCCGGCCTGCTCACCGGCGGACGGCTCGGCGACATCTTCGGCCGCAAGCGCATGTTCCTGATCGGCGCGATCGGCTTCGTCGCCGGTTCGCTGCTCTGCGCGGTCGCGGTCAGCCCGGAGATGATCATCGCCGCCAGGGTGGTGCAGGGCCTGTTCGGCGCCGCGATGGTCCCGCAGGGCCTCGGCATGATGAAGGAGATGTTCGCTGGGAAGGAGCTGCAGTCCGCGTTCGGCATGTTCGGCCCGGTGATGGGGCTCGCCGCGGTCGGCGGCCCGATCCTGGCGGGCTGGCTGGTCGACGCCGACCTGTTCGGCACCGGCTGGCGGATGATCTTCCTGATCAACCTCCCGATCGGCGCGCTGGCCGTGCTCGCCGCGGTGAAGTTCCTTCCCGAGTCCCGGCCCGGCGGTTCGCTCAAACTCGACCTTCCCGGTGCGCTGCTCGCCACGACCGGCGCGCTGCTGATCGTCTTCCCGCTGGTCCAGGGCCGTGAGTACGGCTGGCCGCTGTGGACGTTCGCGATGATGGCCGCCGCGATCGTGGTGTTCGGGCTGTTCGCGTGGTTCGAGAAGCGCAAGAGCCGTCTCGGCGGCGACCCGCTGGTCGAGCCCAGCCTGTTCCGCAAGCGCAGCTTCCTCGCCGGAATGGCGACCGGGACGATCTACTTCGCGGCGTTCTCCGGCTTCGGTCTCGTCTTCACGCTGTACCTGCAGCTCGGGCTCGGTTTCTCGCCGCTCAAAGCCGGGCTGACCGGGGTGCCGATGTCGCTGGGGATGATCGTCGGCATGGGCCTGGTGCAGGTGGCGCGCAAGCACGGCCGCAAGGTGCTGCACACCGGCGCGCTGATCATGGCCGCCGGCGTGGTCGCCCTGCTGTCGCTCCTCGGCCCGGAGGCCGGCCCGTGGCTGCTCGCCCCCGCGCTGGTGGTGGTCGGGATCGGGTCCGGACTGATCATGGGGCCGTACTTCGAGATCGCGTTGTCCGCGGTGGAGCCGTCGGAGGCCGGATCGGCGTCGGGCGCGCTGACCTCGCTCCAGCAGGTCGGCGGCGCGCTGGGGATGGCGCTGCTGGGCACGGTGTTCTTCGACGCCGGGACCGCCGACCCGACCGACGCCGCCCAGCGGACGTTCTGGGTGGTCGCGGTGATGGTGATGCTCACCTTCGCGGTCGGGTTCCTGCTGCCCAAGCGGATCCGCGACGTAGAGTCGGCCGGGTAGGCGATCGAGCTGGGAGGCCGTGTGGCTGGGACCGGGTACTTCACATCCGTCGAAGACGTGACGGCGAAGCTCGCCGACACCGGTTACCTGGCTTCGGCGGCCGTCGCCACCACGGTGTTCCTCGCGGACGCCCTCGGTAAGCCGTTGCTGATCGAGGGCCCCGCGGGGGTCGGCAAGACCGAGCTGGCGAAGGCCGTCGCGCAGGCGAGCGGCTCCCGGCTCGTGCGGTTGCAGTGCTACGAAGGCGTCGACGAGTCGCGTGCCCTGTACGAGTGGAACCACGCGAAACAGCTTCTCCGGATCACCGCGGGCAAGGACGAGACGTGGGACGAAGCCCGCAACGACATCTTCGGTGAAGAGTTCCTGCTGGCCCGGCCGCTGCTGACCGCCATCAAGGGCGACGAGCCGACCGTGCTGCTCATCGACGAGACCGACAAGGCCGACGTCGAGATCGAGGGTCTCCTGCTGGAGGTGCTCGGCGACTTCCAGATCACCGTCCCGGAACTCGGCACCATCACCGCCGGGCGCAAGCCGTTCGTGGTGCTGACGTCGAACGCGACGCGGGAACTCTCCGAGGCGCTGCGACGGCGTTGTCTCTTCCTGCACATCGATTTCCCCGACGCCGCGCTGGAACAGCGCATCGTGCGGCTCAAGGTCCCGGGTGTCGACGACGCGCTCGCGGCGTCCGTGGTCAAGGTGATCACCGCGCTGCGGGCGATGGAACTGCGGAAGGCGCCGTCGGTCGCCGAGACCATCGACTGGGCCCGGACCCTGCTGGCGCTCGGCGCGGACAGCCTCGGCGAGGACGTCGTCCGCGCGAGCCTCGGCGTCATCCTCAAACATCAGGACGACGTCGTGAAGGCGGACGCGAGGCTGGAACTCGGCAAGGTTCTCGACTCGTGAGCGGCGTGCCGGGCAGGCTCGTCGAATTCGTGGAAGCGTTGCGGGAACACGGGATCCCCTGTGGCCCCAGCGAAACTGTCGACGCTGCCGCGGCACTCGAAGTGCTGGGCCTGGCCTCTCGCGAGCAGATGCGGGAAGGGCTCGCGGCCGCGCTCGTCAGGCGCGGCGGCCAGCGAGCGGTTTTCGACGCGACCTTCGACATCTACTTCCCGCTCGGCGTCGGCGCGCCATCGCACGATCCCGTCGACGACCTGGCCGCGCTGCGCGACCGGCTCGCCGCCGCGCTCGCCGCGAACGACCAGACGGACCTGACACAACTGGCCGGGCTCGCCGTCGACATGCTGGGGGAGTACGGCGGCACGGCGGGGACCGGCGGCTGGTCGGCGCACCAGACGCTGGAACGGCTCCAGCCGCAGACGCTCGTGGTCCGTGTCCTCGAAGCGATCCGCGCGGGCGCTTCGGACGATTTCACCGACAGGCTGGACCGCGACGACGTCCGCCGTCGTGTCGAAGGTTTTCGCGGGCTGGTGCGCACCGAAGCGCGGCGGCGAGTGGCCGAAGTCCGTGGCCGGGAAAGGGTTTCGCGGCACGCCGTCCCGCCCGCCGCCGACCGTGTCGACTTCCTGCTCGCCAGTCGCGCGCAACTCGCCGAACTCCGCCGGGTCGTGCAGCCGTTGTCGCGCAAGCTCGCCACCCGGCTGGCAGCCCGGCGACGGCGGCACGCTCGCGGGCAGATCGACCTGCGCCGGACGTTGCGGCGTTCGCTGTCCACCGGCGGCGTCCCGATGCGGCCGTCGTACCGGCGGCACCGGCCGGGAAGGCCGGAAATCGTGCTGCTGTGCGACATGTCGGGGTCCGTGGCCGGGTTCGCGAATTTCACCATGCTGCTGGTGCAGGCCCTGCGGGACCAGTTCGGCAAGGTGCGGGTGTTCGCGTTCATCGACGCCTGCGACGAGATCACCCACCTCGTCGACACCGGCGCGGCCGACCCGGAGGACCTCGGCGCGCGCATCCTCGCCGACGCCGAGCTGACGCGCTGGGACGGGCACAGCGACTACGGGCACGCGCTCGGCGAATTCGCCGAGCGGTACTCGGATGCTGTGGGTCCCAGGACATCTGTGCTCATCCTCGGCGACGCCAGGACCAACGGCGGCGACCCGAACCTGGCCGCGGTGCGCGGGATCGCCGCCGCGGCGAGGCATACGTACTGGCTCAACCCCGAGCGGACCGCGCTCTGGTCCACCGGCGATTCCGAGGCGCACGCCTACGCGGAGGTCGTCGAGATGCACGAATGCCGGAACGTGCACCAGCTGACGAAGCTGGTCACCCGGCTTCTGCCCGCCTGAGGCTTCGTCTTGTAAGGCTTCAGCGCGGCGCCGGCGCGGGGTCCGGCTTCAGTGCCGCCTTCCCGTACGCGTCGGCGTTGCTGAACACTTCCTGCCCGTACTGGGTGGAGTTGTTGTAGGTCAGCACCGCGGTCCACCAGCCGGTGGGCTTGGCGAGGTCGCCGCCCCGCGCGCACATGTACCGCGCTGTCGTCAGCGCGGCGTCGTCGATGTTCTGCGGGTCCGGCGCGGCGCCGTCACCGCTCGCGCGGACGCCGTACCGCTTCCAGGTGGCGGGCAGGAACTGCATCGGCCCGACAGCCCGGTCCCATTTCGCGTCGCCGTCGAGGGCGCCCTTGTCGGTGTCGACGACCGCCAGCACGCCGGGGGAGCCGTCGAGCGGGATGCCGATGATCGGCGGCGTCACGACGCCGTCCTCGCCGGCGCGGGAACCGTCGTGCCGGGCGTGCTGGGATTCGGTGCGGCCGATCCCGGCGATGGTCGCCCAGGTGATCTTGCAGCGCGGGGTGGTCTTCGCGGTCTTCTCGGCCGCGTTCACGTACGCCCGCAGCGTGCGCGAAGGGATGTCCGTGTTCTCCGACACCTTCGCGATCCAGGCTTCCTTCGAGGCCTCCGCAGGCAGCGGTCCGGCGTCGCCGGGGATCGCCGAACGCGGCTCGGGAGTGAGCGCGGGCACGGTGAACACCGGTTTGACCGGTACCGGGTCGCGGCCGTTGAGACTGACCCCGACCCAGACGGCACCGGCCATCAAGGCGCCCACGACCAGCAGTGAGAGCATCACGCAGCCGCGCGGGCCGCGTTTCCTGGACGGAGGCTGCTGCCACTGGTCCATGAGGTCCAGCGTCGAACGGGACGAAGCGGTCACCGGACCCACCGTACGGGACGTTTGTGGAGATCCTGTGTGGCGCGCTGCCCGGGTGAGCCGGACCACCCCGCGTTTCGTCCTCTGAATGCGGTACTTGCGTACGCAACTACCGCATTCAGAGGACGAAACGCGTCAGGCGAGCCAGGTGTCGATCTCCGCGTGGATCGAACGCTTCAGTTCGGCGGGCGCGAAAGACGCGTCGACGGATGCCCGGGCGAGACCGGCGAGCGCGAGGTCGTCGTAGGCGAACGCCTCCCGCGTACGCAGGAATTCGTCGGCCAGCGTCGTCCCGGTGATCGATGGGACATCGGTGCTGAGGGTGACCACGAGCCCGGCGTCGACCAACCGGGGGAGCGGGTGCTCCTCGAACGACGGCACGAGCCCGAGCGTCACGTTCGACGACGGGCAGACCTCCAGCGCGATACCGCGTTCCCGCACCTCGGCGACCAGGGCGACGTCCTCCAGGATCCGGATGCCGTGGCCGATCCGTTCGGCGCGTCCGACGTCGAGGGCCTCGCGGATACTGTCGGGGCCGGCGTCCTCCCCGGCGTGGTGGATCAGGCGCAACCCCGCCTCCCCGGCTTCGTCGCAGATCCCGGCGAAAGGCGCGAGCGGGTACTTCTCCTCCCCGGCGAGGCCGATCGCGAACACCCCGTCCCCGGCGTACCGGCGGGCCAGGTCGAGCGTGAGCCGCGCGCGTTCGACCGACCGGCGGCGCGAATGGTCCAGGATCACCCGCCAGTGGAGTCCGTGCTCGGCCGCCCCCGCCGAAAGTCCTTTGAGGACGGACGCCAGCGGCATGTCCGGCTCGCCCAGCCGTTCGCCGTGCGACGCCGCGGTGAAGGTGACCTCGGCGTAGCGGACACCTTCGGCGACCTGGTCCTCGCAGAACTCACGCGCCACCCGTTCGAAGTCCTCCGGCCGCTGGAGACACGATCGAAGGAGCCCGTTGTAGTCACCGAACGCGCGGAATCCATCGAACACGGGTTGTTCCGCGGGGACGTCGACGCCGTTCGACTCCCCGAGGTCACGGAGCGTGTCCGGTCGGATCGTGCTTTCGAGGTGGACGTGCAGATGCGCCTTGGGCAACAGCGAAAGATCCCGCATGAGCCCGAACTTAGCGGCCGCCGTCCTCGCCGCGCGCCCCGTTTTCCGGCACCTGGTATCCGAAATGAGTGATTTGGCACGCTGCGGGGAACCCAGGGGCCATCACCGGTCGTTGTGCAGGCAACCAGACGACCCCGAGGAAAGGGACCATCGTGGCTCTACTGCGGAAGTTGACCGCCCTGGCCGGCACCGCCGGGGCCGTGCGCGCCTACGTGCGCAAGAACCCCGAGAAGGTGTCCAAGGCCGTGAACAAGGCCGCGACCTTCGTCGACCACAAGACCAAGGGCAAGTACCACAGCCAGATCGACGGCGCGGTGCGCAAGGTCGACGGGATGACCGGACGGCCGCCCCGTCGCCCCTACGAGCACTGAGTCATCTAGGGACTAGGCGTCGGCGAGCGTCTCGAGGATCTGCTCGCCGTACTTCGCGAGCTTGTTCTCACCGACGCCGCTGACCGTACCCAGCTCCTGCAGCGTGGCGGGCCGTTTGGTGGCGATCTGGCGCAGGGTCGCGTCGTGGAAGATCACGTACGCGGGCACTCCCTGCTCCTTCGCCGCCGCGGCTCGCCACGAACGCAGCAGTTCGAACACCGGCGCCGCTTCGGCGGGCATGTCGGCGGCCGCGGCCTTCTTCGCGCTGGACCGGGCCGCGGCCTTGGCCGCCCGCTCCGGCTCCCGGCGCAGCTGGACCTTCCGCTGCCCGTTCAGCACCTCGGCGCTGCCCTCGGTCAGCACGAGCGAGCCGTAGTCGCCCTCGACGGCGGCGAGCCCCTGCGCCAGCAGCTGCCGGACCACGGCCCGCCACTCGGGCTCCTTCAGCTCCGTGCCGATCCCGAAGACCTTCAGCGAGTCGTGCCGGTGCTGGGTCACCTTCGGCGTCGACTTGCCGAGCAGGATGTCGATGATCTGTCCCGCGCCGAACTTCTGCCGCCGCTCGTTCTGGAGCCGGACGATGGTGGAGAGGAGCTTCTGCGCCGGGATCGTGCCGTCCCATGTCTCCGGCGGCGCCAGGCAGGTGTCGCAGTTGCCGCAGGGCTCACTCCGCTGCCCGAAGTAGGTCAGCACCTGCACCCGGCGGCATTCGACCGTCTCGCACAGCGCCAGCATCGCGTTGAGATGGGCGCTCTGCTGCCGCTTGTGCGCGTCGGATCCCTCCGACATGTCGATCATCTTGCGCTGCTGGACGACGTCCTGGAGGCCGTACGCCAGCCACGCCGTCGACGGCAGGCCGTCCCGGCCCGCACGACCTGTCTCCTGGTAGTAGCCCTCGACGGACTTCGGCAGGTCCAGATGCGCGACGAACCGTACGTCCGGTTTGTCGATGCCCATGCCGAACGCGATCGTCGCGACCACTGTCAGCCCGTCCTCGCGCAGGAATCGCGACTGGTGCTTCGCGCGCGTCCGCGCGTCCAGCCCGGCGTGATAGGGAACCGCCGGGATCCCGTTTTCCACCAGGAAGTCCGCGGTCTTCTCCACCGAATTCCGGGACAGGCAGTAGACGATCCCGGCGTCGCCCTTGTGCTCGGTGCGCAGCAGCTCCAGCAGCTGGCGCTGCGGCGAGTTCTTGCCGACGATCCGGTACTGGATGTTCGGCCGGTCGAAGCTCGCGACGAAATGCCGCGCGTCTTCGAGGTTGAGCCGGGACGCGATCTCGGCGTGCGTCGTCTTGGTGGCCGTGGCGGTGAGCGCGATCCTCGGCACGTCCGGCCAGCGCTCGTGCACCGCGGACAGCATCAGGTAGTCGGGCCGGAAGTCGTGACCCCACTGGGAGACGCAGTGCGCCTCGTCGATCGCGAACAGCGAGATCTTGCCGCGGTCGAGCAGCCGCACCGTGGACTCGACCGAAAGCCGTTCCGGGGCGAGGTACAGCAGGTCCAGCTCACCGGCGAGGAACGCGGCCTCGACCTTGTTCCGCTCGGTGTAGTCCTGGGTCGAGTTGAGGAATCCCGCGCGCACGCCGAGGTTGCGCAGGGCGTCGACCTGGTCCTGCATCAGCGCGATCAGCGGTGAGATGACCACGCCGACCCCGGGCCGCACCAGCGCGGGGATCTGGTAGCACAACGACTTCCCGCCGCCGGTGGGCATGAGGACGAGCGCGTCACCGCCTGCGATGACGTGTTCGACGATCGCGTGCTGGTCACCGCGGAAGTCGTCATAGCCGAAGACGCGGTTCAGCGTTTCGAGGGCTTCCGAGGTACCGATGTCGGGGGCTGCCACCCGGACGATTCTAGGGGCGGGGTCCGACAGTCGACACGGCCGCGCACCTCAGCGCGGGATGTCCCAGTCCAGCGCCCGGTTTTCGGTGACGACCGGCCGGTAGCCGTGGATGACCGGCCCCCCGGTTTCGAGCGCTGTCGCGGTCTGCTCCAGCAGTTCGGTCAGGGTGGGCGGCCAGTGATCGAAACTCACCGATCCCTCGTGGTCCCACTCGCCGAGCCGCCCGGTGGCGGTGCGCTGGTCGAGGAACAGGCCGTCGCCCCCGCCGTTGACGGCGATCGGCACGAACCGCCCGTGCCACCAGTAACCGACGCTGTCGTCCGACCCGCTCGAGTTCAGCACCTCGCACATGACCTTCGCCTGGCCTTCCAAGGTTTCCGCTGAGGCGAGGTGGTGGAACGGCGGAAGGGCGAAACTGTCACCCATGCCCGAAACGCCGTCGTGCCGCAGAAGAGACGCGACAAGTTCGGCGGGGAAGGCGACGCCGCTACGCCGTTGGGCTTCGGTGATCCGTGCGATCGTCGCCGGCGGGCGGAGGGTCGCCGCCGTCGTCGGCGCCTTGGCCTTGAGCCAGCGTTCGACGCGGTCCCAGGCGGCGTTCACCCGGCGGGTGGTGGCCTCGGGAACCGGGTCGAGCTCGGCGGGGCCCTGGCCGAGACGGCAGCCGCTGTCGACGGTCAACGTCGGCCGCGTCGTGGGAATGGGTGCGGCGGTCGAGTACGACGGCGTCTTCGGTGTGCTGATCGGGGCCTGCTCGGCCGAGAGCCAGCCCATACCGTCGGATTTCCCGCGCCGCATCGTGACCGCGAAGACGAGCCCCAGCACGATGACGACGCTCGCGACGGCGATCACCACCGCGCGCCCCCACTGCTTGCGCATGGGGAGAGCTTAGGCGCTGTCCTGGTCCTCCTCGGCGGCCTTCCGGCGTTCGCGACGGCCGCGCGCGATTTCGGTGGCGAGCGCGTCGAGCGGACCGGTCCAGAACCGCCGGTACTGCTCCAGCCAGCCGTCGATCTCCTTGAGCGGGCCGGGATCCACCGAGTACAGCCGTCGCGCGCCCTCGGCGCGGACCGTGGTGAAGCCGTTTTCGCGCAGGACACGCAGATGCTGGGAGACCGCGGGCTGCGAGATGCCGAATTCGGCGCGCACCACCGTGGTCACGTCACCGGAACTCAGTTCCCCGCCCGTCAGCAGCTCCAGGATCCGGCGGCGCACCGGATCCCCCAGGACGTCGAACGCGTGCATCCGGCAACTATCACGGCCTGGGCTTATATAAGTCAAGGGTGCAAGGCAGGGGTCACCTTGCGGTGGCATCGTGGACGGGACACACCGGAAGGGGAATCGATGAAACTGGCCGAAGTGGTGGCCGACGGATTCGGCCGCGTCCAGGAGGTCGTACACGGATCCGTCGAGGACCTCGACGCCGGGCAGCTGGCCTGGAGCCCGGCACCGGGCGCGAACACGATCGCCTGGCTGGTCTGGCATCTGACCCGGGTGCAGGACGACCACATCGCCGGCCTGATGGGCACCGAGCAGCTCTGGACCTCGCAGGGCTGGCTGGACCGGTTCGCCCTGCCGTTCCCCGCGGCCGACATCGGCTACGGGCACCGTCCCGAGGACGTCGACGCGGTCCGGGTCGACTCCGCCGACCTGCTGACCGGGTACTACGACGCGGTGCACGAAGCGACGGCGGCCTGGGTCGCGGGCCTCGGCGAGGACGACCTCGACCGGATCGTCGACGACGCCTGGGACCCGCCCGTCACCCTCGGCGTTCGGCTGGTCAGCGTGCTTTCCGACGACCTCCAGCACGCCGGGCAGGCCGCGTACCTCCGAGGGCTCGTACTGCGCGATACGTAGCCGAGGTGCCGCTCCCCGACGGACGACGGAAGCCCCGCCCGCCGGAAAACTGGGCGCATGAGTACTTCCACAGTGCGGCGACCGCCGATGACGCTCAGCCCGCGGTGGCGGAAGTTCGTCCTCGTCGTCCATGTCGTCTCGTCGCTCGGCTGGCTCGGGATCACCCTGGTGAACGCGGTCCTGACCTTCACCTCCGTGTTCACCGAAGACGCCCGGCGTCAGCACGCGGCGATCTTGATGATGGACCAGATCGGCGGTTACCTCCTGGTGCCGGTGAGCCTGACCGCCCTGGTCAGCGGGATCGTGCTCAGCGTCGGCACGAAATGGGGACTGGTCCGGTACAAGTGGGTCGCGATCAAGCTCGTGCTGACCCTGATCGCGACCGGGTTGACGCTGTTCTCCCTGCTGCCGGGGCTGCGTGAGCTGGCGGCGGCGGCCGAGTCCACTATGGATGGTGTGCTGGTACCGGCGGGCCGCCGGGTGGACGGGTTCTATCCGATCATCGTGTCCTCGACGATGTACCTGACCATGACCGTGCTTTCGGTGTACAAGCCCGGCGGGAAGACGGCTCATGGACGCCGGGTGACCGCGACACGGGCCCGCGAACGTCAGCCCGCCTAGAACTGCTTGAGCGCCTCGTCGATCCGTTCCGCTTCGGCGCGCAGATCGTCCAAGACGGTCTGCGCGGCGGTGGTCTCGTCGTTCGCAGTCTCTTCCTCGAGTTCGGCGTCGGCGAGCCGCCGCCGGAGCTCGTTCGCCTTCTCCGTGGCTTTCTCGGTGCGGCGCTCGGCGCGGGCGAGGTCGATTTCGGCCTGTTTGCAGGCCTTCACGAGATCGGCCGCCTCGCGCCGGAGCCGGTTGAACTCCGCAAGTCGTTTCTGTTCGAGTTCGGCCTCTTCGCGGGCCTTGGCGATCCGCTTCTGCTCGGCCTTTTCGGCGGCTTCGCGCTTCGCTTTCCGCCGGTCGTCCAAATGCGACACGGTGGCGGGCTTTTCCCGCTCCGGCGCGGGTTTCTCGCGCTTCGGCCGCGGGATGAACCCGGTGGTCAGCCACTGGTCGCCGGTGCTGTCGGCGCCGCTGCTCAGACGACCGGCCAAAGCCAGCGCGGCTACTTCGGGATCGGCCACGACGGCTTCGAGGGTCGCTTCGACTTCGCGGGTGACAGGCTCGCTCATCGAGCGCTCGCCCTGGAGGATCCGGTTCACCAGTTCCTGACGCCGCCGGGTGAGCTTGCGCAGTTCCGCGCCCGCCAGCGCCGAATGCGCCTTGCGCAGGTCGTCACCCAGTCTGGCCAGCTCCGCCAGCTCCGGGGAGCCAGCCCGGCGATTGAGGATCGTAGCCGCGAGGGTGGGTTTCCGGAGCGCGCGGATCCGCTCGGCCAGCGCGGCTTCACCCGCGGCCTTGGCCTCTTTCGCCCGCTGGTTGCGCACCGGTACGAACTCGGCCGGATCGCCGGCGTAGAGCTCGTCCGCGACCTCGTCGAAGTCCATCGTCCTCCGCAGGAGCAGTAGCCGGTCAGTGCCGGATCAAGTGTCTGTCACGTCCGTCGATGATCCCACGAGACTGCGGAGCTTTCAGCTTTTCGGGGATACCCGGTCATGTTCCACTCTCGCCTCGACGACCCGCTCGACTTTGTGGACGTCGGGTATCGAATCAGCGACGCCGCCGGACGACTGCGAAGCGCTCATGGCGGCGCAAGCCGGACGCCAGTTCTTCGGTGCTCAGCTGTCGTAGGCTTCCGAAGCTCCCGGCGGGTGCCGATCAAGAAGTCGATGCCCTTGAAATGGTCATAAAGCGCCTGGGATTCTTTACGGGAAGAGACGGCCGGACGACGAGGGGTTGTTCTTCGATTCGCGCACCGCGCGCAGTGTGGCGCCGGTGGTGTCGAGCGGCTGTTCGAAGGTGAGCACGACCGCATCCGACGATTCGAGCGCGCTCCGTAATCTCGCGGTGTGAAAGTCAGTGGGGACCAGGCGGACCCGTTTCCGGTTCATCCACGAGAGGTACCTTCCCCATCCGGGAGGGGGCATGAGCACCGCCACGACCGGTGACATCGCGTTCGGTGTGATCTTGACCAGCTCCGTGCTCAGCCCTGGTCCATCACCGCGGAACCGATCACCGTGAGCGTCGCCCAGAGCCATTCATGGATCCGGTCCCACCGCTCCACCAGCCGCTCGCCGACGCCGACGGCGTAGAGCGAGGCGATCTCCTGACAGCCGGGGAGCCGTTCCGCGGGCAGGCCGAGTGAAAGCGCGGTGTCGACGATCGCGAGTCCGGTCCGGGCCCGCAGCCGGGTCGCCGGTGTCCGGACCGCGTCGGCGTTGGGATCGGGCCACTCATGGATTCACGGCTCTGTTCGGATCAAGGCCGCCGACGGGTCTTCAGACGTCCATGGCCGGCGCCACTACGGCGATTGGCGGAGTTCGGCGGCGAATGCCGAGAGGCGAAGATCCGTTCTGGGCCACCGTGTGCGCCTAGCGTATCGGCTCCCTCTGAGACACCCGCCGGACCAGTGAATCCGGATTGCCCGGAGCCGGTCGGCCCAACGAAAGATCGGCACTTTGGAGGTGGCGCCCTCTCGACGGCGGAACAACGATGAGCACCAGGGGGAACCATCGGCCGCTGGAGGAACGAATGTCCGTCACCGAACGCGTTCCCGTTACCCCACAAGCGAATTTCCTCGGTTCCGGACCGTATCCGGAGCATCGGTGGCGAGTGGTGGCTTGGTCCGTCCTCGCCGGTTTCGCGCTGACGATCATCTGGTCCGCGCCCTTTGTGGACAGTGTGATCGGCGACAGTGTCGCCAACACCCTCCTGGGGCACAACGCCAAGGAGACCCCGATCGGCGGTGTCCTCGCCGGGACGCTCTTCGCGTTCGTCTCGGGACTCGCCGGAACCTTCACCGCGTGCAACATCGCAGCCTTCGGTGCTGTCGCTCCGCTTGTCGGCGGAGAGACCTCCGGGCGGCCGAAGTTCGTCGACACCTTGAAGCCGCTGGGCTGGATCGCGACGGGGATGCTGACGGTTTCCGTGGTGTACGGCGTGATCGTCGCGCTCGTCGGCACGCGGATGCCGCAGTTCTCGACCGCTTCGTCGCCGAGCGGCCTCACCCCGCGGAACATCCAGTCGATGATCGTCTACGGCGTGATCGGGATCGTGTTCATCGTGCTGGGGCTGGCTTCCGTCGGTATCGTCCGCAACCCGATCGCCGGGCTCACCCGCCGGTTCCCGCACGCGCCGCTCGTCCTGATGGGCGCGCTCATCGGCGGGTTCCTGATCGGCAGGCCGTTCCCGCTGTTCCGGATGATGTTCCGCAGCGCGGCCGAAAGCCACAATGTCTTCTACGGTGCCGCCGCGTTCGCCCTCCAATCGGTCGGCAACATCCTGGTCATGGCGTTGTTGTTCCTGCTGCTCACCCACGGCACGGGCGGGCGGTTGCAACGGTGGATGCTCGCGAAACCCGCCAGGATCGCCGTGGTGACCGGCGCCGCGCTGCTGGTCGCCGGCACGTTCACACTGCTGTACTGGGATCTGCGTGTGCTCGGCCGGACCGGCGTCATCTGGTATCCGACCGTCAAGTGGTGAAAAGCCGCGCCAGCACCTGCCCCACCGAGTCCTGAAGGCACCTCGCCGCGTCCTCCCGGCCGGCGAGGTGTTTCAGCAGCCCTTGCTGGAACAGGCCGTCGAAGAGCGCGTACGTCGTCGACGGGGCGAGATCCAACGGCTTGCCCAGCAGTTCCGCGTACCGGGACACGACTCGCCAGATCATCAGTTCGAGTGTCTCGTCGATGGCGAGCACATCGGTCTGGAACAGCTTTTCGAACAGGCTCTGGTTGCGCAGGTCGTACCAGAGCCGATGAAGCCGGGCGCTCTCGCGCAACGTGCTCGCCGTCGCGGCGCCGAAGGCCAGCTTCAGTTCTTCGGCGGTCTCCGAAGTCTCGACTATCCGGTCGTACCGGGTGACGCATTCGGCCTTGTACTGCTTGACGCAGTAGGTGATCAGCTCGGCCTTGTTCCGGAAGTAGTAATGCAGTACTCCGTGGGAGAACTCGGAGTTCTGCGCGATCTCCCGCAGGCTCGTGCGCGCGTAGCCCAATTCGGACAACGTGACCAGCGCCGACATCGCCAGCTGCGCACGTCGCTGATCGAACCTGTCCACCTGGCGGGTTTCGTCACCGCTGCGGTCCGCCACGTCGGTCACAGTTCCCGGTTCCCGTCGCCTCGGGTGCCCGCCGGCCACGAGCACGTCGTCGGATTCTAGCCCGGGAAAGGGTTTTCTTGCGGCCGACAGAATTTATTCGAGCCACTCGGTGACGAACCGGTCGCTTTCGTGGATGTGGACGGCCTCGTAGGTTTCCGGACCGATCACGGCGAACTTGTGCGGAGTGTCCGCGGGAACGACCAGGACTTCGCCCGCTCCTCCTTCGCGTTCGTCGTCACCGATGGTGAACCTGGCCCGGCCGTGGATGATGACGAACGTCTCGCGGTACGGATGCTGGTGCAGCCTCGGTCCGGAACCGTCGACGTCGGTGCGTTCGCGGATGATCGAGACGCCGGAACCGATGTCGCGGCCCTCGACGTTTTCCAGGGTTTCAGTGGCCATTCCGCCACCCTAACCCCGGCCGCGCGCGCCGTGGGGTCAGAAAGGAGGCTCCGGACTCCCCGCCGTCACGGGCGTTCGCTCCCACGCGCCGTCCGACGGGGCGCCACCCGAACTCCGGCCCGCCTTGCTCACCTTCGCCTTGGCATAGCGCAGGGACGGGCCGATCTCGTCGACGTCGAGTTCCACCACCGTGCGTTTCTCGCCTTCCTTGGTCTCGAACGATCGCTGTTTCAACCTGCCCTGCACGATCACCCTGGTGCCCCGGGTGAGTGATTCGGCCAGGTTCTCCGCGGCCTGTTTCCACAGCGAGCAGCGCAGGAACATCGGGTCGCCGTCGCGCCATTCCCCGCTCGCGCGGTCCAGGACGCGCGGTGTCGACGCGACCGTGAAGTTCGCGACCGCCGCTCCCGACGGGGTGAACCTCAGCTCCGGATCGGTCGTCAGGTTGCCGATCACCGTGAGCACCGTTTCTCCGGCCATGGGACTTCCTCCTCGCTTTGCGCTCGGGCCCGGCCGGGCCCGTTGTCGCCTGTGAAGAGGAGACCACCGGGGTACGACAGTTTCCGGCGCCCTGCGGCGATCGGATCCCATGAAAGGACCGTTCAAGACCCGAAGTGCGCTGAATCCACCTGTCAGGACACCCCGGCGGCCGAAAAACAGCCCCGGAGCCGGGAGAGCCCTTCGTCGATCCGATCGGAACCGACCAGCCCGTAACCGATCACCAGTCCGTCGCGCGTTCCCCCGTACGCGGACAGGCTCTCGACCACCACTCCGGCCCGCGCCGCTTCCGTGACGACACCGTCGACAGTGACCGTCGCATGTGGATGGACCAAAGCGCACAGATGAAGCCCGGCACTGGACGGGACGACTTCCAGCACGTCCCGCAGTTCGCCGTGGACGAAAGCCAGGATCCGTTCTCTCCGCACCGAATACTCCCTGGTCGCCTTGCGTACGTGACGGGCGAGCAGGCCCTCGTCGACGAAGCTCGCCAACGCCGCCTGCGTGACGAGGTCACCGTGCCAGTCCATCAGTTGCTTCGCCTGCCGCAGCGCCGGTCGAAGCGACGCGGGCGCGACGAGAAAACCCAGACGCAGCAACGGAAGCAGGGTTTTCGAGAACGATCCGACGTAGAGCACCCTGCCGTCGCGGTCCAGGCTCTGGAGCGGTTCGAGCGGCCGATCCGAAAACCGGTACTCACTGTCGTAATCGTCCTCGACGATCACCGCGTCGTTCCGTTCCGCCCACGCCAGCAACGCCGTCCTCCTGGCGAGCGACATCGGCGTGCCGAGCGGGAACTGGTGCGACGGCGTCGTGTAGATCAGGCGGGTGCCCTTGACGAGGGCGGTGACGTCGAGGCCTTCGGCGTCCACCGGCACTTTCACGACCCGGGCGCCGAGAGCGGTGAAGAGCCGCTCGGCCGGGGGATAGCCGGGATCCTCGACGGCGACCCGCGTTCCGGGTTCGATCAGCACGCGACCGATCAGGTCGAGGGCCTGTTGCGCCCCTTGGGTGACCAGGACGTCTTCGCCTCCGGCGCGCACCGACCGGGAGGCGCCGATGTGCCGGGCGATCGCCACCCGCAGCGCTTCGAGTCCGGCGGGGTCGGCGTATCCCGAAGGCGGCAGCAACGAAGGGCGCAGTGCCTGGCTGACCAGCCGCCGCCAGGTCCGCAGCGGAAAGAGGGCGGGATCCGGAACGCCGACGCGGAAGTCGAAGTCAGGGGCGGGCCGGTCGTCGCCGAGCGGGGCCGGAAGCGATCGCCAGCGGGCGATCGGCCGCACCCCGGTGCCCGACGGCGCGGCACGCTTCGTCCGTGCCACGGGATCGGCGCTGACGAACGTCCCGCGTCCGACGTGGCTTTCGAGGAAGCCCTCCGCGGTGAGCCGTTCGTAGGCGACCGCGACGGTGTTGCGCGAGACGTCGAGCTCGCGGGCCAGTTCCCTGGTCGGCGGCAGACGTTCGCCGGAGCGCAGGCGACCGTCGAGGATGCCGTCGCGGAGCTGGCGGTAGATCCGCGCGGCCAGGTCGGTATGACCGTCGAGGCTGATGTGGAACGGCACGCTCCGAGTCTATATTGGCCCAACCGGAATGCGGGATATTGGAGCTGGGATGTGGCCAATCCGCCGCCTAACTTGAGTCCATGGAGTCCACGAAGAGACTGGCCTTGGCCCAGCTGATCAGCTCCGTCGGTGACGGCGCCTACTACGTCGGCTCGGCCCTGTACTTCACGCTGATCGTCGGGCTTTCGCCCGCGCAGGTGGGCCTCGGCCTCACCGTGGGCTGGGCGGTCGGCTCGGTGGCCGGCGTCGCGCTGGGACACGTGGCGGACCGTCGCGGGCCGAAGGGCACGGCCGTTTTCCTGGGACTCGGCACCGCCGCCTCGGTCACGGCGTTCCTGTTCGTCGGCTCGGCCGTCGCGTTCGTGATCGCGGCCTGCGTCTACGCCTGCTTCCAATGCGGTCTCGGCGCGGCGAGGCAGGCGTTGCTGGCCGGCCTGATCGACCCGGCCGAACGTACGACGTTCCGTGCCCGGTTGCAGGCGATGTCCAACGCGGGGATCGCGATCGGCGCGGCACTCGGCGGGGTCGCCTTGGCGCTCGGGACACGCGAAGCCTTCCTGACCGTCTTCGTGCTCGACGCGCTGGCGTTCGCCGCCGCGGCTCTCGTCCTTCGCAAGGTGCCTTCGGTGCCGCCGGTGCCCGTGAAGACCGGAGAGCCGTCCGTGGCGGTTCTCCGCGACCGCCCGTACGCCTTGCTGGCGCTGCTCAACATGGTCATGTTGCTCTACATGCCGCTGTTCAGCCTGGTCCTGCCGCTGTGGATCTCGACCAGGACCGCGGCCCCCGGCTGGCTGGTTTCGGCGATGCTGGTGCTCAACACGGCGAGCGTGGTCGTCTTCCAGGTGCGGGTGGCGCGTGGCGTGACCGGTCTGCGCAGCGCCTCACGCTACGCCCGGTACGCGGGACTGCTCCTCTTCTTCTCCTGCCTGATCTTCTCTTTCTCCGCCATGAGCAGTTCCGCTTGGACGGCGGCGCTGGTCCTGCTCGCGGGAGCCGCGTTGCAGGTGGTGGGGGAGATGGCGCAGGCGGCGGGCTCGTGGGAGATCGGGTTCGGCCTGGCTCCTGAGGGCAAACAGGGCCAGTACCAGGGACTTTTCGGTGCCGGGACGGCCGTCGCCCGCATGCTCGGCCCGGTCCTGCTGACCGGTCTGATCCTGATGGGCGGCGCGCTCGGCTGGGTGGTGCTGGGCGGGCTGTTCCTGCTGGCGGGCACGCTCACCACACCCGCTGTTCGCTGGGCGGAGCGGACCAGGTCACTGCGGCGTGAACTTGAGGACGGCGGCGCCGCCGCCCACGCCGAGGAGCTTGATCGCGAGGTCGTTGTAGGTCAGCTCGCTGCCCGTCCATAACTTGGCCTTGAAGTCCTTGCCCGTGCCCGAGGCCTCGCATTTGCCGGAGCAGGATCCGCCCTGTCTCCTCCCGATGCCCTTGGCGATCAGCATGACGGTCCCGGCGTCGACGGCCTGCACGGTGACGGATTCGACGTTGGTCCGCTCGGGAAGCGCCACTTTGGCGCCCACCCGCGCGCTCACTTCGCAGAGACCGTCGGCACAGGCGGCCAGATCGGCACCGTCCGCGGGTTTCGGGGGCTCGGGCGCGTCCGGACCGCAACCCGCCACCAGGGCGAGAACGGCGAGCGATGCCAAGGCGCGTCGGAGCATCGGGGCAGCGTAGAGCGGTCCATTCGGGACGGGTCCCGGAGTCAGCCTTCGAGTGCTTCGCGAAAGTGCGCCGCGAGGCCGAGCTCCGCGGCTTCTTCCCGGGTGTACCAGATGAAGGCGTCGTGTTCCTCGGGATCGAGCAGGACTTCGCGCGGTTCCTCTTCGGTGAGCGTGTACACCGTGGCATGGATCCGCATCGGCCTGCCCTCGACGTCGTCCCAGCTGTGGGTGCCGCGTTCACCGGTGGCCCGGACGGTCAGACCGGTCTCCTCGGCGAACTCGCGGACCACGGTCTCGGCGGGCCGCTCGCCCGGCTCGACGGTCCCGCCCGGCAGTTCCCAGTTCCCGCCGAGGAAGGACCCCGGCCGCCGCCGGATGAACAGGAACTTCCCGTCGCGGATGAGCCTGCCGTACGCCAAGTACTTGTCCGTCACCAGCGCATCTTCCCGTATCCGGGAAGTCCTCCCGATCGAGGACCGAAACTGTCCGCAATGACTCGTAGCTTGGGCGTCATGGAAAACACCGAGATCCGCCCCTTCCGCGTCGACGTCCCCCAGGGGCAGTTGGACGACCTGCACGCGAAGCTCGCCAGCGCGCGCTGGCCGGCTCCGCTGCCCGGCGACGGCTGGGACACCGGAGTGCCGGTGGCGTGGCTGCGCGGACTCGCCGAATACTGGCGCGACGGCTACGACTGGCGCGAGGCCGAACGCGAGATCAACCGCTTCCCCCAGTTCACCACCGAGATCGACGGGCAGAACATCCACTTCTTGCACGTCCGCTCGCCCGAAGCCGACGCGACGCCGCTGATCCTCACGCACGGCTGGCCGGGTTCGGTCGTGGAATTCCTGGACGTCATCGGTCCGCTCACCGACCCGAAAGCGCACGGGGGCGACGCGGCTGACGCGTTCCACCTCGTGATCCCGTCGCTGCCCGGCTTCGGTTTCTCCGGCCCTGTCTCGGATTCCGGCTGGACCATGCCGAGGATCGGCCGCGCCTGGGCGGAGCTGATGCGGCGGCTCGGCTACGAACGCTACGGCGTACAGGGTGGTGATCTCGGTGCTTCCGTGTCACCGGAGGTGGGCCGGTTCGCGCCGGACAGGGTGATCGGCGTGCACGTCAACGGCGGGCTGACGCCGATGCCCCCGATGTCGCTGTCGGAGGAGGAACTCGCTTCGCTGACCGACCTCGAACGCGACCGCGTCCGGCGGATCGGGGCTTTCATGCGGGAGGAGTTCGGGTACATCGCGATCCAGTCGACGCGGCCGCAGACGCTGGGCTACGGGCTCGTGGACTCTCCGATCGCGCAGTTGGCCTGGATCATGGACAAGTTCCGCGAGTGGACGCATCCGCGCCCGACGCTGCCCGAGGAGATCATCGGCAGGGACCGGTTGCTGACCAACGTCATGTTCACCTGGCTCACCGGCACGGCGGCTTCGTCCGCGTACGTCGGCTACGCGCAGGCGGAAACCTGGGGAGCGGTCGAGAAGAATTCCGGCGTGCCGACGGCGGCGCTGATCTTCGCGCACGACGTCGGGATCCGGCGGTATTCGGAGGACGCGCACACGATCGTGCGGTGGACCGACGTCGATCGCGGTGGCCACTTCGCGGCGATGGAGGAGCCCGAGATCCTGGTCGCGGACGTGCGGGAGTTCTTCCGGTCCCTCAAATGACGAGGACGGCCGTTTCCCCGAGGAAGCGGCCGTAATCGTCCACTTCGGACTCCAGTCCGGAGATGGCGGCCCGCGAAAGCGTGGCGAAGGGCTCGACGACGACCTTCGTCTGCTTCGCGGTCCGCTTGGCGTTCCAGGTTCCGGCGATCCTGCCGTCGACCAGCACGGTGGGCGCGATCATCCCGCCACCGGCGTTGACGCGCTTCGCTTCGGCCGGGTCGAGGAGCAGATCGCGGTCGCGGTAGCCCAGCAGGTAGGTGTCGAAGGCGCCGAGCAGGCACGGGGGACACGGGGAAGCGGACAGTCCGGTCTCCGAAAGAGCGAAGCCGCCGCCGGCGGGCACGAGATCCAGCGCGTCGAAACCCTTGCGGCACAGACCGAGCGGGAGCCCGGACCAGGCGGCGAAGTCTTCGACGGTCGCGATGCCGTACGCGGACAGATACCGATGGGCGAGTTCCGCGAGAGGTTCGTCCGGGGTGTGATCCCCGGTGGTCCACTCGTCGAGGAGTACGTACGTCGGTTCCGCGCCGTCGTCCTGGCCTCGGCAGAGCAGGCCGCGGTTGGCCGCGTACGCCAGGAGATGGGCCGGCGCCTGGGACTTCGCGTCGAGGACGACGCCGTCGGCCGCCAAGCCGTCCAGGATCTCGCGGCGGGTGAGTGCCTTGCCGGGCAAGAGATCCTGGAGGCGCTCCAACGCGCGCTCGCAGAGTTCGTCGGTGAGGTCCAGCTGTCTGCGGCGTCCTTGCCCCGCCTGGGCGTTGCGCGGACCGAACAGCCGGTTCAGCCAGCGGAGGTCCGCCGTCGGCACCAGGTGGAGCGTCTTGCGCATCAGCCAGGTGCGCGAGACGGCCCGGGACACGTCGACGTCCGGCGCGGTCAGGCCGCGGCTGCGAGCGCGGATCGCGAGCCTGGCGGCGGGACTCGATTGCGCCTGGATCGCGGTGACCGACCGGGTCACGGAGACCACGTCGGTGGCCGGGGCGCCGAGCAGCTGCGCGTGGGCGCGGACGGCGCGGATGTCGTTGTCGGACGGCGTCACCCGCTGACGATCTCATGAGCGTGCGCGGGTTCGGTGTGCACGACCGCCTCCGCGAGCCGCGGCAGGACCTCTCGCAGCCGGTCCTCGACACGATGGGCCAGGTGATGCGCCTCGGTGACGGTCAGCCCGGACTCGACCGACACGGCCAGTTCCGCGCGGAGACTGTGCCCGATCCAGCGCATCCGCAGGTCCCGCGTACCGAGCACGCCGGGGACTTCGGCGGCCGCGCGTTCGGCGCGATCGACGTCGGCCGGGTCGACGGCGTCCATCAGACGGCGGAAGACCTCCTTGGCGGCGTCGCGCAGGACGAACAGGATCGCGACCGTGATGGCGAGGCCGATGATCGGGTCGGCCAGCGGGAAACCGAGCCCGACGCCGACGGCGCCGAGCACGACCGCGAGTGAGGTGAAGCCGTCCGTGCGCGCGTGCAAGCCGTCCGCCACCAGCGCGGCGGACCCGATTTCGCGGCCGACGGTGATCCGATAGCGGGCCACGAGTTCGTTGCCCGCGAAGCCGATCACACCCGCCGCGGCGACCACCCACAGATGCTGGACCGGACGCGGATCGAGCAGCCGCTCGACCGACTCGTACCCGGCGAGGAAGGCCGACGCGGCGATGAGCACCACGACGAGCACGCCGGCGAGATCTTCGGCACGCCCGAGCCCGTAGGTGTAGCGGCGGGTCGCGGCGCGGCGGCCGAGCAGGAAGGCGATGCCGAGCGGGACCGCGGTCAGCGCGTCGGCGAAGTTGTGGATCGTGTCGCCGAGCAGCGCCACCGACCCGGTGACCAGCACGAGCGCGAGCTGGGCGACGGCGGTGACGAACAGGGCGGCGAACGACCAGATCAGCGTCCGGACGCCGCGTTTGCTGGTCTCCAGCGCGGTGTCGACGCGATCGGCGCTGTCGTGACTGTGCGGGGTCAGCAGGTGGCGCAGGCGGCTCTTGCCCGGCCTGTGGCCGTGACTGTGTCCATGGCCGTGTCCGGTCATTTCCCACCTCGTTGGTTCGCTATCTGCGCAGTCATGCAGATACGCAGGCAGAAGGGTAGCGGGTATCCTCCCGGCATGCACGAGTCGGTCCCGGATTTCGAGATGCCCACCGAGGAGCAGGTCCACCTGGCCGCGGAGACGTTCCGGCTGCTCGCGGATCCGACGCGGGTCAAGGTCCTCTGGGCGCTGCTGCAAGGCGAGTCCTCGGTCGCGTGCCTCGCGGACCTGGCGGGGGCGGCGCCGACGGCGGTCAGTCAGCATCTCGCGAAACTGCGGCTCGCGGGGCTGGTCAAAGGCCGTCGCGAAGGGACGTTCGTCTACTACTCGGCGGCCAACGACCACGTCCGCGGCCTGCTCGCGCAGGCGTTGTTCCATGCCGACCACATCGATCGCGACATCCCCGCCCTGCATTCGGCCGGGAAACCCCACCGGCCGGCGGCGCGCTGAATCCGGCTACGGTGGAGCCGTGACCCAGTCCTCGTACCCGGCCGCCTTGCGGTGGCTGTTGTTGTGCGTGGTGGCGCTGGGACTGGTCGGCATGCATCACGTCACTGCCGGATCCGGTCACGGCGCGGGACACGAGACCGCCGCCGTCGCGATGGCCGATCCCTGTTGCGCGGACACGCCTTCGCACGACGACGGTGGACACAGTGGACTGCACCTGTGTCTCGCGGTGCTCGCCGCGGCCGTGCTGCTGATCGTCACCTGGCTGCTCGTCCGGAATGGACGGACGGTGGCGCCGTGGAAGTCTCGGCTTGGCGGCGGTGCGGTTTCGGGCCGTGATCCGCCGCGCTGGAGACCGGTACCGGAGAGATTGTCGTTCCTCTGCGTGTCGCGGGTGTGACAGGCGAGTTCGTCTCGCCCTGCCCGAAAACGACCTGAGGAACAACCATGACCAGCAGGAAACTGGTCGGGGCGGCCCTCGCCGCCCTGGCCTCCTTCGCCGTGCTCACCGGCTGCGCGAGCTCGGACACCGCGTCCGGCGGGCACGACATGACCACGATGAAGGCGCCGGATCCCGCGCAGGCCGGGCACAACCAGGCCGACGTCACGTTCGCGCAAGGGATGATCCCGCACCACGAGCAGGCGCTCACGATGGCGAAGCTCGTCGACGGCCGCACCCGCAACGCGAAGGTCGTCGACCTCGCCGCGCGGATCAAGCAGGCGCAGGACCCGGAAATCCAGCAGCTGACCGGTTTGCTGAAGGGCTGGGGAGTGGCGCCGTCGGGCGGCCACTCCGCGCACGGCTCGATGTCCGGCATGATGACCGAGGACGATCTCGCCGAACTCGGCAAGGCCAAGGACGCCGCGTTCGACAAGCGGTGGCTGGAAATGATGGTCAAGCATCACGAAGGCGCGCTCGCGATGGCGAAGACCGCGTTGCAGCAGGGTAGCGACGCCGAGGTGAAAGCCTTGGCACAGAAGGTGATCGACGGTCAGCAGGCCGAGATCACCGAGATGCGCGCGCTGCTGAGCTGAGTGGGACGGTGGCGCGGGCCGGGATCATCCGGCCCGCGCCACCGCCGCGCGGAAATGCGCGCACTGGGTGACATCGTCGTGCACACACCCGAGGGCGCAGTCGATGATCGCGAGTGAAGCCTGCGCGGCCGTGATGCGTCGCGTGAGCTCCTCCTTGTGACGCCTGAGAACCGCGTCCCGCGCTTCGGGCTTCTGGAACATCTCGCGGATGCCGTCGAGGCTGAGACCCGCTTCCTTCGCGCGCAGGATGACCGAGACTCGGTACAGGTCGGCATCGTCGTACCGCCTCCGGTCGCCTGATCGCGCCGGCTTGAGGAGGCCGACGGACTCCCAATGGCGCAAGACGTGCGTCGCCAGGCCGAAGCGCTCCGCGACCTCGCCGACGCTCAAGGTGCTTGACTTCATGTCGTCATTAAGTCGGACGATCCCCGGTATGTCCATGTCGCAGCGGCTCGACGCCGCCGATGCCCTGCCGGGGGCCGCCGAAGTGCGGGCCCGGACCTACGAGCTGCTCCGGCTCGAGCCCGGTTCCTCCGTGATCGACGTCGGCTGCGGTGCGGGGCTGGCCGTGTCCGAGTTGTCGGCGCGGGGATTTCGCGCGGTCGGCGTCGATGTCTCGCCCGAGCTGGTCGAAGAGGCCCGGCGGCGTTCGCCCGAGGTGGATTTCCTGGCCGGAGACGCCTGCGCGCTACCGGTGGACGGCGGGTTCGCGGGCTACCGGGCGGACAAGGTGTTCCATGAACTGGCGGAGCCGGAGCGCGCTCTCGCGGAAGCGCGCCGGGTGCTGCTTCCGGGCGGGCGGATCGTGCTGTCCGGGCATGACTGGGACGGTCTGGTCATCGATTCCTCTTATCCGGCCCTGACGCGGGAGATCGTGCGGGCTCGTGCCTCGGAGATCACCGCGCCCCGGATCGCGCGGGGTTTTCGGCGACTACTTGCCGGAAACGGGTTTTTGCGAGGTTTCGGTGGACGGGGTCGTCGGGTTCTTCGAGGGAGATTCGTTCGTTCGCGGGTTGGTGGAGGCGGCCGTTCGTTTGGGGGCGATTTCCTTTGCTGAGGGGGAAATATGGCTTTCTGAACAACTTGATGATGAATATTATGTTGCTGTGCCCCAGTTTTTGGCATCGGGCACGGCTTGAGGTGATCTGGCGGCGACTTGTCGTCGGAAATTGTCGGTGGTCGGTTGTACGGTTCGCGGCGTGGACACAAACACAGCCTTTTTGGCTTCCCTCAAGGAAAATGTCGATCCTCGTACGCTGGGTGACGAGGAATGCGTGGCGCTCGCGCAGGCGGTGTCAGCGGATATCGCGCGGCTGGAGGCGGTCCGGTTCCGCGCGATCGCGCAGCTGGCCCGTCATCGTGACGGCGCTTCCAGTGTCGTGCAGGAGGTGGCGTTCGCCTTGTCTCTTGTGGACGGTCATGCCGGTGCGCTGGTCTCTTCCGCGAAGGCACTGACCACCCGATTACCCCGGACACTGGGGTTGATGGACCGGGGCCTGCTCAGCGGTGCCGGGGCGATGAAGGTCGCCGCCGCGACCGCGTGGCTGTCGGACGACAACGCCCTGGCGGCGGATGCCCTGCTGGAAGACCGATTGGCGGGGAAGAACACGGCTCAGATCCGGCGGGCGGTCAATCGCGTCGCGACGACGGTCGATCCGGAGGGTGCGTCCCGGCGTGCCGAGCACAACCGTGCGGGTCGCCGGCTGCGGATGCGCCACGGCGGGACGGGGGTCGCCTCGATCGAGATCGAGGACGGCCCGGTCGAGAAGGTGGCCGCCGCCTACACCCGGATCGACCGCGGGGCACGTGCCCTCAAGGCAGGCGGTGAGACCCGAACCTTGGATCAGTTGCGTGCCGATGTCGCCCTGGACCTCCTGTTGAGCGGCCAAGGCGGCGCTGGTGAGCGGTCGGAGGTGTTCCTCTACATGGACCTGGCGACCTATCTCGGCCTCAACGAGGATCCGGGGGAGTTGGCGGGACACGGCTCCATCCCGGCGCCGTTGGCGCGGAAGATCGCGTCGAGCGCGGACACCGTGCTGCGGCGGATCATCACGGATCCGTTGTCGGGGCAGGTGCTGGATCTCGGCCGGGACCGATATCGTCCGACAGCGGGCGTGGACGAGTTCGTACGGGTGCGGGATCGTGAGTGCCGAAGACCCGGCTGCCAACGTCCTGCCCAGGCCTGCGATCTGGACCACTCGGTGTCGTGGCAATTCGGCGGCCATACCGACGTCGCCGACCTGATCGATCTCTGCCGCCGCGACCACCGGCTCAAAGACGAACCCGGCTGGACCTACAGCCTCGCCCCTGACGGCACCCTCACGATCACCACCCCGACCGGCCAGAGTTACGACAGCACGATCCCGTCACTCCACGAGCCCCGCCCGGCAGCGCCCCCGGCCGACGAACCGCCACAGTTCTGACGGCCGCTACCGCGAAGAAACGACCACGAGCGCGTGGCTCATCACGGGCGAGTGCCGAGCACCGACATGCCGAGCACCAGTTCGTTGGCCGGATCGCAGCCGAGAAGGTCCTCGACCAGTTCGTCGCGCAGCGCCGCGGTGAACGTGACGTTCAGCCCGAGCGCCGTCGCCAGCAGGTAGACGGTCTGGCTCAGGTGTCCGACGTCCATCAGCAGCACCCGATAAGTCCGGCTCACCGGGTACTTCCACTGGTTCCGTTCGATGACGCTCGTGTAGATCAGCAGCGCGCCGGCGTTCCCGGTCCAGTGCTGATCGCCGGCGAGCGCGATCAGTTCGTCGTCGTCGATCTTGCCGTCCAGGGGCGTGAGTCCGTGCCGGAAGCCGTCGTAGTGGTAAATCCCCCGATCCAGGCCTTCGACGTTCCTCGCGTAGACGTACACCTCTGTCGGATGCCTCGCCCCGCCCGACGGGCTCGTCTTGAAGACGTTCCCGGTGGTGGGGATGTCGTGATGCGTTTCCGGCCTCGTCGGCCGGGCCACCGTGAGAAGCGTGCTCAAATCGCGCAACCGCAGGGGTTCTTCGCCGAACTCGCGGACACTTCTGCGCTTGTTCAGCGCGTCGCCGAGCCCGATCGCGTTCAGCGGCTCCGGTGACGGTTCGGGCAGTGCTATCGAGTCGTACTCGCCCGAAGGCCTCACCGGAGAAGGCGGAGGGCTGGCCTTCGCCTTCTCCAGCAAGGTTTTAGCGGTCATTTCGCTGGTCGTGAACTCGGTCTCACGCAAGGATCGGGTGCCGAAGTGAAACGCCCGCGCGGACGTTCCCCAAGGACCCCAATCCCGAAGGATCTCTTCTTCCCGATGGTGCCGGGAAGAATCTTTGACCACCAGCACGTCGTACCGGATCATCGCTCGCGCGATACGGACGAGTCTTTCCCCAGTCTCGGGATTTTCGTCCGCTTCACGGATCGATTCCGGTTCTCGCCAAGAACTGAACCATCGCAGGACACGTTCGGTTCCTTCGGCGAGTTTGAGCTGGCGATGTCCGAGGTGATCGTCCCAGACGACGTCACCCTCGGACCAATAGAGCGTTCCGCAAGAGGAAACCCTTACCAGCATGGAAAGTCTTGCGCCCCAGTCCCCAGTAATACTTTCCGAATACGTCAGGTCGTTCAGTGTCGCGAACGGAAAGGAGGCCCGCCGTTCGGCGGCGGCTCGAACCCGCCCCAGGTGCTCTGCGCCTTGTACTCCGCTTCAAGCTCGTACAAGAACTCGTCGTCGTCATCATCGTGCATGTCGCCGATCCTCTCCGTGAGCGGTTACTCCGGTCAAGCGAATATACCTACGCCATCAGAGTACCGGAGCGAAACGGAGAATTACGCCGAGTAATCGTTCAGGTGCTGTTTGAGTTCGCGAACGTCAGGCGACTCCGAGATGCCGAGATCGGTGTATAAGCGCAAGGCGAACCGGCGATGACGTTCTGCATTCACATGCTCACCGAGAATGTCGAAAGCGGATGCCAACTCCTTGTGGGCGATGGGCAGCATGCTGCGATTACCGGTCGATTCGAGCACTTCCATCGCGGTCCTGAACTGGGTGACCGCGAGTTCGCCATCGCCGAGTGCACGCGAATTGATACCGAGAGCGAGAAGACATTCCGCTTCGAGATCGGGAGATTCGTTCTCGTGGGCCAGTCTCAGTGCTTGGTCGAGTTCCGCGGCGGCTTCCGCATTGCGCTGGTTCTCGGTGTGGATCAGCCCGATCCGGTGCCTTGCGCGGGCTTCGATGAGCACGCTGCCGTGGGCATGGGCGGTCTCGCGGACCCAGCCGAGGTGTTCGATCGCCTGGTCGGACTCGCCTTTGAGCCAGTGGGTGACACCCGAATTGCCCCTGGCCCGGCATTGCATCCGTACGTCGCCGGTGGTCGAGGCCAGCTCGAACACCTCGTTGAACAGCCGGTTCGCCTCGGTGAACTCGTTGAGCCGCCACAGGGTCAGCGCGTACATGTGCAGGGCCTGGTACTCGAGGACCACGTTCCCCGTGACCCGCGCGGCGGACAGGGCGAGAGTCTCCAGTTCTCTGGCTTGGCGGTAGTAGCCGCGGTTGTCGAAGTAGCGCCAGACCGCCGAGCAGAAGAGCACGAGGTCCGAGTAGCGCTGGTGGTTGTTCATCGCGACGGCCACCGGCAGGACGTTCTGCCATTGGGCGTCCATCCAGTGCGCGGCCTGGTCGTAGTCGGCGAAGGACTGCCCGAACTCGCTCTTCGGCACCTCGAGGCCGCCCGGTTCTTCCTCGGAGTCCGGGTCGATGAAGTCCATCGCGGCCGCGACGGTGCTGCGGTAGTAGTCGAACAGCCGCCGCATCATCGCTTCGCGCTGGTGTTCGGGCTCCTCGGCGAGCAGGAGTTCGCGACCGTAGCTGCGGAGGAGGTCGTGCATCTCGTACCGGTCCATCGTCGGCTGCCGCAGCAGGTTCACGTCGACGAGGCGTTCGGCCAGGCGGCGTGCCTCGCCGAGGTCCACTTCGGCCAGCGCCGCTGTCGAGTGGAGGTCGAACGCGGCACCGGGATGGTGGCTCAACCGGCGGAACACCAGGCGCTCGGTCTCGGACAAGTTCAGATAGGACACTCGGAAGGCGCCCGCGACGTCGCGTTCCCCCGCCGTGAGCTCGCCGAACCTGTTCCGCTCGTCGCGCAACTGCCGGGCGACGAAGTCGAGCGTCCAGGACGCCCGCGCCCGCAGCCTGCTCGCCGTGACGGCCAGCGCGAGCGGGAGATCGCCGCACAGGCTCGCGACCTGGTCGGCCGCGTCGGGGGATTCCCGCCTCAGCCGGGAGGTCCCGACGATCCGGCCGAGCAGGTCCACCGCGTCCGCCCGGCTGAACGGTTCCAGGGAGAGCAGTTCCGCGCCGTCGAGGTCCACGAGCCGGGTCCGGCTGGTGATCAGCACGCAGCAACTCGCCGAACCGGGCAGCAGCGGCCTCACCTGCGCCGCCCCGATGGCGTTGTCCAGCACCACGAGCACGCGTTTGCCGGCGAGGCAGCTGCGGAACAACGCAGCGCGCTGGCCGGTCCCGGCGGGGATGTCCGAACCCTGGATGCCGAGTGACCGCAGCAGCGCTTCGAGCGCGGCCCCGGGGTCGACGGGGTCACCGGCAGGCGAGAACCCCTCGAGGTTCACGAAAAGCTGGCCGTCGGGGAACAGCGGGGCGAGCCGGTGCGCGGAGTGGACCGCCAGCGCTGTCTTGCCGACACCGGGCATCCCGTCGATCGCGATCAGCCGGGGCCCGGTCGAGGAGTCGTCCTGGCCGATTTCGAGGACGGTCCGCAGCTCCGCGGCACGGCCGCCGAATGCCGGGAGGTCCGCGGGAAGCTGCGCGGGGCGAGGGAAGAGGGACTTCTGCGCGTCCGCGTCCTCGCGCCGCCCACCGGTGTCCATCCCGGCCCGGAGCCCGCCGACGCCGTACCGGACGAGGGCGTCATCCTGCATCAGCTCGGCGTCGGTGCGCAGGATCTGCTGGTGGAGCGCGCTCAGCTCGGCACTCGGGTCGACCCCCAGCTCGTCCGCGAGCGCGATCCTGGTCCGGTCGAACGTCCGGAGCGCGTCGGCACCGCGGCCAGCCCGGTAGAGCGCCAGCATGGTGAGGACCTGGAGGGTCTCGCGGGTGGGATGCCAGGCGGCCAGATCGAAGGCCTCCCGTGCGGCCGCCTCGGTCTCGCCGAGCCTGAGCCTGGCGCCGATCAGGAGTTCGGAGGCGGCGAGGCGTTCTTCGTCGAGTCTCCGCGCCGTCTGTTCGATGGCGTCGCCGTCGAGACCGTCGAAGGCCGGGCCGCGCCAGAGCGCGAGCGCGTCCGCGAGCTTGGCGGCGGCCTGGGAGATCAGCCCGGCCGCCAGGAGCTCGGCGCCCTGGTTGTAGTCCGCTTCGAAGCGGACCGAGTCGACCGAGGCGCTGCTCGTGACGACCCGGTAGGCCGAGCCGGTGGTGACCACGGCGGACCGGGCCACGCCGAGGTCGTGCCGCAGCCGCGCGATCGCGTTGCTGACCTGGCGGACAGCGGTCTTCGGCGGCCTGTCCGGCCACATCGTGCCGATCAGGTACGACACCGGGACCAGCCTGCCCGCGTTGATCAGCAGGGAGGCGAGGAGGCGCTGTTCACGCCGCCCGCCCAGCCGGACGGGTACGCCGTCGACCTCGGCTTCGAGCGGGCCGAGAACGGAAAAGCTGAGCTGGGATCGCTGGCCGGGATGTTTCGAATCGCCGGGGGTTCGGGCAGATTCCGCCGATTCGGGTAAACGTTCAGCGGTCATATGCGACTATGTCGTCCGAGACCGTGAGCGTGCTCACGCACTACCTCCAGTCCGTTCGCCAGCTGACCGGCACCCTAGCCCACCGCCTCGGCCTCCAGCCAGATCGGCGCGGGGTACGCCATGCGGCATTCGGCCTAACGGGCGGGCGCGCGCCTGCCTTCGAACCGGTCCGATTCTACGCCCGGCCGCCCCTGAACTGCGCGGATGCCCGGCGGTGACGAGCCGATGTAAATCCGATGCAGGGCCTTGGAAAGCTGAAGACATCAGCTGACGGGCACGGCGCGACGGGGCAGCGCGCCGAACCGTGTGTAGGGGCTCCGCGGCGGTTGGCCTTCGTACTGGGGGTGGCCAACCGCCCTGGTAGCCCCTTTTTCCGTCACAGGTTGCTCCCAGCAAAGCGCGGCACACTGGACCAAAGAGGAGTGTGCCGTCATGAGTGCTCTTGGCGATCTGCTGGGCGTCCTGCTCACCCTGTTCCTGATCGTGCTCGTCGTCCGGATGGTGCTGGACTGGGCCGTCAACCTCGCCACCAGGCTGCCTTCCTGGGCTTTCCGGGTGCGCGACCTCGCCCACCGGGTGACCGAACCGGTGCTGGCGCCGGTCCGCCGCGTGGTCCGGCCGGTGCGGGCCGGTGGGGTGGCGTTCGATCTCGCCTTCACGCTCGTGTTCCTCGCGGTGGTGCTCCTCCAGTCTCTCGCTTTCAGTCTCTGACCAGGTGTGATCCGCCGCTGTTGCGGGTACCAGGCGCGTGAGGAGAGGAGTGTGCCCATGCGTCCGGTCTGGAGCGGTTCGCTTTCACTCGGCCTGGTGACGGTGCCGGTCCGGCTGTACAGCGCGGTCGAGGACCACACGGTGCACTTCCGCCAGTTCCAGCGCGGCACCGAGGACCGCATCCGGTACCGGCGGGTGAACGAGCGCACCGGCAAGGAAGTCGACTTCGACGACATCGTCAAGGGTTACGAGCTCGACAGCGGCGAGTACGTCGTCGTCGAGCCCGGCGAACTCGACGAGATCGCGCCCGGCAGGTCGAAGTCGCTCGACATCGAGAGCTTCGTCGAGCTGGACGCCATCGACCCGGCGTTCTTCGACAAGACGTACTGGCTGGCGCCTGCGAAAGACGAGTTCGAGCGTCCGTACGCGCTGCTGCTCGAAGCGATGCGTTCGTCGGGCAAGGCCGGGATCGCGAAATTCGTCATGCGCGGCCGCGAGTACCTGGCGCTGGTCCGTTCGGGCGATGGCGTCATGGTGCTCAACACCCTGCATTTCGCCGCCGACCTGCGGGATCCCGCCGAGGAGCTGCCGGATCTGCCGGGCAAGGCCAAAGCACGCGGCAAGGAACTCGACATGGCCGTCAACCTGATCGACGCCATGAGTGACGACTGGCGGCCCGAGGAGTACCACGACACCTACACCGACCGGGTCCGGAAGCTGATCAAGGCCAAGAAGAAGGGCGAGACCATCACGCCCGCCACCGAGGTCGGCGAGCCGACGAAGATCGTCGACCTGTTCGAGGCGCTTTCGAAGAGCGTCGAGAGCGGGAAGACCAAGAAGAAGTCCGGGGCGAAGAAGCCTCCGCAGAAGAAGCCGTCAAAGAAGAACGACCTGTCCTCGTTGTCGAAGGCGGAGCTGGAGAAGCTCGCGCGGGAACGGGACATCAAGGGGCGTTCGAAGATGACGCGCGCCGGGCTGGAGAAAGCGCTCAAGGCCTCCTGAGTTCGCCCGCGATGGCCTCGATCAGCAGCCGGACGTCCTCTGCCGCCGTCGCGTGCAGCCCTTCGGAGACGATCAGCACGTCGGATGTCGTGGCGGAGACCGCGGAATGCCCGCTCTGCCGGTTCGTCCACCGCCGCGCGTGGGCTTGCCCGTCCTCGTCGGCGAAGATCACCTCGCCCGGGTTCGGATGCTCGACCGTGCCCGCGAAGGTCACGTACTTCTCGTCGCCGCGCGCGTGACGGACTTCCAGCGAACCGCTGATCTTCGCGACGTCGAGCACCGCGACAGGGATGGCGTAGGCGACCGAGACCGCGTTGCAGAGGTCGATCACCGGATGGATCCGGGGGAGCGAGCCTTCTTTCCGGAGGCGGCGCAGCAGCGATTCCGACGCGCAGCGGTACTGCGTGGGTTTCAGGCCCATCTTGGCGAACGCCCGGCGCCAGGCCTGGATCTCGGGGAACTCCGATTCCGGGCCGTCCGCGAGCCGTCGTGTCGCCCGCGCGATGAACTTCTCGATGTCCAGCGGCATTTCGGGGGAGATGCCGGCGGTCTCGAAGGTGCCGACGGCGAGGGTGGGGTGCTCGGCGCGGACGTCGGGGTGGTGCTGGAGTCGCATGGGAGCCCTGTCTACTGGGTGGTGAACGCGAGTTTGGCGCCGAGCGCTGCGAAGGAACCGGCGAAGACACGCCGAGTCCAGGCGAGTACGCGCGGCCGGGAAAGGACGTGGTGGCGCACGCCGGCGGCGAGGACGCCGTACACGCTGAACACCACGAAGGTCGCCAGCATGAACACTCCGCTGAGCAGCAGCATCCGCGGGACGGAGCCGGGCTCGCCCGCCGGGACGAACTGGGGCAGGAAAGCGAAGAAGAACAGCGTCAGCTTCGGGTTCAGGACGTTGATCAGCACACCGGAGGTGATCGTCCGCAGCGCCGAAGCCGGTTCGGGATCGCCCTCGACGACGATCGCTTCACGGTCCCTCAACGTCGCCCACGCCATGTAGAGCAGGTAGGCGACGCCGAGGTACTTGATGATTTCGAACGCCACCGCGCTCGCGTGCAGCAGTGCCGCGAGGCCGGTGACCGCGGCCACCATGTGGGGGACGATCCCGAGGGTGCAGGCGATCGCGGCGATGATGCTCGCGCGCCTGCCGCGGGCCAGCCCGGCGGAGAGGGTATAGACCACCCCGGTGCCGGGTGTGGCGACCACGATCAGCGTGGTTATCAGGAAGGCGATGCTCACGCCGCCCACTCTGCGCGCCGTTTGGCCCGATGGACAGGACCAAAGTCGATTCACTCCACTGGACCAAAGGCTTGATCGAGGCGGCCGGAGTCCGTCACCGGATGGAGTGGCATGATGCACGCTCGCACGTCGACGAGGAAGGCCTTGGTTTGAGCGCGCGCACTTCCCAGGTGGACGACCTCCGGCTGGTGGCACAACCGAACGCGGTGTTGTGCTCCGAGCTCTTCGTCCGTCTCATCTTGTCGGATTGGTCCTTGCGGCCGTTGCTCGATCAGGCGAAGACCGCCGCCGCCAGATTGGTGGGCACGCTGGTCGACGCGGCCGATCCGAAGGAGCCGCCGTTCCTGACGCTGAGATTGCGCCTCCGGTCGGACGTGCTGGTCATCGAGGTCGACCACGAGCTGGACGGACTCCCCGTGCCGACCCCCGCGCCGGGCGAGCGGACCGGGGTGGCGCCGAGCGCGACCGGCGGCGTGACCCTCTGGTGCGAGCTGCCGCTGCCCGGTGGCCTGTCCGCGGGGCAGGTCCGGCTGCCGCGGCGGGGCGATCGCCGCACCCTGGTGGACGAGCCGGTCTCCGGTGATCCCGTCGGCGCGGATCCCGAGGTCCTGGAACGGCTTCTGACCCGGCTGAGCGGCTGGTCCGGCTGACCTTCGTGAAAGGATCCGGTGATGGCCACGAAGCGCGTCACCACACCGATCCTGGAGATCGAGTACGAACACGCCGGTGAGGCGGGCGCGCCGCCGGTGATCCTGCTCCACGGGTTCCCGTACGACGTGCGGGCCTACGACGAGGTCGCCCCGGTCGTCGCTGCCGGTGGCGCCTCGGTGTACGTCCCGTATCTCCGCGGGTTCGGCGGGACGCGGTTCCTCGACGACGCCACGCCCCGGTCCGGGCAGCAGGCCGCGCTCGCACAGGATCTTCTCGACTTGATGGACGCGCTGGGGCTGGAGAAAGCCGTCGTCGCCGGATACGACTGGGGCGGCCGCGCGGCGTGCATCGCGGCCGCGCTCCGGCCCGAACGCGTGCGCGGGCTGGTCTCGGTGGACGGCTACAACGTCCAGAACCTCGCCTACGCCGGCGAACCCGCGCCACCCGAATGGGAACGCACCTACTGGTATCAGTATTACTTCCACTCCGAACGTGGCCGCCGTGGGCTGACGGAGAATCGTGAAGAGCTGTGCGCCCTGCTGTGGCGCACCTGGTCGCCGACCTGGGCGGGCGCCGACGCGGCGTTCCCGGCCAGCGCCCCCAGTCTCCACAACCCGGACTTCGTCGACGTCGTCATCCACTCGTACCGGCACCGCTTCGGCCTGGCGGAAGGGGATCCGCGGTATCAGGCGCTCGAAGACCTGATCGCGGAGGAACCGCCCATCACGGTGCCGACGGTCGTGCTCGAAAGCGGGGACGACGGCGTCGGCGGGCCCAGCGCCGAAGGAGACCGCGAATACTTCACCGGGTCGTACGACCATCGGGTTCTGTCGGGGGTCGGGCATAACGTTCCCCAGGAGGCCCCTGAAGCGTTCGCCGCGGCGGTGGCTTCGCTGCTTCGGTGAAGAGCCCTTCCGACGAAAGGACCGTCCGTGACCGACACCCCGCCCGCGCCCCCGGTACCACCGGGGACGTTCCTGCTCGAACTCGTCCCGGTGCCGGTCAGCGACATCGACCGGGCGAAGGAGTTCTACACCGAGCGGCTCGGGTTCCACGTCGACGTCGACGTCCGGCCCGCCGACGGGGTCCGGATCGTCCAGCTCACCCCGCCCGGTTCCGCCTGCTCGATCACCTTGGCCACCGGGATCGCGACGCTCGACATGCCGGTCGGGACCCTGCGCGGGCTTCATCTGGTGGTCGCGGACATCGAGGAGGCCAGGGCCGCGCTCATCGCGAGGGGCGCCGAAGTCGGGCCGGTCGAGGACTTGGGCGGCGTCTTCTACGCGGCTTTCAGCGATCCGGACGGCAACACCTGGACGCTCCAGCACATGCCCTGGCGCGTGGGGTGAGGGCGATCACCCGTCCGTGCGCGTGACGAATCCCGATCTTCGCTTGTCCTTCCTGTGTCGGCGCACGATCCGGGCGCCACGGACGGAGGAGGACCCGATGTCGTTGGGCGACAAGATCAGCAACAAGGCCGAAGAGCTCGGCGGTAAGGCCAAGGAGGCCGCCGGTGACGCCACCGGCAACGAGGAGCTGCGCGCGGAAGGCCAGACGGACCAGGCGAAGGCCGGTCTCAAGGGTGCCGTCGAGAACGTGAAGGACGCCGTCGGCGACGCGGCGGACAAGATCCGCGACACCTTCAAGAAGTAGCGGTCGTTCCGGGCCGGGGCAGCGGTTTTCCGTGCCCCGGCCCGTTCTTCAGCCGCGCAGGAGCACCGGCAGGCTGGTGAGCCTCGTGCCCTGGATGCCGCCGAGGAACGCCTGCCGGAGTCCGGCGTAAGGCACGGCGAGCCGGGCACCGGGGAAGTCCGTGCGCAGAACCGTCGCCACCGCCCGGAGTTCGAGCTGCGCGAGCTGGGCGCCGACGCAGAAGTGCGAGCCCGCGCCGAAGGCCAGATCCGGTCCGGGGCGACGGCCGGGATCGGTGTTGATGCCCTGGATGTCGACGAGCACGGGAGCCCGGGCGGGGAGCCTGGTACCGGCGAGGTCGAGCTCGACGGTGGTGAACCGCCAGAGCGTGAACGGCGCGGGCGGATGGTCCCGCAAGGTCTCGCGGACGAGGTCGTCCTCGGATGCCTTGTCCCCGTCGAGAAGCCGCGAGATCAGGAAGCCGATCGAGGCGTCGGTGGTCAGCTGCCCGGCGAAGATCAACGCGAACAGGTGATACCTCAGGTCGTCTTCGGTCGTCCCTGGTGGGACACGGTCGCGTAGTTCCGCCGCGAGCCCGTGCCGGTCCGGCGTCAGCCCCGCCGCCGCGAGGCCCGCGATCGCGCCGATGGCCTCGCCTTGCGCGCCCGGTTCCGGACTGGACATGCGGCGGCAGGCGTCCACGGCGGCGTCGAGCAGGTCGAGCGGGATGCCGAGCAGATCGAGCAGGACCAGCAGCGGGAACCGGGTCGAAAACCCGTCCATCAGGTCGACGGGTTCCTCGCCCAGGCCGGCGAGCAGTTCGTGGGCGATCTCGTGGATCCGGCCGGACTGCGCCTGAATCCGTTTGGCGCTCAGCAGCGGGGCGTGCGCGCGCCTCAGTCTCGCGTGGCCGGGGCCGTCCAGCGTGGTCAAGGACGGTTGTTCCGCCGCGGTCTGTTCGAGCCCGGCGCGGTCCCAGTCTTCCGGGGCCAGCGCGGGGTCTTTGGCGATGCGGGGGTCGGAGAGGACTTCGCGGGCCAGCTCCTCCTCGGTCACGATCCACGCGCTTCCGCCCGCCGGGGCGGCCACTTCTACGAGAGGGCCGGCGGCCCGCAGCGCCGGGCGGACAGGGTCGGGCTCGGTGATGCCGCGGGTCGTCGCGGCGAAGGGATCGGGGAGCACAACAACTCCTTCACTGTGAAGTATCTTCATCATGAAGGTATATTTCCGGCCGGTAGGTTGTCAAAGCACGGATCCGAGGAGGGGTGATGGAGGACGATGTCGCGGCGCGGAGCGCGTCGCTGCTGGACGGCCTCCGCGGCTTCGGGGCGAACTACACCGAGTTCACCCGGCGTTTCGCGAACTGGCTCGGCCTGCACGCCACCGACGCCGCCGCACTCGTGGAGATCCTGTACGCCGAAGACACCGGCGCGCCGCTTTCCCCGGCCCGGCTCGGCGAACGCGTCGCGCTGACCTCCGGCGCGACCACGAACCTGCTGAACCGGCTGGAGAGCCTCGGTTACGTGGTGCGGACCCGGGAGAGTGCCGACCGGCGGAAGGTGACCCTGCGCAGCGGCCCCGACATCCAAGGGCCCGCGCGGGAGTTCTTCGGGCCGTTCAGCGCGGGGCTCACGGCGCTGGTCGCCGAGTACCCGGCGGAAGAGATCGAGCGGTTCGAGGCCTTTCTGCGTCATCTGAGGTCCACAATGGACAACGTGCTCGAAGATCAGGGGTAGGCCGCCCCGCCCCCGTTCGGGTGTTCCCGCCTTTCCGACCAGTCCGCGGCGCCCTCGGCGTCGAATCCCTCCCAGACGCCTCGGAACCGCGTAGCCGGGCGTCGGGTGAGGTGGAGGCAGCTTGATGGTCGAGGGTGTGCGGACGAGTCCGCGCGGAAGCGGCGGCGCCGGAACGGAGCCCGCCGAGGCGAGCCTGATGCAACGCGTCGCGGCCGGGGACGAGCAGGCGTTCGCCGACCTGTACGACGTCGTGGCGGGACCGGTGTGGGGCGTGGTGAACAGGGTCGTCCGCAACGGCACGTTCGCCGAGGAGGTGACCCAGGAAGTCCTGGTGGAGGTGTGGCGGACGGCGGCGCGGTTCAAACCGGGCAAGGGGAGCACGCTGGCGTGGGTGCTCACCATCGCGCACCGGCGGGCCGTGGACCGCGTGCGTTCGCATCAGGCCGCGCTCGACCGGGACGACCGTGCGGGCAGGCTCGACTTCCGGCGCCCGTTCGACGAGGTCGCCGAATCGACCATCACCAACCTGGAGCAGCAACGGGTGCGCCAGTGCCTGTCCGCGCTCACCGACCTGCAACGGGAATCGGTGGTACTGGCCTATTACAACGGTTACACCTATCCGGAGGTCGCGGAAGTGCTCAAGACCGCGCCCGGCACGGTGAAGACCCGCATCCGCGACGGCCTGATCCGGTTGCGTGACTGCTTGGGGGTGGGGCAATGACCGCGGAACTGCACATACTGACCGGGGCTTACGCCGTGAACGCCGTCCCGGAGGAGGAGGCCGAGGCGTTCAAGAGGCATCTGCGCGGCTGCCCCGCGTGCGCCCAGGAGGTCCGGGAGTTCCAGGAGACCGCGGCGCGCCTGGGGTCGGCGCTCGCCGCTGTTCCACCGCCGAGACTGCGGAACGCGACGCTCGCGCAGGTCGCCCGGACCCGCCAGTGGCCGCCTCTGGTCGCGGCCGTCCGCCGGCCCCGGGCGGCGAAGAAACCACCGATCCGGGTAGCGCTGTGGGGAGCCGCCGCGGCCGCCGCCGGGGCGCTGGTGTTCGGCCTGGTCACCACGAACACCGAGCCGGGGACCGACCCCGCGCAGCGGCAACTCGCCTCGGTGAACTCGGTGCTCACCGCGCCCGACGCCTCGACGGCCAAGGGCGCCGAACCCGGGACGGCCACGGTCGTGACCTCGCGGAGCCAGGGCAAGATCGTCGTGCTGGCCGGTGATCTCCCGCCACTGGCGCCCGGCAAGGCGTATCAGGTCTGGTTCATTGGGAAGAGCGGCGTGCATTCCGCCGGGATGCTGGCCGACGACGGTCCACATCGGACTCGACCGGTCCTCGCGGATCTGCCGGGCGGGATCGACCGCGTCGGCATCACCGCGGAACCCGCCGGCGGTTCGCCCGCTCCCACCGTCCCGGCGGTCGTCATGGTGAATCTCGCCTAGACGCCTCCGTCTCGCTCGGCATACCGGCCTCCTGAAACCATCTACGCGCGTCGGACGGCCGTCGATGGACGGCCAAACTGGTGTTGAGCCCTAACGTGCGCAAGGGCCGCAAGATCGCGTACGCGGTGGTGTGGATGGCGAAAGGCACCCCGTCACGGCGTGCGTCCGCCTGGGCGGTCAGCAACTCCCAGAGCGTGCTGGCCGACCCGAAGGTCATCGTGGTCGCGTCGACCAGGAGAGCGCGGGGACGGGCGGCGATCGCTGCGGCGAGACAGGCCCGCAGCGACGCCTTCCGTGTCGAGTCGAAATCGCCGCGCAGTACCACGATCAGCGCGTCGCCTTGCCAGACCGCCTCTTCGGAACCCTCGCGAGGCATCGGGATACGGGAGTAGTCGGACCACAATTCCGTGGTGTGCCTCGATCGGCGAGGCGACCTGGTAGGGCCCATGCCTGGTCTCCTCGGTTTCGACCCGGGGGATCGGCTCAGAACCAGTGCGCGCGGCCGCCGACCTTGCGCCCCGTGCCACCGAGGATCGCGAGAACGACACCCGCGACGGCGACCACGGCACCGATGGTGGTCAGCACGGAGATGCCGGTGATCAGGCCGATCACGAGGATGATGACTCCGAGCACGATCATGGTTGTTCTCTTTTCTCGCCACGGCCGGTACGAACCGGCCACCGAATGGGGATCGTGGCGTTCAATGCCCAGGCCTGCCCCGAATCAAACGCCGGGGCCGAAGGCTTCGTCCATGGCCGATGTCGCCTCGGGCTCTTCGGCGGATCGGGTTTGAGCCACCCTTTTCCGTGGTACTGAGGGAGATCATTGCCGTCTTCCCGCGGAGGGTGCTCGTGCAGATCCAAGTCAACACCGACCACAACGTCCACGGCGGCGAGGGACTGGCCACCTACGTGAAGACGGACCTGGAGAACAGCCTGTCCAGGTTCGGCGGATGGTTGACCAGGGTGGAGGTGCACCTCAGCGACGACGGGGGTGCCAAGCCCGAAGACAAGAAGTGCGTGATCGAAGCGCGCCCCGGAGGCAAACAGCCCGTCGCGGTCACCCATCACGCGGCGACCGTGGACGAGGCGTACGCCGGCGCGGCGCACAAAGTGAGGAGTCTCCTGGATTCCCAGTACTCCCGTGCCCATGATCACAAGGGAAGCCCGAGCATCCGCCACATGGCGGCCCCGGAGAACCCGGAGCAGGTCGCCGAGTAGGTGCGCCGGGTCATCGGCGCACCTACTCGACCGGCCAAGGCTCCGAAGGACTTATTCAGCGCTTCGGAGCTCGGCGACTTCACTGGCTGAATGCCACCCGTTGGGTGAACCCGTCGTCTCCGAAGCCCGTGGCGCCGGAACGAGCTGCCCGCCGGGATCTGATCCCTGTCTGGGTAGCAGGGTGGAGGCGTAGCCGGCTTGGAAATAGGCGATGGTGTCGGTCAGGATGCGGTTCATCAGCGCTACCTTCGCTGGGTCGGGCTTCGGTTGCCGGGTCGCGGCTAGGAAGGCCGCCCACCACGGGACGAGGTCTCCGAGCTTCGAGGCCGTGTGCCCGTCCAACGGTGCCAGCACGTTCGCCACCCCGGTGCCGATGTCGGCGGGCGAGGGGTTCTTCGCGGTCACCTCGTCCTGGACCAGTTCGATGAGCAACGGGTTGTCGGCCAGGTCGATCAGCCGCACGGGTTCGGGGGCGACGGTCTGGTCGGGATTCGTGTCGAAGTGCGGCGGGACCCGGCTGACGTAGGTGACCCGGTGCAGCAGACGCCACGCGCCCTGCCCGGTGAACCGGACGTTGCGCAGGGCCACGGCGTCCGGGTCGCTGCTGGAGGTCAGCCATTCCTTGTCGATCACCTGGTTGTGGAAGGTGTCGCTGTTGTCGGTCGAAGGGGGCAGGTAGAACGACATGAATCGGTAGGCCTCGACTTTGCCCGGGCAGTAACCGGGGGTGTAGCCGTCGCCGGGGCGATAGCCCTGCAGCATCGGATCTCCCGGACAGGTCACCACCAGCGAAAGACCGCGCGACTGGTTCTCCGATTTGCCGACCTGGACTTTGAGATGCCCGCCGAACAACGCGTCGATCGAGCCGAACAGTCCGACCTGGGCGGTGAAAGTGATTTCGCCGGTCAGCCCGGTCAGATGTGTGTAGTCGCCGAATCCCGTGTAGACGCGTTCGTGGACGGCCGAGAACTGTTCGGTTTCCGTGTGCAAGCCGCCTGACGCCGTCCAGACGTAGCGGTTGGCGATTCCGCGTGTCGGGATGTTCTGGCCGAAGTCGTAGAACTGCTTGTCTCCGACCCGGTCCAGATCGGTTTCGCCCGCCTCACCGCGCTTCTCCGCGTTGAACTGGTTGTACCTGCTCCGCATGGCTTTGTCGGACGCCGCTATCTTCGCGGCCAGGTGGTAGGCCTCGGCGGGTTTGAAGTAGCTGCCCCTGGTGACGTCGGCCTGCGGGTAGTCCGGGTCGTTGACCAGTCCTACTTTCCCGTCCAGGGTGCCGTTTTTCGCGTACCTCGGGTCGATCTGGAAAGTGAGGATGTTGCGATCCGGCGGGATGCCCAGACTCGGCAGGATCATCTTGCCGATCATCGCGCCGGTGGAGCGCAGCCGCATCGCGTAGAGATCGGCCGTCATCGACTCGACGAGCGCGTAGCCGAGGTTCAGCGGCTGGTACCGGCGGCCGACAGCCGGGTTGAGATACTCCGACCGGTCCGCCCGCGCCGGCTCCCACATCCCTCTCAATCCCAGCGTGTCCGTCGTGGTGCGGGTCCAGGCGGACAGGTACGTTTCGTCCCGCTGGTGGGCGATCTCCAGGTTCGACTTGTGCCGGACACCGATCTTCCCGGTACCGCCGGTGAGCAGATGCGTCCACGCGAACACCGTCGCGCTGTCCGCCCATTTCGCCGCGACCCCGGCTTTCCCGTCGATTTCCATCTTCAGCCGGGTCCTGTAGTCCGACGAAGTGAATTCGACGGATGTGCTCTCTTCGGATCGCAGCGTGACCGTGGAAGCGTCTTGATAGGAGTTGTAGCCGAAGGGGCTGTCGTAGAGCGGGCGCGACAGGTTCTCGCTCGGTACCGGTGGCGCGCCCTCCATGTAGCCGATCACCGTGGGACGGGTCTGCACCTGACCCAGGTACACCAGATCCGTCTCGCCCATGCCGTAGGCGGTGGACAATCTGAGGGCGGTGTCCTTGTAGAAATAGGCACGGCGCATCACCGCGTACGGTGTGCCGTCGCCGTGCGTCTCCATCTCCGGGTACTCGACCACGGCGGCCTTGCCGGACAGCGGACGTTGGAACCGGGTCCGCGGACCTTGGTAGACATTGGTGACCTGAGGTCCTTCGTCGGCGACCGGCGCGGTGGAGCCGACATAGCGGGGCGAGCCGACGAGACGTCCGTTCGCGCCACGCCCGGTGAGGTCCGCGCTGGTGCCGTCCAGGGACCAGTAACCGACCAGGTCCGCCTCGTCACCCTTCAACTTCCGGTACAGCGTGGACGTGATCTGGGAAGGCGTGCGTGCGGAGTCCCAGAGCCGTACTTCGGCCAACGAGCCGTCGATGCCGTCCTGGAATTTGCCCGCGGCAGACGCATAGGCGCCGACGGTGCACTGGTCGTAGCCGCCGTACCCGGTGATTTCGTCGGCGGGAGCGGGCATCACCGAGCCGACCGGCCGGCCGTCGTGATAGCACCGGTAGTGGGCGATGTTCTGCATCACGCCCCACAGATCCGTGTCTGTGAGCCGGAAGTCGTTGTCGTTCACCGTATCCGCGGCGACGTCACCGGAATCTTCGGTGAACCACCACGCCGAGACCACGCCTTCATCGGTGTCGGCGGCTTGGTTGCGTCGCATCGCCGACCGCACCTGGGCGGCCGACAATCCGGTCGACCAGAATCGCAGCCCGGTCAAAGCGCCCACGAAGGGCGCTTGTGCTTCCGGGGCCACCCGGCCGGTGTTCGCGGGAGGAGTACCGATGCCGACCGTCAGTGGCGCCGTGGAGTCGACGGACGTCACCGTGCTGGTACCGCTCAAGGTCGTCTGCGCCGTTCCGCATTCGAAGCCGTTGGCGTAGATCGTGAGGGTGCATCGCAGGACTTGTTTGCCGCTCACCACGGCTTGAGCGGAGTTCAACGTCACCGCGAGATGCATCGGCGTCCCGCTCAGAACACTGGCTCGGCCTTGGACGGTCAGCTGGGTCCGTTTGCCCGTCGCCGGGTTGAGGAGGCCGACGGTGCAGAACGGGTAGTCGTCGGCGGTCAGCGCGAGCCGGAAGGACTGGTCCTTTCCGGACTTGCCCCAGTGCGACAGGACGGTCCGCCGCAGACCGGTGGAACCGCTCGTCTGCACCCAGCCGTCGATGGCGAACTCGCGGTCGAACGTGAGACCGCCGGGTTCGGGGCAGATTCCGTAGACCGGCCTGTCCGGTACTGGGCCCGCGAGATTCAGATTCAGGGCACCGGAGGCCCGATAGGTGACGGCCACATGGTTCCACTCGTGGGGACGCATGCGCGCGAAGGCATGGACGGGTGCCGTACCGCCGACTCCCGCGACGATTCCTATGAACGGGTTGTCGTCGCTCGAACTGACCGCCTGATCCTTGGAGAGCTTGAGTTGCGCGTCGAGGGCCGGCCCGGTCGCGGTCGCGTGGTTGGCGAAGACCGACTTGTCGGTGGTGCGGCCCTCGGCCAGTGACCAGGCCCCGGCCAGTCCCGGTTCGGTCCCGGTGAGCGCGGTCGCCATCGTGTACCGCAGGTCCTCGGCCGTCCTGGGTAAAGACCACAGGCGCACGTCCGAAAGCCTGCCGAACATGCTGACGTGCGGGCCGATCCGCGCGCCGATGGCCAACGACGGCGAAGCCGACTTCGACGGCGGTCGCAGCCGGACGTTCCGCACGGTGTCGGCCAGTACGGCGTTGACGTAGATCCTCAGCGTCCAGATCCCGTTGCGCCAGGACCCCGTCGCCGCGACATGCGTCCAAACGCCGGCTGGAAGCGGCGTCCCGGCGGTGAGGTAGCCCGGTTTCGAATCGTGGCTTTGCTGTTGGTAGCCAAGGGAAAGGTGACGGCCGGAGTCGAGACCGAAGTTGACCAAGGGCGTCTTTCCGCTCTTGGCGTCGCAGACCTGCACGATGCTCCCGAGCCGGTTCGCCTCGGGGCAGGGCTTCGTGTCCGGCTTGACCCAGGCCTCCCAGGTGAAACCGGCCGGGCCGGGGGTGAACACCGGGTTCGACGGCACCGCGAGGTAGGAGTTCTTGTTCTTGTTCTTGTGTTTGAACGCGCCGAATCGCACTGTGGGCAGCCCTGCGACACCGAGGTAGTACGACGGCGAGAGCTCTCCCACTCCCTTCGCCGGACCGTGGTCGTAGGTGATGATCGTCGCCGGGTCGCCGCCCTCCGGTCGAATCCAGGACTCCATGGTCCAGGTCCGCCGTGGCGCCAGCTGGGTGTTGCTCAGCGCGACGCTCATCGCTTGGGACCCGTTGAGTTCGAGCGCCTTCGGCTGGTGCGCGGCCAGCCACTTGCCGTTGTCGCCGGTCACCGTCCTGGTGCTCGTGCCGTCCACCGCCCGAGGCTCCCGGCCGAACAGCGGGCTTTCCGGCAGGACCGCGGTCAGGGCGAGCATCGCCCGGCCGGTGGTGTCGTCCGGCGGGGTGGGGGTGATCGAGCGCTTCCGCCAGTCGGCCGCGCTGACCTGTCCGATGGCGAGGGTGCCGACGGTGACCGGCTCGAGCACGTCGAACAGCACTGAACCGCCCCGCAGATTCAGCGGGCTGGTGAACGTCTGGTCGGCCACCGGCCCCGGCCTCGGGTCGGGGGAGATGTGGCCGAACACGGCTTGGGCCTCGCTCCACGACCGCAACCGGGCGACGAAGCCCGCCTGCTCACGCGGAACGTTGTCGAGCTCGACCGCGGGCCGAGCGCCGATGACGAGGGAGACCGTGCAGTGCGCCGGATCGCCCTCCGCCGGCGAGATCGTCAGTGACAGGTTTTCCGTCGTCTTGCCGACGAGCAGGATGCTGCCGCCGGTCGTGCTCAGCGCGTAGACGGGGGTGTCGGCGGGTGGCCGTTGATAGCTGTAGGTCGCCGGGTCCGCGTCACCGCCGAGGATCAGCGACGCGTTGGCCGTACCCGTCGGCACCGCTTGCCAAGTCTGCGTCGCGGTGAAACCGGCGGCCGCGGTGTAGCTCAGGGTCAGATCCACCGTGCCTTTCGCCGACGCGGTGATCTCGACCCGGGACAAGGGCAGGTCGGGGCGGTGGGAGACCAGTTCCAGCCGGCCCGCCGACGTCAAGGGCAGCCGTGCCGACGGCCGGTGGCCCAGGAAGTCGTAGAACGGCCGGGCTCCGGACAGGACCGCCTTGTCGGTGGGGTCGTCGGAGAAGGACCCGTTGAGGATCGAGACCATGGCCCCCACGTCTCGCGGTAGCCCACCCCAGTTCTCCCGCGGCAGGCCGGCGGCGGCGCCGTAGTCGATGGTCACGTCACAGAGATCCGATGCGGTGATCCCGCCGCGGGCACAGGCCGCGACGGTCATCTCGACCTCGTCGAAGGTGCTGCCACTGCGCCGGGCGATCACCGTGAAGGTGCCGGTCCGGTCGTCGTCGGTCTTCCAGGGCAAGGCGACCTGGGTCCTGGTGACCGCGGGGTCGTAGTGGGCGACCGCGAACGCGTCCTTGCCGGGTGTGCCCGTGCGTTCCGGGAAGTAGCAGTGGACGAGCCCGTCGGCACTGTCGAGGACGGCGGGAGCGGCGTCCGGCCTGGGAGTCCCCAGCAGAACCGCGCTGACCGTGCCGGATCCGGCCGAGCGCACCGCTTTGGCGGGAACGGGGTGGTCGCCGGCGGCCGGAGTGAAACCGCCGTGGTCGAGCGTGCCGTCGATCAGGACGCAGCCGATGCCCGCCGGGAACGCCGGGACGGTGCCGTCCGGCAGCACTCCGAAGTCGTAGACGGCCAGCGCTCCCGGCAGCCCTGCTCCGGCGTTGGCGACCGGAACCGTGACACTCACCCGGACGGCCCGGCGCAGGCTCGACGGCAGGTCCGGCGCCGCGCCGGTCCTTTCCTGCTCGGCGTACAGGGTCGCGCTGACACCGGCTGTCGGTGTCAGCGTGGTGCTCTTGCCCGAGTTCCACAGCGTGGGGGTGATCGTGAATTCACGCGCGAGCGCCGGGTCGAGTTCTATTCCTCCGGTGCTGTCCTGGGGGTACGACACGAAGGTGAGCACGTCGCCGGTGACCGCCACGATGTGCCAGCGGCTGACGTCGGCCTCCGACGTGGGCGTGAGAGCGACGTCGAACCCGCCACGGGTGATGCCGGACAGGGAGGGCAGTTCGATGGTGGGTTCCTGGAACGGCTCGTCGTTCATGGTGCGGAAGCCGAGTTCGTCGCCGGGGCCGGCGGGTGCGTCACGGCGTCCACTGCGCCGGTACCGCACCTCCCACACGCGGCGCAGCTGCCACCCGGCCTGGTTCTCGCCGTCACGTGATCCGCTGGTCCGCCCTTGCGGATCCTGCACCAAGGCGAAGCGATCCACATAGAGACTGCCCGTGGCGGATTGCCTGAAGCACGAGATGTACCTGCCGTCGGTGACGGCGCGGAAAGGCGCGTTCGCGGGCCGGGGGACGGCCGCGGCCGAGCCGACGGTGATCAGGTCCATGCCGGCGATCCGCAGGAGGGGGCGGTCTTCCGCCGACGGGCGGTCGTTTTCGTCCAGGCTCAATTCGTTCCAGCCCGCCCATTCGCCCGGTGTGCCGGGATCCGCGCCGGAGACACGCACGTTGTAGTACAGCGTGTCCACCGCGGTGGCGGGTCTTCGGGCGAGGACCACCAGCGTTCCCGCGATACTGAGCCCGACCGGGTCGACGAGCGGAATCCCGTTGCAGTCGGGCGAGGGCCAGATTTGTTTCGAGGGTGTCATGACCATCCCTAAGTCACTATCGGCGGCCCATCATGTTATTGCGCTCGAAACCGAGAAACAGCTCCCCGCACTGATGAACAAGGGGTCACGCAACGTTTCCCAAATGAGGCTATTCAACCTATTCGAGGAAACGGCTCGGCATCAGTGTGTTTTTTTTGTGGACCTTCGTGAGGAGGCCCGAGGACGGCCGAACGGGTAAGAATGGAAGGAGTCCACTGGGGACACCCGGTTTTCCACAACGGACTTCAGCGCTGAGAACGAGGAGGACGCACGATGAAACTTCGTACTTCGAGCAGGCTATTCGTGGTGCCCGCGCTGGTGGCGCTCGGCACTGTCGTGCAGGCTCCCGGTGCTTCCGCGGTGATCGGCGGCTCGGTCAGCACGTATGCCCCATGGGCGGTCCGGATGGTGGTCGACGACACGCCGTTCTGTACCGCGACCGCGATCGGCCGTGAGTGGATTCTCAGCGCCTCACACTGCTTTTTCGAGGCGGGAGAGCGGATCGACGATTCCCGTATCCGGTTCCGGGTGGGCGCCCTGGATCAGCGGAAGGGCACGGTCGTGCGTCCGGTGCCCGGCAGCACTCACGGCGTCGGGATCGCGGACATGATGCTGATCAAGGTGCCACCGATGGACGTCGAGCCTGCCCGGCTGCCCGCCAGGGACTCCGTCCGTCCCGGGCAGATCGTGCGGCAGTACGGCTGGGGTGCGACCTGTCAGGAGGACGAGACCACCTGCCAGTCCGATGTGCTCAAGGAAGCCGACCAGCGGGTGCTGGCTCCGGACCAGCCGCGTTGCGAACGGTTCACCCCGCCCGGCGGTGGGGACGGCCGGGACCTGTGCCTCGGCCGGGTCACCGGCGTTCCCGGTGGCGGCGACTCCGGCGGGCCGGTCATGGCCACCGGTCCGGGGGAGCGGGACATCATCGTCGCGGTGGAGAACGATTCGGACCGGGATCACACAGCGGGGGCAGGCAACGTTTCCCTCGTACTGGACGAGATCCACCAGGTGATCGGCACCTGATCCGGGCCGCGCGGCGCAGGTCGCGATCGCTCGAGCGAGGCGATGGTGGCCACCGGGATCGCGGATGTCGTCAGCGATGCCGTCGTGACTGGCGCTGCGCCTTGACGATGAGTTCGAAGACCTGACGCGGGTGGTCGATGCCGTTGAGTTCGGGCGAGGGCGGTGGTTTCGGAGCGCCGGCCGGTGGGTCGTCGTCGACGGTGACGAGTGGTGCGCCCGGTCCGCCGAAGGTGATGGTTCCGGTGCCGTTCTTGTGTTCTGTCACCTGTGGTGGTGCGAGTTCGTTCAGAAAACGTGAGATGGTCTGTTGGCCCCGGGCCCAGGCGACCACGCGTCTGTCGGTCACCATGTACGCGCTCGCTCGTATGGCCAGGTAACGATGCACTCCTTGGACCACGACGAGCGCGGCGAGCAGGCCGAAAATGAACCACGCGCCAGGTTTGTCGAAGGTGGGGTAGAGGGAGTAGAGCGGCAACATCAGGAACGGGACGATGACGAGGTCTTGCTTTCTGGCGATCCGGACGTGTTTCGGTGCGCCTTCCCAGAGCAGACGTTCGCCCGGGGCGAGGGCGAAGTCGTTGTCGTCGGGCGAGACGGCGGAGGGCGAGGATTCGTCGCTCGGCGGGATGTGGTCGTAAACGAGCGTGTTCCGTTCTAGCGGTTCAGCGGCAGACAGCAGAGCGAGGCCCGGAGTTCAGGGTCACTCCTCATGAACCAGACGATATCCGCCGCACGGCACCGGGTAAACGGTTTTGTGCCTCGTCGTGGACGGCGGCCGGTTTCTTCTCCGGAATCGAGCGGGCCTCTGCCCGGCGAAGAAACCGGCCGCCCGCGGTCACACCTGCGGCCGCGACGGTGAGCTAGCCGTGCCTGTGGATCGTGCGGTGGATCCAGCCGGCGTAGGCGGGCACGCTGGTGTAGAGGCCGGGTCCGTTGGCGCAGGGGACGTCGTCGTCGCCGGGGCCGGAGGTGACGCCGATCAGTTCCCACCGGCCGCTCTTCCCGCGCTGGACCTGGGGGCCGCCGGAGTCGCCCATGCACGCCATCGCGTCAGGCTTGCGGCTGATCGTGCACAGCCGGGTCCGGTCCGCGTAGCCGGGCGAGCATTCGGACACGCTCCCGCGGCGGGTGTCGAGTTCCTGCAGTCGTTCGGGGAACACCACCTTGGTCAGGTCGCCGGTGTCGACCGTGGTGCCGAAGCCCATCAAACGGGTCGGCGTGCCAGGCGGGCCGGGGCGGTCGGCGATCCGGATCGGCTGCTGGGAGACCGGGCGGTCCAGGCGCACCAGGGCGATGTCGTTCTTGTTCGGCGCGCCCGGTTCGTAGCCCGGGTGGCGCACCCAGCGGTCGATCTTGCGGACCGTGCCGCCGGAGGTCCGCCCCTGGCTGCCGATGCGCACCGTCCCTTCCGGCCTGGCCGGGTTGCGACCCGGGTCGACGCAGTGCGCCGCGGTCACCACCCACTGCGGATGGACCAGCACGGCTCCGCAGACGCCCTTGGCGTTGTTCATCTCGGGCACGACCTCCGGGATCGAGGCCATGAACTCGTAGCGCTCGGTGGAGTCCCTCCCGTTCACCACGGCACCGGCGCTCCCGGGCACCGCTAGCGCGCAGGCGGCACCTATCAGCGCGACGCCGGTGGCACGGATCAGGTTGCGGCGCAAGGAACCCACTCTCGACATGCTTTTCCTTTGTTCGAGGACTTCGGATCGATCGAGTCAAGCCTCGTCGTTCTCCGTGCGCGAGACCATCGTGCGCACCCCCCGAACCGCGGTGGTGGCGGCCGGACGCCGACTGGTAGCGCTGGCACCACCAAGCAGATCGAGGCCTGGTCAGGGCGTTCACCCTCGCCCGTGGCCGTGCCTTTCTTGGCGGCCTGCTCGGTCATGCCGACCTCGACACGATCGCCCACGTTGGACAGTTGGAGCCAGATGTCGATCCTGGATCAGGAGAAGAGTTTCTTGCGGCTGTGGATGCTCCGCGATGGGAAGTTCCGGCAGTGCTGATACCGAAGATCGTGCACGCGACGATCTTCACTCCCCGGTCCGGCGGGAGATCTGCGCGCTCGTCTGCGGCAGGAAGGTTCGCCTGCACGGCCTCGCGGGTCAACGCCGCCAGGGCGCGAGTGCCACTTCGGTCGCGGTCCTCATCGCGGTCCGCAGGGCGGCGGGGTCGGTTCCGTCGGCGTTGTCGAGCAAGGCTTGGAGCGCGCCGGTGACCGCGCCGACGAACGCTACGGTCAGGGCCGCCGCGCCTACCGGGTCGAGTTGGCCGGGGAAGGCGGCCGCAAGATGTTTCGCGATCTCGCGTTGTGCGCGGAGTTGCTCTTGGAGCGCGCGGCCGCGGGCGGCGGGCACGGCCTGGATCATTCGGAGTCGTAAGGCCGCCAGGGGACTGACCATCTCGTCGCTGGTGGCGGTGACCTGGCTCAGAGCTCGCAACAGCCCCTCTTCCTTGCTGGCGAGGTAGCGGAATTCCCCGCCGGTCCGGGCAGTGCCGATCGGCTTGCCCTGCACAGAACCATTTTTGTCACGGGAAGCGGCTGCCGCTCACGGCGTGTTTGCGCTACGGTACTCGCTGCTGATGACGTCCTTCGATCCCCGCTGCCGTGGAGCTGCCGCATGATCCCCCGGCTCGGCCCAGGCGTCCTTGTCCTGTCGATCGTGAGGATTTCATGGAGTACCCCCTGCTGACGGCAGTGCTGGTCTGCGTCTCGCTGCTCGCCGCGGCCCTCGCGGTGTTGCTGGTGCGCCAGCGCCGGGTCGCCGTCAACACCGGCCGTCGTGGTGAGCAGCTGCTGGCCGAACTCCGCGCCCGTGAGGAGGAGGAAAGGCACCTGCTGCACCGGCGGTTGCCCGCGATCGTCGAGGCGCAGACCAACCAGGCCGTGACCGTGCCCGGCCCCTTGCGTGCCGTCAACGGCGAGGACCCGCACCGCGAACTGCTGGTGGCGGTCAGCGAGCTGACCGGTCAGACCCGACGCAACGCCGCCGAATCCGCCGCCGCCACCCTGCGCGCGATGATGCGCACGGTGCAGAACCTCGCGGGGGAGCAGCAGGTGCTGATCTCGGCGATGGAGGAGCAACACGACAACCCCGACGTGCTCGATGGTCTGCTCGGCCTGGACCACGCGAACTCGCAGCTGGGCCGCCGCGCCCAGGCGACCGCCGTGCTGTGCGGTTCGTGGCCGGGCCTGCAGCGTTCCGCCGCGACCCTGACCGACGTGGTGCGCGGGGCCACCGGCCGCATCCGTGACTACGAGCGCGTGCAGATCCCGGCGCCTTTGGACACCGCGGTGGTCAGCCAGGCCGTGGAACCGGTGGTGCTCGCGGTGGCCGAGCTGCTGGACAACGGCGCCCGTCACTCGCAGCCCGGTTCGCCCGTGCAGGTCAGCTTCCAGCAGGCACACAACGGCCTGGCGATCGTCATCGACGACGCCGGGGTGGGCATGACGGTGGAGGCGGTGCAGCGCGCGGGATGGCTGCTGGAAGGCCACGGTGGTCAGGACATCGCCGCGCTCGGTGTGCCGCCGCGTATCGGGTTCGCCGTCATCGGCGTGCTTTCCCGCCGCTACGGCTTCCGCGTCTCGGTCGACATGCGCTCGCCCTTCGGCGGGGTGCGCGCGGTGCTGTTCCTGCCGAGTGAGCTGCTCACTCGCGCCGCCGTCCCGGAGCCGGCACCGCAGGAAATCCCGTCGCTGGCCGCGCCGGCCAGCCCGGCCGCGATCACCCCCAGCCCGGCCCCGCAAGTGCGCGTTCCCGCGCCGGAACCGAAGCCGGCCGAACCGGCCGAGGAACTGGGCACCACCGAGCACGGCCTGCCCCGCCGTCGTCGACGCGCCCCGGTGGCCGGGGCGGCTTCCACCACGTTGTCGGTTCCGGTGTCGCCGCCCGCCGCGCCGGAAGCGACCGAGTCCCCGGTGAACCACAGTCCGGTCGCCACGGCCACGGCCTGGCAGCGCGGCACCCGCCAGGGCCGCGCTTCTTCCACCGATGTCGAAAGGGATTTCCAGTGAGCAGCTCCGTCACCACCACCAACCGGTTGGGCTGGATGCTCGACCAGGCCCTGCAGATGCCGGAGACCATCTCAGCGGTGCTGCTCTCGGCCGACGGCCTGCTGATGGCCCATTCGCAGGGAATCACCGTGGAGGACGCCGAGCGCACCGCCGCCGCGGTCTCCGGGCTCCAGTCGCTCGCCCGCGCCACCGGCGAATTCTGCCGTCAGCCGCCGGAGCAGTGGCGGCAGACGCTGATCGAATTCGACGGCGGGTTCGTTTTCCTGACCGCCGCCGGACAGGGCGCCTACGTCGCGGTGTCCACCACCGGCCGGGTGGACATCGAGGGAGTTTCCTCGCGACTGCAAGAGCTGGTGCAAAGGCTCGGCCAGGAACTCACCGCGCCACCGCGCTTTCCGGCCGAGGGACCTGGCAACCCGGCATGAGCGGGCAGCGGCGGGAACGGGCGCTGGTCCGGCCGCATGTGGTCACCGAGGGCCGGGCACATCCGACCCGCAACACCCTGGACGTGGCCACCGTGGTGCTGGCCACCTGGGCGCCGGTGACCGGGCTGAGCCCGGAAAAACGACGGGTGATGGAGCTGTGCCGGGGCGGCGCACTGGCCGTCGCGGAGGTGGCGGCGCATCTCAAGCTGCCCACCAGCGTCACCAAGGTGCTGTTGTCGGACCTGCTCGACAGCGGGCACATCGAATCACGGGCCGCGGTGCGCGAGACCGAATTCCCCGATCAGCAACTCCTGCAGAAGGTACTCGATGGCCTCCGTGCTCTCACCTGACCGATACGTCTCCGCCTCGGTCCGGACCTCGGTGAAGATCCTCATCGTCGGCCCGTTCGCGGTGGGGAAGACCACCTTTGTCGGCACACTCTCGGAGATCCGCCCGCTGCGCACCGAGGAGCGGATGACCCAGGCGGGCGCGCTGGTCGACGACCTGTCCGGCGTGCGGGGCAAGGACACCACCACGGTGGCCATGGACTTCGGACGCCTGACACTGAGCGACGAGGTGGTGCTCTACCTCTTCGGCGCCCCGGGGCAGCAGCGGTTCACGCAGATGTGGAAGGACCTGGCCCACGGTGCGCTCGGCGCGCTGGTGCTGGTCGATCCCAGCCGCCTGCAGGACTCCTTCGACGTGATGGGACTGCTGGAGGAACTGGACCTGCCCTACGCGGTGGCGGTCAACCAGTTCGACGGCGCGCCGCGTTTCCCCGAGGCCGAGCTGCGCGAGGCGCTCGATCTGCTACCCCAGACCCGGCTCGTCACCTGTGACGCCCGAGATCGCGCGTCCGCCGCCTCGGCGCTGATCAGCCTGGTCGACTACCTGTTCACTCCCGTCCGCCAGGAGCATTCGTGACCGTTCCCACCACCCCGCCCCCCGGTTGTCCCGTTCACGCCACGCGCACCTCGCTCTACGACGAGGAGTTCGCCGCGAACCCGGCGGGGGTCTACGCGCGGATGCGCAAGGAACACGGCCACGTCGCGCCGGTCGAGCTGGCGCCGGGGGTGAACGCGAGCCTGGTGCTGAGCTACGAGGCCGCGCTGGACGTGCTGCGCTCCCCGCAGACCTACCCGCGGGACCCGCGCCGCTGGCAGGCCGGTCAGCCGGCGGACAACCCGGTGATGCCGATGATGGGCTACCGGCCGAACTGCCTGTTCACCGACGGCGCGGTGCACGCGCGCTACCGCAGCGCGGTCACCGACAGCATCTCGCGAGTGAACCCGCACGCCCTTCTGGGCTACGTGGAGAAGGCCGCGCGGGAGCTGATCGCGAAGTTCTCCTCGAACGGCCGGGCGGACCTGCTCACCGAGTACGCCGGAACCCTTTCCCTCCAGGTGTTCAACCACCTCTTCGGCTGCCCGCCGGAACTGGGTGACCGGCTCACCGCGGGGATGCGCGGGATCTTCGACATGGTGGACCCGGAGCGCGCCAACGCCGAGCTGACCGCGGCCATGCTGGACCTGCTGGCGCTCAAGCGGCGGCAGCCGGGCCAGGACGTGCCTTCGTGGATGATGGCGCATCCCTCGAGGCTGACCGACGAGGAGATGCTGCACCAGCTGGTGCTGCTGATGGGCGCGGGCACCGAACCGCAGCAGAACCTGATCGCCAACGGGTTGCGGCTGCTACTGGTGGACGAGCGCTTCGCCGGGGACCTGGCCGGCGGCAGCATGCACGTGGAGGACGCGCTGGAGGAGATCCTCTGGAGCGACCCGCCGATGGCCAACTATTCCGCCGGTTACCCCTATCCGGCGGCCGACCTGATGGGCACGCGGCTGCCGGCCGACGAGCCCGTGGTGATCAGTTTCGCCGCCGCCAACACCGATCCCGAGCTGGGCGAGGCCCAGCGGGCCGGTAACCGGGCGCACATCGCCTGGAGCGCCGGGGTGCACTCCTGCCCGGCGCAGGGCCCGGCGCGGCTGATCGCGACCACCGCCATCGAGACCCTGCTCGACGCGCTGCCGGATCTGCGCCTGGCTGTGCCGGACGCCGAATTGCGCTGGCGGCCGGGCCCGTTCCACCGCGCGCTGGCCGGTCTCCCGGTCCTGTTCACCCCCGTCGTCGCACCGGTCACCCCCGTTCCCGACCTGACAGGAGAGCACCCATGGCACCAGCCCGCCCGTTCGTCCTCGATCCCAACGGCCGTGACATCCACACCGAAGGCGCCGAACTCCGCGCCCGGGGAGCCGCGACGCTGGTGGAACTCCCTGGCGAAGTGGTGGCGTGGTCAGTAACCCAGCCGGAGCTGCTGCGGAAACTGCTGTCCGACCCGCGGGTGTCGAAGAACCCGAACCTGCACTGGGCGGCCTACCGCGACGGTGAGATCCCCGAGGACTGGCCGCTGCGGATCTGGGTCTCGGTGCAGAACATGTTCACCGCCTACGGTGGCGACCACCGGCGGCTGCGTTCGCTGGTGTCGAAGGCGTTCACCCCGCGCCGCGTGGAAGCGCTACGGCCGTGGGTCGAGCAGCTGACCACAGGCCTGCTGGACCGGCTCGCCGCCGGGCCGGACTCGGTGGACCTGAGGGAGAATTTCGCCTATCCGTTGCCGATCGAGGTGATCTGCCAGCTGTTCGGCGTGCCCGAGGAGCACCGGCCGGAGCTGCGGCGCGCGGTGGACGGGGTGTTCAACACCTCGCTCAGCGCCGAGGAGGCGCAGGCGAACGGCGTGCTGATGTACGGGATTCTCGGGCAGCTGGTGGCGAACGGGCGGGAGAACCCCGGAGACGACCTCGCCAGCGGCCTGATCGCCGCGCGGGACGAGGACGGTTCGGTGCTGGAGGAGGCCGAGCTGATCGACACGCTGATCCTGATGATCTCGGCCGGGCACGAGACCACGGTGAATCTGCTGCACCACGCGATCCTGGCGCTGCTGACGCATCCGGAGGAGCTGGCGAAGGTGCGCTCCGGTGAGCACACCTGGGCCGAGGTGATCGACGAGACCATGCGGTGGCAGGCGCCGATCGCGAACCTTCCGCTGCGGTACGCGGTGGAAGACATCGAGATCGACGGGCTGCACATCAAGGCGGGCGAAGCGATCCTGGCTTCGTACGCGGCAGCGGGCCGCTCGCCCGAGACACACGGTTCCGACGCGGACGAGTTCCGGCTTTCGCGGGAGTCGAAGAGTCAGCACCTGTCGTTCGGGCACGGGGTGCACTACTGCCTCGGTGCGCCCTTGGCGCGACTGGAAGCGGAACTCGCGCTGCCGGCGCTGTTCGAACGGTTCCCCGATCTGGCCCTGGCGGCGGAGGTTGCCGAACTGGAGAAGATGCCGTCGTTCATTTCGAACGGGCACACGAGTCTTCCGGTACGCCTCAAGTGAATCCGGTGAGGTGTGGCTTTCACCGCGGATCCGCGGTGAAAGCCACACCCACCGGATTCATCGGGGTTAGAGGGTGCGGTTGGTGTTTTCCAGCAGCCACACCAGCCCACCGCTCCCGGCCAAGTGGAGGTAGTCGGTGCCGTCCTCGTCAATGTTGGTATAGGTGATCACCCGGCCGTGCTCGCTCAGGTCCACAGCGGTGATCGGCACACTTCGCGAGCGTCCGCGCGGCCCGGTGACCGCCGTATACAGCTGGTGGGTGGCGTCGCGTGGGGCGTGCATGAGATCGGTGATCAGATCCCGGTCCGGGTCGCCGGGCTCGGGGCCAGGATGGGCGAGCGGGCTACGGCCCGCCGCGACCGTCACCGGCCGTGCGGGTGGTGTGCGTGGCACGGCGAGATCCCGTATCTCTGCCGACTCGACCGGGGGCAGCACCTCCACCAGATCAGCCGCCAGGTACCGGTGGTCTGGGAGGGGTTGCAGGATCACCGCGTCGTCATCGACCAACACCCGCACCGCGTCACGGTCACGGGCACCAGTGAAGAACCCGCCCCCGTCCCCGGCACGGTCGCTCGTGCTGGGATAGGCGGTCCACCCGTAAAACTCCCGATCAGCTGAACCCAACACGCGCAACGTGTCGAGGAGGAGCGGGTTCACCCGCTGCCCCCGCGCCAACCGATGCTGCCCGAGTAGTTCCCAGGTGCCCGCTTCGATCCGCTCCGTAGCCCCCTCGGGCATGTAGTACGCGCCGTTCGTGCCCAAGACCGGGTGGAGATCTCCAAGGTCGTTCGCGTGCCACTGCCACACGGTCAAGAGTGCGAGTTTGGGTAGCACCAGCGGCGCGTCGATGAGAGCCATAGCGCGTGTGTTTTCCTTGCCGTGTCAAGGGAAAGTGGTTACGTGCCGATGGTCGGCGGCACGACCGGATATCCGGTCTCGGGATCGATATCGGCGATGGTGATCGGTTCCTCATCCACCCCGTACTTACGGGCGTGCTCGCTGTCCTCGCTCTTGTTGCCGCGCGCGCCGGGTGCCATCGCGCCACCGGGCGCGCCCGGGGCACCCGCCCCGGCCAACCGGGAACCCGCCCGACCGGTCTCGCCCGCGCTCGGGCCGCCAAGGACGCCCGCGCCGCTGCCCCGACCCGCACCCGGCACACCCCCGCCCGCGCCTCCACCAGGCCCACCCCCCGCGGAACCGGGCGCGCCGCGAAAGACC
>NZ_NMQT01000090.1 GCF_002234405.1 Amycolatopsis thailandensis | reverse complement strand
CCGGACGGTTGTCCCGGACCATCCCGGCCAGCAGCCGGAGCCGGCCACGAAGCCCGACCAGGGCGACGTGTGTCGCGGACGGCGTGCGGTCATCGGCCAGAAACTGCGTCGGGGCCAGCGCCTCTTGCAGCCGTGTCCCAGCGTCCTGCGCGCCGTGGTCCCCGGACCGCCGCGATACCAACTGCCGCACAACCCGAACCAGCAACGCCCGTACTCGGCGCCGCAGCAGGACGGCGCCGAGCGCGGGCAGCGAGATCATCGCGACACCGTGCTCGACGTCGACACCGGCGACGATGGGTTTCCTCCCCACACGCCGAGGCAGATCAGTGACCAGCACCAGCAAGTCCCAGCCCCGGCCCTTACGGTGCCGCTCCGACAGTGTGCGCATCGGGATGTCACCGTCTTCGTTCAACGGCAGCTGGTCGACCTCGTGCTCCACCCGCCATCGCGTCTGCCCACTCACCAAAGCGGCGAAGGTTTCCGGTAGCTCGTCGGCGATGGTGTTGATCACCTGCTCCGGCAGGCCTTCGTCGGTCAACACCCCGACGGCCACCTGGTGCGGCGCGTTCATGTGGTTTCACCTCTCTCCTCGGCACCCGGTTTCCCCGACGGGTGCCGGCCAAACCAGCCGGGCCGGGCGTCAGAGGGGCAGCGCGGGATGCCGGGAGGTCGCCACGCGATAGGCCCGTGCCGGTGGCGTGCCCCGCCGTTCCCGGCGTGCCCGCGCGACCAGCACCAGCAGCCATGCCACCCCGATCGCCGCGATCAGGCCCTGCCCCACCCAGGTCAGCGTCGTGTACAGCCCGACCTGTGCACCGGTCGGCGCCGCAGGCAGGCCACGGGCCAGCAGTTCGTACTGCCACGACTGACCGGTCAGCAGAAGCGTGGCGTAGAGGGAAATCACGGACATCGAGTCCCACAGCGCGTGCAGCAGCGAAACGCCCAGATAGGCCAGGGCGAGCCGGGCGGTGAGGACGAAGTGGGCCCGGGTGCTCCACGCGAACAGGAGCCCGCCGAGAACGGCGGTCCACAGCCCGTGCCCGACCGGGGCGAGTAGTCCGCGCAGCAGCTCGGTGGTCACCAAGTCCCTCAGGGACAGTCCCTGAGGGGTGAACAGCGCGGTCAGCGCATATCCAGCCGACTCCAGGGCGGCGAACCCGAACCCGACCGTCGCGCCGAGGATCAGCCCGTCGCGCATGGACTTCACGGCCAAGTGCCGGGTCAGCAAGGCGAGCGCGGCCAGTTTGACCGCTTCCTCGATGAGGCCGACGCCGACGTACAGCCACGCCGACGGGTACAGCAGATACGTCTCGAGCACCGATGCGCCGAGCACGCCGAGCACGCCGCCGACGATGAACGTGCGGAACACGAGTTCGGCGGTGATCTCGCCGGAGTCGCGGCGTTCGAACGCCCACGCCACGAAGGTCACCGGTACCAGGAAGCTGCCGAGCAGCACCAGGGTAGGGATGAGGTTGGGGTTTCCGGTCAGGTAGGTGACGAGCGCGGACAGGATCCACAGGACCAGGCCTGCTCCGAACATCCGGAGCCACATACGTCGCTTCGGGCGTTCGGCGATCACACTCACCTGCGCCTCCCCCACCGCTCGCCGCGGCCGTGGGCGGCCGTGTCGATGAAAGTCCGGTACCGCGCCGCGGATCCGGGCTCCGCGACGTCCTCGAGCCCGTGTGGGCAGCGCAGTGACGACCACAGCGCGGCACGCGGTCTCGGGTCGTCGATGATGGAGCGGTACCAGGAAAACACCTCGCTCAGCAGGGTGTCGTCCATCGCGTACAGCACAGGCGGCGCGAGCCCGGTCAGCTCGAACAGGCCGTTGAGCGTGGTCAGCCTGTCCTCTACCCGGTGCACGAGTTCGAGCAGGCCATCGTCCACCTGCCCGACCTGGGACAGGTCGACCACCAGGTGCCGCGTGCCGGCGTGGATCAGCCCGGCGAAGTGCGCGGCCAGCAGGCGGAGTGCCCGCGCGTCGATCGATCCGCCGACCGTGACGACGGTGTAGTGGTCGTCGCGCAAGGTCGAGGTGACGGTGAAGTTGCCAGCGATGCCGGCGGCGTCGAGTGGTGCGCCACGCGCCCGCCCGGTGAGGCGTTGCAGCTCGGCGAACGCGGCCACGTACGCCGGCTGATCGAGGTCGAGTGAAAGTCCGTTGACCATGCCTGACGCCCTTTCAGAGGAGCAGTTCGAATATCCGGAAGACCTGATCCCATTCGGCGGAGCCGGGGTTTTTCACGCGCGGGTCGATGATCTTGAACGCTTGGGCCAGCGCCACGCTGAGACCGCCGGCGATGGCCGGGAGCCGTGCTTCGGTGGCTTCGGAGATCCCGATCCCGAGCGGGGGACGCGCCAGGAGCTGCTCGAGCAACGGCGCGACTTCCAGATCCTCGTCCAGCTTGGCGAATTCGTGCATGCGCTCCTGCAGTCCCTTGGTGACCGGCAGATCGCTCGGCTCGATGACATCCCGCCCGTTGGCCTTGGCCGTGGCCTTGGCGACCACGAAAAGATCGTGGATCTCGCGGTCGAGGAATTCGTCGTACCGTTTCAGATCGCTCTTGTCGACGTTCAGGCTCGCGGCCATCCGGAAGAACCGTTCGAACCTCGCCGCACCCATGACCGGCATCAGGCCTCCTGTGAGAGATGTTCATGGACGAACCGGACGGCCATGGCGCCTTCCCCGACCGCCGAAGCCACCCGTTTGACCGAGCCGTGGCGTACGTCCCCCACCGCGAACACCCCGGGTCTGCTCGTCTCCAGCACCAGTGGTGCGCGATGCACCCCGCGCCACAGTCCGGCGTCCCGGAAACCGTCGGCGTCGGCCCCGGTGCGCACGAACCCGTCCTCGTCGAGGGCGACCATCCCCGAAAGCCAGGTGGTGTGCGGGGAAGCTCCGATGAAAACGAACAACGCGTGGGCGTCGAGGACGCGGCGCTCACCGGTGCGGTTGTCTTCGACGACCACCGATTCGAGGCCGTCGCCGCCGTCGAGCTCACGGACTTCGGTGTGGACGAGCACGGTGATCCGCGGATGCCGTTCCACCTGATCGATGAGGTAGCGGGACATGTTCGCGGCGAGATCGCCGCCGCGCACCAGCAGATGGACCTCCGGCGAACCTTCCGCGAGGAACACCGCCGCCTGGCCCGCCGAGTTGCCGCCGCCGACCACGGCCACCGGGGAAGCCAGGCATCGACGCGCTTCGTGCGCAGTCGCGGCGTAGTACACGCTGGTCGGTTCGAACGCCTCGATGCCGGGTACGACGAGCCTGCGGTAGCGGGCACCGGAGGCGATCACGACGGTCCGGGAAACGATCTCGATGCCGTAGTCGAATCCGACGGCGTAATGGCCGTCGCGTGCTTCGAGGGTGCGCGCCTCGGCGGGCACGGCGACCCGGACCCCGAACTTGACCGCCTGGATCACCGACCGCTCGGCCAGTTCCGCGCCGGAGATCCCCGGCGGGAAGCCGAGATAGTTCTCGATGCGGGACGTCGTCCCGGCCTGGCCGCCCGGAGCCAGTGCGTCGAACGCCGAGAGCAGCAACCCGTCGGACGCTCCGTAGACCACCGCGGCCAGACCTGCGGGCCCGGCACCGACCACGACCAGGTCCCGTACACCGGTTTCCGGTTCCGGCGGCCGCAGCCCGATTTTCCCGGCCAGCTCGGCAGTGCTCGGGTTCCGCAGCACTTCGATGCCGTTCGCCACAACCACCGGCGTGTCCGCGACGGCGACGCCGAAGCGCTGTAGGAGCGCCTCGGCCTGCTGGTCCTTGTCGACGTCGACCAGCCGGTACGGGAGCCGGTTGCGCGCCACGAAGTCCAGCAGCCGCCTGGTGTCCGGGGAGTAGCAGGAGCCGACGATCCGCAGTCCGTTCCCGGCTCCGATGAGGAGCGTCCGGCGCACGAGGTAGGCACGCAGGATCAGGTCGCCGAGCACCGGGTCGCCGAGCACCAGGCGCAGCACCGCGTGCACCGGGATGGCGAGCACCTCGCCTGGTTCGGCGGCCACGGCACCGACGAACGCGGGCTGCCCTTCGAGCAGTCCGAGCTCGCCCAGGAACCTGCGAGGTCCGTGCACGCGGACGACCTTCGCGTCGTCCCCGGTTCCTTCGGTGACGGCGACCTTGCCGCTCAAGATCACGAAGAACTCGGACGGCCGCCCGCCCTGCGCGTAAAACACCTCACCGGCTTGGACCGGACGGCGTTCCCCCGCTTCGCCGAGCGCGCGGATCTGCTCGTCCGTGAGCCGGGGGAACGCGCCGCAGGTGTCCGGGGTCTCGGTCAGCGGCGCGCCGCGGTCGATTCCCGTCGAGGCGGTCATACGAAGGTCTGATCGATGTAGCACCACCGCCAGGACTCCCCTGGCTCGAACGAGCGCACGATCGGATGCCCGATTGCGTGTGCGTGCAGGCCCGCGTGCTTCATCGGCGACGAGTCGCAGCAGCCGACGTGCCCGCAGGTCAAGCACAGCCGCAAGTGCAGCCATGGCGTGCCGGCGGCCAGGCACTCCTCACAACCCTGCGGGGTTCGCGGCACGACGTGCCGGACGAACCCGAGATGCCGGTCGACGAGGTCGGTCATCGCACGTCACCTTCCCTGATCGGCTTTGGCCCTGTGGATGTTCTCCGGCCGTGCCAGCGCCTGGTCGAGCCACTCGCGAAGCACGTTCACGGGCGCGGCGCCCGGTTGCCGCGCGACGACCTCGCCGCCGCGCAGCACCATGAGCGTCGGCACGGCCTTCACGTCGAACCTCTGGGCCAGCCCGGGTGCCTTGTCCACGTCGACCTTCACGAGCTTGACCTTTCCGGCCCGCTCCCGCGCCAGCTGGGCCAGCGCGGGGCTGACCTGTCGGCAGGGCCCGCACCAGGCGGCCCAGAGGTCGACCAGCACCGGCATCGTCGCCCGCTCCGCGACTTCCGCGAAGTCGGTCTCGCCTGCGTCGACGATCCAGGGCAGCGGCTCATGGCAGTGCCCGCACTTCGGTTTGCCCGCGGCGGCCGCCGGGACCCGGTTCTTGTGGCCGCAGTGTTCGCAGACGACCGTGTCGGTGCTCATGCCGCGGACCTCCCTTCGCTCCCGCTATAGGTGACGACGAGTTCGCCGTCCTCGGCGTCGACGGTGATCACCAGTCCCTCGGTCGGTTCACCGCGCAGAAGCGTGCGCCCGATCTTGGTTTCGACCTCGTGGGAGATGTACCGGCGCAGCGGCCGGGCGCCGTACACGGGATCGAACCCGTGCTGGGCGATGAGCTTCCGAGCATCCGCGGTGAGCTCGACCGAGATGCCCTGTTCGGCCAGCCGGAGTCGCAGTTCGTCGAATTGCAGGTCGACGATCCGCTCGATCTCGGACCGCCCGAGCGGGGTGAACAGCACGATGTCGTCGACGCGGTTGAGGAATTCCGGCCGGAAGTGGTGCCGCAGCTCGGCCAGCACGGCGTCCCGGGCGTCCGGCTTGATCTCACCGGTGGAGGTGACCCCGTCGAGCAGGTGCTGCGAGCCGATGTTGGAGGTCATGATGATCACCGTGTTGCGGAAGTCGACCGTCCGGCCCTGCGCGTCGGTGATCCGCCCGTCGTCGAGCACCTGGAGCAGCGTGTTGAACACATCCGGGTGCGCCTTCTCGATCTCGTCGAACAGCACGACCGAGTAAGGCTTGCGCCGCACGGCTTCGGTGAGCTGCCCGCCCTCGTCGTAGCCGACGTAACCCGGCGGAGCGCCCAGGAGCCTCGAGACGGTGTGCCGCTCCTGATACTCGCTCATGTCGAGCCGGACCATGTTCTCCTCGCTGTCGAACAAGGCCGCCGCCAGGGTCTTGGCCAGTTCGGTCTTCCCGACCCCGGTCGGGCCGAGAAAGATGAACGACCCGATCGGCTTGCGTGGATCGCGGATCCCCGACCGCGCCCGGATGATCGCGTCGGCGACCAGCCGGACGGCCTCATCTTGGCCGATCACCCGCCTCTGCAGGATCTCGTCGAGCCGCAGCAGCTTTTCCCGCTCACCTTCCTGCAGCCGGGAAACCGGGATCCCGGTCCACGAGGCGACGATCTCGGCGATCTCCTCCTCGGTGACGACCTCGTGCAGCAACCGCTTCCGGCCCTGCTTTCCCGCCAGTTGCTCTTCCTCCGCGGCGAGCCGGCGCTCGGCTTCGGTGATCTCGCCGTAGCGCAGCTCGGCCGCGCGGTTCAGGTCGTAGTTCCGTTCCGCTTCTTCGGCTTCGTGGCGCAGCCGTTCCAGTTCGGACCGCAGCTCCTGGACCCGCCGGATCCCCTGGCGCTCGGCTTCCCACTGCGCCTTCTTCGAGTCCGCTTCGGCACGAAGATCGGCGAGTTCCTTCTCGAGGTCCGCCAACCGCGCCTTGCTGGCCTGGTCGGATTCCTTGGACAGCGCGGCTTGCTCGATCTCCAGGCGGGTGACGCGCCGGGTGAGCTCGTCGAGTTCGGCCGGCATGGAGTCGATTTCCGTGCGCAGCCGCGCGCACGCCTCGTCGACCAGGTCGATCGCCTTGTCCGGCAGGAACCGGTCGGTGATGTAGCGGTGGGACAGGGTCGCGGCGGCGACCAGCGCGCCGTCCTGGATCTTGACCCCGTGGAACACCTCGAGCCGCTCCCGCAGTCCGCGCAGGATGGAGATGGTGTCCTCGACCGTGGGTTCGTCGACGACGATCGGCTGGAACCGGCGCTCCAGCGCGGCGTCCTTCTCGATGTGCTTGCGGTACTCGTCGAGTGTCGTCGCCCCGATCATGTGGAGCTCGCCGCGCGCCAGCATCGGCTTGAGCATGTTCCCGGCGTCCATCGCGCCCTCGGTGGCGCCTGCCCCGACGACCGTGTGCAGCTCGTCGACGAACAGCAGGATGCGTCCCTCTTCGGCTTTGACTTCGGCCAGCACGGCCTTGAGCCGTTCCTCGAACTCGCCGCGGTACTTCGCCCCGGCGACGAGCGCGCCCATGTCGAGCGAGAAGATCGTCTTGTCCCGCAAGCCTTCCGGCACGTCGCCACGAACGATCCGCTGGGCGAGGCCCTCGACGATCGCGGTCTTGCCGACCCCCGGGTCGCCGATCAGCACGGGGTTGTTCTTCGTCTTCCGTGACAGGATCTGGATCACCCTCCGGATCTCGGCGTCGCGGCCGATCACCGGGTCGAGCTTGCCCGACCGCGCGTCGGCGACCAGGTCGCGGCCGTACTTCTCCAGCGCTTCGTACGCGCCCTCGGGGGTCGCCGAGGTGACCCGCTGGTTGCCGCGGATCTTGGTGAGCGCGGTCAAGAACGACTCGCGTGTCACGCCGTACCGGGTCACCAGCCGCCCCGCGGCGGACTTCTCGCCCTCGTCGGCGAGGGCCAGCACGAGGTGTTCGACGGAGACGTATTCGTCCTTGAGCCGCTTGGCTTCCCGTTCGGCGGCGTCCAGCAGGCCGGCGAGGCGCCGGGTGAGATAGACCTGCCCGGGAGTGGCGCCGGGGCCGGTCACTTTCGGCAGCCGTGCGATCTCCGCTTCGACGGCTTCGCGGAGACCGTCGACGTCCGCACCCGCCTGTTCGAGCAGCCGGGGCGCCAGGCCGTCGGACTGGTCGAGCAGGGCGAGCAGCAGGTGCTCGCCGTCGGTCTCGGTGTGGCCGTGGCGCTGTGCCAGGCTCTGGGCCTGCTGCAGCGCTTCCTGCGATTTCTGGGTCAGCTTGCTCATGTCCATCGCCGGTGGCTCCTGACTTGGGCTTCGAGGACGTCGATGCGGTCCAGCAGGTCGAGCACGAGCCCGATGGCCGCGTAGTTGAGGCAAAGGCCCGCGCGGAGGCGCTGGACGCGCGAGAGAGTGTCGACGGCGGACGGTGCGAACCACAGCCGCCCGCTCGCGTCGGCGGTGCCGTCCACCAGGCTCAGCGCGACGAACCGGCGGATCAGCTCCGGATGCAGCCCGCTTCGCGCGGCCACCGTGTCGAGGCTGAGCCGGACGGGACGGGCGAGCAGGTACTCGGCCATCAGGTCCTCCTCGGGTCGAAATCGGACACCGCGGCGAGCTCCTCGAAGAGCTCGCGCTCCCGTTTGCCGAGCTTCTTCGGCACCATCACGCGTACCTCGGCGTAAAGATCTCCCGGCTCGCCTTTGGGGTTGGGCATGCCTTCGCCGCGCAGCCGCAGCCGCCGTCCGGTCGACGAGCCGGGCACGACCCGCACCTTCACCTCACCGCCGGGAGTCAGCACGGGAACCGTCGCGCCGAGCGCCGCCTCCCAAGGCGACACCGGCAGTTCGACCGTGATGTCGCGCCCGGACAGGCGGTAGCGACGATCCGGTTTGATCCGCACCACGAGGTAGAGGTCGCCGGGCGCGGCGTTCCCGGACGCCCTGCCGCCCTGACCCGCGAGCCGGATGCGCTGCCCGTCGAGCACACCGGCCGGGATGTCGACGTCGTAGCCGGGCCCGCCCGCGATGCTCAAATGCCTTCGCCCGCCCCGGTAAGCCTCCTCGACCGTCAGTTCGAGCTCGGCCTCCTGGTCGGCTCCGGCGATCGGCCCGCCGGAGCCCCGGTCACGGAAGAACCCGCCCAGCAGATCCTCGATGTCGACGCCTTCGAAACCCTCGAACCCGCCGCCGAATCCCGGCCCCGCCTGGGCGTAGCGGACACGGCCGCCACCCCGTCCACCGGCGCCGGCGTACACCCGCTCGTCGAAGTCGTCGGGCACGCGGCGGAAGTCCGCGCCGAACCGGTCGTACTTCTTGCGCTGCTCCGGGTCGGACAGCACCTGGTAGGCCTCGCTGATCTCCTTGAAGCGCTCTTCCGCGGCCGGGTCCGAGTTCACGTCGGGGTGATGCTGCCGCGCCAGTTTCCGATACGCACGCTGGATTTCGTCGGCGCTCGCGGTTTTGGCGACACCAAGGGCCCCGTAGAAGTCGTCTGCCACCGGCCATCACCCCTGGGACTTGGACACCGTCACGGCCGTCGGCCGCAACTGGTGCCGGTCGGTCCCGTAGCCGGGGCGCACCACCCCGGTCACGGTGTTCGGTTCGGTGGCCGGGTCCTCGACGACGGCGACGACCTCGTGCCGGTTCGGGTCGAACCGGACGCCGGTTTCCTCGTCGCGCGGATACCCGAGCCCCGCGAGCAGCCGGACGGCTTGATCCCGGATCGCGTGGACGCCCTGCACGATGGCCGACGGATCCGACTCCGCGTGCGCGAGCGCCAGTTCGAGGTTGTCCAGCACCGGAAGCCAGGCAGCCGCGACCCGCGCCCGCTCGGCTTCGGTCTCCCGCCGCAGATCCGCGGCATGACGCTTGCGCAGGTTCTCGAGATCGGCCGCGGCGCGCCGCCACCGATCCTCGACCTCGGCGATCTTCTCGTCCGTCCCGGCCTCCGGTGCCTGCACCTCCTGTGGGCCGGACACCGTGCCGGACTCGGCGGGGTTCTCCTGCTCCTCCGCCCTTCCTGTGGTGGCCATCGATCCGCCTCACGCCCGGTCGAAATCCGCGTCGATCACGTCGTCCTCGTCGGCCGCCTGCTGTGAGCCGCCGTCGCCGTCGCCACCGCCGCTCGCCCGGGGCGCGCTGAGCCCGGCCAGCACCTGCTGCAGTTCCGAGGTCAGCGACCGCACCCGGTCCAGGGGTGCGGCGTCCTTCACGGCCTCACGAGCCTCTTGGACGAGCATCTCCGCCCGTGCCTTCTCATGCAGCGGTGTGGTCTCCGTGATGGCGCGTTCTACCTGGTAGGCGGCCGAGTCGAGCAGGTTGCGCGCGTCGATCTCCTCGCGCAGCCGCTGGTCCTCGGACCGGTTGCGTTCGGCCTCGGCGACCATGCGGTCGACCTCCGCCTGGTCGAGGTTCGAGCTCTCGCTGATCGTGATGCCCTGCTGCGCGCCGGTGTCCTTGTCCTTCGCGGTGACATCCAGGATGCCGTTGGCGTCGACGTCGAAGGTGACCTCGATCTGGGGCTCGCCCCGCGGCGCCGGCCGGATGTCGGTGAGCTGGAAGCGGCCGAGCACCCGGTTGTCGGCGGCCCGTTCCCGTTCGCCCTGGAGCACCACGACGTCGACAGCGGGCTGGTCGTCCTCCGCGGTGGAGAACACCTCGGTCCGCCGCGCCGGGATCGTCGTGTTGCGCTCGACTATCTTCGTCATCACGCCACCGCGGGTTTCGACGCCGAGGGACAGCGGGGTGACGTCGAGCAGCAGGACGTCCTTGACCTCGCCCTTGAGCACACCCGCCTGCACTGCCGCGCCGAGCGCGACGACCTCGTCCGGGTTGACGCTCATGTTGGGGTCCTTGCCCCCGGTCAGCCTGCGGACCAGGCTCTGCACGGCCGGGATCCGGGTCGACCCGCCGACCAGGATGACCTCGTCGATGTCGTTCGCGGTCACTTTCGCGTCGGCCATCGCCTGCTTGACCGGGCCGAGGCACCGCTCGACGAGGTCCGCGGTGATCTGCTCGAACACCGAACGCATCAAGGTGGTCGTGAGGTGCTTCGGGCCGTCCTTGTCCGCGGTGATGAACGGCAGGCTCACGCTGGTCTGGCTGACCGAGCTCAGCTCGACCTTCGCCTTCTCCGCGGCTTCGAAGAGCCGTTGCAGCGCCTGCGGATCCGAACGCAGGTCGATGCCGTTGTCCTGCTGGAACCCCTCGGCGAGGTGGTCCACGATCCGGCGGTCGAAGTCGTCACCGCCGAGGTGCGTGTCCCCGGCGGTCGACCGGACCTCGACCACGCCGTCACCGACATCGAGCAGACTCACGTCGAAGGTGCCGCCGCCAAGGTCGAACACCAGGACCGTCTCGTGGCCCTTCGAGTCGAGCCCGTAGGCGAGCGCGGCCGCGGTGGGCTCGTTGATGATGCGCAGGACCTCGAGGCCGGCGATCTTGCCCGCGTCCTTGGTGGCCTGCCGCTGGGCGTCGTTGAAGTACGCCGGCACCGTGATGACGGCCTCGGTCACCCGTTCGCCGAGGAACTTGCCCGCGTCGTCGGCGAGCTTGCGCAGGACCTGCGCGCTGATCTCCTCCGGCGAGTGGAGTTTGCCGCGAATCTCGAACCGGACGACGCCGCCCGGCCCCTCGACGACGTCGAACCCGACCGCCTTGGCCTCGTCACCGACTTCGTCGTACTTCCGGCCGATGAACCTCTTCGCCGAGTAGATCGTGCCCTTGGGGTTGAGGATCGCCTGCCTACGGGCGAGCTGGCCGACCAGCCGCTCCCCGCTTTCGGTGAACGCGACCACCGACGGGGTGGTCCGTGCGCCTTCGGAATTGGCGACGACCGTGGGCTCGCCGCCCTCCCAGACGGCGATCACCGAATTGGTCGTCCCCAGGTCGATACCGACCGCCTTGGCCATCACACATCTCCCGTCATCTTCGCGAGCAGGTTCTTGGCGTCGCCGGCCACTTCTTCGTCGGCGACGACCTCGTAGCGGGTGGGCGTCATCGCCCGGACCGAGGCGAAGTCGCGGCGGCCGCCCTGAAGCGCGTGCGTGACGAGACCGAAGACCGCGCCGATCACCGCGCCGAACACCAGGCCGTAAACGGCCAGCGTGAAGGCCGCCAGCAAGGGCGTGAACCAGTTGAAGACGCCGAACAGCCAGCCGATCAGAAGGCCGGTGAGGGCGCCCGAACCGGCTCCGCGCAGCGCGGCGCCGCCGTAGTTCAGGCGTCCGACCACCTGCTCGACCAGCTTGACGTCCGAGCCGATGATGGCGACCCGCTCGACCGGGAAGCCGTTGTCCGACAGGTAGTCGACGGCACGTTCGGCCTCGCTGTAGTTTTCGTAGGACGCGATCGGACGGCGCTGATCCGAAGTGCCGGGATCCGTCGAGTGACGCGGTGATGGCGCCCTGGCGCCAGGCTGCGTGGTCATCGTCCGGCTCCTAGACGTTGGCGGGTTCTTCTCGGGAAGCCCTTTCGGCGATCCGGGGCTTTTCTTCCGTTTCGGGACCAGCGCTGATTTCGACCTTGCGGGGCTTGCTGGCTTCGGCGACCGGGATACCGAGCATGAGCACACCGCGGTCGAACTCCGCGGACAGCCGCGTGCTGTCCAGGTTGTCGCCGAGGAAGAACTGTCGGCTGAACTCGCCCTGTGGCCGTTCGTCGACCAGCAGTTCGTCATCCTCACGGCGGAGCGGGGCGCGGTGTGCGTGCACGGTCACCACATTTCGTTCCACAGTCACGTCGACATCGCCGGAGTCCACTCCCGGCAGATCCAGAGCGACGACGAACCGGTCGTCGCGGCGAAAGGCCTCCATCGGCATCGCCCGCGGGCCGCGTGCGCCGGCCAAGGCCTGCTCGGTCAACCGTTCGAGATCGCGGAACGGGTCGAAACGCATCAGTGTCATGACTCTCCTCATTCCTCGTCCGGGTGCTCGTCGCGAAGAGACCGACCGCGCCGGAAGGGACTCAAGACCAGCGGACCCGGAACTGTCGCGGTGATCTCCCGACATGACACCCACAGTGGCAAGGACAGTGGTGCCGACGCGTGCGCCTGGCAGGTCGAATTTCGCGCCCGCGATCGACCCGGCAGAACAGGATCAACCGTTGTAGCGTTGTAGTCAGCCGACGGTCGGAGGTCCGATGGCACCCGCGGAGGCGGGCGACGGAGCCCACGAATTTCCACAAAGGACGGATGACTGGTGGCGTGGCCAGCAGTCGACTCTGAGTGGGCTGTTCGCGGTCTCGACGATGATGATCGACGGCCGGGAAGCCGACGCCATCATGCGGCTGGCCGCAGCCTCCGTCTCGTCGTTGAGCAGTTGCGGTGCCAAGGCGGTGTATCTGTTCACCGCCGGTGCACTGCGCCGTCGTGACGAAACAGAGCGGGACGCGGAGCTCGACCGGCAGGTCGGGTTCCTCGACGGTGTCAGCGGCCCGCTCGTCCTGCCCGACGGCGGCTGGTGCTGGGGTTTCGCGCTGCGGGGGCCGGACGGTCTGCTGGGCTACCTGGTGGTACACGCGGCGGTCGAGCCGTCCAGGGACGAGTTCTTCCTGCTCGAGGCGCTCGGCCAGCAGACGGCGGGTGCGTTGGTGAACGCCTCACTTCACCGGCGGGAGCGCGAGCACGCGCTCGAACTGCAGGAGCTCAACGGCAGGCTGTCCGCCTCGGTCGCCCGGCTCGAGCAGCAGACACACGTGCACGAGGTGCTCGGCGACATCTCCGTGTCGCGTGCGGGCGAGCCCGGCATCGCCCACGCGGTGCACCGGTTGACGTCCTTACCGGTCGCGATCGAGGACCGGTTCGGCAACCTGCGGGCCTGGGCAGGTCCCGGCCGACCCGACCCGTACCCGAAGCCCCGGGCCCGCAGGCGCGAGGAACTGCTCAGGCGCGCCGCGGCGATTCCTCATCCGGTCCGGGAGAAGGATCGGGTGCTCTCGCTGGTCAAACCGCGGCACGAGGTGCTCGCCGTGGTGGCTCTCGTGGACCCGCGCAACACCGTGGGCACCCACGAGATGTTCACCCTCGAATACGCGACGACGGTGCTGGCCTTGGAGCTGTCCCACCTGCGTAATCTCGCCGAAGTCGAGTTGCGTCTGCACCGCGACCTGGCCGACGACCTGATCACCGGCACCGACGACGAGAGTGCCTACGCCCGCGCCGACGCACTCGGGCACGACCTGCGTGGTGCGCATTGCGTGATCGTCGTCCGCTGGGATGGAGTGCAGACCGATGACGCCGTCGCCGAGGCCGTGGGCCGAGCGGCCGCATCGCTCCAGCTGAGCTCGATCATCTCGCGGCACTCGGGTCTGGTGGTGCTCCTCGTCAGCGGGTGCCCGGAAGCGGACGTGCTGTACCGCCTGCTTTCGGAGAACCTCGGTGGCGCGGGCGCGGCCGGGATCGGTGGCCGCTGCGACCGCCCCGGCGACTTTCCGAGGTCCTATTCGGAAGCGATACGGGCGTTGGACATCCGCCGGAAATCGAGGTCGCCCGGTGGTGCGACGACCTTCGACCAGCTGGGCCTCTATCGCATTCTGGACAACGGGGAAAATCACGACGAAATCGTGGCGTACGTGCGGGAATGGCTGGGCAGGCTGCTCGACTACGACGAGCACAAGAACACGGATCTGGTGCAGACGCTGTCGCAGTACCTCGAATGCGGCGGACATTACGATGAGACCGCTGCCATGCTGGTGATCCACCGCAGCACCCTGCGCTACCGGCTGGGCCGGATCCGGGAGATCACGAACCTGGACCTGAATGACGTCGACAGCAGGTTCAACCTGCACGTGGCCACCAGAGCCTGGAAGGTGCTGGGAGGCTCGATGTGAACGGCGAGTGAGCAGCCCCTCGCCCCGGTTTCCAGCGCCCGTTCTCGAGACTTCAAGTCAGCTTCGACGCCAGCACATCGAGCTGCGCGATGTCGGGTGCCTTCGCGAACAGCTCGTCGGCCCTCTCTCCGAGCGCTTGACCGACCTTGCCCTGCAAATGGGCCGTGCGGCCGGCGTCGTCCGGAAAGAAGTCCACGATCGCGTAAGTCGTCGGTCCGAGCTTGACTGCGAACCAGGGGTAGGTGGCCGGCTCGTCCTCGACCAGCGAGCGACCGGCGTTGAGGAACTCCTCGACGTCGGCCTCCTTGCCCGGCCGCGCCTCCAGCGTCACCAGCAGTCCCACCGTGACTGACATGCCTGCCTCCTGCGGTTCGTTCGATCTCTGCGGAGGTCAGCATCGGGCAGTGTGGGCGGGCGGCGCATCAGTCCGCCAGGCCCGATATCGAGCGTAGTTGTCGACCCGTCAGGCCAGTCCTCAGCTGGCGGCTGTCTCCCGGCGGTCCCCACGATCACCCAGCTCATCCACACTTTCGGACCCGGCAGTGTAAGCATCCGCTGACCATCCGGGGTACAGGTCGCGAACCCCCACTGCTGGAGCCATCTTCGGCTACGCTGCCGTTCGTGCCCGAACAGACATGGCCGGCCGATCCTGAGACGCCCGTCATCGAATACCGGACCGGCCGGTGGGCGTTCATCGGCGGGCTGGCCCTGTTCGTCGTCTTCGGGTTGGCCGCCGTCTTCCCGGACGTCGGGCATCCGTCAGCTTCATCGAGAGCGAAGAACATGCCTCCGGCCGCGGCGTCATTTCTCTTCGGCGCGCTCGCGCTGAGCGGCCTGATGGTCATGATCGGCTCCGTCCCCCGCATGCACCGCTTCGCCGTCGATCAACGGGGACTATGGTGGCGAGCCGGTCGCAAAGCCGATCTGATCGCATGGGAAGAGCTGCGCGCCGTACGCGGACGGGAACCGCGCCCGCCGGTCAAAGGCGCCCCGAACTCGAAACCCGTGCTGCCGGCCCTGGTGTTCACCCCCACGGACGGTCGTTTCGCGACCCGCCACAGCGTGCTGGTGAAGCCCCTGCCGGACGCCCACCCGGAAGTGGAGCTGAGACTGCCGAACTTCGCCACGGTCCGGCAGCTGACCCAGGAAATCACCAGAGTCCGGCCGGACCTGCTCCACTGACGCCAGGTAGGCAGCACGGCCGCGATGTCGACGACCAGTCGGTTGCACCCTGGCAGCAGGGCAATACTGGTTCGGGTTGGTCGTCTGCCTTCGCCGACGTCGCGAAAGCCCTCGGCCAGCGTGTGAGCGAGCGACCGAACACGCCACGTTTGCCTTGCTTCTCAATACATGCGGGAAGATCGACCGTCACCTGTGACAGTCCGAAGAAGACACGTTGTCGTCTCTGCGATCAGCCACTTTTCCTGTTTGGACAGTACCGATCGACCACACCGTCTACCCTTTCCGATCATCAAGTCGGTGCCGATGTTCCCCGATCCGATGACGGCGACTTTCGCTTTGCTCACCCCGGTTCTCCTTCGGTCGCGAAGCCGACCAGCACCGAACCGAGGCCGGAGATCTCGCCGTGGAAGACGTCGCCCGGCGCGACGGGGACCATCGGTCCGAGCGCGCCGGTCAGCACGACATCCCCCGCCCGCAACGGATCCCCCGACCGGCCAAAGTGGACGCCAGCCACAGCGCGGCGGCGAGCGGGCTGCCGAGGCAGTCGGCACCGCTGCCCTCCGAGACCACTGTGCCGTGGCAGGACAACTTCATCCGCACCGTCCGCAGGTCCACGCGGTCGAGCGGCACCCGGGTGCCACCCAGCACGAATGGAGCGGTCGATACCGAGACAAGCCTATGGATGTGGTGCTACACGGCTGTCAGCAGACCGGCCCAGCAGGACAACGATCGATCACTGGACGATCGTCAAAATCGACATTAAATTGCCCCCAGAGCCCCAAACACGAAGAAGCCCAGGCCACCTGGCACGGGCTTAAGCTCCCCCGCCTGGACTCGAACCAAGAACCCTCCGGTTGACTGGAGCCAGTCGGCACCTGGTCACCGCCCGACGCCAGGCCGTTCGAAGCCAAAGCGGACCACGCGCACACCCGACGCCCCGAACAGATCGAACTCTCCAAACACCAACGCGGCGCCGAGCTCGTGACTCTCATCGGGTAAGCGACGCTCTACTCAAGTTCACCGCCTGACGTGACCGCGTCGGTTCCAGGGTGCGCAGTCCGAGGGTAAAACCGTGGACGTCACTGGCCTTCTGCTTGAGAACACGGATCACGCCGAACCGACCTGCGACCGCACCCAGCTTGTCCAGCTGTGGAAGCAAAGAACTGCGGACCTGCTGAAGTCCCCCGTTACCGGGAACCTACAAAAC
>NZ_NMQT01000009.1 GCF_002234405.1 Amycolatopsis thailandensis | reverse complement strand
GGGGCGGTGGCTGGCCCTAGACCTCCACCGGTACCGGCACCCGGGCCGCACCGCACCCGCCACTCGACGCGGCCGCCGTCGTACCCGCCTGGCTCGACCTGCTCCACGGCGTCGCGACCTGGGAACCGCCCACCAGCGACGACATGGCCCGGTGCGCTCTGCTGCTCCCGGAGATCGACGGGGCAGCCGGCTGAGAGGCGGGGTCGCGGTGGGCCGGTCGCTCCGATCCGGCTCACCGCGACCCCCGGAGCGGCTACGGGACTCGCGCGGTCGCGGGCTCGCTCTCGCCGGACTTTTGGTCGCCCCCGGGGGCGGGCGACTCGGAAGTCCTGGGGTGGACGAGAGTGATCAGCAATCCCAGCAGCATTCCCGCGGCCGCGAGCAGAACGGCGACGAAGCCGCCGTCGGCCGAGGCGATCCGCGCTTCTTCACCGGAAAGTCCGGTGGTTCCGGCGTTGGCGACGGCGATCAGGACCGCGAGGCCGATCGCGTAACCCAGGTTCAGCGTCGTGGTGGCCATCCCGTTGGCGACGCCCTGTTCCTCCGGTGCCACGCCGGACGACGCGGCGATGAACATGGCTGTCCACACGAGACCCTGGCCCACGCCGGAGATGACCAGACCGGGCACCGCGACCAGGTAGGAGCTGTTCGCGTCGAAGCCGACGGCCAGCGCCGCGGTGCCGACGATGCCGATCCCGAAACCGATCCACAACGTCGGGCGGACCCCCAGCCGGGTCGCGATCTTGCCACCGAGCTGGGTGCCGGTCGCGATGGCGAGCGACGGGACCAGGAAGGCGAGCCCGGTTTCCAGCGCGGAGAACCGATGGACGCCCTGGAACAGGGTCGTCAGGAAGTACGGCAGCGCGCCGAAGGTTCCCATGTAGATGAAGGTGACCGTGATGCCGACGAGGAGACTGCGGTTGCTGAACAGCCGCAACGGCATCAGCGGGTCCGAGCTGCGCGCCTCGATGACGGCGAAGGCGATCAGCAGGAGAACCGCCAGAACGGCCGCGACGACGATGCCGATGGAGTTCCAGCCGTCTTCGGGACCCTGGACCAGGACGTACACCAGCAGCGTCGCACCGATGGTGACCGTCAGGGCGCCCGGGAAGTCGAATTTGCGGGAGTCGGTCCGGCGCTCGTCACGTGGGATGAAGTACAGCGCGGCGAGGGCGACGATCCCCGCGAGCGGGACGTTGACGTAGAAGACGGCGGGCCAGCCGAATCCTTCGGTGAGGAGCCCGCCCAGCAGCGCTCCCACCGTGAGCCCGCTCGCCCCCGCGCCACCCCAGACAGCGAGGGCCTTGTTCCGGCGGGGGCCCTCTTCGAACAGGGTGTTGATCAGCGACAGCGTGGACGGCAGTAGCAGCGCGCCGCCGATGCCCTGTACGGCGCGGGCGACGATGATCATCGTCGGGCTGGTGGCGAGGCCGCCGGCGAGCGACGAAAGCGCGTAGAGCGTCAACGCGATCACGAAGACCCGGCGGCGCCCGAACAGGTCCGCCGCCCGGCCGCCGAACAGCAGGAAGCCACCGGCGAAGACCGCGTAGGCGCCGACGACCCACTGCAGGGTCTGATCGGTGAAGCCCAGGTCCGCGCCGATCTCGGGCAGCGCGACGAAGACGATGTTCAGATCGAGGGAGAAGATCAGCTGCGCCAGCGCGAGCAGCGCCAGGGTCCAGCCGAGCGAGCGGTGGCCCGCCGCTGTAGAGGGTGACGACATGGCACGCGACTCCAAGTTCAGGTCAGCAGAAGTACGACTGTACGAAATTTAACGTACTATCGAGCAAAGCGGAACCTGGACCCCGCGATCAGTTCGTGAGTCGACGTACTGTAGTCGGATGGCGACCGTACGATAGTGCGCGTCCGGCCGCACAATCGTCTACACTTTTCGGCATGATCGCCCAGCACCCCGAACGTGACCAGATCCGGCTGGAGAACGTGCTCGCGGCCTTGGGCAACCCCATCCGGCTCAACATCGTCCGGATCCTCGCCCAGCGCGGCGAGCAGGCCTGCGGGACCGTCGGCGCCGACCTCGACGCCACGATGTCGAAATCCACCCTGACCCACCACTGGCGGGTGCTGAGGGATTCCGGCGTGATCTGGCAGCGCCCGGCGGGCCGCGAGAACCTGCTCTCGTTGCGCACCGAAGACCTCGCCGAGCGCTACCCGGGCCTGCTGGCGTCGATTCTCGGCTGCGAACAGGAGACCGAGAAGACTTCGCTGGCCGCCAAGGCGGGCTGAGGTGGTCGTGAGTGGCGAGCACTCACGACCACCGAGGACACACCGGTCCTATCCGCTCACCAGGTCACCCGCAACGAGCGCACGCCGTACACGAGACTGAAGACGCGGAAGTCCACTCGGTCGTCAGTATCCGCCAGCGCGAGATCGGGGAAGCGCCGCAGCAGCGCCGGGAGGACGATGCGCAGTTCCATCCGCGCCAGCGGCGCCCCGAGGCAATGGTGCGCGCCATGTCCGAAGGCGACGTGGCCGGTGGTGCCCCGGGTGATGTCGAGGATCTCCGGATCGCCGATCAGGGCGGGGTCGCGGTTGGCCGCCGGAAGAGAACAGAGCACGAGCGATCCCGCGGGGATGGTGTGCCCGGCGATCTCCACCTCCGTCGTGGTCGTCCGAGGTGGCGGCGTCTGCACGATGGACAACCAGCGCAACAGTTCCTCGACGGCGGGTTCGACCAGGCCCGGATCGTCGCGAAGCATCGCCAGCTGGTCCGGGTGCCACAACAGGGCCAGCGTGCCGAGACCGAGCATGTTCGAGGTCGTGTCGTGCCCGGCCAGCAGGAGAAGCCCCGCGATACCGGTCAGCTCGGCGGACGTCAGCTCCCGGCCGTGCTCGCGCACCAGCATGCCCAGCATGTCCTCGCCCGGGTCCGCCTGGGCGCGGGCCACCAGTCCCGCCATGTAGTCGTGGTCTTCCCGCTGCGCCGCGACGCGATCCTCGACCGGCAAAGAGGTGTCCAGAATCCGCACGGCGCGTTCGTGGAATCCGGCGCGGTCGGCGTAGGGGACACCCAGTAGGTCGCAGATCACCAGCGAGGGAACGGGCAACGCGAAGTGCGCCACCAGGTCGGCGGGCTTACCGGCGCGCTCCAGCTCGTCCAGGGCCGTTTCGACGATCTCGGTGATCCGCGGCTGGAGCCTGCTCATGCGCCGGACGGTGAACTCCGGGGTGAGCAGCCGGCGCAGCCGCGTGTGTTCGGGAGGGTCGAGCGTGATCAGCTGGCCCGCGACACCGGCGTTTTCCTGCCCAGCGGCGGAGAACGGTGTCCCGGCGCTGCTGAACCGGGCCGTGTCCGCCAGCACCTGGCGGACGTCCTCGTACCGGGAGACCAGGTACGCCGGTGGCCCGGCGGGCGTCTCCACCCGCACCACGCGCTCGTCGTCGCGAGCTTTCGCCAGTTCCCCGACCGGATCGATGCCGGTCCGCCGCAGATGAAGCGGCGCTTCCCAGGTTTCGGTCATTTCGCGCCTTCCCGGGTGTCGAGCCATTCCGAGAACGTGGGGCCCGCGAGCTTGGCGTGTGGTCCGGGCAGGAAACCGCCGGCCGCGGCGATCTCCGCGTCCGGTATGCCGCCGCCGTCGATGCCGACGACCTGGATGCCACGGCGGGCACCGAGGAGCCTGGCCGCCTCGGCCATGTTCTCCTTGCGGGGTCCCGCGATCTCGGGGATCGGTGTCTCCGGCGCCTCGGGGGCCAAGGCGAGGTCGACCAGTTCCTCCGCGACGCTTCGGCAGGCCACGAGCTGAGTGGGCAGGGACGGCAGATGGGCGACGCCGCCCTGCTGCCAGTCCAGCAGCTGCCCGACGAACTCGTGGAACTGCGCGGCCCGCAGGATGCGGACGGGGAGAGGACCGGCCAGGAGGAGTTCCTCGTGCACCTTCTTGGCGGCGAGGAAACCGGCGGTGGCCTTGTCGGCGCCGATGATGGACGCCGCGGTGATCCGGGCCGCCCCCGCCCGGCGGCCCGCGTCGTGCAGATTGCGGGCCGACGTCCGGAAGAACTCCGTCGCCGCTTCCTGTTCGGAGCCGTGCCACGAGGCCACGTCGATGATCATTTCGACACCGTCGAGGGCCTCGTCGAGACCTTCACCGGTGATGATGTCCACGCCGGTCGCCCGGGAGATGGGCACGACTCGATGGCCTCGTTCGGCGAGGACGTCGACGACGTGGACGCCCAGTCGCCCGGTGGCGCCCGCCACCGCGATCTTGCCGGTGCTCATGTTCTTCGCCTTTCGAGAGAGGATCGTCAGTCGGTGTAGTTCTGGCCGGGAGGCATCCCGGGGATCGGCTTGGCGATGAGCGCGGCGGGGGCGAAGAAGCCGATGTGGGCGATCGCCATGACGAGCGTCCACAGCGCTTTGGCGTCGTAGCACGCGGATGCTCTGGCGTACAACGAATCGGGGACACGCTCGCCGGACGGATTCGGGGTGAGGACGGCCTCGGTCAGTTGCAGCGCGACCCGTTCCGCGTCGGTGAAGCAGGTGGCGTCCCGCCAGGTCGCCACGGCGGTGATGCGTTCCTCGGGTTCCCCGGCCTCGCGAAGATTGCGGGTTTCGCGGATGGTGAAGTACGTGCTGCCGAGGATCTGCCCGGCACGGAGCTGTAGCAGGTGCACGGTCGTCAGGGGGATCGCGCCGTTCCTGAGAACCTTGTGCAGGCCGCCGGCGACTTCGGCCATTTCGGGGACGAAGGGGAGTGGGTTGGGCATGCGTGACCGCGGACCCATCGTCGTCATGGACATGGGTGGACTTCCTTCCTGTCGGCATCGCGTCGTCGTGCCCAAGAGATCCCGGCGATCCGCTCGGCGTGACAGGCAGGTCTTGTGACACAGGCCACGGGCTGCGGGTGTCACAAGGGGAGGGCGGCCGGGGTCGTATGGATCTGACACGTTCGCGGACGAAAGGACGGGAACCGGCGATGAGCGAACGGGACGAACACGAGACGGACACCGCCACCGAGGCGTTCGTGACCCATCGCAACCTGCTCTTCACCGTGGCCTACGAGATGCTCGGCTCGGCCACCGATGCGGAGGACGTCCTTCAGGAGACCTGGTTGCGATGGGTGGGCGTGGACTTCGAAACGGTGCTGTCCCCGCGCGCGTTCCTGGTCCGGATCACCACCCGGCAGGCGCTCAAACGGTTGCGGACGCTCGGCAGGCGCAAGGAGTCCTATGTCGGTCCGTGGCTACCGGAGCCGCTGCTGACCGCGCCGGACGTGGCCGAGGACGTGGAGCTCGCCGACAGCGTTTCGATGGCGATGCTGCTGGTGTTGGAGACACTTTCGCCGACCGAACGAGCGGTTTTCGTGCTGCGTGAGGTCTTCGCGCTCGACTACGACGAGATTGCCGAAGCCGTCGGCAAGACTTCCGGCACCGTACGCCAGATCGCGCACCGGGCGCGGGCGCACGTCGCCGCTCGCAGGCCCCGCGGCACCGGTACCCCCGCCGAACACCGGGCCGCGCTTCAGGCCTTCCAGACGGCCGTCGAAACCGGCGATCTCCAAGGCCTGCTGGACATCCTCGCGCCGGACGTCGTCGCCCTCAGCGACGGCGGTGGAGTCAAACACGCGTTGCTGCGGCCCGTCGTCGGCGCGGACAAGGTGGCCCGGCTGCTGGCGGTCGGCTGGTGGAAACGCGAGGCGGAACGGTCGGTCGAGCCGGTTCAGATCAACGGCGGCCCGGGGCTGCTCATCCGGGTCGACGGCGAGATCGACGGCGTGCTGGCGGTGCGCGTGGAGAACGGGTGTGTCACCGGCGCCTATCACGTGCGCAATCCCGAGAAACTGGCCGGTGTGGAACGCGAGATCGTCGTGAGCCGCTGAAACCCGCCGCGCTCAACGCCTCTCGTACCTGGCTAGGACCACCCCGCCGGGAAACGTCCGTGTCTCCACCAGATCGAGCTTCACCCCGCTGTCCAGCGCGGTGAAGAACGGCGTGCCGCCGCCCACCAGCGCCGGATGGGTGACGATCTCGTACTCGTCGACCAGCCCGGCCCGCATGGCCGCCCCGGCCAGCGTCGCGCCCCCGACCCTCATCGGCCCGCCGTCCCCGGCCTTGAGCCGGGTGATCTCGGCGATCGCGTCGCCGGTGACCACGCGGGTGTTCCAGTCGGCTTCGCCGGCCGTCGTGGAGGAGAACAGCACCTTCGGCGTGTCCCGCCAATTCCGCGCGAACTCGATCTCCGCCTGGCTGGCGCCCGGCTGCTGGTCACCGGTCGGCCAGTGAGAACTCATCGTCTCCCAAAGCCCGCGCCCGTACAGGAACAGGGTGACCGCCTGCTCCCGCTCGAGCCACCACTGGAACAGCTCGTCACTCTGCACGCCCCAGCCGAGGTCGCCGTCGGGCGCGGCGATGTAGCCGTCCAGGCTCAAGTTCATCCCGTAGATCAGTTTCCGCATGACGCCATCCTTCGAGGTTCTATCTCTGGAATCCGGTCCCACTGCGACGGAGTCGCTCGCGAGCCTCATCCTCGGACAATGAGGTGATGGGCCGCCCGACCGTGGCCTGATACTTGGCGTCGTAGGCCCTGGTCCACACTCCGGCGGCCCACGACCGCTCCAGTTCGTCGGCGCTGAGCTCCCGGCCGTACGCGTCGAGGAAACGTTCCGTGTCCTCGACGGTGGCCAGCTCGTCCACGCTGACGGTCGAATACAGCGCGGCCGCGAAGCCGACGAGTACGGCTTCGCTGTCGACGATCATGCTGTCCCAATCGTGCACCACCAAGAGTTCGTCTCCGTCCCAGCGCAAATTACCGGCAAGCCAGTCACAGTGACCGATCACGGTTTCGGACACGCCGGTTCGCAGCCGATCGCGGGAACGACGCCCGGCGTCGTCGATCCACGCCGGACCGGCCACCGCGTTGAGGTCGGTGTCGGAATCCTCGGGACACGGCCAAAGTCCGTCTTCGGCGTGGTTCCAGGCCGCCCACGACGGTGCCGGGTCGAGCGTGGACACCTCACCTGGCCTTGGCGCGAGGTTGATCAGCCTCCCGAAGGCTTCGGCAAAGGCTCCGGCGGCGTGGTCCGCGTTCGGGAGCAGGGCGCCGCCGGGGACGTAGACCTCCGCGGTGGCGATTTCCTCGCCGAAAGGGACGGGGCCGGTGAGCGGCTGTGGGCACGGATAGCCGGCCTGGAACACGCGGCGCTGGATTTCGACGCAGGCTGTCATTCGAGGAGAGTCGGGGCGCACCTTGACCACGACCTCACGATCGTCGGCCAGCCGGAGACCTATGACGGTGGAGAGATGGCCGGATCTGAAGATCTCCTCCGACGGCGGACTGCCGAGATGCTCCACGCACCACCGAGCGAGGTCGGCATGAGGACGAGGTGACATCCGAGAATCCTCACACAGGCCACCGCTCGGCTGAACGACGTTCGGTCCGTGACCGCCTCAAGGCGGGGTTTCGCGATAGCGGTCGGGGCAGGGCTCCTTGCCGGCTTCTTCAGAGGCCCGCTGGCAGGTCTTGGCGTGGGCATCGCCGCCTGCGGTCTGCTGAACCAGATGATGGGGCACTGACCTGGTGAGGCAGGCTGGTTGATCAACGGGATCGCGATGGTGGTGAACGTCAGTTGGGGGCGTCCAGAAAAACCATCCGAACGCGCTGCTGTTCAAGTCGACCAGCCAGAAGCACGCCACGTACCAGACCGCGGCTGATGCTGGCGTGCTGCTCTCGAACTACTACCTTCAATACGGGAGTTTGTGGAGGCGGCTTGGCCGGGGAGCGGGCTTGTGTGGTCGCGAGAAGTCAACTTCGGTGGACTGGCCAGCTTCCGAACGTGCCCGAGCTCGTCGAGTTGGCGCTGTGGTCAAAGGGGTTCTCCTCCACCTCGGCTTGCTGCACAGTGGGCCTCGTGACTACTGCGAACGACGACCGGACTCTGCTCGTGGTCGGCTCCTACACCGCCGCGAGCAACGGGAACGGCGAGGGCATCGGGACCTTCTGGCGCGAAGGGCGGACCGGGGAGCTGACTCCGGCGGGCTCGCTCGAACTCGACTCACCGAGCTGGCTGACCCCGCATCCCACGCTTCCGGTTCTCTACGCCGTGAACGAGACGGCCGAAGGCGCGATCAGCACCGTGGCGGTCGCCGAGAACGGCACCTTGGAACTCCTGGACTCGCTCCCGACCGGCGGGGCGGATCCCTGCCATCTGGCGATCACTCCCGACGGCCGGTTCCTGTTGTGCGCCAACTACAGCGGCGGCAGCCTGGCCGCGTTCGCGCTGGGGCCGGACGGGATACCCACCGTGCGCACGGCACTCGTCCAGCACGAGGGCACCGGTCCCGGCGCCGACCGGCAGGAAGCGGCGCATGTGCACATGGCCATGGTCGACGAGAGCGGCACGCTGGTCAGCGCGGTCGATCTCGGTACCGACGAGATCCGCAGCTACCGCCTCGGTGAGGAAGGCGAGCTGATCCCGCTGTCGGTGTCGACGCTGCCCGCCGGGACCGGCCCCCGCCAGCTGGTCCGGCGCCCCGGCACGAACCACGCGTACGTCGTCGGAGAACTGGCCGCCTCGCTGCTGACAGTGCGCGAAGAGCCACCGGGCACGTTCTCCGTCGAAAACTCCACTCCCGCGACGCTCGCTCCCGGTGGCGACAATCTCCCAGGCCAGCTCACCCTGCACGGCGACCGGCTGTACCTCTCGAACCGAGGCCCCGAGAAGATCACGGAGTTCGCTTTCGACGGTGTCCTCCCGAAGGCCGTCGCCGACCATGGGACCGGCGAATGGCCCCGGCATTTCTCCATCGTCGGCGAGCAATGTTATGTCGCTTCGCAGAGCGATGACGCGATCCGCGCGTACGACCTCGCGACCTGGCGGCTGATCGGCACTTATCCGGTCGGGAGCCCGGCTTTCGTCGCCCCTTGGCGACACTGATTCGTTCAGCGGGCTGAACACCTTTGTTCAGCCCGCTGAACAACGACGGATTTCTTTCTTTTTGAGGCGAATTAAGGTCTTGACGCAACTGGTTCAGACCATGACACTGAATCGCACGCCGCCGGTGACCTGGCTCACACCCGCCCGAGGAGAACCATGTCCCTACCGAAGAAACTGTTCACCCTGGCCACGCTCGTCCCGTTGGCGCTGGGCCTTTTCAGTGCCCCGGCCCAGTCCGCGCCGGCCACCTTCACCCACCCCGGCGTACTGGTCAGCCGACCGCAATTGGACTTCGTGCGCACCAAGGTCCAGGCCGGCGCGCAACCGTGGAAACAGGCTTACGACGCGATGATGTCGAGTCCGTACGCCTCACTGTCCCGGTCACCGAAACCACGTGCCGTCGTCGAATGCGGTCCCTATTCGAAGCCGAATCTCGGCTGTACCGATGAACGGCAAGACGCGATCGCCGCGTACTCCCTTTCTCTCGCGTGGTACATCACCCGCGACGCGAAATACGCGACCAAGGCGATCGAGGTCATGGACGCCTGGTCCGCGGTACTGAAAGATCACACGAACAGCAACGCGCCCCTGCAATCGGCCTGGTCGGCCTCCTCGTGGCCGCGCGCGGCGGAAATCATCAAGCACACCTACTCGAGCTGGCCGAATTCCGGCCGCTTCGGCACCATGCTCCGGAACGTGTACCTGCCCAAGGTGATCAACGGCAGTCACAGCAACGGGAATTGGGAACTCAGCATGACCGAGGCCGCGATCGGCATCGCCGTGTTCCTCGACGACAAAGCGAGCTACGACAAGGCCGTGGCGAAGTTCCGCACCCGCGTCCCCGCCTACCTCTACCTCACCGGCGACGGCGCGCTCCCGAAGACCGCGCCCGGCAGCGGCCTCGACACCCGCGACAAGATCGTGAAGTACTGGCAAGGCCAGACGACGTTCGTCAACGGTCTCTCGCAGGAGACGTGCCGGGACTTCACCCACACCGGCTACGGCCTCGCCGCCATCGCGAACTTCGCCGAGACCACCCGCATCCAGGGCCAGGACCTCTACCCCGAGATCGCCGACCGCCTCCGCGAGGGCCTCGGCTTCCACGCGAAGTACCAGATGGGCGCAGCTGTCCCGTCGTGGCTGTGCGGCGGCAGCCTGAAGCTCGGCCTCGGCCCGGTCACCGAGGTCGGCTACAACCACCTCCACACCCGCCTCGGGCTCACCATGAGCAACACCGAGGCACTCACCCTGCGCCAGCGGCCGGCGGGCACCAACGCCCTGTTCGTCTCCTGGCAGACCCTCACGCACGCCGACAACCCACAGTGACTCCGTGAGGGCCGCCTGATTGCGGCAGGGCGGCCCTCACGGTCCGTTTTCGCAGCTCAGACACACAGTGACCCCTGGTTGCAAGCCCGTATCCGGGACCCGCTAAGGTACTCACATCGCACTCCACGGAGTACGGGTCCGGGCTGTGGCGCAGTTTGGTAGCGCACTTGACTGGGGGTCAAGGGGTCGCAGGTTCGAATCCTGTCAGCCCGACCGGACGACGAAGCCCCTGGCTTGTACCTCAGGTACAGGCCAGGGGCTTTTTCGTGTTCAATTTAACGGCGCAGTGATGCTCTTGAGCTCGGGTCGCCGTGGATCAAATCTTGACCGCATCCCGTGCGACGAAGGACTCGGTTCGGATCTTGGGTGGTGAGGACGGTCGGAACCGTCCTCACCGCCCACGAGCCGTTACTTCAGTGAGTTGTCCACTGTGGTCATGAGCGCGCCGGTGTCACCGGACATCTCCCATGCCATGACTCCGAGCAGTCCCTTGGACTTGAGCCAGGCGACCTTCTGCTGGATGGACCAGGCGTCGTCGAAGGTCCACCATTGTCCGCCGTTGCCCGTGTAACACGCCGTGGCCACGGCCGCGGTGTCGTGCTGGACGGTGCAGTTCGGGACACTGGCCAAGAGATTCGCGTAGCCACGAGTACCTGCTTCCTCGGCGAACTGGCCTGGCGCGGCGCCGGTCGCGCTCTGCCATTCGCCCTTCTTGCCGCCGTCCGCGACCCCTTGCCAGCCTCTCCCGTAGAAGGCGAGCCCGAGGGTCAGTTTCCGTGGATTCGCCCCGGCGCTGGTGTAGGCGTTGATCGCCGACTCGACACTGAACTTGAACTTGTACGGATCGTCCGCGTCGGCGTAGAGGTTCCCTTGGTGGCCGGTCATGTTCGGCTCCCACGAGTTGTCGCTGCCCGAGCCGTGGAAGTCGTAGCCCTGCACGTTGGCGACGTCGAGGTAGTCGAAGATCTTCGGGATCTCCCAGCCGCCGCTCACCTTCGCCGGGTCGGCGGGGGTGAACGCCTGAAGCTCGTACCGCTTGCCGGTGGTCGCGCCGTAGGCGTCCATCTGCGTGCGGAACTCGGCCAGCAGGGCGGTCAGGTTCGTCTTGTCGTTGGCGCTCCAGTGGTTCCCGGGGTGCCCGTCGGGACTGCCCGGCCACTCCCAGTCGATGTCGATGCCGTCGAAGATGCCCGCGGCCGTGCCCGGCCCGCCCGCACCGCCGTACGCCTTCACGTTCCCCTTCAGGTACGTGTCGATGCACGACGCGACGAACTTCTGCCGCGACGCGGCGGTGGCCGCGACGTCGGAGAAGTACTTCGAGTAGGTCCAGCCGCCCAGGGAGATGAGGACCTTCAGGTTCGGGTACTTGGCCTTGAGCTTCTTCAGCTGGTTGAAGTTACCGCGCAACGTCTCCCAGCCGGTGTCGCCGACACCGTCGACGGACTGGGACGCGGACATCGGCCGCGAGTAGTCCGCTTCCGCGTCGCCCGCGCCGTCACCCTGGTTCGGGTCCTGGGGATTCGACGTCGTTCCCTTGGTGACACCCGAAAGACAGGTGTGGTTGACCGGGTCGATGTTCCCGAAGGCGTACAGCAGATGGGTCAGCTTGGCGGCCGATCCGTTGGACACCAGGTTCTTGACGAAGAACTGGCGGCCGTAGATGCCCCACTGGACGAAATAGCCGACCCGGGCGTACCCGTTGACGATGTCGCCGGTGCGAGCGCTGACGGCGGCGCTCGCCGCGGAGACGTTGTCGTACCCGTCACGGGCCTTGACCGTGAAAGAGTACGAAGTGGACGGTGAAAGCCCGCTCACCGTCGCGGTAGTCCCGGTCACCGTGGTGGCGAGATTAGAGCCGTTGTAGACGTCATAGGAGACGACGCCGGTGTTGTCGGTCGACGCGCTCCAGGCCAGGGCGACGGAACTCGACGTGACCGCGGTCGAGCGGAGGTTCGACGGCGCGGTCGGCGCCTGGGTGTCGTCGCCCGGGTTGTTGGTGGTCACCGCCAAGGCGGGGGTGGGCGGGGATTTGGCGTCCTTGCGGTCCTTGGCGACGACGGTGAAGCTGTAGGCCGTGTTCGGCGTCAGCCCGGTGATCCTCGCTTCGGTGCCGGTGACCGAGGTCGCCAGGGTCGTGCCCTGGTAGACGTCGTAGCCGGCGACGGGCAGGGAGCCCGGTGCCGAGGCGTTCCAGGCCAGTGCGGCGGTCGTGGTCGTCTTCGCCACGAGGCGCAGGTTGGCCGGGGTGGCAGGCGGCGCGTCGCCCGTACCGTCGCAGTTGGCGTCGTCGATCCGGCAGGTGCTCGGGGTGACCCCGGAACTGAGCTGGAACGACGGGCTGTACGGATAGGTCGAACGGCCCGGCCCGAGTGACTTGATGTAGAACGCCGGGGTGAGGGTGACCTGGTTGCCCGCTTGGGAAACGGTGGCGTGGGAGCCGCTCGTGGCGGTCACGCCGGCGGGAACGGTGAAGGTGATGGACCAGTCGGCGACGGTTTCGCTGCTGGGGTTGGTGACGGTGTACTCCCCGGTGTTCCCGGCCAAGGCGAAAGCGGCGCGGAGGCGGCCCGCCGCCAGCGCCGGAGTACCCGCGGCTACGAGGAGCCCGGCAGCGAGGAGTGTCACGGTGAGTGCGCTGAGTAGTCGTTTTCTGATGCGTCTCATGGCGGTTCTCTCCAAAAGAGGCGGCGAGACTGACCTGCTCGGAAATGGCGCGTGTGGTCTAGACCACAGATGAATGTAGCGCGGCACGCATAAAAGGTCTAGACCGATTCGTCGGTCGTGAACCTGTTCGACGCCGAATGCGGACAACAGGTGACACTGACGAAGGCGAAGGGTGGTTCATGAGCACATCCAGGGTGGATCCTGGCGATCTGGAGGACGCGGAACTGATCGAGAGGTCGGTGACCAGCCCGGATTGGTTCGCCGCGATCTTCGACCGGCATGCCGCGCACATCCATCGCTACCTGGTCAGACGCATCGGGCCGGCCGCCGCCGATGATGCCTTGGGAGAGGCGTTCCTGGTGGCCTTCCGCAAACGCGAGGGGTACGACACCGAGCGTCGCGACGCCCGGCCGTGGCTCTACGGCATCGCGACGAATCTGGTGGCACAGCGGCGCCGTGACGAGGTCAGGGAACTGAAACTGCGGGAAGCGTTGGGCCCGCCGCCCGATGAAGAAGGGCATGCCGAACGTGTCGCCGACCAGGTGACCGCCGGGGCGATGGGGAAGTTGCTCGACGCCGCGCTGGCGGAACTGGCCGACGGTGACCGGGACACGCTCACGCTGTTCGCAGGCGAAGGCCTGAGCTACGAGGAGATCGCCGCCGCGCTGGACATCCCGCTCGGCACCGTTCGCTCGCGGCTCAATCGCGCCCGCCGGAAGGTCCGCGAGGCGCTCGGCCGCCCGGACGCCACGACTTCGAAGGAGATCTTCACCCATGGATGAGTTGCAGCTGATCGCCGAGCGGACCGGCTTGGTGCCTCTCGCGGAATCCGACGCGCTCGGCGCGGCACGCGCGCGTTTGATGGCCGAAATCGCCGCCACCGAAACGGAAAACGTGGCACCGCTGAAGAATCGGCGGCGCTGGGTCTGGACCGGGGTGGGTGCGGCGGGTCTGGCCGCGGCCATCACCGCCGTCGTGGCGCTCGCCCCGGCGGGGATGGAACCGCCCACGGCCGCCGCGGATCCCGTGGCCGTGCTGCGTGCCGCCGCCGCGGCCGCGCTGAAGACACCGGACAAGTCGCCGAAACCGGGCCAGTTCGTCTACACGAAGACCAAGCAGCCCGACGGCGTGCGGGAATCTTGGCTTTCGGCGGACGGCACTCACGACGGGTTGATCAAGATGCCGGACGGCAGTGCCGATCTGGTTCCGGGCTGCCGGAACGGGCGCGCGCAGGTGTACAAGGGCGCCGAACCGCTCAAGGGCGTCACGGAGCCGTGCACACCGCGGCCCGGTTACCGGGCGGATCTCCCCACCGACGTGGACGCGATGTTCGCCCACCTCAACGGCGACAACGCCGACCACAGCGGTGAGAAGGGCGATTACAACGCGATGGGCAAGGACGTCTTGGCGCTGGCGAACGAAACCTACCTTCCGCCTGCCGTCCGGGCGGCCCTGTACGGCGCGGCGGCCAAGGTGCCCGGTCTTCGCGCCGTCGACGACGTCAAGGACGCGGCGGGCAGGCCCGGTGTGGGCATCACCTGGCCGCTCGGGCCGGGGGACGACCCCAAGGTGGCGAAACCGACCATGATCGTCTTCGCCGCTGACACGTTCCTGTACCTGGGCGGGAACGGGACCGCCGTGACCGCGTCCGGGGTGGTGGACGCGGTCGGTCAGCGGCCGTAGCGGATCAGCGGCCGGTGAAGGTCGCCTTGCCGGGCCCGTCGGCGAGGAACGACTTCACCGCGCCGCGCAGGTCCTCGGTGTCGAAGAGTCCGGCGGCGATCGTCGTGATGTGCTCGTTCGCCTCGGCGACGCCGCCGTGCTCGTAGTGCTCGAGGACCTTCTTGGTGGCGGCGTGCGCCCGGGTCGGCCCCTGCGCGAGGTCGGTCGCGAAGGCACGTGCGGCCTCGTCGAAGCCGTCCACCGGGAGCACCCGGTTCACCACGTTCCACCGTTCGAGGGTCGCGGCGTCGTAGGTCGCGCCGGTCATCACGAACTCCTTGGCGCGGCCGACGCCCGCCCGGGCGGCGAGCCGCTGCGTGCCGCCCATGGTCGGGGTCAGGCCGACGACCCGTTCGACAAGGCCGAACTTGGCCTTCTCGCTCGCGAGGATGATGTCACAGGCGACCGCGACTTCGAAGGCCCAGGTCAGGCACAGGCCGTGAGCGGCGAACACGGTGGGGAACGGGAGTGCGGCGATCCGGTCCGGGATCGCCAGCATCTCGTCGAAGAGCACCTTGGCCTCGGCGGCGTCGGTCTGGGCGTCGAACAGGGAGACGTCCACGCCACCGCTGACGATCTTGCCTTCGGCCCGGATCAGGGCCGCGCGTGGCGGCGTGGCTTCCAGTTCGCCGATCGTCTCGCCGAGTTCGTGCTGGAGTTCCGCCGTGTAGAGATTCAGGGGCGGCGAAGCGATGGTCAGGACGGCGAGGCCGTCTTCACGGTCGAGGCGGATCGAGGTGGCCAAGGCGGGTTACCTCCCGGTAGGTCGTTTTCCCGTGACCCTAGCCGGAGGTCGCCGCGAGTTCGTCCCATTGCGCCTGTGCTTCTGGTCGCCATTCGACGTGCTTGCGGTGGAAAAGGTCCGCCGCGCGCACGCCGCTCCAACCGTCCGGCAGAAGTTTTAGCGGAAGACGCGGGTCCAGGAACGGGAAGCTGCGCCATTCGTGGACCAATTCGGTCTGCGCGCGCAAGACACCGTGCTCACCGGACGGATGGGTTCCGGTGAAGCGGTCGATGAAATCCTCGTAGCGGTCCTTCAGATCGCTGAGATCCCAGGACCGGGCGACCATCGTCTCCTGATCGCCGACTTCGCCGTACGCGGCGGTGAAAGACATCGCCTGCGCGTCGAGGCCGAGTTCCTGCACTATCTGCTGGGCTTCCCGCTGGCGGCTGAGGTCCGGGCTGACCCAGACTCCCGCCACCGGTGAACCGAAGCCCGCCCACGTCAGGCGGGTGCGGAGCCGGTGCCGGAGATCCCGCTTCGCCTCGGGGACAGACACGATGAGCATCAGCCAGCGGTCGTCCCAGGCCTTCTCCTCGTTACCGAAGGCGTAGATCCGTTCAGCGCCTTCGGTGAGGAGCCGTCTGCCTGGTGGAGTGAGCGACCAGCGCACTCTTCGCCCGACGCGTTCCGAAACGACCCAGCCCTCGGCTGAGGACCGGGCCAGCGCCTGCCGGGCGGACTTCTCCTCGATGTCCAGCACTCGCAGTGCTTCGACCAGCGTCGATGTCCAAATGGATTGGTCACGTGGCAGGACGTACTCGCCGAGGATCGTCATCAGCAGCGACCGCGCGCTGGCATGACTGACTTCGCGCCGCCTGCTCAGCGTCGGCCTGCGGGTACCGCCTTTCTGCTGGTGGACGACGGGGACCGGGGTGGCGGAGTCCGCCATTTGCTGTCACCGACCTCAATGCTCGGGGGATTCGTTCGGGTCCAGAAGAACGTCCAGGCTACCCACGTTCCGTGATCGCTTGGATACTTGCCACTCTTCCGAGGGACCACGAGCTGTTCAATCGGTCCCCGTAGACTTACCGATCTCATGAGCGCCACACTCGTTGCCAAGGATCTCGCCGCCGGCCACGGCGACCGTGTTCTGTTCTCCGGTCTCGACCTGGTCGTCGCCCCGGGCGAAGTGATCGGTCTCGTCGGTGTCAACGGCGCGGGCAAATCGACCCTGCTGAAGACCCTCGGCGGCCTCGTCCCGCCGGAAGAAGGCAGTGTCCGGCTGAACCCGCCCACGGCCACCGTCGGTCACCTCCCGCAGGAGCCGGAACGCCGCGAGGGTGAGTCCGTCCGCGCGTTCCTGTCGCGCCGCACCGGCGTCACCGCCGCGCAAGCCGCGCTCGACGCCGCCACCGAGGCGCTCACCGCGGGTGAACCCGGCGCGGACGACGCCTACGGTGTGGCGCTCGACCGCTGGCTCGCGCTCGGCGGAGCGGATCTGGACGACCGGGCGGGCGAGGTCGTCGCGGACCTCGGGCTCACGGTGAACCTCGACCAGCCGATGCTTTCGCTGTCCGGTGGGCAGGCGGCCCGTGCGGGGATGGCCTCGCTGCTGCTGAGCCGGTACGACATCTTCCTGCTCGACGAGCCGACCAACGACCTCGACCTCGACGGCCTGGAACGGCTGGAGCGGTTCGTGACCGGGCTGCGTGCCGGGACCGTGCTGGTCAGCCATGACCGGGAGTTCCTCGCCCGCACCGTGGACCGCGTCGTCGAACTCGACTACGCCCAGCAGCAGGTGCGGACCTACGGCGGTGGCTACGAGTCGTACCTGGAGGAGCGCGCCGTCGCGCGGCGGCACGCCCGCGAGGAGTACGAGGAGTACGCGAACACCAAGGCCTCGCTCGAAGCCCGTGGCGCGATGCAGCGTTCGTGGATGGAGAAGGGCGTCAAGAACGCCCGGCGCAAGGCCACCGACAACGACAAGGTGGGCCGCAAGTTCCGGAGCGAGGCGACGGAGAAGCAGGCCTCGAAGGCGCGCCAGACCGACCGCATGATCGAACGGCTCGACGTCGTCGAGGAACCGCGCAAGGAATGGGAACTGCGGATGGAGATCGCCGCCGCGCCCCGGGCGGGCGCGGTCGTGGCGACCCTGCGCGGCGCGGTGGTGCGGCGGGGCGGATTCACCCTCGGTCCGGTGGATCTGCAGATCGACTGGGCGGACAAGGTCGCCATCACCGGGGCCAACGGAGCCGGGAAGTCGACCCTGCTCGCCGCCCTGCTCGGCCGGGTGCCGGTCGACGAGGGTGGCGCGTCCCTCGGCTCGGGTGTCGTGGTCGGCGAGGTCGACCAGGCCCGGAAGCTGTTCCTCGGCGACCTCCCGCTCGTCGAGGCCTTCGCCCGCGAGGTCCCGGAACTCGCCGACGCCGACGTGCGGACGTTGCTGGCGAAATACGGGCTGAAGGCCGCGCACGTCCTGCGGTCGGCGGCCACGTTGTCGCCGGGGGAGCGGACGCGGTCGGCGCTGGCGCTGTTGCAGGCGCGCGGGGTGAACCTGCTGGTGCTCGACGAGCCGACGAACCACCTCGACCTGCCCGCGATCGAGCAGCTGGAGTCGGCGCTGTCGGACTATCCGGGGACGCTGCTGCTGGTGACGCACGACCGGCGGATGCTGGACGCGGTGGCGACGACGCGGCGGCTGGAAGTGGCCGACGGGAAGGTCACCGAGCTCTGAGCGGCCTGCTCCGGATGTCATGAAAGGGGCTTTCAGGACGAAAAACGTCTTGAAAGCCCCTTTTATGACATAGGCGAAGAGACGGGACTCAGCCCTTGGTCGCCCCGCCGGTCAGTCCCTTCACGAACTGCTTCTGCAACGCCAGGTAGAAGATCAGCACCGGCAGCGTCGCCAGGAACATCAGCGCGAACACGCTTCCGAGGTCAGCCTGGTACTGGCCGATCGAGCGGTAGATCCCGGTGGTGATCGTGGTGCCCTGGCTGGGGCCGAGGATGATCAGCGGGTCGATGAAGTCGTTCCAGATCCACACCCCGAGGAAGATCAGCACGCTCGCGGTGGCCGGGCGCAGCAACGGGAACACGATCCGCCAGAACACCTGGGCCCGGCTCGCGCCGTCGAGCAGGGCGGCCTCCTCGAGTTCCATCGGCACCCCGCGGATGAACCCGGTGAACACGAAGACGCCGAACGGCACGTAGTACCCGACGTTGAACAGCACCAGGCCCTGCACCGTCGCCATCAACCCGGTCAGCCGCAGCACCTCGGTGACCGGGATCAGGATCACCTGCGGCGGGATCATCAAGCCTGCCAGCAGGATCAGTGCGAGCACCTTGGTCCATCGTCTGTCCGAGCGCGCCAGGTAGTGCCCCAGCATGGCCGAAAGCACCGTCAACACGATGATGGACAGCAGGGTGACGAGCAAACTGTTCGCCAAGCTCACCCAGAACAGGCCGTCGGGCCGGGTGAGCACGGCGTGGATGTTGGTCAGCGTCGGTGGCAGCGGGACGGACGCCGGCTCCTGGGCGATCAGGTCTCCGGGTTTGAAGACGTTGACGAGCACGTAGTACAGCGGGACGAAGAAGATCGCGCTCGCCAAGATCGCCACGGTGGGCCGCAGCCACGAACCGTCCTTTGTGGTCACAGGTCCACCTCCCGCCGCCGCAGGAAGCGCAGCACGATCGTGGTCAGTGTCGCCACGATCACCAGCATCACCACGGCCATCGCGGACGCGTAGCCGACGTGGTTCGCGTCGAGGCCGGTGGCGAGGACGTTGAACGCGATGGTCGCGGTGGTCCCCGAGCCCGGCCCGCCGTTGGTGACGACCTTGACGTAGTCGTAGGTCTTGAACGCCGAGATCAGCAGGACGACGGTGTTGATCGTCAGCGACGGCGCGAGCAGCGGCCAGGTCACCGCGCGGAAGCGCCGGACCGGTCCGGCGCCGTCGATCTCCGCCGCTTCCAGCAGCTCGGCCGGGACGCCTTGCAGGCCCGCGAGGTAGACGACCACGCAGAACCCCAGCATCTGCCAGCACACGATCGACGCGACCGAGTACAGCGCGAGGTCCGGGTCCGAAAGCCAGCCCGGCGGATGCTCGACGCCGAGGGCGCGGAGGACGTCGTTGACCGGGCCCCGGTCGTCGAGCAGTTTCGTCCAGACGATGCTGACCACGACCGAGCTGAGGATCACGGGCGTGAAGAACACGCTCCGCAAAGCGTTGTACAGCCAGCCTTTCCGGTCGAGCAGCAACGCGACACCGAGACCGAGCACGTTCGGCACGACCACCACGATCAGGGTCAGGATCGTGGTGACCCGGAGCGCGGTCAGGAACTGCTCGTCCTGGAAGAGCAGCTTGTAGTTCTCGAGCCCCACGAACTCCGAGGGCGGGTTGAACGGATTGTGGTTCGTCAGGCTGTAGCCGAAGCTGATGAGGATCGGCGCCATGACGAAGCAGAGATAGATGACGACGCCGGGGGCGCCGAACGAGGCGAAATGCCACACCCGCGCCCACATAGGTTTTCTCGCCATCGCGGGGTCAGCGCGCCTTCGCCCACTCGGAGTCCAGGAACGCGCACGCGTCGGCCACCGTCTTGCGGCCGGTGATGACGTCCTGCGCGGCCTGGTAGACCTTGTCCTTCATCCCCGGCAGGAGTCCGTCGTCCGCGGTTTCCCAGCTGAACGCGTTCACGACGGCGTTCTTCGCCACGGCCTCCTGGTAGAGGTCGTAGCCTGCCTTGAAGACCGGGCCGACGTCGGAAGGCGGGGTGTAGCCCTTGATCGCGGGGAACAGGCCGTCGGCCTTGACCGAGGCGTCGATCTGCTCCTTGTCGAGCTGGAACGCGAGCGCGAACTTCCGTGCCGCGTCGAGGTTCGGGGACTTGGCGTTGACCACGATGCCGCCGCCGGTATAGGCGGGAACGACGAGTTTCCCGTCCTCGGACGGGAAATTGAAGACACCGATCTCGAACGGCGGCTTCTTCGCGTCGGCGCTGGCGGCGAACCAGTTGCCCATCGGGTACATCGCGCCTTCGCCGTTGAGGAAGGCCGCCTCGGTCGCCGAGTAGTCGCGCGAGACCTGGGTCTTGTCGACGTAGCCCTTGGCGACCAGGTCGGCGAACTTGCCGAACGCCTGCTGGAAGGCAGGGTCGGCGAACTTGACCTTTTCGGCGCGACGCTGGGAAAGCCAGTCCGGGGTCTTGCCGTAGACCTCGACGCTGACCAGGCCGTCCAGCAGCATCGCGGACGGGAACCCCTCCTTGCCGCCGCCGATGGTGAACGGCGTGACGCCCTTCGCCTTCAGCTTCTCCGACACGGCGAGCAGTTCGTTCCAGGTCGACGGCGCCGCTGTGATCCCGGCGTCGGCGAAGAGCTTCTTGTTGTAATAGATCGGCGGGATGGTCTGGGTGTTGGCGGGCAGCTGGTGGTGTCCGCCCTTGATCGGGTTGGCGCCGGGGAACTGGAAGTCCTTGAGCTCCTCGGGCGTCCACGCGTAGAGGTTGCCCGATTCGGCGAATCCGGCCGAGTCGACGGCGATCGCGACGTCGGGGAACTGACCGGATTGCAGGAGCTGCTTGGCGTAGCCGGTGCGATCGGTGGACGGGGCGACCAGCTTCTTCACCCTGACGCCGGGACTCCGCTCCGTGACGCGCTTGATGGCGGAGTCCCAATAGGACGGTGGCAGGTTCGGCGTTTCGAACGTCAGGAAAGTGATCTCGCCGCCGGAGGCACTCGTCCCGCCGCCGACCGTGCAGCCGGTGAGACTCGCGGCGAGGAGTAGCGCCGCTCCCAACGCGAAGGACCTTCTCATGCCCCAGTCACCCTTCTCGCGGCGTCGCACAGACGACGGCATTCGATCGGATGTCTAAGGCGATGTCAAGCGGTCGGATGCGTCGTTTGGTGGCGAAATGGGGTCATACATCTGATCTATTCTGGCACTCAGAGCTTCGCGAGCCGGATCACCGCGCTGGCGAAATCGCCGTCCGGCAGGCCTGGGAACAGGCCGTGTGCCAGCAGCGCGGCGCCGTGCCGCACCTGTCCGGTGTCCTCGTCGCGGTACCGGGCGGAGGGATCGAGGCCGTCGAGCCGGATCGGTCGTTCGGGAGTGTGGAAATGTGCCGCTTGCCGGAACACGAACACCACCGTGCGCCCACCGTCGTCCGCCACGTACTGCACCGCGGACACGCCATCGGTGGCGGGCGGCACCAGCCGGTGGAGCGTGCCGTGCTGGACGACCGGCCGGATCTCCTTGTACAGCGCGATCTGTTCGCGCGCGTAGCCGAGGTCCTCCTCGGACCACTCGACGATGTCGCCGCCGATGCCGAGCACCCCCGCCATCGCCACATGGAACCGGAAACGCAGCGGGGTGGACCGGCGGGTGACGAAGTTGGGATCGTCGGTGACCCACGCCGACATCGCGCGCGCCGGGTACACCTGGCCGTAGCCGTGCTGGATGACGAGCCTGTCGAGCGCGTCGGTGTTGTCGGAGGTCCAGACCTGGTCCGTCCTGGCCATGACGCCGAGGTCGATCCGCCCGCCGCCGCCGCTGCACGCCTCGATCCGCAACCCGGGATGGGCCGCGCGCAAGCGGTCCATGATCCCGTAGACCGCGCGGGTGTGCTCCACCCAGAGCCGGTCCTGGTCGCCGTCGCCAGGCCAGCCCGCCTCGCTGAACGGGCGGTTCATGTCCCATTTCAGGAAATCGATCCCGTGCTCGCCGACGAGAGCGTCGAGCGTGTCGAACGCCCATTCGGCGACGTCCGGGCGGGCGAAATTGAGCACCAGTTGCCGTCGCAGCTCCGAGCGTGTCCTCTGTGGATGGTGCAGGACCCAGTCCGGGTGCGCGCGGTACAGCTCGCTGTCCGGGTTGACCATCTCGGGTTCGACCCAGAGCCCGAACTTCATGCCCAGCCGGTGCACTTCGGCGACCAAGGGTTCGAGGCCATCGGGGAACTTGTCTCGATTGACGTGCCAGTCACCGAGGCCGGCGTGGTCACCGTCGCGGGCGCCGAACCAGCCGTCGTCCATCACGAACAGTTCGACACCGAGTGCCGCGGCCTTCTCGGCCAGCTCGCGTTGCCCGGCCTCGGTGACGTCGAAACCCGTTGCCTCCCAAGAGTTGTAGAGCACCGGCCGGAGTTCGCCGGGATGCGGGAGGACGTGGCCGAGGGTGTACGCGTGCCAGGCGCGGCTCGCGGCGCCGAACCCGCCGTCGGTGTACAGCCCGGCGAAAACCGGCGTGGCGAGCGTTTCACCGGGGGCGAGCCGGGGGACGACGCCGTCCTGGCCGAAGCCACCGGTGACGGTGAGCCTGCCGGTGGACGAACGGGTGGTGGTGATCCGCCAGGAACCGCTCCACGCGAGCGCGGCGCTGTAGACCTCTCCGTGCCGTTCGGTCGCTTCGCCGTCGTCGAGCATCACCCACGGATTGGCGTGATGGCTGGTGATGCCGCGCCTGCTGCCGAACGTGGTCTCACCGTGGGGGACAGGCTCGCGGAGCAGCTGGCTCTCGGCGGCCCAGCGTCCGGTGACGTGGCTGACGCGGTAGTCCGGCCGGGGCGGCACGACCCAGGTCGCCGAGTCGGCGCGGATGACCTCGATCGGGCCGTCCGGGCCGTCGTGGGTGAGCTCGGTCCACCGTTCGATGACGTCGGTGCCGGCCGGGACGCGGTAGCCCAGCGTGATCCGCAGAGGGTAGTGGCGATCGCGGAAGTGGACGAGCAGCCGTCCGCCGTCGATGTCGTGGGAGAGGTGGCGCCATTCGAGGGCGCGGGTCCCGTCGGCGAACCGGAGCTGGAGGGCGGGGGTCCAGTAGCGGGTGCCGCCGTCCGCGGCGAGTTCGTCGAGACCCTCGTTGGGGTCGTTGAACGCGTCCCAGCGTTCCTTGGTGCTGGGGAGGACGTCGGCGAGCTGGTCCGTGGTGAGCGCCGGGCCCCAGTAGACGTGGGAGGGCGTGTCGTCTTCGGTCAGCCGTAGCGCGTAGCTCGTGGCCGCGGTGCGGATGAGCCAGGACCGGGTGCTCGCGTCGTGAACGATCTCTGCCACGCCGCCATCCTGACGTCGAATCCCGGCGGCGGCCAAGTGGCTCCCGCTCGGCGGTACATCGGGTGGTGATCAGAGACGGGACTCGCGTGCGTGAGCACGGGACTCGCGTGCTTGGAGACGGAACTCGCGTGATCAGAGGCCGCACACCCGAGTTCCGGCCCCAAGCACGCGAGTTCCGGGTCCAGTCACGCGAGTTCCGGCCCCGAGCACGCGAGTCACGGATCGCCGGTCAACCGCCGACCTTCGCGATCGCCACGATGTTCTCCGGCCGCACCCGCACGATCACCTTCCCCGGTGACGTCGCGTAAGCCATCCAGCCCTCGGTCGCCTCCGGTCCGGCCTCCCCCAGGTAACGCTCGGCGATCAGCGACGAACCCGCCCGCACCCCGTCGGGGTCGGAAACGATCTCCGCGACGCCTTCGACGCTCACGAACGAGAACGGCGGACGCGGATCGTCGGCGACCACCGAAACGCGGGGATTCTCCTTGAGGGCCCTGCCTTTGACGGTGTCCGCGCCCAGGTTGACCAGGATGTCGTCCCCGTCGACGGCGAACCAGACCGGGACAGCGTGCGGCCGCCCGTCCGGGCGGACCGTCGCGAAGACGGCGGTGCGGGTGCCTTCGGCGAGAAACGCGCGGCGCTGCTCGTCGGTCATCTTCTCCGGCATTACTTTCCCTCCAGAACGGCGTCCAGGCCGAAGGCCGGGAACAGGTGACTGTCGAACGTGGTGAACTCCGCGGCCTTGCCCTCGACGACACGGAGGACGTCGAGCTTGAAGGCGCGGAAGACGGTGTCGCCGGGGCGGCGCAGGTACGAGGCGAACGCGGGCATCCGGTTGGCGTCGACCGCGACCGCGCGCCATTCGCCCATCTCCTCGGCGATCCTGCCGTGCCGGGCGAGGTGTTCGAGACCGACGTAGCAGTTCGGCTCCGGCGGCATGGTGTGGCGGACGTCGTCGCGGACCAGGCTGCTCATCGTGCTGAAGTCGCCGTTGTCGTGGGCTTCGATGAGCCGGCGCACCAGTGCCCGCTCCTCTTCGGACGGTGCCTCCGCGACCGACCATTCGCCGCGCTGCTGCGGAAGGCGTTCACGCAGGGTCGCGCGGCCGCGCTGCAAGGCGCTGTTGGCGGCGGCGACCGAGAGGTCGAGCAGGGACGCGGCCTCGGCGGCCTGCCAGCCGAGCACGTCGCGCAGGATCAGCACCGCGCGCTGCTGCGGCGGCAGCATCTGCAAGACCGCGAGGAAGGCGAGTTCGATGGTCTCCCTGGCGACGGCGAGCGCGTGCGGTTCGGCTTCGGACGGCGCGATCTCGTCGAGCAGGCGGTCCGGATACGGCTGGATCCAAGGGACTTCGGCGAACGAGCGCAGCGACGGCACCCGCCGCTCGTTCTTGCGGATCGCGTCGAGACAGGCGTTGGTGGCGATCCGGTACAGCCACGCGCGGAAGTTCCCGCCGTCGAAGGTGTCCAGCCCCCGCCAGGCGTTGAGCAGTGCCTCCTGGACGACGTCTTCCGCCTCGTCGAACGAGCCCAGCATCCGGTAGCAGTGGACGTGCAGCTCCCGCCGGTGCCGTCCGGTGAGCGCGGCGAAGGCGGTTTGGTCTCCCGCCTTCGCTGCGGCGATCGTTTCGGTCATGGCGCCTCCCATCGAGTGTTCTTACCCGATGTAACGGCGCCCTTCGCGAGAACTCATCGGTCCCGCGACGAGTTTTTTCGCGGGACCCTGAAACCGCAGGTCAGGGGCGGGCGGTGAGGTAGCCGCCCATGGTCCGGAAGTATTCGGTGGCGGCGAGTTCGGTACCGTCCTCGGTCCGGACGCGCTCGATGACGAGCCCGTGCGAACGCCCGCGGCGGGCCTCGGGACCGGCGACGATCACGACGCCCTCACCCTCCCGGATGAAGATCCGGCCGGGGGTGCCGCCGTAGAGACCGTCCGACACCGAGGAGCGGACGACGCGCAGCTGCTTCCCGCGGTGGTGGGTGAAGGCGTTGGGGTACGGGTCGGACTGCGCGCGCACCAGCCGCTCGATCTCGTCGGCGGGCCAGGACCAGTCGATGAGACTGTCTTCGAGGGCACGCTTGTGGAAGAAGCTGGCCTTCGACCTGTCCTGTTTGACCGGGGTGAAGTTCCCCTTCGCGATCAGCTCGATGGCGTCGGTGGTGATCGGCGCGATGAGATCGACCGTCCGGTGGAAGAGATCGGTGGTCGTGTCCTTCGGGCCGACCTCGACCGAACGCTGGAGGACGATGTCGCCCGCGTCGAGGTCGGCGTCCATCATGTGGGCGGTGAGCCCGACTTCCTTCTCGCCGTTGATGAGCGCCCAGATCAGCGGCGAGAACCCGGCGTAGGCGGGCAGCAGCGAGTCGTGGACGTTCAGCGTGCCGTGGCGCGGCATCTCGAAGATCTCGGGCGGCAGCCAGGTGCGCCAGTTGTTCGCGACGATCAGGTCGAGATCGGCTTCCTTCAGCTCCGCCAGCAGTTCCGCGTCGTCGGGACGCTGGCGCAGCAGGGTGCGGATCCCGTTGGCCTCGGCGAGATCCGCGACCGAGTCGGCCCAGATCTTCTCGTAGGCGTGGTCACTTTTCGGGTGGGTGACGACGAGGGCGACGTCGTGGCCCGCGTCGATCAAGGCCCGCAGGGTGCGGTGTCCCCAGGTCTGGTATCCGAACATGGCGACCCGCATGGGACCGGCCTCCTCCTGGTCGAGGGATGAACATCACCACTGAAAGTACTAGTTGAGCCTCACCTAACTTAGGTTAGGGTTCCCTGGTCTTTGTAACGAAGTACCGAGATGCGGCTGAGCCGCGCTAGGGGTTCAAGATGGCACGAGCAGTGGTCGGTGAACGGGTTCCGGTCTACGACGTGGTCGGGGTCGGGTTCGGTCCCTCGAACCTGGCGCTCGCCATCGCGGTCACCGAGCACAACGCCGCGCCCGGAGCCGAGACCGTCACCGCCCACTTCCTCGAGCGCCAGCCCCGGTTCGGCTGGCACCGCGGGATGCTGATCGACAATGCCACCATGCAGGTCTCCTTCCTCAAGGACCTGGCGACGATGCGGAACCCGACGAGCTCCTTCAGCTTCCTTTCGTATCTGCACAGCAAGGACCGGCTGGTCGACTTCATCAACCACAAGAACCTGTTCCCGTTGCGGATCGAGTTCCACGACTACTTCGAATGGGCGGCGGAAAAGGTCGACGACCTGGTTTCGTATGGCACCGAAGTGCTTTCGGTCACGCCGGTCTTCGACGGTGACGAGATCGTGTTCTTCGACGTCCACGCCCGTACCGACGGTGAACTGGTGAACCTGCGTGCCCGCAATCTGGTGATGGGCACCGGACTGCGGCCGAACCTCCCCGAAGGCGTGACGCCGGGCGCGCGTATCTGGCACAACAGCGAACTGCTGCATCGCGTGGAGGGCATGGCCGCCGAGGAGCCCCGCCGGTTCGTCGTCGTCGGTGCCGGGCAGAGCGCGGCGGAGGTCAGCGCGCTGCTGCACGATCGCTTCCCGCGGGCCGAGGTGTGCGCGGTCTTCGCGCGATACGGCTACAGCCCCGCCGACGACAGCGCGTTCGCCAACCGGATCTTCGACCCCGAGGCGGTCGGGCGGTTCTACGAGGCGCCGGAAGAGGTCAAGGACCGGCTGATGCGCTACCACGGCGCGACCAACTACTCGGCCGTGGACATCGACCTGATCGACGAGCTGTACCGGCGCGTCTACCGCGAGAAGGTGCAGGGGGTCGAGCGGCTGAAGCTGATCAACGTCTCCCGCCCCACCGAAGTCACCGACACCGGATCCGAGGTCCGGGTCACCATCGAGGCGCTGGAGACCGGGGAGCGGACCACGCTCGACGCCGATTTCGTCGTGTACGCCACCGGGTACGGCCCGGCGGACCCGACGCCGCTGCTCGGCGAGCTCGCGTCCGCCTGCAAACGCGACGACGAGGGCAGGCTCCGCGTCGAACGCGACTACCGGATCGTCACCGAACCGCCGCTGGACGGCGGGGTCTACCTCCAGGGCGGCACCGAGCACACCCACGGCATCACGTCGTCACTGCTGTCCAACACCGCGGTCCGGGTCGGCGAGATCCTCCAGTCCGTTGTGGACCGCCGCGCCGCCGGCGCGTCCCGGCCGGAGTACGCCGTGAGCGGTACCGGACCGGCCTGACGATCCCAGCGCTTGCGAACGGTGGAGGCAACCCCGATGAACCGCGGCTTTCCCCTGACCCCGGCACAGCAGGGGATCTGGCTCGCGCAGCAGCTCGACCCGGCCGATCCGGTCTACACGATCGGCTGGGTCGCGGAGCTGCGTGGCGACATCGATGTCACCCGGCTGGGTGACGCCGTTCGGAGGGCGGTCGCCGAGGCCGAATGCCTGCACGTGACGGTCGGGCTGGACGGCGACACGCCGGTCCAGCGCCCGGTCACTCCCGGCGAGGTCGCCGTTCTCGACTTCACCGGTGAGCCGGATCCGGAGCGCGCGGCCGACGAGTGGGCGCGGGCCGAACTGGCCGTGGTGGCCGACCTCGGCCGGGGCCCCCTCACCGGGCAAGCCTTGCTGATCCTCGCCGAGGACAGGGTCCGCTGGTTCCAGCGCTACCACCACCTGGTGATGGACGCGCACGGACAGGCCGTCCTGACCCGTCGCGCGGCAGCGCTGTACTCGGGTACCGAAGAGGAAGTCTCCTGGCCGCTCTCCGGATTGGTCGAGGCCGCGGAAGCCGATGAAGCCGACCGCGAGTACTGGCTGGGTGAACTCGAGGGCAGGCCGAATCCGGTGCGGCTGCTCGGCCGCGCGTCGTCCGGCCTGATCCGGCTGCGGCGGCACTCGTGGGAGCTGCCCGCGGCGAAGACCGGCCGTCTGCGGAAGTTCGCGCTGGACTCGGGAACGCGGCTGTCCCGCGTCGCGATCGCCGCCGTGGCGGCGTACGCCCACCGCGTGACCGGCGCCGAAGACCTCGTGCTCGGCCTGCCGGTCACCGCGCGCGCCACCCGCGCCCTGCGCGAACAGCCTGGCATGGTCTCCAACGTCCTGCCGCTACGGCTGACAGTGCGGCCCGAGACGACACCGGCGCTGCTCGTCGCCCAGGTGGCGGAGAAGGTTTCCGCGCTGCTGGAACACAGCCGGTATCGCGGCGAGGATCTCGCGCGCGAACTCGGCGCGAGTGGCGGGGTGCACGAACTCGTCGGGCTGAGCGTCAACTTCATGGCCGTGGACGGCGAACTCGCGTTCGGCGACGCGAGCGCCACGGTGCACAACCTCGAACTCGGGCCGATCAGCGACGTCGCCATCGCCGTGTACGACGCCGGTGAGGGCAGGGGCCTCCGCCTCGACTTCGACGCCGACGCGGCCGTTTCCACCGACGACGAGCTCGCCGAGCACCGCGACCGGTTCGCCGCGGTGCTGGACGCGCTGGTGGAGGGGGCCGAACTGCCGCTGGCCGCGATCGACCTGCTCCCGGCCGGCGAACGGGCCCGGATGCTGGAGCTCGGGACCGCGGTGGCGGATTCGCCCGAGGTGTCCTGGCCCGAGGCGTTCGACCGGATCGTGGCGCGGAAACCGGACGCCGAGGCCGTCGTCTGCGAGGACGTCCGGCTGACCTACGCCGAGCTCGACGCCGCCGCCAACCGTCTCGCCCGCCTGTTGCGACAGCGCGGTGTCGGTGACGAGGACGTCGTCGCCGTGGCCATGCCGCGCTCGGCGGATCTCGTCGTCGCGCTCCTGGCCGTCATGAAGGCCGGGGCCGCGTACCTCCCGCTCGACCTCGACCACCCCGAGGATCGCCTCGCGTACATGCTTTCCCACGCGGGCGCGGGAATCGTGGTGTCCACAGAGGACGAAGCCGCGCAGCTGCCGTCCGGCGCGGGCGTCGACCGGGTCCTTCTCGACGATCCGGCCGTCGTGGCCGAACTCGCGGAGCTCGGCGCGTCCCCTGTGGACGTCAGCGGGATAGCGCTGAACCGGGCCGCGTACGTCATCTACACATCGGGTTCGACGGGCAAGCCGAAGGGCGTCGTCCTGACCCACGACGGGATCGGCAGCCTGATCAGCACGGCGACCGAGCGGATCGGCATCGGCGAGGACAGCCGGGTGGTGCAGTTCGCCTCGACCGGGTTCGACGTGACGGTCTGGGATCTGGTCATGTCCCTGTGCGTCGGCGGGACGCTGATCGTGGTGCCGTCGCACCGCCGGGTCGCGGGCGTCGAACTCACCGGCTACATCGCCGGCAACGCGGCGACGCACATGATCCTGCCGCCGTCACTGGTCGCGGCCCTGCCGGAGGACTGCGAACTGCCGAAGGGCGCGGTGCTGATCGTCGGCACCGAGACCGTCCCACCGGAACTGATCGCGCGCTGGGCCGAGGACCTGAGGGTCGTCGCCGCGTACGGCCTCACCGAAGCGACGGTGAACTCGACGCTCTGGGCGGCGGAGCCCGGCTGGACCGGGCCCATCCCGATCGGCAGGCCGGATCCGAACACCCGATGCTACGTCCTCGACACCGCCCTGCGGCCGGTCCCGGTCGGCGTCGAAGGTGAGCTGTACGTCGGCGGCCGAGGCCTCGCCCGGGGTTACGCCGGACGTCCGGGGCTCTCGGCGGAGCGGTTCGTCGCCGATCCCTTCACCGGCGGTGGCGAGCGCATGTACCGCACCGGTGACCGGGTCCGCTGGCGCGCGGACGGGAACCTCGACTTCCTCGGCCGCACCGATCACCAGGTCAAGATCCGCGGGTTCCGGATCGAACCGGGCGAGATCGAATCCGCGCTCGCCGCGTATCCCGGGGTCGAGCGGATCGCCGTCGTGCCGCGTGAGGTCAAGGCGGGGGACCGGCGCCTGGTGGCGTACGTCGTCCCGGAGACGGACGGATCGCCGTCGCTGCTGAAGGACCTGCGCGCCCACGCGGAAACGGCGCTGCCGCACTACATGGTGCCGTCGGCGTTCCTCGCGCTCGACCGGCTGCCGATCATGCCGAACGGCAAACTGGACCGCACGGCGTTACCCCTGCCCGATTTCGGTGCCGCCGCCACCGGCCGCGCGCCGCGCACCGAGCGGGAACGGATTCTGTGCGACGTCGTCGCGCGGGTCCTCGGGCTGGCCTCGGCCGGTGCCGACGACGACTTCTTCACCCTCGGCGGCGACAGCATCCTGTCCATCAGGCTGGTGCTCGGCGCCGCGGAAAACGGGCTCGCCATCACGCCACGGCAGGTGTTCCAGCACCGGACTCCCGAGGCTCTCGCCGCCTGCGCGGAGACTGTCATCGCCGAGTCCACTGTGGACGACCGGCCGCTGCTGGAGCTGACCGGCGCCGAACGCGCGTCGCTCGCCGAATACGCCGACGTCCTGCCCGTGACGCCGTTGCAGGAAGGCTTCTTCTTCCACGCGGAGTTCGAAGGCGGCCAGGCCGCCGACATCTACACGGTCCAGGAGATCCTGGACCTCGAAGGCGACGTCGACGCCGACGCGCTGCGCCAGTCGGTGCAGGCGCTGCTGGACCGGTACTCGTCGCTGCGGTCCGGGTTCCGGCAGCTCGACGGCGGCCAGGTCGTCCAGACGGTGCCCCGGCACGCCGAACTGCCCTGGCGCGAAGTGGCCGCCGAAGACGCCGCGAACGCCTTCGAGGCCGATCGCGCGCGCCGGTTCGACTTCGCCCGGCCGCCTTTGCTGCGAGCCACCTTCGTCCGGGCCGGAGAGAATCGTGCCAGGCTGGCGCTCACGTTCCACCACATCATCGCCGACGGCTGGTCGGTCGTGGTGCTGCTCCGCGAGCTGCTGGCGGGATACGCGGGAGCGGGCGCGCCGCTGCCGGAACCGGCCACCCGCGCGGACCACCTGCGGCGGCTCGCTTCGCGCGATCACGAGGCGTCCCGGAAAGCCTGGCGGAACGCGCTGTCCGGAGTGGACGAACCCACCCGGCTGATCGAGGGAGGGCTCGCGGCCGAAAGGCGGCCGTCGCGAGTTCACCTGAACCTCGGCGCGGGGGCCACGGCGGAGCTGTCCGCCATGGCGCGAGCGCACGGACTCACCCTCGGCACCGTCCTGCACGGCGCCTGGGGGCTGCTCCTCGGCGGGCTCATCGGCCGGGACGACGTCCTGTTCGGCAGCACGGTCTCCGGCCGCGACACCGGCGCCGACGGCCTCGAATCGGCGGTCGGCCTGTACATCAACACCGTGCCGGTGCGGCTGCGCTGGACCCCGTCCGAAACCGTCGCCGCCGTGCTGCGGCGGCTGCAGGACGAGCAAGCGACCTTGCTGGACCACCGGCATCTCGGCCTCGGCGAACTCCAGCGCCTCGCCGGCGCCGGGCAGGAAGACCTGTTCGACACCCTCGTGGTCGTCGAGAACTTCCCGCGTGACGACGAGCGCGCTTCCGGAGCCATCCGGCTCACCGGCGTCGAGGTCACCGACGCGGTGCACTTCCCCGTCGCGATGATCGCGACACCTGGGGAGGACCTGGCGTTCAGCCTCAAGTTCGACGCCGCCCGGATCGACGCGGTCGCGGCCGGGCATGTCGCGGAACGGTTCGCGCGGCTTCTGGAGACGGTCACCGCGAACCCCGGCCTGCCGGTCGCCGCCGTCGACCTGCTCTCGCCCGCCGAACGCGGCCGCCTCGCCGAGCTCAACGCGACGTCGCATCCGGTGCCGGAGCGGACACTCGCCGGGGCCTTCGCCGAACAGGTCCGCAAGACGCCGTCCGCCACGGCCGTGGTGTTCGAAGACACCGAACTGTCCTATGCGGACCTCGACGACCGCGCGGAGCGGCTGGCCCGAAGGCTGCGTTCCCTCGGTGCCGGTCCCGACGGGATCGTGGCCGTCGCCGTGCCGAGGTCGGCCGAACTGATGGTCGCGCTCCTGGCCGTCCTCAAGGCCGGGGCCGCGTACCTGCCGATCGACCTCGACTATCCGGCCGAGCGGCTCGAATTCATGCTCGCCGACTCCGGCGCGCGTCTTGTGCTCTCCGAACCCGGTACGGCTTCGCGGATCCCCTCCGTCGCCGGGCTGACCCAGGTCTCCGTGACCGGCGAGTCCGCCACCGACGACGTCCCGGGCGTGGCCGCCGGGCCGGACAACGCCGCCTACCTGATCTACACTTCCGGATCGACCGGACGGCCGAAGGGCGTGGCCGTCTCGCATCGCGCGATCGTCAACCGGCTCGCGTGGATGCAGCACGAGTACCGGCTCACGGCCTCGGACCGGGTTCTCCAGAAGACGCCGTCGAGCTTCGACGTGTCCGTCTGGGAGTTTTTCTGGGCGCTCTGCGAAGGCGCCACGGTGGTGCTGGCCGAACCGGACGGCCATCGCGATCCGGCGTACCTCGCGCGGCTCATCCGGGAGCGCGAGATCACCACGCTGCACTTCGTCCCGTCCATGCTGGCCGCGTTCCTCGGCAGCGAGCCCGCTCCCGATGATCTCGGGTCGTTGCGCCGGGTCTTCTCCAGCGGCGAGGCTTTGACCGGCGAGACCGTCGCGCGCTGGCGTTCGCTCACCGGTGTCCCGCTGCACAACCTCTACGGCCCCACCGAGGCCGCCGTGGACGTGACCTTCTTCGACACCACCGCGGCCGAGGGCGGGGGAGTCCCCATCGGACGTCCGGTGTGGAACACCCGGACGCACGTCCTCGACGCCTGTCTCCGCCCGGTGCCCGACGGTGTTGCGGGCGAGTTGTACCTCGCCGGTGTCCAGCTGGCCCGTGGCTATCACGGTCGGCCAGGGCTGACCGCCGAGCGGTTCGTCGCGGACCCGTTCGGCGAACCGGGACAGCGGCTGTACCGCACCGGTGACCTCGTCCGGCGCCGCGCCGACGGCGAGATCGAGTACCTCGGCCGCACCGACCGGCAGGTGAAGATCCGCGGCAACCGGATCGAGCTCGGCGAGATCGAAGCGGTCCTCGCCGCGCAGCCGGAGGTCACGGCCGCCGCTGTCGTGGCGAAGGACGGCGCGCTCGTCGGCTACGTGGCCGGTGGCGCGGACCTTGAGCGGCTGCGAGCCGCGGTGAGCGAGGCGTTGCCCGCTCCGATGATCCCGTCGTCGTTCGTGGTCCTCGACGAGTTCCCGTTGACGCCCAGCGGAAAGCTCGACGTCCGGGCGCTGCCCGCGCCCTCGATCGAGCGGTCTGCCGCGATGCCGGGGAACGACCGGGAGCGCGCCCTCGCGCGGATCTTCGCGGACGTCCTCGGTCTGGACACCGTCGGTGCGCACGGCGACTTCTTCCTGCTGGGCGGCGACAGCATCTCGTCGATCGCCGTGTCGAGCCGTGCCCGGCGCGCGGGGTTCGAACTGAGCCCCAAGGACGTGTTCGAACTCCGGACCCCGGCCGCGCTCGCCGCTTCCGCCACCCCGGCGGAGCCGGTGGCCGACGCCGACGGCATCGGCGCGCTCCCGCTCCTGCCCGAAATGCTCCGGCTTCGGGAACTGGGCGACGCGGTACAGCCGGAGTCCGTGCTGCTGACCGTGCCGTCCGGGGCCGACGTGGAGACCCTCGCCGCCGCCCTGCAACTCGTGCTCGACCACCACGACGGCCTGCGGCTCGACCTGACACGGGTCGCCTCGGTGCTGTGGTCGCTCGAAATCCGTCCACAAGGGACCGTCCAGGCCGCTGACCTGCTCCGGCACGCGACCGGGTCCGTCGAGGCCGAACACCGGGCCGCGGTGGACAGGCTGACGGACAAGCTGCTGCAAGCCGTCTGGTTCGACGAACCGGGCAGGCTGCTCCTGGTCGCGCATCCGGTCCTGCTGGACGCGCGGAGCCTGACGATCCTGGCGGCCGACCTCGCGATCGCGTGGGAAGCCGTGGCCGGCGGCCACCCGCCGGTGTTCACACCGGTGCGGACCTCGCTGCGGACCATCGCGCGCCGCGTCACCGAAACGGCGCAGGATCCCGCGCTGCTCGGCGAGATCGAGCATTGGGCCGACACGTTGGCGCCCGGTGCTTTCGAGATCCCGGCCGACGGCGAAGTCCTACGCAGGATCACCCTGTCCGTCGATGACACCCGGAAGCTCCTCGCCGTCCACGGCGAAGTGACCGACGTCCTCCTGACGGCGCTGAAGACCGCTGTCGACGGCGACCTCCTCGTCGACCTCCACGAGCGAGTGGATCCCGCGGACACCGTCGGCGCGCTGACGTCGATCCGCCCGGTGCGGATCACCGCGACCGGCGAACCGCTCGCGATGCTCAAGGCGGTCAAGGAGACCGTCCGGAGGACGCCCGCGGGCTACGGTCCGCTGCGCTATCTCAACGCCCAGGCCGGACCGCTGCTGGCCGGGCTCGCGAAATCGCGGATCGCTCTCCGGTACGACGGCCGGATCCCGGCCGGCGCGGGGGAGTGGCAGGTCGCCGGGTACGCGGCGGTGCCCCCGGCGGGCGACCACGTCCTGCGGATCGGCGTCGCCTGCGAGGACACCGAGGACGGGCCGAGGCTGACGGCGACGTTGGCGGGCCCGGCCGGAGGACTGGCCGACCGCTGGGCCACCGCGTTGGGCGACCTCGCGGCGGCGGGCACCGGCGCGCGGATCGGGCTCACGCCGTCCGACCTCGAACTGGTGTCGCTGACCCAGGAGGAGATCGTCCGCGTCGAGCGGTCCAGCCCGGCGCCGGTCGCCGATGTCTGGCCGCTGTCGCCGCTCCAGGAAGGCTTGTTCTTCCACTCCAGCTACAACTCCGACCGGGTCGACATCTACACCATCCAGGAGGCGATCGACTTCGATCACCGCCTGGACGCCGCACGACTCGAGGCGGCGGTGTCCGCGCTGCTCCGCCGGATTCCCAGCCTCGGGGCCGGGTTCACCAGCGAAGGCCTGCGAGGACCGGTCCAGTTCGTGGCGACCGAGGTCGAACCCCCACTGTCCGAAGTGGACCTTTCGGCGCTGCCCGAAGACGAACGTCGGGTCAGGCTCGACGAGCTGATGGCCGAGGACCGCGCCACACGGTTCGACCTCGGTGCCCCGCCCTTGTTCCGGCTGAAGCTGGTGCGGCTCGGGGACGGGCGCGACCGCGTCGTGCTGAACCGGCACCTGCTGCTCTGGGACGGGTGGTCGGCCTGGCTGTTCATCGAGCAGCTGTTCGCGCTGTACGACCTCGGCGGGGACGACCGGACGCTGCCCGCCGCCGGGTCCTATGTGGACTTCCTGCGCTGGCTGGACCGGCAGGACATCGAGGCGGCCACGGAAGCGTGGCGCGAGGCGCTGTCCGGCCTCGCGGAACCGACCGTCATCGGACCGGAAGGCCGGGACCTGGTCCCCGCCACCCCGGTCAACCTGGACACCGTCCTGCCCGGCGACCTCAGCCGCGGCCTGCGTGAACAGGCCCGCCGCCACGGCCTGACCGTCAACTCCGTGCTCAACGCGGCCTGGGGTCTGGTCCTGTCGACCATGACCGGACGCCACGACGTCGTCTTCGGTGCCGCTGTCGCGGGCAGGCCCGCCGCCGTGCCCGAGATCGAGAACACCATCGGGCTGTTCCTCAACACCGTGCCCACGCGGGTGCGGCTCGACGCGGCCGAGTCCGTCCTGGATCTGGTGCGGCGCCTGCAGTCCGAGCGGATGGACCTGACTCCGTACGAGTTCATGAGCCTCGGTGTCCTGCAACGGGAGGCCGGGCATCGCGTCCTGTTCGACACGCTGTTCGTGCTGCGCAACGCGGACGGCGACGAACGACGTGACGGTCTCCGCCACCGGCACGGCATCACCGATCTGCTCAACATCGACGCGACGCACTACCCGTTGACGCTGGTGGTGACGCCGGGCGAGGAAATCCGGATCACCCTGTCGTACCGGGACGACGTGATCGACGCGGACGAGGCCGCGTCGGTGCTGGGGCGGTTCACCTCGCTGGTCACGCAGATCATCGACGACCCGGCGAAACCGGTCGCCTCGCTCGCGACGGTGTCCACTGAGGACCGAGCCGCGCTGGAGGCTGGCTGGGCCGAGGCCGAGCACCCGGTCGTCGAAGACACGATCGCCGACCTGCTCGCCGCCCAGGCCGAGCGGACTCCCGGCGCGACCGCCGTGGTCTTCGGCGAAGAGCAACTGACCTACGCCGAACTCGACGCGCGGATCAACCGGATGGCCCGGCTGCTGCTGGCGAAGGGGGCCGCGCCGGAGCAGGTGATCGCGCTCGGCCTGCCGCGGTCGATCGAGATGGTCGTCGCGCTGTTCGCCGTGCTGCGGACCGGCGCCGCGTACCTCCCGCTGGAGCTCGACTACCCGGCCGACCGGCTCGCGGTGATGCTGGAGGACGCCGGGCCGTTGTGCCTGGTCACCACAAAGGACGTTTCGGCGACGCTGCCCGACGCCACGCCGCGGGTCTTCGTCGACGATCACGAAGACAGGGCGTTCGGCGACGGCCCGATCTCCGACGCCGAACGCCCGTTGTTCGCGCGAGGTCGCGCGGACCGCCTGGAACACCCGGCCTACGTCATCTACACGTCGGGCTCGACGGGCAAGCCCAAGGGCGTCGTCACGCCGTACCGCGGCCTGACGAACATGCAGCTCAACCATCAGGGCGCGATCTTCGCCCCGGCCATCGCGTCGGCGGGCGGACGGCGGCTGCGGATCGCGCACACCGTGTCGTTCGCCTTCGACATGTCCTGGGAAGAGCTGCTGTGGCTCGTCGAAGGGCACGAGGTCCACGTCTGCGACGAGGAACTGCGGCGTGACGCGCGGGCGCTGGTGGCGTACTGCGACGAGCACGAGGTCGACGTCGTCAACGTGACGCCGACGTACGCGCACCTGCTGATCGAGGAAGGGCTGCTGGAGGGTCACCGGCCCGCGCTCGTGCTGCTCGGTGGGGAGGCGGTTTCGGAGTCGGTGTGGAGCCGGCTGCGGGACACCGACGGCACCTACGGCTACAACCTGTACGGCCCCACCGAGTACACGATCAACACCCTCGGCGGCGGCACGACCGACAGCGACACCCCCACCGTCGGCAAGCCGATCTGGAACACCCGCGCCTACATCGTGGACGCCTGGCTCCGGCCGGTCCGCGACGGTGTGGCGGGAGAGCTCTACATCGCGGGTGAAGGGCTGGCCCGGGGTTACCTCGGTCGTCCCGGCCTGACCGCGGAACGGTTCGTCGCCGACCCGTTCGTCCCCGGTGGCGGGAGGATGTACCGGACCGGTGACCTGGTGCGCCGTCGCGCGGACGGGAACCTCGACTTCCTCGGCCGCACCGACGACCAGGTCAAGATCCGCGGCTACCGCGTCGAACTCGGCGAGATCGAGACCGCGCTCAGCCGGTACCCGGAGGTCGCGCAGGCCGCCGTCATCGCGCGGCCGGACCCGTCGGCGCCCGGGCTGCAACGGCTCATCGGCTACGTCGTCCCGGCCGAACTGAGCGGGGACGCGCGCGCCGAGGCGGAGGCCGACCAGGTCGGCGAGTGGCGGCAGATCTACTCCGACGAGTACACCGAGATCCCGACGGCGTTGTTCACCGAGGACTTCGCGGGCTGGGACTCCAGCTACGACGGCGACCCGATCCCGCTGGAGCACATGCGGGAATGGCGGCAGGCGACGGTCGACCGGATCGCCGAGCTGAAGCCGGAACGAGTGCTGGAGATCGGCGTCGGCACCGGTCTGCTGATGGGTCAGATCGCGCCGCTCGCGCGGGAGTACTGGGGCACCGACCTCGCCGCCCCGGTGATCGCGAAACTGAACCGCGAGCTGGAACAGGACCCGGAGCTGGCGGCCAAGGTGAACCTGCGCGCCCAGCCGGCGCACGTGTTCGACGGCCTGCCCGCCGGGCGGTTCGACACCATCGTGATCAACTCCGTCATCCAGTACTTCCCGAGCGTCGACTACCTGACCGACGTCATCACGAAGGCGATCGGCCTGCTCGCGCCCGGCGGAGCGCTGTTCGTCGGCGACGTCCGGGACCTGCGGCTAGCCAGGGCCTTCCACACCGCGATCCAGCTGACCCGCGCCGACGCGACCTCCGACGTCGCCCAGGTACGGCGGGCGATCGAACGCGGTGCCGCGCTGGAGAAGGAACTCCTGATCGACCCGGACTACTTCACCGCGCTCGCGCGGCAGCTTCCCGAGGTCGCCGCGCAGGTCCGGATCAAACGGGCCCGGCTGCACAACGAGCTGAGCCGGTACCGCTACGACGCGGTCCTGGTCAAGGAACCGGCCGGAACCCTGGCCGTCGCGCAGGCGCCACGCCTGAGCTGGGAGGAAGTCGGTTCTCTGACCGTGCTGGAGGAGCAGCTCACCGGTGCGGAAACGCTGCGGGTGAGCCGGATCCCGGACGCCCGGCAGGCCCCCGAGGTCGAGGCGACCCGCGCGCTGGACGCCGGCGCGCCGCTCATCGACGTGCTGGACCTGTTCCGCGCCCCCACCGGGATCGAGCCGGAGGACGTGCACGAACTCGGGGAGCGGCTCGGCTTCCGGGTGTACTGCACCTGGTCCGCCGACGGCGCCTTCGAGGCGGTGTTCGTCCACAAGGGACAAATGGACGCGCTGGTCACCGGTGTGCACCAGCCGGTCTCGCTCAGCGCGAACCTGGCCAAGTACGCCACAAGCCCGACCGCCGCCCGCGGTGGCGGTGAACTGGTGCAACGCCTGCGCGACAGGCTCAAGACGGAACTGCCGGATTACATGGTCCCGGCCGCGTTCGTGACACTGGGCGCCCTGCCGCTGACCGACAACGGCAAGCTCAACACGCGGGCGCTGCCGGAGGCCGATCAGGCGGTGCGGCTCGCCGAAAGCCGTCCTGCCGAGACCGCCGAAGAGGAGACGCTGTGCGCGCTCTTCGCCGAGGTACTCGGACTGGACGACGTCGGCGTCGAGGACAACTTCTTCGATCTCGGCGGGCATTCGCTGCTCGCCACCAGGCTCATCAGCCGGGCCCGGACCGAACTCGGCGCCGAACTGGCCATCCGTGACCTGTTCGAGGCGCCCACGGTCGCCGAGCTGGCCGCGCGTGCGGGCGGCGGCGAACCGGCGCGGCCGCCGGTGGTCCGCGTCGAACGTCCTGAACGGATCCCGCTTTCGGCCGCCCAGCGCAGCCTGTGGCTCGTCGATCGGATGGACGCGAACGCGGTCGCGTACAACTTCCCGCTGACCTTCCGGCTCCTCGGGCAGCTGGACCTCGAAGCCCTGCGTGCCGCCCTGGGAGACGTACTCGGCAGGCACGACGTCCTGCGGACCGTTTTCGACGAGCACGACGGCGAGCCGTACCAGCGCGTCCTCGATACGCCGGAGGTCCCATTCGGGGTCGAAGAGTGCGACGAAGCCGGGCTGGATGCCCGGATCGCGACGCTCTCACGGACACCGTTCGACCTTTCGCGCGAGATCCCGGTCCGGCTGCGGGTGCTGCGGATCGGCGAGAGCGATCAGGTGATCTCGCTGGTCCTGCATCACAGCGCGACCGACGAATGGTCCGACCGCCCGTTCCTGGGCGATCTGACCTCCGCGTATCAAGCCCGGATCGCCGGTGAAAGTCCCTTGTGGACGGACCTCCCGGTGCAGTACGCCGACTTCGCGTTGTGGCAGAAGGACTTCCTCGATCAGCGCGGCGCCGCTCAAGTCGCGTTCTGGGCCGACGCCTTGCGCGGCGCGCCGGACGAGCTGACGTTGCCGCTGGACCGCCCGCGTCCGCTCCGGCCGACCGGCAGGGGCGGAAAGGTGAGGTTCCCGCTGTCCGGAGAGCTCTCGGCCGCCGTGCGCGACCTGGCGGCGAAAGCCGGTGCGAGCCCGTTCATGGTGCTCCAGGCGGCGGTGGCCGCGTTGCTGCACCGGACCGGCGCCGGGGACGACATCCCGCTGGGTGCCCCGATCGCGGGACGGACCGACGCGGCGCTCGACGATCTCGTCGGGTTCTTCGTGAACACGCTGGTGCTGCGGACCGATCTGTCCGGCGACCCGACGTTCACCGCGCTGCTGGACAGGGTGCGCGAGGCCGATCTCGCCGCGTTCTCCCACGGCGACCTGCCGTTCGAGCGCGTCGTCGAGGAGCTGAACCCGCCCCGGGTGCCGGGGCGCAACCCGCTGTTCCAGGTGATGGTCGGCTACCACCGGCAGGCGGACGCGTCCGAAGTGCTCGGCCTGCCCGCCGAGTGGTTCGAGATGGACACCGGCATGGCGAAGTTCGACCTGCATTTCACGATGGTCGACGACGGCGACACCGCCACGCTGATGCTGGAGTACGCCGAGGACCTCGCGGACGAGGCGACGGCCGGGCGGTTGCTGGCCCGGCTCACGTCGCTGCTGGAGCAGGTCACCGACGAACCGGACCGGCCGGTCGCCCTGCTCGAAGTCCTCGTCGGCGACGAGCTCGCGCGGGTGACCGAATGGAACCGCACCGCCCGTGAAGTCCCGGCCACGACGTTGCCGGAGTTGTTCGAGGCGCAGGTGGCGCGGACTCCGGACGCGTCCGCTGTGGTGTTCGAGGGCTCGGAGTTGTCGTATGCCGAGTTCAACGCGCGTGCGAATCGGCTGGCGCGGTGGCTGGTCGAGCGGGGCGTGGGGGCGGAGTCGGTGGTGGCGGTTTCGCTGCCGCGATCGCTCGATCTGGTCGTCGCGTTGTACGCGGTGCACAAGGCCGGTGGGGCTTACCTGCCGGTCGATCGCGACTACCCGGCCGATCGCGTCGCGTTCATGCTGGAAGACGCCTCGCCCGCCGTCGTTCTCGACGAGTTGCCCGATCTGGACGGCTACTCCGGGGAGAATCTGGGGCGGACCGTGGATCCGTCGTCACCGGCGTACGTGATCTACACGTCCGGTTCGACTGGTCGTCCCAAGGGTGTTGTCGTGCCTCACGCGGGCATCGTGAACCGGTTGTTGTGGATGCAGGACGAGTACGACCTCGCGGCCGATGACCGGGTTTTGCAGAAGACGCCGTCGAGTTTCGATGTGTCGGTGTGGGAGTTCTTCTGGCCGTTGATCACCGGTGCGACCCTGGTGGTCGCCAAACCCGAGGGGCACAAGGATCCGGCGTACCTCGCCGAACTGATCCGCACGGCCGGGATCACCACCGTCCACTTCGTCCCGTCGATGCTCGCGCTGTTCCTGGAGACCGCGGAGTGCACGGGATTGCGCCGAGTGATCTGCAGCGGTGAGGCACTGCCGTCCGAACTGGCCGCCCGTGTGGACGTGCCGCTGTACAACCTTTATGGCCCGACCGAAGCGTCCGTCGACGTCACGGCCTGGCAGGCCGGTGCCGAAACGACGCCGTCCGTCCCGATCGGTCGTCCGGTGTGGAACACCCGGACCTACGTGCTGGACGCCGGGTTGAACCCGGTCCCGCCGGGGGTCCCGGGTGAGCTCTACCTCGCGGGTACGCAGCTCGCGCGCGGATACCTGGCCCGGCCGGGGCTGACCGCCGAGCGCTTCGTCGCCGACCCGTTCGGCGAACCGGGGGAGCGGATGTACCGCACCGGGGACCTCGCCCGCTGGTCGGACGACGGCGTGCTGGAGTTCCTGGGCCGCGTCGACGACCAGGTCAAGATCCGTGGCTTCCGGGTCGAACTCGGCGAGGTCGAGGCAGCGTTGATCGCGTCGGCGTCGGTCACTCGTGCCGTGGTCGTCGCTCGTGAGGACCGGCTGGTCGCCTATGTCGTCGGTTCGGATGACGGACTGCGGGACGCGCTGGCCGCGAAGCTGCCCGAGCACATGGTGCCGTCGGCCTTCGTCGTGCTCGACGAGATCCCGCTGACCCCGAACGGCAAACTCGATCGCAAGGCACTGCCCGCTCCCGAGTTCGCGACCACCAACGGCCGCGAGCCGCGGAACGCCCGGGAAGAAACCCTGTGCGCGCTGTTCGCCGACGTGCTCGGCGTCGAGCGGGTCGGGATCGACGACGGCTTCTTCACCCTCGGCGGGCATTCGCTGCTGGTGATGCGCCTGGTCAGCCGGATCTCGGCGAGCCTGGACGCCACCGTGTCGGTCCGCGACGTCTTCGACGCGCCGACCGTCGCGGCGCTGGCCGAGAGGCTCGCGGAACCGTCGGCCCTCCCGGTCTTGAGCGCCGGGAACCGGCCGGACTTGCTGCCGCTTTCACCGGCGCAGCAACGGTTGTGGTTCCTGTACCGGCTCGAAGGGGTCACGCCCACCTACAACATCCCGCTCGCCTGGCGTCTGCACGGTGAGCTGGACGCGGACGCGCTCCGTGCGGCGATCGGCGACGTCGTCGATCGGCACGAAACGCTCAGGACCGTGTTCACCGAGGAAGGCGACGTCGTCGCGCAGCGGATCCTCACCGACGCGCGCCCGGACGTGGTGTTCGCCGAGGCCGTGGATCTGCCCTCGCAGCTGTCCGCCGAAGCCGGCCGTGGGTTCGCCCTCGACGAGGAACTCCCGATCCGGGCCGCGGTCTTCGCCGTGTCGCCGCGTGAACACGTCCTGCTGCTGGTGCTGCATCACGTCGCCACGGACGAGGGTTCGCAGGGACCGCTGATGGCCGACCTCGCCACGGCGTACGAGGCTCGCCTGGCCGGTCATGGTCCACAATGGACGGAATTGCCCGTCCAGTACGCGGACTACGCCCTGTGGCAGCGGGAACTGCTCGGCTCGACGGCCTCCGGGCACCTCGAGTTCTGGCAAGAGGCCCTGGCGGGCCTGCCGGACGAGCTGGCGCTGCCCTCGGACCGGCCGCGTCCGGCCGAGTCGAGCCACCGCGGCGGTCTCGTCACCTTCCCGGTCGACGCCGTACTCACCGAACGGCTGCGCGAGACGGCGCGGCGGCACGACGTCAGCATGTTCATGCTGGCGCAGGCCGCGGTCGCGGTCCTGTTGCACCGGCTCGGCGCCGGGGACGACATCCCGCTCGGCGCGCCGAGTTCCGGCCGTACCGACGAACGTTTGGAGCCGCTTGTCGGGTTCTTCGTGAACTCGCTCGTCCTGCGTACCGATCTGTCCGGCGATCCGGTGTTCACCGACCTGCTGGCGCGAGTGCGGGCGACGGACCTCGCCGCTTTCGAGCACCAGGACCTGCCGTTCGAGCGGCTGGTCGACGCGGTCAATCCGGAGCGTTCGCTGGCCAGGCACCCGTTGTTCCAGGTGATGGTGGTCTACCTGCCCGAATCCGGCGACGGGCCGGTGCTGCCCGGTCTGCGCGCGGAGCAGGAGGACTTCGCGCAGGGCGTCGCCAAGTTCGACCTCGAATTCGGGTTCCTGGAGAACGACGGCGGGATCTCGGGCGCGATCGAGTACAGCGCGGACCTGTTCGACCACAGCACGGCCGAGGGGTTCGCACGGCGCCTGGTCGCCGTGCTGGAGCAGGTCGCCGCCGACCCCGCGATCCCGGTCGGCGCGTTCGACATCCTCGGCGAAGACGAGCGCGCGTTACTCGTCCGGTGGAACGACACGGCGCACGACGTCCCGGCGGCGACGTTGCCGGAGTTGTTCGAGGCGCAGGTGGCGCGGACTCCGGACGCGTCCGCTGTGGTGTTCGAGAGCTCGGAGTTGTCGTATGCCGAGTTCAACGGGCGGGCGAATCGTTTGGCGCGATGGCTGGTCGAGCAGGGTGTGGGCGCGGAATCGGTGGTGGCGGTTTCACTGCCGCGATCGCTTGACCTGGTCGTCGCGCTCTACGCGGTGCACAAGGCGGGAGCGGCGTATCTGCCGCTCGACACGGACTATCCGGCCGACCGCCTGGCCTTCATGCTCGAAGACGCTTCACCCGTGGTCGTTCTCGACGAGCTGCCTGCGCTGAAGGGCTACTCGGCCGAGAACCTGGGCACGGCGGTGGATCCGTCGTCGTCGGCGTACGTGATCTACACGTCCGGTTCGACCGGGCGTCCCAAGGGCGTTGTGGTTCCTCACGCGGGCATCGTGAACCGGCTGTTGTGGATGCAGGACGAGTACGACCTCGCGGCCGATGACCGGGTTTTGCAGAAGACGCCATCGAGTTTCGATGTGTCGGTGTGGGAGTTCTTCTGGCCGTTGATCACCGGCGCGACCCTGGTCGTCGCCAAACCGGACGGTCACCGCGATCCGCGGTACCTCGAAGAGCTGATCCGTGAGCAGCGGATCACCACCCTGCACTTCGTCCCGTCGATGCTGGAAGCGTTCCTCGCCGAAGAACCCGGGTGGCACGACGTCCGCCGGGTCCTGTGCAGTGGTGAGGCGCTGCCGCCGGAACTGGCCGCGCGCGTGGACGTCCCGCTGCACAACCTCTACGGCCCGACCGAGGCCTCGGTGGACGTGACTTCCTGGGCGGTCGTCGACGACACCGTCCCCATCGGACGTCCGGTGTGGAACACCCGGGTCCACGTGCTGGACGCCCGGCTCCGGCAGGTCCCGCCGGGGGTGACGGGCGAGCTGTACCTGGCGGGGGCGCAACTCGCGCGTGGCTACCTCGGCCGTGCCGGGCTGACCGCCGAGCGGTTCGTGGCGAACCCGTTCGCGACGGGGGAGCGGATGTACCGCACGGGCGACCTCGCGCGGTGGCGTGCCGACGGCGCGCTCGACTACCTCGGCCGTGCCGACGACCAGGTCAAACTGCGCGGGTTCCGGATCGAGCTGGGCGAGATCGAGGCCGTGCTCTCGGCGCGGGTGGTCCTGCGGGAAGGCAGGCTCGTCGCGTACCTGGCAGGGGAAGCCGACGTCGAGGAAGCGCGGCGGCTGGCCGAGGCGGCCTTGCCGGAGTACATGGTGCCGTCGGCGTTCGTGGTTTTGGACGCGTTCCCGGTGACTCCCAACGGGAAGCTCGACCGCAAGGCGTTGCCAGCCCCGGAGTTCACGGTCTCCGACGACGCTCCGAGGACACCACGAGAAGAATTGCTCGCGTCGCTCGTCGCCGGCGTGCTCGGGCTGGAGAAGGTCGGCGTCCACGACGACTTCTTCCGTCTCGGCGGGGACAGCATCGTCGCGATGCAGCTGGTCGGGCGCGTGCGGCGGGCCGGGCTGCTGCTCAGCCCGCGGGACGTCTTCCGGCACCGGACCGTCGCGGCGCTCGCCGAGGTCAGTTCGGTGCGGCTCGACGCGCCCACGCCGGAGAGCGGGAAGCCGTTGGTGGAGCTCGACGCGGGCGAACGCGCCGAGATCCTCGACCTCGCGCCGGACACGGTGGAAGTGTGGCCGCTGACGCCGTTGCAGGCAGGTTTGCTCTTCCACGCGACGATGGACGGCGACGGGCCCGACGTCTACACCGTGCAGGTGTCCTTCGACCTCGAAGGACCGCTCGACCCGGCCCGCTTGCGCGATGCCGCACAGGCACTCGTCGACCGGCACGCCGTCCTGAGGACGGGCTACCGCTACCTCGCCTCCGGCCGTCCGGTCGCGCTGGTGGCGCGCTCGGTCACCGTCCCCTGGCGCTTCGTGGACTCCACAGGCTCCACAGGCTCCACGGACGTCGAGGCGGAGCTGGCCCACGACCGGCGCCGGTTCGATCCGGCGTCCGCGCCGGTGTCGCGGTTCCTGCTGGTGGCTCTGCCCGATGGGCGGCACCGGCTGGTGTTCACCCACCAGCACGTCCTGCTCGACGGCTGGTCCGTGCCGCAACTGTTCGCGGAGCTGTCGCAGCTGTACGCCGGTGCCGACTTGGCGCCGGCCCGCCAGTACCGCGACCATCTCGGCTGGCTCGGGGAGCAGGATCGTGAGGCGGCGGAAGCCGCTTGGCGGCAGGCGCTCGACGGGCTGAGCGAGCCGACGCACCTCGTCCCGCACGACCCCCAGCGGGTCCCGGCGCTGCCGGAACGCCTGTCGCTGGAGCTGTCGGAACAGGCGACCGGCGCGCTGTCCGAACTCGCGCGCTCACGCGGGCTGACGTTGAACACCCTCGTCCAGACCGCGTGGAGCATCGTGCTCGGCAGGCTGACCGGCCGCTCGGACGTCGTGTTCGGCGCGACGGTCGCCGGGCGCCCGCCCGAGCTGGCCGGGGTCGAGCGGATGATCGGCCTGTTCATCAACACGATCCCGGTGCGGATCGCGGTCGACCCCGCCGAGAAACTGGGCGCGCTCCTCGACCGGGTCCAGGACGAGCAGTCCGGTTTGCTGGCGCATCAGCACTTCGGGCTCGCCGACATCCAGCGCGGCGCCGGGCTGGGGGAGCTGTTCGACACGCTGATGGTGTTCGAGAGCTATCCGGGCGCTGACGAGGACGAGACCGGGGCGGGGCTGCGCGGGGAGATCGTGCGCCACGAGGACTCCACGCATTATCCGCTCACGTGGGCGGTGGAACCGGGAACGCGGCTGAAACTCACCGCGGAGTACCGCGTCGACCTGTTCGACGCCGGACTGCCGGAAAGGCTTCTCCCGGCGATGGAACGGGTGCTGGCCGCGATGGTGTCCGATGTGGACATTCGGGTCGGCAGGATCGGCATCCTGGCCGACGCCGATCTCGACCTGATCTTGCGCGAGTGGAACGGGACGGCGCTCGACGTCGAACCGTCCACTGTGGCCGGTCTGTTCGATGAGCAGGTCCGGCGTTCGCCCGGCGCGACGGCGGTGGTGTCCGGCGAGGTCGCCTGGTCGTTCACCGAGCTGAACGAGCGCGCCAACCGGCTGGCCAGGGCGCTGGTCGCGCACGGGATCGGTCCGGAGGACTTCGTCGCCTTGGCACTGCCGCGTTCGGCGGACGTCCTGCTGGCGATCCTCGCGGTCCACAAGGCGGGGGCGGCGTACCTGCCGCTCGACCCGGACTACCCGGCGGACCGGCTGGCCGCGATGCTGGCCGACGCGTGGCCCAAGGTGATCCTGACCGAGCCCGAGCTGCTGGAGTCGTTGCCGCGGACCGAGATCGAGACGCTGGCGTTGTGCGCGCTCGTCACCGAAGACCGGCCGGTGCACGACCTCACCGACCGGGACCGTGTCCGCCCGCTCGGCCCGGAGCATCCGGCGTACGTGATCTACACGTCGGGTTCGACCGGGACGCCCAAGGGGGTCGTGGTCCCGCATCGCGGTGTGGTGAACCTGTTCCACAGCCATCGCACCACGCTGCACCGGCCCGCGGTCGAGGCCACCGGCAAGCCGCATCTGCGGGTGGGGCACGCGTGGTCGTTCTCCTTCGACGCGTCCTGGCAGCCGCAGTTGTGGCTGCTCGACGGGCACGCCGTGCACATCGTGGACGAGGAGACCCGGCGGGATCCCGAGCTCCTGGCCGCGATGATCGAACGGGACGGCTTCGACTTCATCGAGGTCACGCCGTCGTTCTTCGCGCAGATGGCGGAGGCGGGTCTGCTCGACGGCGACCGGTGCCCGCTCGCCGTGATCGGCGTCGGCGGGGAGGCGGTGCCCGAGAGTCTCTGGCGACTTCTGGCGACTTTGGACGGAACCGAGGCCTTCAACCTGTACGGGCCGACGGAATCCACAGTGGACGCCCTGGTGGCGCGGATCGGTGACAGCGACAAGCCGCTCGTCGGCCGTCCGGTCGCGAACACCCGCGCCTATGTGCTGGACGCGTCACTGCGGCCGGTGCCGCCCGGGGTCACCGGTGAGCTGTACCTCGCCGGTTCCGGACTCGCCCGGGGTTACCTCGGTCGGGCGGCGCTGACGTCGGAACGATTCGTGGCGGATCCGTTCGGCCCGGCGGGTGCCCGGATGTACCGGACCGGCGACCTCGCCCGCTGGACCGCGGACGGTCGGCTGGACTTCGGCGGTCGCGCCGACGACCAGGCGAAGATCCGCGGTTTCCGGGTCGAGCCGGGCGAGATCGAAGCCGTGCTCGAACGGCACGACGGCGTCGCGCAGGCGGTCGTCCTGGTGCGTGAGGACCGGCCGCGGGTCAAACAGCTGGTGGCGTACGTGGTGTCCACTGTGGATCGCGCGGAGCTGCGGCGGTTCGCGGCCGAGACGTTGCCGGAGTACATGGTCCCGGCGGCGTTCGTCACGCTCGACGCGCTTCCCGTGTTGTCCAACGGGAAGCTGGACCGCAAGGCGCTGCCCGCTCCGGACTACGCCGAGCTGACCGGCGGCCGGGCGCCCGAGACCGCTCTCGAGAGGACGTTGTGCGCGCTCTTCGCGGAGGTGCTCGACGTGCCGGAACTCGGTGCCGACGACGACTTCTTCGCCCTCGGCGGGGACAGCATCGTCGCGATGCGGCTGGTCGGCCGGGCACGCGCGGCCGGGCTGAAGATCACGCCGCACGAGGTGTTCGCGCGCCGGACGGTCGCCGCGTTGGCCGAGGTCGCCGAGAGCCTGGAGGACGACGGGGCCATCGCGCTCACGCCGATCATGCACGCGCTCCGCGAACTCGGCGGGCCGATCGCGGGTTACCACCAGGCGGCGCTGCTCCGGACGCCGTCCGGGATGACCGGCGAGCAGCTGGAGACGGTGCTCGGCGCCGTCGTCGACCGGCACGACATGCTGCGTGCGCGGCTCGATCGACCGGCGGATGGCTGGGTGTTGCGGGTGCCCGGATCCGTCGAGGTCGTGATCGAACGCGTCGATGTTTCGGCCGGCGACTTGCTCGCGATGATCGAGCTGCACGCGGAGCCGACGCGGTCCCGTCTGGACCCGGACGCCGGTGTGATGCTGAGCGCGACGTGGTTCGACGCGGGATCGGCCGGGCCGGGACGGTTGCTGCTGATGATCCATCACCTGGCCGTCGACGGTGTCTCGTGGCGGATCCTGTTGCCGGACCTCGCTTCCGCGTGGGAATCCGTCGCCGGCGGAGAGACGCCGGAGCTGCCCTCGGTGCCGACGTCGTTCCGGCGATGGTCGCGAGCCCTGTCCACTCAGGACCGTGGTGGCGAGCTGGACCGGTGGAAGACGGTGCTGGGCGGTGCGGATCCGCTTGTGCTGGACCGGCCGCTCGACCCGGCTCGGGACGTCCTGGGAACGGTCAAGAAGCTGACGCTGACGCTGCCCGCCTCCCGGACGGCGCCGCTGCTGTCCCGGGTGCCGTCGGCGTACGGGGCGACGATCAACGACGTCCTGCTCACCGGGCTCGCGCTGGCCGTCGCCCGATGGCGCCGTGATGGGGGGCAGGCGGTGCTGGTCGACGTCGAGGGGCATGGCCGTGAAGAGGACCTGGCCGGTGGTGCGGACCTTTCGCGGACGGTCGGCTGGTTCACCAGTGTCGTGCCGGTGTGCCTGGACCTGGGCGATCTCGATCTGGACGACGCGTTCGCCGGTGGGGCCGCCGCCGGCGTCGCGCTCGGGCGGGTCAAGGCGCACCTGGACGGGCTGCCGGACGGTGGGATCGGGCACGGTCTGCTCCGGTATCTCGACCCTCGGACCGGCCCTGAACTCGCGAAGTTCGCGAAGCCGCAGATCGAGTTCAACTACCTCGGCCGGATCGGCGTCCCCGAAGCGACCGACTGGTCGTACGCGGCCGAGGCCGAGGCGGCCGAAATCGGGGCGGACGAAGACATGCCGGTCTCGCACGCGCTGACGATCAACGCCCGGACGGAGGACCGCCCCGGCGGCCCCGAGCTGGGCGCGCAGTGGTCCTGGCCGGACGCGGTACTGACCGAAGAGTCGGTACGGGACTTGGCGGAGGACTGGTTCGCCGCGCTCGACGCGCTGACGCGCCGGGCTGATACACCGGATACACCAAAGGAGAACAAGGCATGACGAACCCGTTCGAGAACCCCGACGGCACGTACCTGGTGCTGGTCAACGGCGAGAACCAGCACAGCCTGTGGCCCGAGTTCGTCGAGGTCCCGGCGGGCTGGACCACGAAGTTCGGCCCGGCCTCGCGTCCTGAGTGCCTCGAATACGTCGAGACGAACTGGACGGACCTGAGGCCGGCCTCGCTGGTCAAGGCCATGGAGTCCTGACCCGCTTCTCGTCAAGTCCGTGAAGGACTCCTTGAGAGTCCATCCATGCCCCCGCCGCCACCCTCAACGGAGGCGCTGCGCGCCACTGCGTGGATTCAAGTCCCTCAAGGAGTCCTTCACGGACTTGCGTTGTTCAGCTTCGCGACCGGATTCGGCCATAAAACGTGAGTAGCGTTCACATTATGGATCGAAGAGCATTTATGGTGACCGCCCCTGCCGCGGCGGCAGGGGTGGCGATGCTGCCGGGTCAGGCGGAGGCGCAGCCCCAGGCGCAGGCGAAGTGGGGTCCACAGTGGCCGGTCGTCCGGTTCAACATCCTCAGTGACATCCAGGGCGATCTCACCGACTTCGGCAGCGCGCTCGACGATCTGCACGCGATCAACCCGGGCAGTGCGGGACTCGGTATCGCGGGTGACCTCACCCCGCGCGGATACGACTTCGAGTACGCCCAGCTTCGCCAGACCTTCGACAAGCACCGGCATCCGCGCGAGGTCGCCTGGGCCATCGGCAACCACGAGTTCTACGTCCCGAAATGGCGGGATCCCGACACGCTCGCCCAGGAGACCTGGCCCAACGGCACGACCGAGGACTCGCTGTTCCGCAGTTTCTACCGGTTCGCGGGCCGCAACACCGTCTACAACGAGACGTCGTTCGGCGGGGTTCCGGTGCTGTGTCTCGGAACCGAGCGGTACGCCAAGTACCACGACCTCAAGCTGTGGGACGAGGTCTGGATGAGCGACCGGCAGTTCACCTGGCTCGAACAGCGCCTGAAGTACTGGTCGATCCGGCGCAGCCCGGTGATGGTGCTGACCCATCACCCGCTGCCCAACACCGTTTCCGGTACGCACAACAAGCTTTACCGGTCCGACTACCTCCAGCCCGACAGGCTGCTCTCGATCCTCGGCCGCTACCGGGACGTGTTCCTGTTCTCCGGGCACACGCACTGGGACCTGAACCTTTCGGACTGGGTGGTGCGCCGGGTCGTTCCGGGCACCGGCAACCTCGAAGGCTTCACCGTGGTCAACACCGCCGCCGTCCAGACCGGCTGGACGGACGACGGCAAGGGCGGGGAAGTGTCGCTCGGCGGCGCGTTCAACCAGGGGCTGCAGGTCGAGGTCTCGCCCGGCTCGGTGGTCATCAAGGCCCGTGACTTCACCAGCAAGACCTGGCTGAAGCAGATCACCGTTCCCTTGCACGACTCCTGGGGATTCCCGCACTGACCACGAGTCCGGTCCCGCGTCGGTGCGGCGGGCCGTGAGTGGTGACCCGGGGTTCTGACCGGAGCGGTATTTGCCCCGCGCGCGGTGGCGGTTTGTTCCCCAATGTGGCATTGGAGACGCTCAGCGTCTCCAATGCCACATTGGGAACAGACGGCCCGGCAGGCTGCGTACCTTGGCTCGGTGCGGCCTGCCGGGTCGGCGGTGTTGCGAAAGCCACTTTCGCAACATCCCAAGCAGACACGCCGGTAAGCGAACAAGGCACCTTCGCCTTACCCTCGAATAGCCCGAATCGCCAACTCGCGATCACCCGGACCGAACGGCGGGGTGCGGAGGTCGAGTTCCTGGGCTGAGTGTCCGTGAAGGCCTCCTTTCCTACCTTCAGGGTAGGAAAGGAGGCCTTCACGGACCCGGCGCTCAGAACCGTGCCCGAAAGTGGCTTTCGCGACGTACCGGCCGGAGTCGCGCTGCCCCCGAGACGAAAACGGGGCCGCGAGCAAAAGCCCGCGACCCCGTTCCTTTCCCAAAACGGCTCAGCCGGCCGGTTTGACCTCGGTCTTCGGGTCGCCGTCGACCGCCGCGGTGAGCTGCGGGACGATCCGCTCCAGCACGTAAGGCAGGCTCAGCACGGTCACGAAGGACACCGCGCTGCCATAGGTGCCTTCGTTCTCGATGAAGACCTCGCGCTTTTCCTTCGCCACCTTCAAACCGGTGTAGAGCGCGTCCTTGCCGAGGATCTCCTGCGCCTTGGCCGGGGTGTCGATCAGCCAGACGAGCGCGTCGCGGTCGAGCAGGTCGGTCCGCTCCGCGCTGAGGCTCTTGCCGAACTTGTCACCGATGGCGGCGTCGAGGTCGGCCGGCAGCTTGAAGCCGAGCGATTCGAGGATCCGCGAGCGCGGGTCCTGGCTGCCGTAAACGAAGTAGCCCTCGTAGGTCGACGCCATCAGGGCCGACTTGCCTTCGAATTCCGGGTGCTCCTTGCGGACCTGGGCGAACTTGTCCTCGACGCCCTTGACCAGTTCGTCGGCCTTGGTCGCGCGCCCGACGGCCTGGCCGACCTTCTTGGTCGCCTCCTGCCACGGGATGCCGTAGTCGTTGTACTCCTTGGGCTGCGCGACGACCGGGACGCCGATCTGGCCCAGTTTGTCGTACTGCTCCTTGGTGAGCCCCGAATACAGCGCGATGATCAGGTCCGGCTTCAGCGCGGCGATCTTCTCGTACTGCGGCCCGTCGACATCCTTGAGGACCTCGGGCAGCGCGGCGCCGCCGAGCTTGTCGGTCGCCCACGGGGCGATGGTGCCGGGGAACTTGCCGAGCCATTCGGTGACGCCGACCGGGACCACGCCGAGCGCGAGCAACGCGTCCTGCTCGGTCAGGCCGACCGTGACGACCCGCTTGGGCTCCTGGGTGATGGTGGTGCTGCCGTACTTGTGCTCGATGGTCGTCGGGAACGCGTTCGCGTCGACCGCCGAACCGGCGGAGTTCTGCGCGGCCGGGGTGGCCGACTCGCCGCCTCCTCCGCACGCGGTGAGCGAGGCGGCCAGCACCAGGGTGGACGCCAGCACGCCGGCGGTCTTCAGGCGCCCGCGCACGGCGGAGAGAGTGGGGATTCGGGCCATCGTCCGTCCTTCTTGATCGGCGATCCGGTGAAATGCCGGATTAATCGAGATTCAGGTTTGCCTAACCTAAGACGCCGAACGGCCGATTGCAACCGGCGACGCTGCGTCCCGGGTCACGTCCGTGAACGGTTGTCCGACCAGGCCGCCCAAAGCGTCGCGTAGCGACCACCCGAGGCCACGAGTTCGTCGTGAGTCCCGCTCTCGACGACGACGCCCGCGTCGAGCACGACGACGCGGTCCGAGGCCGCCGCCTGCGTCAGCCGATGCGCGACCACCAGGCCGGTCCGGCCTTCGAGGGCGGCTGCCGCGGCGGCTTCGAGGGTTTTCGCGCCCGCGCTCCCGGCCTCCGCGGTGGCTTCGTCGAGGATCGCGATCGGCGGATCCGCCAGCACCAGCCTGGCCAGGGCCAGCTGCTGGGACTGGGTGACGGTCAGCTGATGGCCGCCTTCGCCGACGACGGTCGCGAGCCCTTCGCCCAGCGCCTCCGCCCAGCCGCGCGCGCCGACCTTTTCCAGTGCCGCGAGCAGTTCCGCGTCGGACGCGCCAGGCTGGGCGAGCCGGAGGTCGTCCGCCAGCGAACCGGCGAAGACGTGCACCTCCTGGCTGATCAGCGCGACCGCCTGCCGGGTGCCGGACGGCCCGAGTTCGTCGAGTGGCACCCCGCCGACGGAGATCGTGCCGGAGCCCGGGGTGTGGATCCCGGCGATCAGCTTCGCCAGCGTCGTCTTCCCCGCCCCGCTCGCGCCGACCAGCGCGACCCGCTCGCCGGGGGAGAGGCTCAGCTCGACGTCGCGCAGTACCGGGTGTCCGTCCACATAGGAATGGGAGATCCCGGCCGCCTTCACCGAGGCGTCAAGGGGTTTCGCGGGCCGTTCGGGTTCACGCGGCGCGGGCAGATCGGCGACCCCGATCAGCCGGGCGAGGCTCGCGGTGGCGGCTTGCGCGTCGTCCACCAGCGCCAGCGCGGTGTTGATCGGACCGAACAGGCTGTGGAAGTACAACGCCGCCGCCGTCGCCGCGCCGACGGTCACCGCGTCGGCGCCCACCAGCAGGAAGCCTGCCGCGAGCACGGCCGAGAGGCCGACGAACTCAGCGAGGTTGAGCCTGGCGAAGAATCTCGTCATCAGCCGGACCCCGCGCAGCATCAGGTCCATGGCGCCCTCGGACCGCTGCCGGACCCGCTCCACGTGCGCGTCGGCGAGCCGGAAAGCGCGGACGGTCTTCGCGCCGCCGATCGTGTCGAGCAGTTGCTGCTGCTGCGAACCCGTCGCGATTCGCTGCTTCGCGTACAACGGGACGGCGTTGCGGACGTACCAGCGCACGGTGTGGAGCTGGATCGGCGTCGCCAGCAGCGCCGCCAGGAGGAACCGCCAGTCGATGACGGCGAGTGCGCCGAGGGTCAGCACGATGGTGAGCGCCGAGCGGCCCAGTTCGGGCAAGGCGTCGCGGACCGCCCGCGCGACCACCGTGACGTCGTTGGTGACCCGGGCGGTCAGGTCGCCGGAGCCCGCGCGTTCGACCTGTTCCAGCGGGAGGCTCAGCGCCCGGTCGACGAACCGTTCGCGCAGTTCGGCCAGCAGTGTCTCGCCGAGCCTCGCGGTCAGCGAGACACCCACCGCCGTCGCGATCGCCTGCGTGACGGCGACCAGGACCAGCCCCACCACGGGGGTGGTCAGTTCGGTCGCGGGCCTCTTCTCGATGACGAGGTCGACGATGTGGCCGAGCAGACGGGCGGTGAGCAGCCCGATCGCGGTCGCGCCGACGAGCGTCACGAGCGCTCCGGCCGCGCGGGCTTTCGAGGTACTGAGCAGTTCGCCGAGGACGGCGCGGATCCGCTTGCCGTCGGCGGTGGGGAGGAGTTCCCGGGTCATGACAGCACCGCCGCGCGGTAGTCGGCGCGATCGCGGGCAAGTTCGGCGTGGCCGCCTTCACCGGTGACTCGGCCGCCGTCTAGGACGACGACGCGGTCGGTCACGGCGAGCAGCGCGGGACTCGTGGTCACCAGGATCGTGGTCCGTCCTTGTCGTAGCCGGGCGAGCCCGGTGGCGATCTTCGCTTCGGTCACGGTGTCCACCGCCGTCGTCGGGTCGTGGACGACGAGCACCGGCGCGTCCGCGGCGAGGGCGCGGGCGAGGGCGACGCGCTGTCGCTGACCGCCGGAAAGGGAGCGGCCGCGTTCGGTGACCGCGGTCCCGGTGCCGTCCGGAAGCGCCGCCGCGACCTCGTCCGCCGCCGCCGCGGCCAGCGCCTCGTCGGGAGCGGGCCCCACGTTCTCCGCCAGCGTCCCTTCGAACAGATCCGCGTCGTGCGCGGCGACCAGGACGACCTCCCGCACCCGGTCCGGGTCCACAGTGGACAGATCGACGCCGTCGACGTGCACCCCGCCTTCGGTGGGGTCGACCGCCCGGCCGAGGCAATCGAGCAGGTCGGTCGCCGCAGCCGGATCGGCGGCGACGACGCCGATCAGCTGCCCGGCGGGGATTTCAAGGTCGACACCGCGGAGACTGCCGTACGAGACCCCGGTCAGCCGGACGGTCCCGGCGGCGGGGGACGGGAGTTCGCCGTCGCCCGCTTCGACCGACGGCGGCGTGGTCAGCAGATCGGCGACCCGGGACGCCGACGCGCGGCCCTGTGCCAGCTCGCCGTTGACCCAAGAGAAGATCAGGAACGGCGTGAGCAGGAATTGCGCCAGCCCGACGGCCGCGACGAGATCGCCGACGCTGATCGATCCCGACGCCGCGAGGTTTCCGCCGACGAGGGCGACGATCGCGATGAAGATCCCGGTGAGCGCGAGCACCGCGCCGTCGTGCCAGGCCTTGGCTCGCGCGGCGCGCAAGGTCGCCTTGAGCGAGTTCTGGCTCGTGTCGCGGTAGCGGGCGACCGCGGCCGGTTCGGCGCCGATTCCTTTCAGCACCCGCAGGCCGGAGACGAGATCCGTGGCGACGCCCGAAGCGTGCGCTGAACGTTCCTGTTCGGCTTCGCTGCGGCGCTCCAGTGGCTTGCCGATGAGGTGGGCGAGATACAGCAGCGGCGGTGTGCCCAGGAGGACGAGAAGACCCAGCGGCAGCGAGATGCGCAGCAGGGCGACCGCGCTGACCAGGACCCCGGCCAGCGCGGCGATCCCGAACGGCAGTGCCGCGTTCACGACGCCGACCCGTTGCGCGTCGCTGGTGCCGATGTTGACCAGTTCGCCGGCCAGCTTGCCGTTTTCGGCTCCGCCACCGGGATGCAGGACGCGCCTGCTGATCGCGATGCGCAGGTCGTGCGCGGCACGGAGAGAGGCGCCTTCGGCCGCGCGCGCGGCGAACCGGTAGCTGTAGGACAGTCCCGCGAAGACCACGCCGAGCACGGCGAGCCAGAACGCGAGCGTGCCCGCCGAACCGCCGTCGACGGCCTGGTCGATGACCACGCCGATGATCACCGGGACGAGTGCTTCACCGCCCTGATGACCGGCGGCGAGCACGGACGCGAGGGTGACTTGGCGTCGCTGTCCGGAGATCGCCTGGCGCAGGACGCTCCGGCTGGTGGTGGCCGTTGCGGGCACCGGCGCCTCCGTTCGAAAGTGGGGAAGGTAAGGCTAGTCTAAGTAGGTAGCTCGTTGAGGTGAACTCCGGCGTTCGGTTAGCCTCGCCTCACTCGAAGGAGGTTTCGTGGTCGTCACCGAACGCGCGCCCGCCGCGGCGTCCCCGCCGAGCGCGGCGGCACGGACGTTCCGCGCCGGCGGTCTGGTGCTCGGGCTCGCCCTGCTGGGGCTCGTGTTCCTGCTCAGCATCTGGGTGGGGTCGAAGAGCATCCCGTTCACCTCCACCTGGTCGGTGCTGTGGCACAACGACGGCTCGACCGACGCGGTGATCATCCACGACCTCCGTATCCCGCGGACCCTGCTGGGACTCGTCGTCGGTGCGGCGCTGGGCCTCGCGGGCGCGGTGATGCAGGCACTCACCCGGAACCCGCTCGCCGATCCCGGTCTGCTCGGGGTCAACACCGGCGCCGCGGCGGCGGTCGTCTCGGGGATCGCGTTCGCCGGTGTCACGAGCGTGCTCGGCTACATCTGGTTCGCGTTCGCCGGAGCGGCGATCGCCTCGGTCGTGGTGTACGTCCTCGGCTCGGCGGGCCGCAGCGCCACGCCGGACCGTCTCGTGCTCGCCGGTTCCGCGGTCATGGCGGTGCTCCAGGCCTACATCGTCGGCGTGCTGCTGCTGATGCCCGAGACGTTCAACCAGTTCCGGTTCTGGAACGTCGGCTCGCTCAGCGGCCGGAAATGGGACGTGTTCCTGCAGATCTCGCCGTTCGTCGTGATCGGCGTGATCATCGCGCTGCTGCTCGCCCGGCCGCTCAACGTCCTCGCGCTCGGCGACCAGACCGGCAAGGCGCTCGGTGCCCACGTGGGCCGCACCCGGGTGCTGGGCGCGATCGTGGTGATGCTCCTCTGCGGCGCGGGCACCGCGGCGATCGGGCCGGTCCTGTTCCTCGGGCTCGCCGTGCCGCACGCCGCGCGCCTGCTGGTCGGCCCGGATCAGCGCTGGGTGCTCCCATATTCGATGCTGCTCGCGCCGATCGCGCTGATCGGCGCCGACATCGTCGGCCGCGTGCTGAACCCGCCGGAGGAACTGCAGGCGGGCATCGTCGTCGCGTTTCTCGGTGCGCCGGTGTTCATCGCGCTGTGCCGGCGCAGGAAGCTGGCCCGGCTGTGACATCAGGCGACAAGGGGACCGCGATCAAGGAGCGCCCACCGATGACCACCCGCGTCCTGCGCACCCCGGGCGGGGGGCTGTCGCTGCGCGTCACCCCTCGGGCGGCGATCGTCGTCGTGCTGCTGGCCGTCGCCGTGTTCTTCGCCGGCGCGGTCAGCATGACCACCGGCGACTACCCGCTGAGCGTCGGCGAGGTCATCCAGACGTTGTTCGGCTTCGGCGACCGGGCCACCGAGTTCATCGTGACCACGCTGCGGCTGCCGCGGCTGCTGACCGCGCTGCTGGTCGGCGGCGCGCTCGCGGTCAGTGGCGCGATCCTGCAAAGCCTGTCCGGGAATCCCTTGGGCAGCCCCGATTTCATCGGCTTCACCGAAGGCGCGGCCGCCGGCGCGCTGCTGACGATCATCGTGGTGCACGGCGGGATGCTCCAGGTCTCGTTCGGCGCGCTCGTCGGCGGCGTCGCGACAGCGGCGCTGATCGCGCTGCTCGCGTTCAAGGGCGGCGTGCACACCTTCCGGCTGATCCTGGTCGGCATCGGCGTCAACGCGATGCTCATCGCGTTCAATTCGTACCTGATCACCCGGGCCGCCCAGCAGGACGGCCTCGCCGCACAGGCTTGGCTGGTCGGTGGCCTCAACGGGCGCGGATGGGAGCACGTCGTCCCGGTCGCGATCGCCATCGCCGTCCTGGTCCCGCCGGCCTTCGTCTACGGCCGGAGGCTTTCCCTGCTGGAGATGGGCGACGACTCGGCCATGGGACTCGGCGTGCCCGTCCAGCGGAGCCGGGTCGTGCTTCTCGGTGTCAGCGTCGGACTGTGCTCGATCGCGACCGCGGCCGCCGGACCGATCGCGTTCCTGGCCCTCGCCGCGCCTCAGCTGGCGAAACGGCTCACGCGGTCTTCCGGGCCCGGGCTCGCCGCGGCCGCGCTGATGGGCATGCTCCTGCTGGTGGTGAGTGATCTGGTCACCCAGCGGTTCCTGGCCGGTCTGCCGGTCGGTCTCGTGACCGGCGCCATCGGCGGGCTGTACCTGGCCTGGCTGCTGGTTTCCCGGCGCGGGGTCAGCCGGGCTGCGCGCTGACCGGCTCGATCGGCGCGGGCTCGCCGAAACGGGCCAGCGCCAGCGCCGCCGAGACCGCGAGCGCGAAACCGACCGCCGCCACGGCCGCGAACCCGGGCCGGGTGGTGTCGCCCAGCACGAGAACCCCGATCAGGGAAGGGAAGACGGTCTCGCCGATCACCATCATCGCGGTCGAGGTGGTGACACTGCCGCGTTGCAGCGCGGTGGCGTAGAACAACATCGCCAGCGCGCCCGCCACGCCGAGGGTGTACGTGGCCGGGTCCGTCAACAGGTCCAGCGGGGCGAGGCTGGTGAGCACACGGCCGGACAGGGCGACCACGCCGAAGCACAGCCCGGCGATCAGGCCCAGCGCCGGTGTCCGGATCCGCCGCGACGCGCGGCCGGCGAACATCCCGGCCGTGCCGAGGACGACCACCGCGCAGACCAGCACGAGCCGGAAGCCCAGCCCGGTCGCGTCCGAGCCCTCGCTTTCGGCGGACATCCCGAGCAGGGCGAGCCCGGCGCAGACGACCGCGACCGCCGTCCACTCGCGACGTCCCAACCGGACACCGAGCACCCGCGCCGCGACCGCGGTGACGGCGAGGCTTCCCGCCAGCGCCGCCTGGACCATGAACAGCGGCAGCACGCGCAGGGCGGCGACCTGGGCGACGAACCCGACGACGTCCAGCGCCAGGCCCGCGACGAACTTCCACTGCCGCAGCACCCGCACGAGAAGCCGGGGATCGACACGGTCTTCAGTGCCTGAAGTCGCCTTCGCGGCTATCGCTTGCATCACCGAAGCGACGCCGTACGCACACGCCGCGAAGAGCGCGCAAATCAGTCCCCACCACATGAAGCGTCAGCCTAGTCCTGCCCGATGTGTAAGGTGGCGGGATGTCGAACACGAGTTCGAGTGCCGCCGAGCCGGTGGACCGGGCCTGGCCCGCCGGGATCGCCGAGGACGAAGCCGGGATCCAGTGGGACTTCCTGCGCTTCCTCCGGGCCACCGCGGTGAACAAGGTCGCCGGGCTGACCAGGGAACAGGCGGTCGCGACGCCGATGCCATCGTCGCCGCGGATGAGCGCGCTGGGGCTGCTGAAGCATCTGACCGCGGTCGAACGCTGGTGGCTCTCGATCGAAGCGGGCGGCGCCGACTTGCCGTCGCTGTGGGAAGGCTCACCGGATCCGAGCTGGGACCTGACCGAGGACGACGACCCGCGTTCGGTCGTGGCGGCGTACCGCGCGGAGTGGGCGTTGTCGGAGTCGTCGCTGGCCGGGGTCTCGCCGGACGATCGTGCGCGCCGGTCGGGAAAGTTCACCGTCCGGTGGGTGTTCGCGCACGTGCTCCAGGAGACCGCGCGGCACACCGGGCATCTGGACATCCTGCGGGAGCTGGCCGACGGCGCCACGGGAGAGTAGGGCCGTAAGGTGTCCGCATGGCTGACAGGCTGTACTTCCGGCAGTTGCTCGCGGGCCGTGACTTCGCGGTGGGGGATCCGGTCGCGACGCAGATGGTCAACTTCGCCTATCTGATCGGCGACAGGGAGACGAACGAGGCGGTCGTCGTCGACCCGGCGTACGCCGTCGGCGATCTGCTCGACCTGCTGGAAGCCGACGGCATGCGGCTGACCGGTGTCCTCGCGACGCACCACCATCCGGACCACGTCGGCGGCGAGATGATGGGCTTCTCGCTGCCGGGGATCGCGGAACTGCTGGAGCGCGAGCAGGTGCCGATCCACGTCAACGGCGCCGAGGCCGAATGGGTCCGTCGCATCACCGGCGTCTCCGGGACCGACCTGCGCTCGCACGAACACGACGACGTCCTCGAGGTCGGCGCGGTGCCGATCCGGCTGCTGCACACGCCGGGGCACACCCCGGGCAGCCAGTGCTTCCTGGTCGACGGAAAGCTCGTCTCGGGCGACACGCTGTTCCTCGAAGGCTGTGGCCGCACCGATTTCCCGGGCGGTGACGCGGACGCGATCTACCGGAGCCTGCAGTGGCTGGCCGGGCTGGACGGGGATCCGGTCGTCTACCCGGGGCACCAGTACTCGGCCGAGCCGTCGGCGAACCTCTCGCGCGTGAAGGACACGAACTTCGTGTTCCAGCCGAAGTCGCTGGACCAATGGCGGCTGATGTTCGGCGGCTGACCGCGTTTCACACCTTGCGTGAGGGCGCAGGGACCGACCCGGCGAGCCACCCCGCGTTGTGCCCGCAGCGCCGGACCCCTCCGCGTTCAGTCCTCTGAACGCGGGGGAGGCGTCCAGATCGCGGGACGCGGAGCCCGCCGATTGACCCGCCCCGCCCGGGAAGCCGAAGCTCGGAAGCGTGACGCTCAAGCTGCATTGGTTCCTGCCCACCACCGGCGACGGCCGCACGATCGTGGAGCACTTCCACGCCAGTCGCGCCGCCGGGGCGTCCGCCGCCCGTGAGCCGAGCCTCGACTACCTCGCCCAGGTCGCCCGCGCCGCCGAAGCCAACGGTTTCGAAGGCGTACTGACACCGACCGGGACCTGGTGCGAGGACGCCTGGCTGACGACGGCGGCGCTGATCCGGGAGACGAGAAGCCTCAAGTTCCTGGTCGCGTTCCGGCCCGGGACGATCTCGCCGACGCTGGCCGCTCAGATGGCCGGGACCTTCCAGCGGCTCTCTCAAGGGCGCGTGCTGCTCAACGTCGTCACCGGCGGCGACGCTGTCGAGCAGCGCCGGTTCGGTGACCGGCACGACCACGACCAGCGCTATGCCCGCACCGGCGAGTTCCTCGAAATCGTGCGCGGGGTGTGGAGCGGCAAGCCGTTCGACTACGACGGCGAGCATCTCAAGGTCGAGGGCGCGACCACGCGCGCGGCGCCCGATCCGGTACCGCCGATCTACTTCGGAGGTTCCTCGCCGGCGGCGCTGCCGATCGCGGCGAAACACGCCGACGTCTACCTGACCTGGGGCGAGCCGCCCGCGCAGGTCGCCGAGAAGATCGCCAAGGTCCGCGAGCTCGCCGAGGAACAGGGCCGGAAGGTCCGCTTCGGCATCCGGCTGCACACCCTGTCCCGTGACACGTCGGCCGAAGCCTGGGCGGAGGCGGCGAAACTGCTGGAAGCGATCGACCCCGAGCGGATCGCCCACACCCAGAAGCAGCTGTCCGCCAGTGAATCCGTCGGCCAGCAAAGGATGGCCGCACTGCACGGCGGGAAAACCGACGGTGGCGTGCGCGGGCTGGAGATCCACCCGAACCTGTGGGCGGGTATCGGCCTGGTGCGCGGCGGCGCGGGCACGGCTCTGGTCGGCAGCCACCAGGAGGTCGCCGATCTCATCGAGGAGTATCACGCGCACGGCATCGAGGAGTTCGTCCTCTCCGGATACCCGCATCTGGAGGAGGCGTACTGGTTCGGCGAAGGTGTCCGGCCGGAGCTGATCCGCCGCGGCCTGCACGTCTAGGCGGTCCTGGTCACCGATTCTTCACGGCCGCGACCACGGCCTCGGCGACAGCGCGAGCGCTGGCGGGATTCTGCCCGGTGATGAGCCGTCCGTCGGTGACCACGTACGGATCGAAGGGTTGGTCGGCGACGGTGTAATTCCCTCCGCGGCTCTTCAGTTCATCCTGAAGGCTGAACGGGACCACGTCGGCGCGCTGGGCGGCTTCCTCCTCCGGCCAGGAGAACCCGGTGACGTTCTTGCCCTTGAGCAGCGGGTCGCCGTTCTCCAGGGTGACTTCCAGCAGGCCGGCGGGGCCGTGGCAAACCGCGGAAACGATCCGCCCGCTGTCGTGGAACCGGGCCGTCAACCCGGCCAGAGCCTGGTCGCGGAAGTCGAACATCACCCCGTGGCCACCGGTGAAATAGATCGCGTCGTAGTCCTCGGCTTTCACGTCGCTTGCCTTTTTGGTGTCCTTCAGCAGGTCCATGAAGTCGCGGTCGCGGTAACGCCGGTCCGTGCCCAACTCTCCGAGCACGTCGTGCGCCAGACTTTCGGGGTCGATCGGCACGTAGCCACCCGCCGGACTGGCGATGTCGAGCTCGAAGCCGTGCTCCTCGGCGTAGTCGTAGAAGTGAGTCAACTCGCCCAGCCACAGCCCGGTTCGCATCCCGGCCTTCTCGTACTCCCGGACGTTGGTGACGATGATCAAGATCTTCTGAGCGGCCATACCTGGTGCTACCCGTTGCGCCTGTCCTCTAATCCTGCCGCGTTCTAGTCCCAGCGCTGTGAGGCGTACACGACGACGTTGTCCCGATAGGACCGTTTCGCCGCGTCGAAGCTTCCGCCGCAGGTGATCAACCTGAGCGCGCTGCCCGGCGCGGGACCGTAGACAGCCTGCGTCGGGAATTCGTCCTTCGGGTAACGCCGGACGGAGTCGACACGGAACACGACGTCGGCGCCGTCGGATCGCGCGACGCGTACCTCGTCGCCGGGCCGCAGTTCGCGCAGCCGGAAGAACGGCGCCGGTCCCGAGCGCGAGTCGACGTGCGCGGCGAGGACGGCGGGGCCGGGGTCGCCCGGCACCGGCCCGTCCTCGTACCAGCCGACGTCGGAGAACCGGCCGGGTGCCTGGAGTTCGCCTGCCGCTCCGAGCGTGAGCGGGACTAGTCCCGCCTGATCGAGGCCGATCGCCGGGATGGTCAGCCGGTTCGGCGCCGCCTTCGCCCTGGCGGGAAGCGGAAGCGGACCGGGCACGGCCGGCGCGACCGCTCCCGCCGGGGCGAGAGGCGCCGGAGCGGGCGCGCAAGCGGTGAGCGCCAGAAGTCCTGAAAGGACGAACGCGGCGCGGTCAGCGATCATGCGCCGGACGTCGTCTGCCCACCAGCACCGCGATCAGGACCAGCGCGGGCAAAGCGGCGAAAGGCCACCACGGCAGGGACTTCGGGGTGGTCCCGCCGCCACCGGTCTCGACCCCGAGTTTCGGCGGGTTCGGCAGGGTGGCGCCGTCGGCGATCGCCTCGGTCTTCAACCCGGTGCCGTTCTCGGTCACCAGCAGGCTGGTCGTCGATCCGGCTTTGATGTCCACTGTGGACTCCGAAGTCGTGCCGCCGGAGGTCATCTTCAGCGACCAGCGTCCTTCGGGGAGTTCCGTGTACGGCGTCGTCGAACCATACGTGGCGCCGTTCACCACGGATTTCCCGTCCTGCCCGGTGACGCTCACCGGGGTCAGCGCGGCCGAGCCCTGGACGACGCGGACCCGTCCGTTCCCGGCCGCGGGCGCGGTCAGATCGTCCTGGACCAGTTCACCCCGCAAACCCGCGCCGGGCCCGTTCGCGAACACCAGCAGTGAGTACGCGCTCTCCTCCTTGATCTCGATCGTCGCGCTCAGCGCGGGCGGCGAGGACGCGGCCGCGTCGGCGGGCCGCATCGAAACCGTGTACGCGCCGGGGGTCACCGAGGAGTAGGGCGTCACCGCGCCGTAGCCGGCCTTGCGGATGACGACCTTTTCGGGCTTGCCGAAGGTGGCGAAGTAGATGTCGACCGGCGGGACCTTGGGGGAGAGGTGCCCGACGCGGATCCAGCCGACGCCGGGGCCGGGCGCCGCGTGTGCGGGAAGCGACAGGCCGCCGAACAGGACCAAAGCGGCGGCGACGACGCCGGCGGGTCTCATCAGGGCCGTGACGAGACGCATGGTGAGGACCTTTCTTGCCGGGGATCAGGGTGACGAGAACGGCGTGAGCAGTCCGGACGGTGGGAACAACGGGTACGTCACCAGCACTCCGCCCGGCACCCGGGTGACGGACGCGGGCTGGAACGTGGCGCGCTGACCGGTGAAGAAGTCGGCGATGGCGGCTTCGTCGTTACCGGAGACGACCAGCCGGCGCAGCGGCTGACCGGCGGCGGCTTCGCTTGGCACGGAGGGAAAATCGACCAGCCGGATCGGATGGAGGGTGGCGAGCGCGGCGGCGGTGGCGATCAGCCGGGGATCGGCCTCGCCCGCGATCAGCGCGTCCCGGGTGCGCCCTTCGCACTGGATCCGCTCCGAGGCCGCCAAGGCCGCACCGGCACGCGAACGTGCTCCGGATTCCTCGGTCTCACCGGGTGAATCCGGAGGCTCGCCGAAGCGGGAGACGGTGACGGTGTCCTCACCGAAACCGAAGACGGCGACTTTGGTGCCACCGACGAGAACCGCGGCCGCGGCGGGGAAACGCGCCTGTTCGCGCTGTCCGGAAGCGGTCAGTACCGCCCATTCCGGGACAGCGCAGGTGACCGCGCACGAGCCGACCGGGATCAGGGAACCGGTCGGCCAGCCGTCCGCGGCGAGTTCGGTCCAGCTCGCGTCGTCGACCAGGACGACGGCGCCGGAAGCGTTGTCCTGTAACCATTCCCGCGCCTGGGTGAGCGAGGCCTCGGCGGACGGTCCCGGCGCCAGCCTGCCGAATCCGTGCGCCCAGCCCGCCACGGAGACGAGGGTCAGCACCGTCGCCAGCACGATGGCGGGCAGGGGACGGCGAGCCGGGACCAGGCGATGACCGGCGGCCGGGGCGCCCGCCGCGACCGTGGCCGCGACTTCGGCGACGAGCAGCGGCGTCAGCGGGATCAACAGCGCGAGCGGGAGTTCGACGGGGATCGCGGGGAAAGCGAGGACGGCGGCGATCAGCAACGCCGAAACGGCGAGCGGCCGTGTCCGGGGCAGGACCATCCCGGCGACGATCGCGACCATCGACAGCACGACGAACACGGGGTCCAGCACGACCCAGTCGGCGATGCCCGGCGGACGCGGCCCGGGCAGCTCCGGACGCAGCACCGGACCGGCCGGGCCGAAAGCAATACCGAGCCCGAGCGTGAACACCACGGCGGTGAACGCGACGCGGGACGCCTCCCGCCGCCGGGCGAGCAGCCAGCCCGCCGCCGGCAGCGCGAGCAGGGCCAGTGGCGACGTGAGGACACCCGCGAGAAGGCACACCGCGACGAGGACGTCGTGCCACGGCCGCGCCCGATCACGCCGTGTCGCGGCGAGGACGAGCGCGGCGAGGATCCAGGCGACCGCGAGATGCTCGACGAGCACCACCCGCTGCATCCCGATCGCGAGCGGCGACACCGCCATCAGCACGACCGCCATGGTGGCCGCCCAGAACGGCAGCCCCAGCCGTCGCGCGAGGAGCCACAGCAGGACCGCGCACAGCACGGCCGCGAGCACCGTCGTCTCGCGGACCGCCATGACCGGGACGGTGGTCCGGTCGAACGTCCGCGAGAGCAGCGCGTACCCGGCCAGCTGCGCCCAGCCGAACGGCGACGTCCCGGTGACGCCGGTGTCAGTGAAGGAAGTGAGGTGACTCAAGGCGAAGACATGCGCGACCGTCGCCGGCTCGGTGGCGGGAGACGGCGTCGGTGAGGCCAGGTTGAGCACGCGCGCGCCACCGGTGATCACGAGAAGCGTGAGCACGACGTCGATCGACAGCAGCCGGATGGCGGCCGTCCCTACCAGGCGGCGTCCGTTGACATCGACGGGAACCACTCGCGAAGCGTAGCCCCGGAAATTCGCGGTGGACACGGCTGAATTGACGACATTCTTTCGATCACGTGAAAATCAACGGATAGTTTCTTACAGGGTACGAGAGAGCGCCAATGCGGCGGTCCGGACCGCGGGCGCGACCCGGTTGGTGTGCATGCGATTCGCCCAGCCGGAGATCGACAAGGCCGCCACCGCGACGCCTTGTGAGTCGAGCAAAGGGCTCGCGGCGCAGACGACGCCGACACCGGATTCCTCGCGCTCCAACGCGATTCCCTCGTCGCGGACCTTCGCGAGCTGGCGCCGCAACAGGCCGGCGGCGGTGATCGTCCGGACGCTGACCCTGGGCAATCCCGCGTCGATCACCTCTGTCACCACGGAATCCGGGGAAAACGCGAGAATGGCCTTTCCGACACCGGTGGCGTGCGCGGGAAAACGGCCGCCGATCCGGGACGGCAACGACGGCGCGTCGGGTCCCCGGAGAATGTCGAGATAGACGACCTCGGTGCCTTCCAGCACCGCGAGATGCACGGTGTTCCGGGTCGCCTCGCGGAGATCGGCGAGATACGGACGCGCCGCTTCGACCAGTCCGCGGCGCCGCACCGCCAGTTGGCCGATCTCGAACAGTTTCAGCCCGAGCCGCAGTGCCGCGCCCTCGCGTTCGAGCAGTCCGGTCGCGACCAGGTGCCCGGTGAGCCGGTGGACGGTCGACTTCGCCAGCCCGGTCCGCCGCGAGAGCTCGGAGACGCCGAGCGCGTCGTCGCCCGGACGGAAGGCGGAGAGCAGCGCGGTGACGCGGGCGGCCACGAGGCCGTCCGCTCCGGTTCGTTCCGGGTCGTCGTTCCGCCCAGCGGCACGCATGGGTTGAGTGTGCCCTATCCGCTCGGGGAGCGTCACCTGACATGGCGCAACGGAAAGCGGTGGCCGCGATCGTCGGTCCCGGGAACATCGGCACCGACCTGCTCGCGAAGCTGAGGCGCAGCGATCACGTCGAGGTGCGGTACATGGTCGGCGTGGACCCCGAGTCGGACGGGCTGGCGAAGGCGGCCGAGCTGGGGCTGGAGACCTCCGCCGGCGGCGTCGACTGGCTGCTGTCCCGCGACGAGCTGCCGGACCTGGTCTTCGAAGCCACTTCGGCGAAGGCGCATCTGGCGAACGCGCCGCGCTACGCCGCCGCGGGGATCCGCGCGATCGACCTGACCCCGGCCGCGGTCGGCCCGTTCACCTGCCCCGCCGTCGGCCTGCCGGAACGGCTGGACGTGCCGAACGTCAACCTCATCACCTGCGGCGGCCAGGCCACGATCCCGATCGTGCACGCGGTGTCCCGGGTGACGCCGGTGCCCTACGCCGAGATCGTCGCGTCCGTCTCGTCGCGGTCGGCCGGGCCGGGCACGCGGGCGAACATCGACGAGTTCACCGCGACGACGGCGCGCGGGATCGAACTGGTCGGGGGAGCGAGCCGCGGCAAGGCGATCATCATCATCAACCCCGTCGAACCGCCGATGATCATGCGCGACACGGTGTTCTGCGCGATCGACCCGGACGCGGACTTCGCCGCGGTGACCGAATCCGTCCACCGGATGGTCGAGACCGTCCAGGCCTACGTGCCGGGCTACACGCTCAAAGCGGATCCGCAGTACGACCCGCCCCGGCCGGGCTGGAGCGGGCAGGCACGGGTCGCGGTGTTCCTCGAGGTCGCCGGGAACGGGGACTTCCTGCCGAAGTACGCCGGGAACCTCGACATCATGACGGCCGCGGCCGCCCGCGTCGGCGAGCTGCTGGCGACCCAGGAGGTGGCGGCGTGAAGTGGGACGGGATCGACCGTGAGGTCCGGCTGGTCGACACCAGCCTGCGCGACGGCAGCCACGCCATGGCGCACCAGTTCACCGAGAAGAACGTGCGCGACACCGTCCGGGCGCTGGACGACGGCGGGGTCTCGCTGATCGAGGTCAGTCACGGCGACGGGCTCGGCGGCTCGACGTTCAACTACGGGTTCTCCCTGGTCGACGAGCGGAAGCTGATCGCCGCGGCGGTCGACGAGGCACGACGGGCGAAGATCGCGGTACTGCTCCTGCCCGGCCTCGGCACGGTCGGCGACCTGAAGGTGGCGGCCGATCTCGGCGCGGGCGCGGTCCGGATCGCGACCCACTGCACCGAGGCCGACGTCTCCGTCCAGCACTTCGGCGCGGCGCGGGAGCTCGGGCTGGAGACGGTCGGATTCCTGATGCTGTCCCACATGTCTACGCCGGAAGCGCTGGCGAAGCAGGGCAGGATCATGGTCGACGCCGGATGCCAGTGCGTGTACGTCGTCGATTCCGCCGGGGCGTTGATCCTGGAGGACGCGGGCGAACGCGTCGCCGCGCTCGTGGCGGAATTCGGCGACGAGGCGCAGGTCGGCTACCACGGGCACCAGAACCTGAGCTTCGGCGTCGCGAACTCGGTGCTCGCGTATCGGGCCGGTGCCCGGCAGATCGACGGTTCGCTGGTGGCGCTCGGGGCCGGTGCGGGCAACTCGCCGACCGAGGTCCTCGCGGCGACGTTCGAACGGCTCGGGATCCGCACCGGCGTCGACAAGGACGTGCTGATGGACGCCGCCGAGAACGTCGTGAAGCCCTACATCACCCGGCTGCCGGTGATGGACCGGTCGTCGATCGTGCAGGGTTTCGCGGGCGTGTACTCGAGTTTCCTGCTGCACGCGGAGCGTGCCGCCGAGCGCTACGACGTCCCGGCGCACGAAATCCTCTACCGCGTCGGCGCCGCGAAGTACGTGGGCGGACAGGAGGACATGATCATCGACATCGCTCTTCAGCTGGTCGCCGAACGCGATCAGGGTTGACGGTCGGCCCCGAGCACGAGGCGGACGCAATGGTCGATCAGGCGGTCGCGGCTCACCTTGAGCGAGCCGTCGAGGTAGGCGATGAAGACGTTGCTCAGCGCGCCGACCAGCCCGATCGACGTCATCTGCCGTTCCGCCGCGTCACCGTGGGACAACTGCCCGCTGACCAGTTCGGCGAAGGAGGGGAGGAGCGCGATCCCGCGGGTGGTCAGCGCGGGATCGGTGATCGGCGCGAGCAGCAGCACGCGGCCCTTGCGCGGGTCGTCGAGCATCAATCCGACGAAGGCGCGGACGGCGGCCTTCGCCCGTTCGGCGGGTTCGGCCGTGTGGCTGACGGCGTCGACCAGCGCTTGCCGCGCCTGCTCGCCGATGTGCTCGTAGACCGCGACGACCAGTTCCTCGCGGTCGGTGAAACTCTCGTAGAAGTACCGCTCGGTCAGCTTGGCGTGACGGCAGACCGCGCGGACGCTCACCCCGGCACTGCCCTGGGTGCCGAGCAGGTCGAGTCCCGCCTCGACGAGCTGTTCCCGTCGCGCGGCCTTGCGGTCGTCCAGGGTCGTGCCTGCCCAGCTCCGGCCGGCCATGATCGGCTCCTCGTCCTGAATGCAACAGTTGACTACGGCTGTTGTCAACTTTAACCTGACAACAGTTGTGGTCAATTTAACCAGCTCATTGAGGAGACCGGGGATGACACAGCCGCGGCCGCTGGGACCGGATTCGCTGACCTGGAAGTACTTCGGCGATTGGCGAGGGCTGCTCATCGCGCTCTGGGCCGGGTCCATGCAGAACATGCACCCCGAACTGGGCGCGGGCGTGGAGGAACACTCGCGGTTCTTCGAGGAGCGCTGGCAGCGGCTGTTCCGCTCGCTGTACCCGATCGGGGGAGTCATCTACGACGGCCCGCGCGCCCAACAGACGGCGTTGGAGGTGCGCGGCTACCACGATCGGATCAAGGGCGTCGACAAACACGGGCGGCGCTACCACGCGCTCAACCCGGACACCTTCTACTGGGCGCATTCGACGTTCTTCATGAGCGCCATCCTCATCGCCGACAACTTCGTCGGCGGCATCGGCGAGGCCGAGAAGCGGAAGCTGTTCGACGAGCACGTGCAGTGGTACGAGATGTACGGCATGAGCATGCGCCCGGTGCCCCGGACGTGGGAGGACTTCCAGCTGTACTGGAAGCGGATGTGCGAGGACGTCCTGGAGGACAACAAGGCCACGCGCGACGTGCTGGAGATCAAGGACCTCGCGAAGCCGCATTTCCTGCCGTGGCTGCCGGATTTCGCGTGGAACCTCGTGGGCGGGCAGGTGGCGCGGAACTTCGTCTGGCTGACGGTCGGGTTGTACGACCCGCCGATCCGCGAACTGCTCGGCTACACCTGGACCGATCGCGACGAGCGACGGCACCGGCGGGTCGGGAAGCTGATCAACGCGGCGTTCAAGCTGGTCCCGCGAGACCGCCGCTACCACCCTCGGGCCAGGGCGGGCTGGCGTCGTGAGCGTGGCGAACTGGCCCCGGACGCGCCGTTGGTCGAGACTCCGGCGAGGAACCTTCCGCCGCTTTCGGAGCGGGGCAAACCCGAGCACTACTCACCGAACGTCTGATTAGGAGCCTCGATGAAGCTTGGTTACCACCTCGGTTACTGGTCCTCCGCCCCGCCGGAAGGCGCGCTGGACGCGGTGTTGCGGGCCGAAGAACTCGGCTTCGATTCCGTGTGGACCGCCGAGGGCTACGGCTCGGACGCGTTCACCCCGCTCGCCTGGTGGGGCGCGTCCACGAGCCGGATCAAGCTCGGCACCAACATCGTCCAGATGTCGGCGCGCACCCCGACGGCGACGGGCATGCACGCGCTGACGCTGGACCACCTGTCCGGCGGCCGGTTCGTGCTCGGGCTCGGCGCGTCCGGACCGCAGGTGGTCGAGGGGTGGTACGGGCAGCCGTATCCGAAGCCGCTGGCGCGCACCCGCGAGTACGTCGACATCGTGCGGAAGGTCGTCGCGCGGGAGGCGCCGGTGACCCACGACGGTCGGCATTTCCAGTTGCCGCTGCAAGGTGGGACGGGGCTGGGGAAGGCGCTGAAGTCCACGGTGCACCCGTTCCGCAAGGAGATCCCGATCTTCCTCGCCGCGGAAGGGCCGAAGAACGTGGCGCTTTCGGCGGAGATCTGCGACGGCTGGCTCCCGCTGTTCTTTTCGCCCAAGAGCGACGGTTTCTACCGGACAGCGCTGCAAGAAGGCTTCTCGCGCCCCGGTGCCAGGCACGGCTTCGACGACTTCGAGGTCGCCGCGTCCGTGCCGGTGCTCGTCCACGACGACGTCGAGGAGGCCGCGAGCTGGATCAAGCCGTCGCTCGCGCTCTACATCGGCGGCATGGGCGCGAAATCGGTCAACTTCCATCACGACGTCTTCGCCCGGATGGGGTACGAGGACGTCGCCGACAAGGTTCAGGAGCTGTACCTGGCGGGCCGGAAGGACGAGGCGACCGCCGCGATCCCGACGTCGCTGGTGGAGGACACGTCGCTGATCGGACCGGCGGAGAAGATCCGTGACGAACTGGCCGCGTGGGAGGAGACCGTGGTGACCACGCTGCTTCTGCGGGGCGATGCCGCGACACTCACGAAGGTCGCCGAAACCCTTTCGTAGCTGGGAGCTGAAGGGCGCTTTCCCCGCGATGGTGTCCGCCACTCATGAGGCCGCAAGCCCTGAGTGCCCGTCCGTGAATGCCTCCTTGAGGGACTCTGGGTCCCTCAAGGAGGCCTTCACGGACTTGGGTTCATCTGTCCACAAGGGACACTTTCCGGCTGTAGAATGTCCGTTTCATGCTGGCATGCACCTTTGGCGAGGGGGTCGTGAGTGGCAATGAG
>NZ_NMQT01000089.1 GCF_002234405.1 Amycolatopsis thailandensis | reverse complement strand
CCACCGTCGCCGAGAACCTGCGCCGGGACGCCCCGCTGCGCACGGCCACGAAGGACCACGTCCGTGTCTGAGCCCTACGACTCCCGGTTCACCCTGCCCTCGATCGACGACGCCCCCTCGACCGAGGCCGGGGTGATCCTGATGGGCCTGGACGCCGAGCGGCTGCTCGCCGGTGTCGGGCTCGCGCGGCTGGCCGACGAGCCCGCGCTGGTCGCCCTCGCCGTGGACCAGGCCCGGCACGACGCGCTCGACCTGAGCACCGAAGCGCTGGCCGAAGCCGGGATCCTGCGCTGGCGCGCCGTCCGCCCGCTGATCGAAGCAGGTCCGGAGATGACGGCGGCCGGTTCCCTGCGCCGAGAATGGGAACACACCACCGCGCGGGTCACCGCCACGGTGACCGGGCTGGGACCGGCGTCGGTGGCGTGCCTCGCGGCCTGCTGGCTGCGTCGCGACGACATCGACGACTTGGCGAAGTCCGCCCGGCACGGGCGGGCACCGGAAAAGGGGAGCGGTACACACGATGTCCTATCTCGGGTCTTTGCCGACTGACGCCACCTTGCTCCAGGTCTTCCAGAAGTTCCCCGCCCCCGCGTCGAAACTGCTGGACTTCCACGAACTGATCATGCGGGCGCCGTCGGCGTTCGACGCGGGGCAGCGGGAACTCATCGCGGCCTACGTCTCCGGCGTCAACGATTGCCGTTACTGCCATGGGGTCCACACCGTCACCGCGGAGGCTTTCGGTGTGCCGGAAGGACTTCTGGCGGCCGCGCTGGCCGATCTCGACTCCTCGCCCGTGGACGCGCGCATGAAGCCCGTGCTGGCCTATGTGGGCAAGCTGACGCGCACGCCGTCCCAGGTGACCGACGAAGACGCCGAAGCCGTCTTCGCGGCGGGCTGGGACGAAAGCGCGCTGCACGACGCCGTACTCGTGTGCGCCTTGTTCAACTTCATGAACCGGATGGTCGAGGGGCTCGGGATCCGCGCCGACGCCGCTTACGCGCAGACCTCGGGCGTCCGGTTGAAGGAGGGCGGGTACGCCGGCCTGGCGCGCCTGCTCGCCGGATGACTACGCCATCCAGGTGATGAAATCGGCATGGTGACCACAAGCGGTCACCATGCCCCCAAAGGCTCAGTCAGACACGTTCCGTAATCGAAAACGGCCTCCACTACTCCGTTCGACGTCCATGATCGCGGAAGTGGAGTAGCCGACCCCAACCTTCTGGCGTAGGCGAAAAGCACATCTTCACGGTGATGCATGCCACTGGCCGCGAACAGGCCCCGCGAGCACGATTTCCTCATCGAAGGAAAACCGCCGAAACGTCTGGGAGCCACTCGATGAAGAACGCTGTGACCGACAACGTCCGCTCGCTCTTCGCCGTCCAGGGAATCGACACCGGTACCGCGGGGGACCAGGTGGAGCTGGTCATCGACCGTTTCGACCACTGGACCAACAAGTCGCGTGGTGAAGCCTTCAACTGTTTCACCGGCGCCTGTTGTACCGCTCCGCCGCTGGCGGAGGCGAGCTGAAGGAGCCCCGGCCGGCCGTTTCCCGATGGCGGGAAACGGCCGGTTTCGCGCGTGGGAGGGAACCGTGATGAGCACAGCCGGGCCGAATCCATGGCGCGTCCTCGGCGTGCTCTGTATCGCGAATTTCCTCGTGTTGCTGGACACCACCATCGTCAACACCGCCGTGCCCGACCTGATGACCCGGCTCGACGTCGGGATCGGCGAGATCCTCTGGATCCTCAACGGCTACCTGCTGGCACTGGCTTCGCTGCTGGTCTTCTTCGGCAGGCTCGGTGACCTGGCAGGGCCGCGGCGGCTGTTCGTACTGGGGCTCGCGGTGTTCACCCTCGCCTCCGCGCTCTGCGGCCTGGCGGACGACCCGGCCTGGCTCATCGCCGCCCGTGTCGCGCAGGGGATCGGCGCGGCGATCCTGAGCCCGCAGGCGTTCGTGCTGATCGCGGCGATCTTCCCGCCCGCCCGGCGCGGTGCCGCGTTCGGCCTGTTCACCGCCGTCGCCGGGATCGCCGCCATCAGCGGGCCCACCCTCGGCGGGCTGCTGGTCACCGAATTCGGCTGGCAGTCGGTGTTCCTGCTCAACGTCCCGGTCGGCCTCGCCGGAATCGTCCTCGCGCTGCGGGTGGTGCCGGACGCGCGGACCGGCAGACCGCACCGCTTCGACGTCGTCGGCGTGCTGCTGGTGACCGCCGGCCTGGTCGGCGTCGTCTACGGGCTCATCGAGAAGGCGGGGACGGTCGAGGGCTTCGCCGTCGCGATCGTCGCGCTGACCGCGTTCGTCCTCTGGGAGCGGGGGAGAAAGGATCCCCTGATCCCGCTGGGGCTCTACCGCGACCGCGGCTACCGGATCGCCACCGTGCTCACCGGTGCGACGGCGTTCTCGATCGCCGGTTTCCTGCTGGTCTTCGTGCTCCTGACCCAGAACCTGCTCGGGATGAGCCCGCTGATGTCGGGCGTGGCCGCGTTGCCGTGGACGCTGGCGCTCAGCGCGGTCGCCCCGGTCGCGGGGCGGCTGGCCGACCGGTTCGGCGGCCGCTGGCTGCTCGTGGGCGGCCTGGCCTTGTACGCGGCGGGCGTGGCCGCGACGGCGTTGCTGCCGGACGAGACCTCGACGGCCGCGGTCTTCCTCGCTCCGCTGATCGCCGTCGGCGTCGGACAGGGTCTCGCGATCGCGCCCGCGACGACCGAGGCGCTCCGCGCCATCCCGCCGGACACCGTCGGTGCCGCGTCGGGCGTGCTCAACACCGCGCGCCACGTCGGATCGGCGCTCGGGGCCGCCGTCTCGGGCGTGCTGTTCCAGGCCGGTCTCGCCGACGGCGAACTCGCCGCGGCACGCACCACGTTCCTCGTGCTGGCGGTCGTGCTCGCGGCCGCGGCGCTCCTCGCGGTGCGGATCCCAGCCAGGACGACGGAAAGTCACCGACCGAGTACGGAATCCGTAGCCGTGTGACTCGTTTGCCGTAACGCCTTCGAAGTGGACCAAGCCGACTCACCACCCGAACGGTGGAACGCGTTCCGTGCGGGCGTGTTTATGTTGGGGCGCGGGGGCGTGCTCGAAAAGGGGGCGACGCGATGGTGATCAGAGTTCTCGTGGCCGAAGACATGCACATCGTCAGGGGAGCGCTCGTCGCGCTGCTGCGGTTGGAACCGGATATCGAAGTGGTGTCCGAAGTGGCGTCCGGAGACGAGATCCTCACCTCCGCCAGGACTTCTCGCGCGCAGGTCGCGATCATCGACATCGATCTGCCCGGTAAGGACGGGCTCACCGCGGCCACGGAACTCCACGAACAGCTCCCCGAGGTCAGGACGCTGATCTTGACCAGCCTCGGCAGGCCCGGGACGCTCCGCCGGGCCCTGGCCGCCAAAGTGAACGGGTTCCTGTTGAAGGACGCGCCCGCGGAGAAACTCGCCAGCGCCGTGCGCGGGGTCGCGGCCGGACGGCGGATGGTCGACGGCGATCTGGCGCTCGCCGCCTGGGACACCGTGGAATGCCCGCTGACCCCGCGAGAGATCGACGTCCTGCGGCTGACCGCGGAAGGCCGCGACACCCTGGAGGTCGCGGCGAAAGCCTTTCTCTCCACCGGAACCGTGCGGAACTACCTGACCACCATCGTTTCGAAGCTCAACGCTCGCAACCGGGTCGACGCGATCCGCATCGCCAAAGAGTCCGGCTGGATCTGACCGCGAGCTAGACGGGCACCACCGCGCGCAGCCGGAACCGCCCGTCCGCCTCGACCCCCGCGGTCAGTTCGCCGCCCAGCCCGGCGACCCGGTCGGACATGTTCGTGATGCCGCTGCCCGCGGCCTCGACCCGCACCGGCTGCTCCGGCTTCGGCCGCCCGTTTTCGACGCCGTCGTTGACGATGTCCAGCGCGACCCCGTCGCCGATCCGCCGCACGGCGATCTCGCAGCGTTCGACCTTGCTGTGCCGCAATACATTCGTCACGCCCTCACGCAGCACCACGGCCAGCACCGTCCGCACCGTCGCCGGCAGGTCCTCGTGCTCGATCTCCAGCCGCACCTGGACGTCGGCGGCCACCAGGACCGCCTGTGCCGACCGGGACTCCTGATCCAGCGACAGTTCGCGGTAGCCGCTCGCCACCGAGCGTACGTCGGTCAGCGCCTGCCGGGTCAGCCCGAGGATCTCCAGCAGCTCGTCGGAGGCACGCGTGGTGTCGATGTCCATGATCCGGCTGGTCAGCTCGCTCTTGAGGGCGATCGCCGACAGGCTCATCCCCAGCAGGTCGTGCAGGTCGCGGGCGAACCGGAGCCGCTCCTCCGCGACCGCGACCTCGGCGAGCCGCTTCCTGGTCTCGCCCAGTTCGGTCACGAGCCGGATCAGCCAGATGAGACCGAAGACCATCAGGCCCGTGTTCAGGATGGACGCGAAGCTGTAGAAGGCGCCGATGAAGTCGGTGCCGTATTCGAACCGGACCAGCACCACGCTGGCGGCGGTGAGGGCGAACGCCGACCATCCCAGCAGCGGCGGCAGCACCAGCAGCGCGGTACCGGCGAACAGGCTGGGCAGGCTCACCCAGGTGCTCCCGAGCGGGATCAGCGGCAGGAAGGTCAGACAGGCCTGGACGAGCAGCAGCGCGTAACTCTGCCGTGAGCGCAGCCGGACGTTCGGCCGGGCGAAATAGGACAGTTGCAGGGTGACCAGCGCGATGAGGTAGCCGGCGGTGAACGCGATGTACCAGGTGTCCTGGGTGAGCGCGGTCCACAGGTCGGCGTACCCGGTCAGCATGAAGGCGCGGGCCATCGCGGACAGGCCGAAGAGGATGAAGACCGCCGTCAGCGTCCATTGGACGTTCCTGGCGTCGATCCGGGACCAGTGGTCGGACGCCTGGGCCAGCGCGGTCTCGGTGGGTTCGGCCTGGTCGGGCACCGGGAGCTCCGCTTGCAGCCGCCACCGGCCCGCCGCGTCGGGGCCAGCGCACAGCGTCCCGCCGTGCCCGGAGACCTCCGCGGTCACCTCGCGCAGGCTCTCGGCCGTTTCGGCCGGGACGTCTTCGTGCGCGCTTCCGTCGTGGACGATCTCCAGCACGACCCGGCCCGCGCTCTCGCGCACGGTGATCTCGCACTGCTCGACGCCGGTGTAGCGGAGCACGTTCGTGACGCCCTCCCGCAGCACCTTCGCCAGCAGCGTGCGCAGCTTCACCGGCAGTTTGACCTGCTCGAGGTCCAGCCGCACCGCCACGTTCGACGCCGAGAGCAGCGACACCGCGGTCCGCGATTCCTTGTCGAGCGACAGCTCCCGGTACCCCCGGGCCACCGACCGCACGTCGGACAGCGTCCGCTGCGCGATCCCGGTGATCTCGGCGAGTTCCTCACGCGCCCGGTCCAGCGACTTGCGCAGCAGCCGGTGCACCAGCTCGCCCTTGAGCGCGATCGCGGACAGGCTGAGCCCGAGCAGGTCGTGCAGGTCCCTCGCGAAGGCCAGCCGCTGCTCGGCCACGGCCCGCCTCGCCAGTTCGGTCCTGGCCTGGTGCAGCTCGGTGACCAGCCTCGCGAGCCAGGTCAGCAGGTAGACGACCAGCGCGTAGAAGATCGCGGTGATGATGTCGAAGATCGCGCCGAGCCAGGTGTCGTCGTAGGTCCACAGGATCCACGTCGTCCCCGCCATGAACACGGCGAACACCGTCCAGCCGGTCCGTGGCCGGAACAGGAGCAGCGCGCTGCCCGCCGCGAGGGTGGTCAGCGAGCTCAGCGCCGCGTCGAAGTGCAGTGTCGGCAGATAGGCGAGGCACGCTTGGATCACCAGCATGGCCTTCGCGAGCCTGGTGTCCAGGCGGACCGCCGGACGGCTGAAGAACAGCAGCTGGATCGCCAGCACGGGCGCGACGTACAGCACCGCCAGCAGGCCCTGCCAGAAGTCCACCCCGGGTCGCAGGAGCACCGCGAGGAGACCGAACAGGCAGGAGTTGACGAAGACGACGGTGATGATCAGCCCGGCGAGGAGCAGTGCTCTCCGGGGGCGCCGGTCGATCCCGGCGGTACCCAGAGGTTCGGCGGTCACCGCGAGCTGTTCCGGCACAGGCACCCCAGTGGTAACGGAAGACGTCTTGATCCTTGTCGTGCGGCCCTCGCGGCGGAGGCCGCCGCGCGACCTCCATCGCGGTGTGATTCGGATCGTAACCCATGTTCGTTACCCGGGTTGCCGCTTTCGAGGAGGGGAAGAGGCGGATCGAGGAGAAGTTTTCCCTCCGGGGACAGGGAAAATCACCATGCTCACCCGTGCGAGTGTGGGACATTCGGCCCACGCGGAGGATCGCGGAACACGCCACGATGGAAGACATGGGCGGTTCCGGGATTCCATTGTGTACGCCACCGCGTACGCCACGCCGGGCGGGCTCTCGCGGCGGGCGAGGGCCACTGGCCCTAAGCTCGGCGCATGGCCAGGTATTTCGACGTACATCCGGAAAATCCGCAGCGGCGCGCGATCGGACAGGTCGTCGACATCCTGCGCGAGGACGGGCTCATCGCGTATCCGACGGACTCCTGTTTCGCCCTCGGCTGCCAGCTGGGGAACAAACAGGGCATCGACCGCATCCGGAGCATCCGCAAACTGGACGACCGCCACCATTTCACCCTGGTGTGCCAGGACTTCGCCCAGCTGGGGCAGTTCGTGCACGTGGACAACGCGGTCTTCCGCGCGGTCAAGGCGTCCACGCCGGGCAGCTACACGTTCATCCTCCCGGCCACCAAGGAGGTTCCGCGCCGTCTGCTGCACGCCAAGAAGAAGACCGTCGGCGTGCGCATCCCGGACCACGTGGTCACCCAGGCGCTGCTGGGCGAACTCGGCGAACCGCTGCTGTCGAGCACGCTGCTGCTGCCCGACCAGGAGGAGCCGATGACCCAGGGCTGGGACATCAAGGAACATCTGGAACACGTGGTGGACGCGGTGATCGACTCCGGCGACTGCGGGGTCGAGCCCACCACGGTCATCGACTTCTCGTCGGGCGAACCGGAGATCGTGCGCCGGGGCGCCGGCGACACCTCGCGCTTCGAGTGACCGTGCGGGACCGGTCGCCCGGTCCCGCCACGGAGGCGCCTTCAGTGCGTGAGGAGCCCTTCGACCTTCGACGGGGCCGAGGGGATGTGGAACAGCCGGGTGAACAGGTCCAGCATCGCCGGGTCGCCCTTGATGGCGACAGCGCCGCAGGTGAGCGCGCTCGTGGCGTCCAGCTCGCCGTTCAGCAGCTTGAGCATGACCGGGCCGCGCGGCTCGATGACCAGGTCCGGGTCCGGATGCGTGCCCTCACCCGCGGTGATCGCGCCGTCCTCGACCACCGCGTGGACGATCATCTGGTCGCCGTAGCGCAGCTCGAAAGCGCGCCGGACGCCGCGTGCCGCGTCCGGCTGGAACGTCGTGTACAGCGACAGGATGGCGGCGTCGAGGGTGAACAGGTCGTCCGCCGCCGGTTCGGTGAGCGAACGGGCGCCCCACAGGCCCAGTTGCAGCACGATCTGGTCGAGGTCGTTGCCGTACTCGGTCAGCTCGTAGACCACCCCCGCGTCGAGCTGCGAGAGCACCCGGCGCTGGACGACGCCGTGCCGTTCGAGTTCGTTGAGCCGGGTCGACAGGATGCTCGTCGGGATCTTGGGCAGGCCCTGCTGGAGTTCGTCGAAACGTTTGGGGCCGAGCAGCAGGTCGCGGATCATGAGGAGGGACCAGCGTTCCCCGATGATCTCGAGCGCGCGGGCGAGGCCGCAGAACTGGCCGTAGGTGCGAGCGGTCATGCTTGACTCCTCAACTTCCTTGATCTGGTGGCGGGGTGGTGCTGGTTCAGCGGATCGGGTTTCCCTCGGAAAGCAGTTCGCGGTGCAGCTCTCGCAGTTCGGCGCAGGGTTCCACCCCCAGCTCGTCCTCGAGTCGCGTCCTCAGCCAGTGGTAGGCCGCCAGCGCGTCGCTGCGCCGCCCGCTGAGTCCCAGCGCGCGGATCAGCTGGCCGTGCAGGGTTTCGTCGAACGGGTTCGCGGTGGCTAGCGAGCGCAGCACGCCGAGCATCTCCCGGTGCCGCCCGGACCGGATCTCGGCCTCGATCCACAGGTCACGGGCGTTGCGCCGGTGCTCCAACAGATAGACGGTGTACGCGGCCAGGGTCGGTCCACAGTGGATGTTGGCCAGTGGGGGACCGGACCACAGGTCCAGCGCGGTACGGAACGCTTGCGCCGCGGCGGTGTTGTCGCCTTCGTCCAGCAGATCGCGCCCGAGCCGGTGCAGTCGCTGGAACTCCGACACGTCGACCATGGCGGGATCGACGTCCAGCCGGAACCCGGGCGGGCCGGTGACCAGGATCCCGCCGTCGCCGCCGGGGTCGAGGTGACGGCGGAGGTGGTGGACGTAGGTGTGCAGGGTCCGGCGGACACTGCGCGGGGGAGCGTCGTTCCACAGCTCGTGGACCAGGGAGTCGACGTGCACCGTCTTCCCGGGACGGATGAGCAGCATCGCCAGCAGTTGCAGGAGTTTCGGCGTGGTGGGCGCGCGATCGGCGCCGCCGGCGTGCAGTTCCAGCGGTCCGAGCAGCCGCGCGCGCACCGGGTCCGGCTCTCGGTTCGAGGCGACCGGCGCGGCGGCCGAGTCTCCCGGTTCGATGGTCATCGCGTGCATCCCCTGCCCCTCCGGCGGACTCCCCCTCTGTGACGGTGACAGAGTCCGAACCTCCGGGACAGTGCCGGAAACACCGGCGAACCGTGATTTCTCCGTTGCGCCGTATGCGATCGTCACGACCGGGGGTCGCGGAACCTTTGCCGCAAAGGAGAAGACGCGGTGTGGGTCAGAGCCAGTCGGAATCGGTGGCGATGCGGATGGCGTCGACCCGGTTGCGGGCGTTGAGTTTCGTGACCACCGTGGCGAGATAGTTCCGCACGGTGCCCGGTGAGAGGAACAGTTCCGCCGCGATGTCGGCGACCGTGCGCCCGTTCGCGGCGAGGCGGAGGATCTCGGCTTCCCGCGGGGTCAGCGGACAGTCTTCCGTTTCCCACGCGGACAACGCGAGTTCACTGTCGATCACCCGGCGGCCGATGGCGACCGAGCGGACGGCGTTGGCGAGTTTGTCGGCGGGCGCGTCCTTGAGCAGGAAGCCGTTGACCTTCGCGTCGAGCGCGCGGCGCACGGTGCCCGGGCGGCCGAGCGAGGTGAGGATCAGCGTGCGGACGCCGGGAAGTTGCTGGTAGAGCTCGCAAGCGGCGGAGAGTCCGTCCTTGGCTGGCAGGTCGATGTCGATGATCGCGACGTCCGGGAGGTACTCCGCGGCCATCGGGAGGATCTTGTCACCCGAGCAGACCTCCGCGACGACCTCTATGTCCTGTTCGAGGTTCAGCAGAGCGACCAAGGCACCGCGGACCATGTGCATATCCTCGGCCAATAGGACTCGGATCACTCCGGCCTCCTCTTCCCCCAAATGCCCCCAAAACGCGCTAACTCTCAGTGTACATAGCAAACCCGGAAGAGTGAATCTGAATCGCACGATTCAAGGTTGTGCTTTTCCGGGCGACCTGGGCGGGCGATCAGTGCCCTGGTGAGCTGCGGTGATGGCAAAGGTTCGACGTTCATAGAACTGCTATCGATCGATTACTCAGTGTCAGGCCAGGAGACGGTAAAATTGCCACCACGAGTGCTTTCCATTCCTGGTCGAGTACGTTCCACTCCGGTGAATTCATCCGGCGAACGGGTGAAATCCTTATTGTCGGAGTGTGGGGATCGACTGTTCGGCGGTACCGGCGCCTGCCTCGATCGGCCGTCGAGTGGGCGGCCAGCGCGACGTGGTCTCCTCGGCGGGAGCCGAGTTCGCGCGAAGCCGCCACTATCCACAAAGGACGTATGTGATGAGCTCATTGCTGGGTGCCCTCCGACAGGCCCTGTTCGCCCCTTCGCTGGCCTCGGTCGGTTTCGAGGGACGCGGCTTCGGGGTGCCGCCGACGCCGGCGACCGCCAGGCTGGAGTCGATCCCGCAGGCGGTGGTGTGCGGGTTCGAATGGGGGATCCACGGACCGGCGCTGTGGGAGGCCGAGCGGCGCCTGGACATGGTCGAGCAGGAGATGCGTGGCTTCGCCTACGAGGGCGCGGCGATGGCGTTCACCATCCTCGACGTCATGCCCGGCGGCCGGAAGGACCGCACGGCCGAACTGATGAGCGGTCCCGGCCTCCCGCACGTGTTCCTGACCTACATCGGCATCGGGTTCGCGATGGCCCGGCTGCCCCGGCCGCTCTGGAAGAAGGTCCTGCCGGACCTGGACGGGGTGCCGTTCCACCCGACGATGAGCTGGCTGGCCGTCGACGGCTACGCGTTCGACCGCGCGTACTTCGACACGCGCAAGTGGGTCGATGGGCAGTTCGTCCCCAAGCCGTACCCGTGGGCGGACGCCCCCGCGTACTTCCCCCGCGCCTGCGATCAGGGCATCGGGCGGGCGCTGTGGTTCATCAACGGCGCCGACCCGGTGAAGGTCGCGGCGGCGGTGAACCGCTTCCCCGCCGGACGCCGTCCGGACCTGTGGGCCGGGGTCGGGCTGGCCTCGACCTTCGCGGGCGGCTGTGACCAGCCCGGGCTGGCCAGGCTGCGCGAGTCGGCGGGGGAGCATCAGGACGAACTGGGGCTCGGCGTCGTGTTCGCGGTGAAGGCGAGGACGTTCTCGTCGTTCGTCCCCCCGCACACCCGCCGCGCCGCCCGGGCGCTCGCCGGGCTGAGCATCGAGGAGGCCGTCGACCTGGCCGACTCGACAGAGGTCGTCGTGAACGCCGCGGACGGGACGCCCGCCTATGAACTCTGGCGGCGGAACATCCGGGAGGGTCTCGCGCCTTCGGTGGGCCGTCTGTCCGCCTGAGGTCCCGCGGATGTCATGAGGGGTCCCCTTCGGACATTTTTCGTCCGATGGGGACCCCTCATGACACCCGGGAGCGGGGTCAGGCCGCGTGCTTGACCGGCTCCGGGCGGTACCGCAGGTCGGGCAGCGCGATCAGGACCGGAGGGTCGAACAGGCGCTTCGGGCGCACCCGCAGGTCGGCCAGCCGCGCGGTGACGCCCGGCTCGACGGTGATCGGGCCGTGGTGCCCGGTGTAGCCGGTGCCGCGGCGGGTGAGCGGCCCGGTCGCGCAGTGCGCGACGAGGTGCCAGGTGCCCTCCGGGACATCGGTCAGCTGGTAGGCCCCGGGAGCGTCGATGACCGTGTAGCGCACGGGCGCGCCCTCGGGGATGCGTGTCGGGAAAAGACCGACGAAGACCAGTCCGGGCGAGATCTCCGGCGGCGCCGACACGAAACCGCGGACGATCGCCGGCCTCGTCCCGGGACGAGGTTCGCCCGTCAGGCGGCGCTGGAAACCGCCCTGCTGGCGGTACGCGGAAGGAGAGAGCCCGACGCGGCCGCTGAACCGGGTGCTGAAGGTGCCGACACTGTTGTAGCCCACGCGGTGGCTGATGTCGGCGACCGTGATCGAGGTCGTCAGCAGCAGGCGCTTGGCCTCGTCGAGCCGGAGCGCGGAGAGAAACCTGCCAGGCGAGACACCGGTGGCCTGCTGGAACACCCGGGTGAAATGAAATTTGCTGAACGTCGCGGCGCGGGCGATGTCGTCGATAGTGAGCTCTTCGCCCAGTTTCTCGTTCATGGCGGCAATGGCTCGCTCCACGGCTCGCCGGACAGTCTCATCCATTGTACCGTCCTTTCGCTCGAGGAATTCTGGCGTGCTTTGCGGTTTCCGACAGTAGTGTTCGCCGCCGCTTCTCCTGAAGTGCTTGATTCACCGGCGGATATGGATTCATGTGTGCGATGACGTGAAAATTTCACGGTCGCCGTGAGGTGTCCGGGGAGGCCGCACATCATGGGATGACCATGCGAAAAGCACAGGTCGGCGGTGGTGCGAACACTGGATCTTCCTGGTGGGAGGCCGCAAAATTCCTGGTAGCGCATTCACGCCGGAACAACCCGGCCGTGTTGGCGCGGTCCGAAGAACGTATTCCCGCGGCAACACAGAACCGGCCCTTGACCGCGACCCCCGCGGCGGTCAAGGGCCGGTTTCCATTTCGCGGTAAGGTTGTGTGAGGATAGTATTGTCGGCCCGTGGGGCGGGCACAGGCGAAAGGCAGATGGGGTCGATGATCAAGGTCCTGGTGGCGGAGGACATGCACATTGTCCGTGGGGCCCTGGTCGCGCTGCTCGGACTGGAAGCCGACATCGAGGTCGTCGCGGAATGCGCCAGCGGTGACGAGATCCTCCCGCTAGCCCAGTCCGCGCGCCCCGACATCGCGCTCATCGACATCGACCTGCCGGGCAAGGACGGCCTCACCGCGGCCGCCGAGCTGCACGAGCAGCTGCCCGGAGTGCGCACGCTGATCCTCACCTCGCTCGGCAGCCCCGGCACCCTTCGGCGGGCGTTGGCCGCGAAGGTCAACGGTTTCCTTCGCAAGGACGCACCCGCCGACAGGCTGGCCAACGCGGTCCGCGGGGTCGCCGCCGGCAGGCGCGTCGTCGACGGCGATCTCGCGCTCGCCGCCTGGGACAGCGAGGAATGCCCGCTCACCACCCGCGAGATCGAGGTGCTCCGGCTGGCGTCGGTCGGCTCCGACCCGACCGAGATCGCGGCGGAACTGTTCCTGTCCGCCGGTACCGTGCGGAACTACCTGACGACGATCGTGTCGAAACTCAGCGCCCGCAACCGGGTCGACGCGGTGCGGATCGCGCGGGAGTCCGGCTGGCTGTGACGCCGGTCCGCCTCACCGGGTCGGCACGTTCATCGTCGCGTGGGCGAGATCCGCGGCGAATTCACCCGGGGAAGCCGCTTCCGCGAGCAATCGGCGTTGCCGCGCCGCGCCGGTCCCGTGTTCGAACAGCGAGTCCAGTCCTCGTTCGACGTCCTCCGTGTCACCGGCGGCGTCGAGGGCGGGCCGGATGAAGGCGACGAGTTCGCCGAGCAGGTCCCGCTGATCGGCCTCCTCACCGGTGAAGACGTCGACGCCGGGCCCGTCGAGGCCCCGGCGCGCGGCGGCCGTCAGCGCCGCTCCGATCCGCGATCCGCGGGCTCGCGGCAGTACCGCGGTCTCGGCGCAGGTCGCGACCAGCCCGCGTACCAGCGCCGCGAGGAGTACGGCGTCGTCGACGGCCAGGCAGACGTCGGCGATCCGTACTTCCACAGTGCGATAGCGAGGGGAAAGGCGGGCGTAGAAGTAAACGCCCGCCGCGTCGAGCGCGGCGCCGTGACGCAAGGCGTCCCGGATGCTCCGGTCGTAGGCGGCCGCGCCGGGCCATTCGTCGGGCGGTCTCGCCGTCGGCCACCGGTCCCAGATCGGGAAGCGCCTGCTCGACCATCCGGAATCGGCGCCGTGCTCGACCGGGGAGTTGACACTGAGCGCCAGCAACGGCGCGAGCCACGGCCGCAGCCCGGCGAGGACCCGCGCGCCGACGTCCCGCGACGGCAAGCCGACGTGCACGTGGCAGGCGCACGTTCCCGCCGCGTCGATCAGCTCGGGGAACGCCTGGGCCAGCCGCCGGTACCGGGGTTCGGGCGTGAGCGCGTCTCCCCGCAGGTCACCGGGCGGGACCCCCGCCGCCACCATCAGGCAGCCGTCGGCCTCCGCCGCCTTCGCGACGGTCTCCCGCAGCCGGGTCAGGTCCGAGCGCACTTCGTCCAGTCCGTGGCAGATGCCGGTCGCGGTCTCGATCTGGAACCGCATCAGCTCACCGGTGACGTCCGTTTCGGGGGCGAGGTTTTCGAGGAGAGCGGGCGCGCGTAACGCGACCGAGCCGTCCGACGGGTCCAAGAGGACGAACTCTTCTTCCACGCCAAGGGTGAAGTTCATACCGTCAAGCGCCATGGTTCTCCGTTTCTGGTGATTTCGCCGGTATCGATGAATCTCCCCCTTCCGACGCGGCGAAGAAAGGGCCGGTGTGCTGAACTTCGTTGCGGCGAAAGTGTTTCGCGCTCTCACGGACGGTCTAGGCTGGCTTCATGATCGACCTGTATCCGCCCGTCGAGCCTTACGACGAGGGGCTGCTCGAAGTAGGTGACGGCAACCGCGTCCACTGGGAGACCTGCGGGAACCCGGCCGGGAAACCCGCGGTCGTGCTGCACGGCGGTCCGGGACAGGGCTGCACGCCGGGCATGCGGCGGATGTTCGACCCGGCCCGCTATCGCGTCGTGCTGTTCGACCAGCGAGGCTGCGGCCGCAGCACCCCGCACGCGAGCGATCCGGCGACCGACATGCGCCACAACACGACGGCGCATCTCGTCGCCGACATGGAACGTTTACGAGAACACCTGGGCATCGAACGCTGGCTCGTCACCGGCGGTTCGTGGGGTACGACGCTCGCGCTCGCTTACGCCGAACGCTTTCCGGAGCGGGTCACGGAGATCATCGTCAGCTCGATCAGCACGACACGTCCTTCCGAGATCGACTGGTTGTATCACGGTGCCGGCCGGTTCTTCCCCGAAGAATGGGCCCGCTTCCGCGGTGATCTCACCGGCGACCTCGTGGCCGCCTACGCGCGGCTCATGGCGGATCCCGACCCGGATGTGCGCACCGAGGCCGCTCGTTCCTGGTGCGCCTGGGAGGACACCGTCCTTTCGCTCGAACCCGGCGCGACCGTCCACAATGGTCCCATCGGCGAATGGGAACTGGCCTTCGCGCGCATCGTCACGCACTACTACTCCCACGCGGCCTGGCTGGAACCCGGCGCGCTGATCCGCGACGCCGGTCTGTTGAAGGACATTCCCGGTGTGCTGATCCACGGGCGCCGGGACCTGAGCTGCCCGGTGGACACGGCCTGGGAACTCGCCCGCGCCTGGCCCGGCGCGGAACTGCTGATCGACGACGACTCGGGACATCATTCGAGCGACCTGAAACGCGGCTGGAAGCTGGAGGCGCTGGACCGTTTCGCCGGCTGATTCCCGGAGCGTCTCGGGGGCGGATGGTCCCCAATGTGGCATTGGGGACACTCAGCGTCTCCAATGCCACATTGGGAACGGGGTTCGGAAACAGGCGACACGGCACGGTTGCCTTACCCCTCAACAGAACTCAGGCGGCGCGCTGAACGACGATGTCGTCAAGCCGAGTGCGCGCGTACACCTTGACCCCGCCCTCGCCGCCCGCCGCGAAGGAGTTGCGCACCGAACCCTTCTTGCTCTCGGCGTCCACCGACGCGGTGTCCCCGTCGATGCCGACCTCGATGCCGCCGGACGCGTTCACGAGCTGGGCCGCGCCGTGCGACAGCCGTCCGACGCGGATCGGGCAGTTGGCCGCTTTCGCGATGACGTCGCCGTCGGCGCGGTCGATGTCGAAGCTCCCGCTCGAACCGGCGAGGTCGACGCTGGACCGGGCGTGCCCGATCCAGATCTTCCCGGTGGCACCCACGTACTTGACGGCGCCTTCGGCCTCGCCGATCCGCAGTCCCGCCGTGCCGCCCTCGACGTTCACGGTCCCGGAGACGTGCCGGACGACGACCTCGCCCGCCGCCACGTTGCCTCGCACCGCCGCGACGCGGTCGACCTGGATCCGGCCCGATCCCACCTCGAGTTCGCAGTCGCCGAACCGGCCTTCGGCGAGGATCTCCGACCAGGCCGTGTTCAGGACCAGTTTGGAACCGGTGGGCACCTCGATCGTGATCGCCACTGATCCGCTCTTGCCGCCGGCCTTCTTCGTCTCGATCGAGAGCTCGCCACCGGCGAAGTCGACCTTGGTGTTCTCGGCGACCTTCACGTCCGACTTGCTCGTGCCGTCGATCGGCTCGACGAGCACCACCGTGTCCGGGCGGTCGCTGGCGGCGACGCGCACCCGGGCGCCGGCGGTGGTCAGGATGGCGGTGATCGGCGACGGCGTGGTGAAGACGGACATGATGGGGACTCCCTCGGTGGTGGTGATCTCTTGCTGGTGAAGCAACGATCGCCGACCGCCCTGACACCGGACCGCCACGGCGCTGACACGCCGGGGACACGGCGTCAGTCGTGCGAGTGGACCCGTGCGCCGAGCGCGATCACAGGTACGGGGTAGGCGTCTCGCCGCCACCGGCCGTGCTCGAACAGGACGACCATCGAAGAGGCCGTGCCGCCGACCCAGGCTTCGAGCAGGCGCTGCCCTTCCTTGTGCTGGGCACGGTAGGTCGACTCGACCGTCCGCAGTTCGATCGTGCTGCCGTCCTCGAACCCGACGGTGATCACGGCCGGTCCGAGGAAGCCGTCCTCTTCCCTCCGGACGGTGACCCATTTCGCGGGGTGCCAGCCGGTTTCCAGCACCGCCCGGTGTCTTTTCGCCCAGCCTCGCGCCGCCGCCGCGTTCATCGGAACCGCGAACACGGCCACCACCATCGCGAGGAAATGCACCGCCGCCTGGAAGCCGTTGAAGACACCGGCGCCGATGCCGACGCTCGTGCCCGCGACCAGGAAGGTCACCGCCCAGAACGCGGCGAACCGTCCCGCGTTCCGGCTCAATACGCGCAGCCTCCGGGTGGCCGCCTCGATCGCGACGCCGTCGGTCCGGCTCAGCCAGGTGGTCTTCGCGAACCGCCGGATCCGGCGGCCCTGTCGCGCGGCCGCGACGCCGGCCACCACGCCCAGGATCGCCGACGCCGACGACGCGGTCAGGTCGATCACGAACTCGGTGCTCCCTGCCCAGGATCGGCCGTACTCGTTCATGCCGACCCAGAGCATCACTCCGAAGACGAGGAAGCCCAAGGCGCCCGCGGCCGCCGCGCAGATCAGCTGATGGCGCCGCCACATCGAGATCTCCACCGGATGGCGACCGTCCGCCGGGGACGAGGCGGCTTCGTGCCCGGGAGGGGCCGAATGCCGCAGGTGTGCCGCTCGCCGTTGCCGCCGGGTCATCGGCCTGCCCGTCCGCTCCTCGGTCATGTCGAGGACACGCCTGATCGTCGACGGGGGTTGCCCCGGCCGCCGTCAGCCGTGAGCCGGAAGCACGACGTCTCCGGGGGTCTTGTCCGCCCGCAGCCCCCGCCAGGTCGTGTGCCGCAGCCGTCCGTCCGGGGTCCAGTTCCGGTGCACGACCTCGCCGACGAGCTCCGGCTCCACCCAGCGCGCCCGCCGCGCCCGATCGCGCGGGACCTCCGAGGCGAAAGGAGGCGTCTTCCGTTCCAGCGGGGTGAGCCTGCCGTACAGGTCGTCGAGGACCTTGTCGCTGAACCCGGTCCCGACATCGCCGATGTACCGCAGCTCGCCCGCCTCGTCGTGCGCGCCGAGCAGCAGCGCGCCGAGCGTCCCCGAACGCCGTCCCTCGCCGGGGCGCCACCCGCCGATCACGACCTCCTGGCCATGCCACAGTGCCCGCTTGATCCACTGCCGTGTCCGTTTGCCGGGGTGGTAGTGGCTGTCGAGCTTCTTCGCGATCAGTCCTTCGAGGCCGTGCTGCCGGACGACCTCCAGCAGCTGATCGGGTGAGATGTCGTCGTCGGTGTACCCCGGCGGGATGACGACGCGGCCGCCGGCGTCCAGGGAGGTCAGCAGGTCGCGGCGGGCGGCGTACGGCGTGTCGAGCAGGCTCTCACCGTCGAGAAGCAGCACGTCGAAGGCGAAAAAGTGCACCGGGCTGCGTTCCAGCAGCGACGCGTCCGGAGTGCGCAGGTGCCGGGTCTGCAAGAGCGGGAAGCTGGGCCGCCCTTTGTCGTCGAGGACGACGATCTCGCCGTCGAGCACCACCTCACGGCCATCGAGCGCTTCGCCGGTCACGTCCGGGTACGTCGCCGTGATGTCGAGGCCGCGACGGCTGGTCAGGCGCGTCTCGCCGCCGCGCGCGACCCGCAGGCAGCAGCGATAGCCGTCCCATTTATATTCGTACCCCCACCCGCCGGTGGGCAGGTCGCCGTCGGTCGCCAGCATCGGGGCGATCGCGTCCGGCACGGTACTCATGCCTCACGGTACCCCGGAAACGCCGCCGGTGATCTATCGTCGAAGGGTGCCTGAGGAGCGGATAACGGTCGAGGTCGAGGGACGGCGGCTGGGGCTGTCCAATCTGGACAAGGTGCTGTATCCGTCGCACGGTTTCACCAAACGCGAGGTCCTCGACTACTACCGCCGGGTCGCCCCCGCCATGCTGCCGCATCTACGCGATCGGGCCGCCACGTTCCGCCGGTTCCCGGACGGTGTCGACGGCGAACCGTTCTACGAGAAGAACGTCTCCCGGCACGTGCCCGACTGGGTGCGCACCGCCCGGCTCACCAAGCACAGCCGCCGGGGCGGGGAGGAGACGCTCGACTACCCGGTGGTCGCGGACCTCCCGACGCTGATGTGGGCGGCGAACCTCGCCGCGCTGGAACTGCACGTTCCACAATGGACGGTCGGCCCGCGTGGCGCGCGGAAACCACCGGATCTGCTGGTGTTCGACCTCGACCCCGGCCCGCCCGCGGACGTCGTCGACTGCTGCCGGGTCGCCGAGACGCTCAGCGACCTGCTCACCGGTGACGGCCTGACGGTGTACGCGAAGACCAGCGGCAACAAGGGAATGCAGTTGTACTGCCCGGTGCGCACCCGCTCCGACGAGCGCACCTCCGAGTACGCCAAGGCGGTCGCGGAGGAGCTCGCGCGCCGCTCACCGGAAACCGTCGTCGCCAGGATGACGAAGGCGATCCGCCCCGGCCGCGTGTTCATCGACTGGAGCCAGAACAACACCGCCAAGACCACCATCGCGCCCTACTCGCTGCGCGGCCGCGCCATCCCGACCGTGTCCACTCCGGTGACCTGGGAAGAGGTCGAGGCCTGCCGCAAGGCCGCCGACCTGCTCTTCACCGCCGATCAGGTGATCGAGCGCGTCGAGGAGATGGGCGATCTGTTCGGTGACATCGCCGAGCACCGGGCGGCCGTCCCCGCCCGGTGAGCCCGCCCCGGCGTTGTCCGGAACCGGACAGGATCCGGCCCCGAAAAGACCACTGTGGACTCACGCCGTTCCGCATACGATCGGCGGATCGGGCGCGCGGGGGTGCGTGCCCACCGGGCTGGTACCTCCGGGGCCGGTGAGGATGTGGGTGTTGACCGGATATCACACGCTGGCCGAGACCGAGAACGCCGTGCGCGCCAAGCTGGGCGGAATCCCCTTGCTGTGGGAGCGGATGGAGGCGGTGGCCAACCTCCACCGCGCGGCCATCGCGGTCCGGCTGCACTTCGAGAACTCGGTGCTGCGCACCGCGGGCCTCACCTGGACCGCGTTCGTGGTGCTCTGGGTGGTGTGGATCTTCGGCGAGAAGGAGACCAGGCACGTCGCCGCGGAATCCGGGATCACCAAGGGCACGCTGACCGGCGTGATGAAGACCCTGGAAGCCCACGGCCTGGTCACGCGGCGCAAACATCCCGAAGACGGACGCCTGGTGCTGCTCGCGCTGACACCGGAGGGGGAGCGGCTGATGCGGGAGCTGTTCCCGGAGTTCAACCAGGAGGAAGCGTTCGTCACCGACAGGCTCAGCCCGGCGGAATGCACCGAGTTGGCGGTTTCGCTGCGGGAGATCGTCAAGCAACTGGAAGAGAAGGGCGAAGAACGGCGCCAGGCGGCGGTCGCCAAGGGGCCCTGACCCCTACCGAAGACGGTTGCGCGAGACCTCCGGGGACTCTTACGTTTTTTGGAGCCGAACGATCGAAGGGCGCCCTTGATGGACTTCCGGTACTGGCTCGGGCAGGCGTTGACGTCGAACGAGGCGTGGGCGGAGACGTTCACCCCCGTGCGGCCGCATCCGTCGCTGGAGATCTCCGACGGGCGGTTCGAGACCGCGTTCGAGGAGCTCACCGAGCGCCTGAAGGACAACTACCCGTTCTTCCACCCGTCCTACGCGGGCCAGATGCTCAAACCGCCGCATCCGGCCGCGGTGGTCGGCTACCTGACCGCGATGCTGGTCAACCCCAACAACCACGCGCTCGACGGCGGTCCCGCGACGGCCGAGATGGAACGCGAAGTGGTTCAGCAGCTGGCCACGATGTTCGGCTACCCGGAGCATCTGGGGCATCTGACCACCAGCGGCACGGTGGCGAACCTGGAGGCGTTGTTCGTCGCGCGGGAAACGCATCCGGGCAAGGGGATCGCGTACAGCGCCGAGGCGCACTACACGCACGGCCGGATGTGCGGCGTACTCGGCGTCGAGGGGCATACGGTGCCCGCCGACGCCCGCGGCGCGATGGATCTCGACGCGCTGGAAGAGCTGTTGCGCACCGGGAAGATCGGCACCGTGGTGGTCACCGCGGGCACGACGGCGCTCGGCACGGTGGAGCCGGTCCACGAGGTGCTGGCGCTGCGCGAACGCTACGGCGTCCGGGTGCACGTCGACGCGGCCTACGGCGGTTTCTTCCGGCTTCTGTCCGGTTTGGACGGTCCGGAAGGGCTGCCCGAAGCCCCGTGGCTCGCCATCGCCGAGGCCGATTCGATCGTGATCGACCCGCACAAGCACGGCCTCCAGCCTTATGGTTGCGGCGCGGTGCTCTTCAAGGATCCGGCGGCGGGCCGGTTCTACCTGCACGATTCGCCGTACACCTACTTCACCTCGGAAGACCTGCACCTCGGCGAGATCAGTCTCGAATGCTCCCGGGCGGGCGCGGCCGCCGCCGCGTTGTGGCTCACCTTCCGGGTGCTGCCGCCCACGCCCGACGGGCTGGGCCGGGTCCTCGCGGCAGGCCGCCGCGCGGCGCTGCGGTGGGCGAAGCTGCTGGAGGACTCCGAGCGGTTCGACCTGTACCAGCCACCGGAACTCGACATCGTCACCTACTTCCCTCGCACGGAACCGCTTTCGCTGTCGAAGATCGACGAGGCGAGCGCGCGGATCATGCGCGTCGGGATGGCCGCGGCGAAGGATCCGGTGTTCCTCAGCACGCTCCGGGTGAGCGGGCCGCAGTTCGGTCTGCGTCACACCGGGGTCGACGCGGATGCGGACGGCGCGAGGATCCTGCGTAGCGTGCTGATGAAGCCCGAAAGCGAGGACCACGTCGACCGGCTGCACGAACGGCTGGAAGAGTTGTCCCGCGGTTGAGCTCCTCAGTACCGCCGCGAACGAATGGATCCACCATGCCCGCACCAGGTCCCGCCGAACCCGTGACCGCGATCGAGACCCGGTCGCTCGGCACCGGCTTCCGGCGGCGGCACGTCACCATGCTGGCCATCAGCGGGGCGATCGGGGCGGGCCTGTTCGTCGGCACCGGCGCGGGGATCAAGACCGCGGGCCCCGGCATCCTGCTGTCCTATGTGGTCGCCGGCCTGCTGATGGTGCTCGTCATGCGCATGCTGGGAGAGATGGCGGCCGCCGAGCCGAGCAGCGGTTCGTTCTCGGTGTACGCGGAGAAGGCGCTCGGCCGCTGGGCCGGGTTCACCGTCGGCTGGCTGTACTGGTCGCTGCTGGTGGTCGTGGTGGCCGCCGAGGCGACCGCGGCGGCGGGGATCGCGAACGGGCTGCTGCCCGGGATTCCACAGTGGACCTGGGTGCTGCTGTTCATGGCGGTGCTGACCGTGGTGAACCTGTTCGCGGTGCGCTCGTTCGGGGAGTTCGAGTTCTGGTTCGGCGCCATCAAGGTGACCGCCGTGGTCGGCTTCCTCGTGCTCGGCACGCTGGCGGTGTTCGGGATCCTGCCGGGGACGACGCCGGTCGGCCGGAGCAATCTCACCGGACACGGCGGTTTCCTGCCCAACGGCCTCCAAGGTGTGCTGACCGGCCTGCTCGCGGTCGCGTTCTCCTTCGGTGGCATGGAACTGGTCACCATCGCCGCGGCGGAGTCCGAGGATCCGGCCGACTCGATCCGCCGCACCACGCGCACGGTCATCGTGCGGCTGCTGCTGTTCTACATCGGCTCGGTCGCGCTGATGGTGTTGTTGCTGCCGTGGGAATCGGCTTCGGCCAACACCAGCCCGTTCGTGACCATCCTGGAGCAGATCGGCGTGCCGGCGGCGGCGTTGCTGATGAGCTTCGTCGTGCTGACTTCGCTGCTCTCGGCGCTGAACGCGAACCTCTACGGCGCCTCGCGGATGGTGTTCTCCCTGGCCGAACGCGGTGAAGCGCCGCGCGCGATGCTGAAGCTGTCCGGCTCGGGCGTCCCCCGGACCGCGGTGCTGTCGTCGGTGGCCTTCGGGTTCGTGGCCGTACTGCTGAACTTCCTCGCGCCCGAACACGTGCTGCCGTTCCTGCTCAACGCCATCGGCGCGAACATCCTGCTGGTGTGGATCTTCGTCGCCGTTTCCCAGCTGCGGCTGAGGAAGGCGGCGGAACGCGACGGCACGGCCGCGGATCTGCCGGTGCGGATGTGGGGCTTCCCGTGGCTCAGCTGGGTCGCCCTGATCGCGATGGCGGGCGTCCTCATTCTCATGTGGACGGACGCCGACGCGCGGGCGCAGCTGTTCACCAGCGGCGCGGTGGCCGTGCTGATCGTGGTGATCAGCCTGCTCAGGCGACGTCCGCGACGCTGAACAGTTCGCGTTCCACGCGGCTCAGCGCCAGCCGTACCGCGCCGAGCGCCACCGAGTCCTCGCCGAGCGTCGACGCCTCGACGCGCACCGGGAACAGGCACAACCGGGTCAGTTCGGCGCGCAGTGGCGCGGTCAGCCAGTCTCCGGAGCCGCCGATCACCACCAGTTGCGGGTCGACGGCGAGCACGCTCGCGGCGACCAGCTCGACGAAACCGCCGCCCCGCCGCAGGACGCCGATCTCGCCCGCCGCGCCGTGGTGGCCGTCGTGCAGCTTCCCGCCGAGCAGCAGGCCCAGCGAGACGGTGCGCCCGGCCCGCACGTAGACGACGTCGTCCACACCGTGCGCGACGCCGCGCCAGTGCTCGGCCAGCGTCGCGAGCTTGGTGTCGTTCCCGGCGAGCACCGGGCAACCACCGCCGAACTCCGTCGGCAGGTCGACGCCGGTCCAGCCGGGAAGACGGTCGTCGCGGACGACCTTGCCGCCGGACACCACGCCGGTGGTGCCGATGCCGAGCACTCGCACGTTCGCGTGGCCCCGGACGGCGACGTCGAGCATCCGGCGGGCGGTGCCGAGCCGGTCGGACGCGTCCATCTCCGGGGTGAGTTCGGCCCTCGCCCGCCCGATGACCTCGCCCCGCAGGTCGGCGACCAGGCACAACGCCCGATGCGGGCCGACTTCGAGGCCGGCGACCTGTCCGGCTTCGGGACGGAAGCGGTAGCGCTTCGCGGGTCTGCCCACCGGTCGCGGCGCGCCGGGGGAGAGCGGGACTTCCTCGACCAGGCCCTGACCGCCGAGGTCGGTGGCGATCTCCTCGACCGTCGGCCGGGAGACCTCGCTCGCTTTGACCAGTTCCGCGAGGGTGAGCTCCTCGGCCGCGTACAGCGCTCGCAGGACGGCGATGGCGTTGAGCCGCCGCAGCAGTGACGGATCCCCTCCGGACAGTCTGGCCATACGGCTCCCTAGGCGTTGACGCGTTTGTCGTACTGGTCGCGCGCGAGGGCGATCTCGCTCCGGTGGTCTTCGGTCCAGGTGACCAGCGACTGGATGGTCTTGTGCAACGTCATGCCCAGCGGTGTCAGCGCGTAGTCCACGCGGGGCGGCACGACCGGGTAGACGGTCCGGGACACGAGCCCGTCGCGTTCGAGGTGACGCAGTGTAGTGGTGAGCATCCGCTGGCTGATGCCGTCGATCTTGTACTTCAGCTCGGTGAACCGGAGGGTGTTCAGGTCGAGCAGCGCGATGACCAGCAGCGACCACTTGTCCGCCACCCGGTCCAGGATCTGGCGGACCTCGCAGTCCTCGCGGGTGTCCCACTGGAAGGCCTCGTAGTCCTCCTCGGTGAGTTCACAACGACTGGGTGAGTTCAAAGTGCCTTCTTCCATGGTCACCGATAGTGTCCGAAGATCTCCTTGGTTACAAGAGGGAACCGACTGGCATTCGGGTAACCGTCGGTCCCTTGTCCACCGAGGGAGAACTGAACTTGACTACAACACGTGCCGCCGACCGGATGAGCGGACGTGCCTGGGGCGTGCTCCTGGTGCTGTGCGGCGCCATCTTCCTGGAAGGCATCGACATCGCGATGCTGAACGTGGCGCTGCCCTCCATCCGGGCCGAACTCGGCCTGTCGACCGCGACCCTGAGCGGCGTGGTGAGCGCCTACGTGCTCGGTTACGGCGGGTTCATGCTGCTGGGCGGGCGCGCCGCGGACCTGTACGGCCGCCGCCGCATGTTCCTCACCTGGCTGGTGGTGTTCCTCGTCTTCTCCGGGCTGGGCGGGTTCGCCACCGAAGGCTGGATGCTCTTGCTCGCCCGGTTCGTCACCGGGGTCGCGGCGGCCTTCATGACCCCCGCCGGTCTGTCGATCATCACCACGAGCTTCGAAGAAGGCCCGAAACGCACCAAGGCGCTGCTGTTCTACGCCGGCACCGCGGCCGGCGGTTTCGCGCTCGGCCTCGTCATCGGCGGACTGCTGACCGGGATCGACTGGCGCTGGGTGTTCTTCACGCCGGTGATCCTGGCCGCGGTCATCCTGGCCGCCGCGCTCTGGCTCATCAAGGAGCCGGTGAAACAAGCCCGCGCCGCCCGGGGCCTGGACTTCGGCGGAGCGGTCACGGTGACCGCGGCGATGCTGCTGCTCGCCTACGGGGTGATCCGGCTGGAACATCCCGGGCAGGGCTGGGGCTGGACGGTCGCTTCCTTCGCCGGGGGAGCGGCGGCGCTGGTGGTCTTCGTGGCCATCGAACGCCGCTCGCCCGCGCCACTGGTGCGGCTGGGCATCCTGCGGTCGGGACCGTTGCTGCGGGCGAACATCAGCACCCTGCTCTACGCGGGCTCGTTCTTCGGGTTCCAGTTCCTCGTGACGCTGTACCTGCAGGAACTCCGCGGCTGGTCGACGCTGGAGACGAGCCTGGCGCTGCTGGCGACCGGGATCGACGCGATCCTCGCGCCGACGCTGACCCCCCGGCTGGTGGCGAAGTTCGGCAACACGCGGGTGATCTTCGGCGGCATCGTGCTCGCTGTCGTGGCGTACGCGCTCTTCCTGCCGCTGGGCATGGACTGGACATACGCGGCGATGTTCCCGTCGATGATCCTGTTGGGACTCGGGTTCGCCCTGGCCTACGGACCGCTGACGATCGTCGCCACCGACGGGGTCGCCGAAGACGAGCAGGGACTGGCGGGCGGCCTGCTGTACACGTCCTTCCAGTTCGGGGCGGCGCTCGGGCTGTCCGCGGTGACCGCCGTCAGCACCGCCGCCCTCGGGGACGGTTCGCCGCAGGCCGCGCTCGGCGGTTTCCGGGCGGCGCTGGTCGTGCCGCTGGTGATGGCCGTCCTCGCCGCGATCGTCATCGCGCCCCGCCGTCAGCGGGCTTCGGCGAAGGAAGCCAGATTGGCCAAGGAGGAGGCGATCCCGGCTTCGTGATCCGCCTGGCCGATGCCGGACGGGACGTCCGTCGCGGTGACGGTCACTTCGGTGCCGTCACCCGCGGCGGCCAGCTCCCAGGTCATCGTCATGGTGCCCGCGAACGCCGGGTCCTCGGACTCGAAAACGGCCAGCTGCACCACGCGTTCTCGCGGCACCAGATCGGCGAAGCCGACTTCGACGACGTCCGTCGCGTCCGACGATTTGCCGGGCGCGGCGGACGCGTCGAGGTAGGTCAGCGTCATCCGGAAGCCGCCGCCGGGCCGCGGATCCCAGCGTTCGATCCGGCCGCGCATGCCTTCGGGCGGCAGCCAGGCTTCGAGGGACTCCCGGTCCAGTAAGGCTTCGTAGACGGTCGCGGGCGGTGCGGCGATCACCCGGCTGCCGCTGTCGATCCTGTCCATGGGCCCGAGTCTAGGGCGGATAGGCTGATCACCGGGGATCACGGACGTCGGTGATCCGGGGAGGGGTGATCCACATCGAGTACTTCATCGCCTGGTCCGCCTTTCTCGGCGGCTGGCTCCTCGTCGCCGGGCCGATGTACCAGGGCGCGCTCGAACTCCGCGAGGAGAGCGAGCGGTTCGGCGATCTGCGGTCGGTCAAGGAGGCGCCTCGCCCCTCCTTCGGCAAGCCCGTTTCGCGCTGGTGGTGGCTGCTGCCGCCGGTGGCCATCGCCAAGGAGCGGCGGCGGCGGGCCAAGGCGCACCGCGAGATCATGAATTCGCTCACGACCGAGCAGCGGCGCACCATGGCCACCTTCGCCAACAAGGCCCGCGGCTGGTTCATCGTGACCGGGGGCGCGTTCTTCATCGCCCTCAAGGAAACCTGGCACCTGAACCATCTGTACCACTGGCCTTTGTGGACCTATTTCGCGCTGGTGCTCGTCCCGCTGGTGCTGAGTTTCGCCCACACGTCACGGGGTGTCCGGCTCACCGTCCTCATCATGGGTTCCGAGGAGTGATGGTGTCGCGGGTGATCGACTCGACGTTCTCCTGCGCCTTCTTGGCGTCGGTGACCCAGAGCTTGTAGAAGTCGAACGGGCAGTCCGCGACGCCCTTGTCGCCTTCGTCCGCGTCCTGCACGCCGGTGTAACCGCGGTGCAGCAGCTTGAAGATGTGGTTCTGCGACTGGTCGTAGGTGCGCGCGTCGCGGATCGCCGACACCGAAAGCTGCGCGTACTGGATCCCGTACTCCTCTTCGCCGGTCTCGCCGAGCGTGCGCCCGTCGAAGCCGATGATCGCGGAATGACCGAAGTACGAGTACACGCCGTCGAAACCGGCGGCGTTCGCCACGGCCACGTAACAGTTGTTGGCCCACGCCATCGCCTTGGCCATCAGCACCTGCTGTTCCTTGGCCGGATACATGTAGCCCTGGCAGCGCACGATCAGCTCGGCGCCCTTCATCGCGCAGTCGCGCCAGATCTCCGGGTAGTTCCCGTCGTCGCAGATGATCAGCGAGATCTTCATGCCCTTGGGCCCGTCGCTGACGTAGGTCTCTTCGCCGGGGTACCAGCCTTCGATCGGGCACCACGGCAGGATCTTGCGGTACTTCTGGACGATCTCGCCGCGGTCGTTGATGAGCACGAGCGTGTTGTACGGCGGCTTGTCGGGGTGGTCCTCATGCCGCTCGCCGGTGATGGAGAAGACGCCCCAGGTCTGGGCTTCCCGGCAGGCCGCGGCGAAGATCTCGGTTTCCTCGCCGGGAATCGTCGCCGCCGTCTCGTACATTTCCTTGGGGTCGTACATGATGCCCTGCGTCGAGTACTCCGGGAAGATCACCAGATCCATCCCGGGCAGACCGGACTTCATGCCCACCACCATTTCGGCGATCTTGCGGGCGTTGTCGAGGACTTCGGCCTTGGTGTGCAGTCGCGGCATCTTGTAGTTGACCACCGCGACGCCGACCGTGTCCGGGCTGGCGGAAATGTCACCGTGTCGCATGAAGACTCCTTTTCTCGGAACGGTTTTTCAGGACGTCGAGGGAACCGGCCGTCGCGATCAGTGCCACCGCGATCGCGGCCGCCAGCAACGCCGTCCCGGCGTCGCTGCGATAGGCGCCGGTCAGGCCGAGGAAGGCGGGCACCGTGCAGGTCGGCTGGCTGAGCAGCAGCACGGTCCACCCGGTGAACCGGGTCAGCCGCTCCATGCCGAGACCGAGCACCAGGAAGAACAAGGTCCACAGCAGCGCCCAGGACAGCCAGATGACACCGAACACCGGATCGTCGTCGCGCCAGAACGCGATTCCCGCGTACACCACGGCGGCGCCCGCCACGAAGAGCGAGAACCAGCCGATGCCTTCCGGCTCCAGGCCGGCGAGGTTCGCGATGCCGACGTACAGGTAGGTGAAACCGAACAGGTACAGCCCGGACGCGGCGAGGACCGCGTCCGGATTCCCGTTCGCCTGGACGATCAGCACGGTCGGGGTGACGCATTGCAGCGCGCCGACGAACAGGTTCAGCACCGCCGCCGACCGTGGCGGTATCCGGCCGAGCAACATCAGGCCGTTGATCATCAAGGCGGCGCCGACGTAGAGCAGGCCCACGTTGCCCATGCTCACCTCCGCGTAACGTGCATCACGTGGAATAATTTCAAATGAAAGTATGTGGTGTGCCGGAGCGAGTCAAGAGGGTCTGGTTCTACAGCCGGGTGAGGACTTCGAAGTCGTAGCCGTCGGCGACCGCGAGGTGGACGTGCTGGTCGGCCTGCTGCCCGCGGAACTCGATCGTGCCGCGCGGGCCGTGGTAGGCGACGCCGTCGATCGCCGCGTTGAGCGCGGGCAGTTCCGGTGTTCCCGCCCGGCGGACGAGTTCCGCCAGCGTGTGCAGTCCCTCGTAACAGGATTCGGCGGCGTTGTTCAGGGCCGGCGCGCCGGGACCGTTGCGGTCGACGTAGCGGCCGAGCAGGTCCATCGCGTCGGCGGTGACCATGGAACGGAAGTAGGCGGCGGAGACGTAGAGGCCGCCGGTGGCGTGCGCGCCGCTGGCGAGGAGCATGTTCTCCTCCATCAACGGGCTGAAGCGGATCAGGCGGTCACTGAGCCCCTGTGCGGCGAAGGCGCGATTGAAGCGGACCGCGTCCTGTCCGACCAGCAACATGAGCACACCGTCGCTTGTGGACTGTTCGACCGAACGGACCACTGTGGACATGTCGCCCTCGCCGAGCCCGACGAACGCCTCGCCGGTGATGTGCAGGCCGAGATCCTTGGCGTAGTGCCGGATCGCCCGCGCCGACCGGTGCGGCCAGACGTAGTCGTCGCCGACGACGAACCAGCGGCGGGCGCCGAGATGGTCGCGCAGCCAGCGCAGTGCCGGTTCGATCTGGCACCGTGGTGTCTCGCCCGTGCAGAAGATGCCCGAACGCCGCTCGCCGCCTTCGTAGAGCGAGGTGTACACGTACGGGATCCTGTCGGCCACCACCGGCGCGAGCGCGTTCCGGACCGAGGAGATGTGCCAGCCGCTCACCGCGTCGACCCGCCCGCCCTCGACCAGGCGTCGCAGGTCTTCGGCCACTTGCCCTGGGCTGCGGCCGCCGTCGACCACTTCGGCCTCGACCTGTCTGCCGAGGATGCCGCCGGACTCGTTGAGCTCGTGGACGGCCAGCTCCGTGATCGCCTCGCAGGACGGGCCGAACAGCCCGGCGGGCCCCTGCAACGGGACCACCATGGCCACGCGCCAGATGTCGTCGCGGGGCCGTGTGGCGAGGCGTAGGGGCATGGCGCTCCGTGCGGTGGCCCGGTAAGGTCAAAGTGCTTTCACCTGGAAGTATTGCGAGGGTGTCCGGTTTTGGCAAGGGGACGGGATATGGGGACACGCGGCGTCGCGACCGCCGGAATGTCGGTCACCGGCTCGCTCACCCGTGCCGCCAGGGCCGTCGCCGCCAGGGTCGAGCAGGTGCTCGCCAAAGAAGGTCTCACCCTGGACCAGTGGCTGGCGCTGGACGCGCTGAGCGGCAAGGGTGGTCTCGCGATGGCCGATCTCGCCGACCGGACGCTGGCCACGGCCCCGACGCTGACCAGGGTGGTCGACAAACTGGTGACCACCGCGCAGGCCTACCGCGAGGTCGACGCCGCCGACAGGCGCCGCGTGCTCGTCCACCTCAGCGCCCGTGGCCGGGCGACGCACCGGCGCGTGGCCGCGAAGGTGTCGGAAGTGGAAGCCGGGCTCGAAGTGCCGGACGAACTGCTCGCGGCGTTGCGGAGTCTCGGCAGCTGAAGGTCAGGGGCGCGCCGGTGTCTTCACCTTGACCAAGGCGACGATGCCGAGGACTCCGGCGACGACGAGCGCGACGAGCACGAACAGCGCGGCCACCACGAACACCACGCGGAAACCGGTGGCGTCCGAGAGCAGCCCGCCGAGGACAGGCGCGATCACCAAGGCGAGGACACCGAGGCCCGCCGTGACTCCGGCCGCGGCGCCGCGGCCGGAGTGGAGCCGCCGGATCAGAGCGACGGTCACCCCGAGGACGGCGCCCGCGCCGAGTCCGCCGAGCACCCGGCCGACCAGGAGCAAGCCGCTGCCGGGCACGAAGGCGACCAGCGCCACGCCCATGAGCATTAGGGCGATGGCGGGCACGGTCACCGGCGTCGGGAAGCGCCCGCCGAGCAGCAGACCGGCGGGGAAGGCGATCGCGGCCGCGACGAGGTACGAGACGAGGCCGTTCAGCAGCAGGGACTGGCTGGACATGCCCAGGTCGATCTGCAGGGCCGACTCGCCGTCGAAGCGGTAGATCACGGTGGCCAGGAAAAGGCCGATGAGCGCGGCGAAGCCGGGCCCGATGACCAGCCACCAGGGAGGCCCGGCGGTCGGCTGAGAGTCGCGCTGCGTCGGCGTCGGCACGTACATGCGCCAAAACCTATAGCGCCTGGCGCTGCCGATGGACCACTTCGCCGAGAATGCCGTGGCTTCTGCGTTCGTGGCGTTACGGGGCGCGGCCTCTGGCTGGTCGAAGCCGTTCGTGGCTTGGGAACACGTTTCCGGTGACAGGACGGCGGTTCAAGTGGATAATTGACCTCGAACTGGGAAACCTCGATGGATCTTGACCATGTCTTCGGCCCGTGAACTGCTCGCTGGGCGAGGCGGCCGACGTCACAGTCGCTAAGTCCAGTGATGGCAGCCTGAAGCAGGCGGCTTCAGGGTGAGTCATGAGGATCGGGGACCCCTGGCCACTTTCGTGACCAGGGGTTTCCCTCTGGCGGCGTGCCCCCGGCAGGACTTGAACCTGCGACCTAGAGATTAGAAGGCTCTTGCTCTATCCAGCTGAGCTACGAGGGCCGACGTCGGCGACGTTGGGTGTCGCCCAGCATCGGCAGCTTAGCCGTCGCCAACCTGTCGATCGTTCGACACCGCCAGATCGTTTCAGGTCGAGCCCACCGTTTTTTGGAACGCCCGTGAGCGCGTCACGACGCGGGGTGACGCGCTCACGGGCCGGGGCCGCTTCGGGGGAGCGGCCCCAGGGTTCGCGCAGGTCGCGAGTCGACTCTTCCGCGAGCGACCGTCGCGAACCGCCGGGGTGGTCAGTCCCAGATCTTGAGGGCGCGGATCACGAACGGTCCCTGGGGTACATAGGTGCCGCCACCCGGATAGGTGATGAAATCTCCCTCCGTCGTGCATTCCTCGCTCTGGTAAATCGTCACGTCCCGGCTCAGCCGGTTGACGAACGAATGTCCGTCGAACCCTTCGGGTAGCGGAATGCATTCCTCGGGATTGGAGGTGCGCAAGTCGAATTTATGCACGGTGCCGCCGAAAGATTCTTCGCCCCAGACGCAGAACTCGCCCTTCTGACAGGCGGGTGCGGGCGGCGCGGTGGCGGCGCTCGCGACCCCGGTGCTGGTCAGCAAGCCGAGCATGGCGAGCAGGAGCACGTGCGGGAGTCGGGCGCGCAGGTTCGTCAAACGTCGTTGCATGGCTGGGTTCTCCCCCGTGGATCGGCGGCTCGTGGGCCGTCGGTGAATGTGTGATTCCACGATGGCGCGCCCGGAAGGGTTTGTCTGCCCGCATTTCTACTTCTGTGGATAAGTAGTTGTCCGCCGCTCGATCGGGGCGAGTTGTCCACATATCACCGGGACCGCCTTGCGCGTACCGAAATCGGCTGCTAAACGCGCGCGGTGGACTCCCGGACGACCAGTTCGGCGGGGATTTCGGCGGGAGAGGGCGCCTTCTCCCCGCGCAGCAGGGTCAGCACCAGATCACCGGCCGCCCGTCCCTTGGCGGCGAGATCCTGCCGGACGGTCGTCAGCGGTGGTTCGGACCAGCGGGCGGGCGGGACGTCGTCGAAGCCGACGACGGAAAGATCACCCGGAACCGACAGGCCGAGATGTCTGGCCGCCGAGATCGCCGCCAGCGCCAGCAGATCCGACATGCACAACAACGCCGTCGGTCTCGGGTGCCGGTCCAGCAGGCCGAAAGCGCTCGGCAGCGCGCCCTCGACCGAGAGCCCGGACGCCTCCCAGATCGGCACGTCCGTCGCCGGGACACCCGCTTCGGCCAGCGTCTCCAGGTAGCCGGCCATCCGCTCGCGATTGTCGTGGAACCGGCTGTTCCCGGCCTCCGCCGCGCTCAGTTCGCCACCGCGCGGCGCCGAGAGGCACTGTGCCGAGAAGATCCCGATCCGCCGGTGCCCGAGTTCCAGCAGGTGCCGGGCCGCCGCGGCCGCCCCGGCCCGGTCCGCCACGCCGATCCTGGCCGAACCGCGGATGTGCGGCTGGTCGATCACCACCAGCGGCAGGCCGCGATCGCGGACCGCGTTCAGCGCCGGCGCGCCGTCGGCCAGCGAATACGCCACCGCGATGTCGGCCTGTGCGGTCAGGATCCGCTCCGCGCGCGGTCCGCCGCTCTCGCCGTCGCCGGGGAGCAGCAGCAGAGCGTGGCCTTCGGGGTCGACGACGGTCGAGAGCGCGTCGAGGGTGAGCGACAGAGCGGGATCCGAGAACGCCGTCGAGAGATTCGTGTCGAGCAGGACGGCGATCGCGCCGGTGCGGCTGGTGGCCAGGCTGCGCGCCGTCGGGTTCGGCCCCGCGTAACCGATCTTCTTGGCCGCGCGAAGCACCTCTTCCCGCAGCTGGGCGGACAGCTGATCGGGCCGGTTGTAGGCGTTGGAGACGGTCGCCCGCGACACCCCGACGGCGTCGGCGACATCGTCCAACGTCGGCCTTCGCCGTCGGGTGCTGGTCACCGGCGCAGTCTAGGCGCTGTCCGGTAAGTCCGTCCGCGGTCTTCGCGCGAACGGACTTACCGGACAGCGCCTAGTCGCGGTCAGGACCGATGGACTTTCTGAAGCGCTTAAGTCATTCTGGGGGAACAAGAACCGGAAGGAGACTGGGGTCTATGCGTGACCGTACGGCCGTTTTCGTCGTGTTCGCGCTCAACGGGGCCGCGCTCGGCTCCTGGGCACCGCGGACTCCGGCGCTGTCGGAAAGGGTGAACGCCTCACCGGGTGTCTTCGGCCTGGCCCTGCTGGGCGCCAGCGTCGGCATGCTGATCGCGGCGTCGGTTTCGGGGCGGCTCATCGAGCGGCACGGCGCCCGCGCCGTGGTCGCGGGCAGCACGATCATCGCCTGCGCCGCGCTGCCGATGATCGGTTTCTCGACGGCGGTCGTGCTGCTCGCCGGGGCGTTGTTCGTCCTCGGCGCGAGCGTCGGCGCGCTGGACGTCGCGATGAACGTCGCGGGTGTCGAAGTGGAGCGCCGGTCCGGGCAGGCCATCATGCCGGTCCTGCACGCCGGGTTCAGCTTCGGCGCGCTGGCGGGTTCCGTCGCCGCCGGATTCGCCGCGTCGCACCAATGGTCGCCGGGGCGGCATCTCACCGTGGCCGCGTTGGCCGCGCTCGTCGTGCTCGCCTTCGTCATCGTGGCCGTGCCCGGCGCGCGGCCCGAACACGCCGGACCCGTCGAAAAGCCGCGCGTGGCCCCGGTCAAACGCCCCGTCCTCTGGCTGCTGGCCGCCATCGCGCTGTTCTCGGCGATCGCGGAAGGCGCCAGTTCGGACTGGTCCGCCCTGCTGATGACGTCCGTGCACGGGGTCGGCGACGGCGCCGCGGCCTTCGCCTACTCCGGATTCGCCCTGGCCATGGCGCTGGCCAGGCTCGCGGGTGCCTGGCTTCAGAATCGCTTCGGCGCCACCCGCGCGCTGGCGGTGGGCGCGGGGATCGCCGCCGCCGGGCTCGTGCTCGCCGCGCTTGCGCCGCTTCCCGTGTTCGGGTTCGTCGGCTTCGCGCTGGCGGGTGCCGGGCTGGCCGCGGCCTTCCCGATCGCGTTGAGCCTCGCGGGGGCGTCGGGCAAACGCGCCGACGGCACCGGAGGCGAGCGGGAACTGGCCTTCGTCACGGCGATCGCCTACACCGGCTTCCTCGCCGGGCCACCGCTGATCGGCGGGATCGCACAGGTGACGTCGCTTTCGGTCTCGTTCCTGTTCGTCGGGCTGACCGCCGCGCTGATCGTTCCGTCCGCGGTGGCCGCGGCGCGGGCGCGGAAACGCGAGGAGGTCTCGGAACCCGTTGCCCGTTGACAGCCGCGCCGGACCGCGGGCAAGCTGCTCGGTAAACTGAGATGAATGCGACCTGGTCGCAGTTTCAGGGCGGCTGATCCGGGGGAGGAGCGGCGTGAGGGTGCTGATGCTCGGGGGTGGCGTGGGGATCCCGGCGAGGCTGGTGCAGACCACGCTGCCGCGGCTCGCTCTGGTGCCGGTGGTGTTCCGGCTGGTGATGCTGGCGCAGGCGCTGTGGACGGCCGGTCTCACCGGATCCCCGGTGCTGTGGACGTTCGCGGTGCTGCACTTGGTGCCGAACGTCGCCGAAGCGGCCTGGATCTTCCGCTGGTCCCCGGCCGGCACGCGGCTGGTGCCGGTGGCCGACGCCGGGATCGCCGTCCTCTTCGTCCTGGGCGCCACGCTGGTCGAGCAGGACGCCCTGATCACGTCGATCACCTGGACCCATCTGATGGGGACGGTGATGATCTGGACACTGCTGCGCGGCGCGCCGGCGGGGGCGCTGGTCCTCGGCGGCGCGGTGGCGCTGCACACCGTGCTGGACCCGGATTCCTCGTTCGCCCTGGTTCTCACGCTCGCGACAGCGCTGGTGGCGTCGCTCGCGCTGGTCGGCCTGGTCGGCGCGTCGATGCGGTTCGCGCTCGGGTTCGGGGAGCAGCAAGGGCGCGCGGCGGAACGGGAACGGCACCGCCGCGACGTCCACGACACGGTCCTCCAGGTGATGGAGTCGTTCGCGATTCCCGCGCCCGCCGACGAACTCGATCCGGCGGCCAGTCTCGACAGGCTCCGCCGCACCGCTCGCGCCCAGGCGATGCGCATCCGGATCAGCCTCGAACACGAACCCACCGGACCGGTCGGGCTGCACCAGCGCCTCCGGCTGCTCGCCGCCGAAATGGCCGCGGAAGGGCTGCGCGCCGAAGTCGTCATCCAGGACGACTGCGGTCCGGAGCTTCCGGAGGAGGCGGCCATGGCCCTGCACGACTCGGCCAGGGAGGCCCTGCGCAACACGTTGAAGCACTCCGGGACCAGGCGCGCCGTCGTCAGCGTCGAAGAGATCGGCGGCGGGGTTTCCTTGACGGTGCGCGATCACGGCGCCGGTTTCGACGTCGGTGACCGGCGTCGCGGCTTCGGTCTCGAGAACTCGATCATCGCGCGGATGGCGGAAGTCGGCGGCTTCGCGCGGATCGAATCGAGTCCGGGGCTGGGGACCAGGGTCGTGCTTCTCGCCCCCTCAGTCCTGAGTCTCCCCGTCGGGTGAGTCACGCCACTGGCGGAACGGACGGTCCAGCGTCCACTTGTCGCCCACCCGCTCGACGACGCGGTATTCGCAGGTCGTCGGGTTGGACAGGGACTCGAACAGCTCGATGCTCCAGCCGAAGAGCCGACGGCACAGCAACCGGATCGTCAGGCCGTGCGAAACGATCAGCACGGTTTCGGGGTGATCTTCGCCGCACGCAGCCAGTTCGCTGAGGAACGCCGCGACCCGGTCGTCGACGTCCGCCCCGGATTCGCCGAACGGGAGCCGGTAGAAGAAGTGCCCGAACTCGTGACGGCGTTGCTTCTGGACCTCCTGCTCCTGCGGATCCTGGAGGTTGCCCCAGTCCTGTTCCCGCAGCCTCGGCTCCGGGACGATCCGCTCGCAGTCGTCCCGGATGTCCAGTAGCCGCAACGTTTCCCGTGTCCGCAGATACGGGCTGACGTAGACCGCCGGACGCTGCCCGCCGAGGACCTCCTCGATCTCGGGGCCCGCCAGCCTGGCCTGCTCGCGGCCTTGATCGGTGAGCGGGAGGGCGTGGTCGGGGATCCGGGTGTAGGCGAGCTCGTCGACGTTGCCGAGCGACTCGGCGTGCCTCAGCAGGATGATCCGCACGCCGCCATCTTGCCCGTTTCGCGTCCGGCTTACCCTCGTGACGTGCCTTCAGACCCCGAGACGACACCGGCCCCACCCGCACGGAAGGCCGGTGTCCTGCCGCTGGTGTCGATCGGGGCGCTCCTGGCCGCGGTGGTCGCCGTCGGCTTGGTCGCGCTGACCGGTGGCGCCGGTTACGTCATCGCCGGCCTGCCGGATCCGGGGCTGGTGACGCGCTACGGCATCACCGTCGTCCGGGTGCTGGCCGAGGCGGCTTCGGTGCTGTGCGTGGGATCGCTGCTGCTCGCCGCGTTCCTCGTCCCGCCGCAGAAATCCGGCACGCTCGCGGCGGACGGCTACTCGGCCATCCGCGTCGCGGGTGTCGCCGCTTGGGTCTGGTTCTTCGCGGCCGCCGCGTCGATCTTCTTCTCCGCGGCCGACGGCGCGGGGCGCCCGTTCACCGAGGTGCTCTCGCCGCAGGTGCTGATCGACCTCGTGGACGCCATTGAGCAGCCCAAGGCCTGGCTGTTCACCGCGTTGATCGCGCTGCTGGTCGCGCTCGGCTGCCGTCTCGCGCTGACCTGGGGCTGGACGACGGTGGTCTTCTTCCTGTCCGTCGGCGGCCTGGTCCCGGTCGCGGTCACCGGGCATTCCGCGAGCGGCGGCTCGCACGACATGGCGACCAACAGCCTGCTCTACCACCTGGTCGCCGCCGCGCTGTGGGTCGGCGGCCTGGTGGCGCTGCTCGCGCTCGGCTGGCGCCGCGGCGAGAACCTCAAGCTCGCCGCGACACGGTTCTCCAAACTGGCGCTGGTCTGCTGGATCGTGATGGCGGTCTCCGGCCTCGTCAACGCGCTCGTGCGGATCAGGATCGCCGACCTGTTCACCACCGACTACGGCCTGCTGGTGGTCGCGAAGATCGTCGCGTTGCTGCTGCTCGGCGTCTTCGGTCACCAGCAGCGGCAGAAGGGGGTCGCCGGGCTGGTGAACGGCGCCGGAGGCGGGCAGTTGCTGCGGCTCGCCGCCGTCGAGGTGCTGATCATGTTCATCACGATCGGCATCGCCACCGGGCTCGCGAAGACCCCGCCGCCGCAGGAATCGTTCACCCAGCCGTCGACCACGGAACTGCTGATCGGCTACGACCTCTACGGTCCGCCGACGGTCTTCAGGCTGCTCACGGACTGGCGGTTCGACCTCGTCTACGGCACCCTCGCGATCGTTCTCGCCGGGCTGTACCTCGCCGGGGTGCGGCGGTTGCGGCGCCGCGGCGACACCTGGGCCACCGGCCGGATCGTCGCGTGGCTCGCGGGCTGTTTCGTGCTGCTGATCGCGACGTCGTCCGGCATCGGCCGGTACGCGCCCGCGATGTTCAGCGTGCACATGGGCAACCACATGCTGCTGTCCATGGTGGCGCCGGTGCTGTTCGTCCTCGGCGGACCCGTGACGCTCGCCCTGCGCGCGCTGCCCGCGGCGGGCAAGGACGCCCCGCCCGGACCGCGTGAATGGCTGCTCGCGTTCGTCCACTCGCCGCTTTCGCGGTTCCTGACGCATCCGATCGTCGCGCTGCTGCTTTTCGTCGGTTCCTTCTACGGCCTGTACTTTTCGGGCCTGTTCGACTCCGCGCTGAACTACCACTGGGCGCATTTGGCGATGAACGCCCACTTCTTGCTCGCCGGATACGTCTTCTACTGGCCGGTGATCGGGGTCGACCCGGCGCCGCGTCGGATCCCGCCGCTGGGACGGCTGGGGATGATGTTCGCCGCCATGCCGTTCCACGCGTTCTTCGGGATCGCGCTGATGAGCATGCAGACCGTGCTGGGCCAGGACTTCTACCGCGGGCTCAAACTGCCGTGGGTCACCGACCTGCTGACCGATCAGCGGCTCGGCGGCGGGATCGCGTGGGCGTCCGGCGAGCTGCCGGTGCTGCTGGTGCTCGTCGCGCTGCTGGTGCAGTGGGCGCGTCAGGACGAGCGGGAGGCCCGGCGCAAGGACCGGCGCGAAGACGCCTCGGGCGACGCGGATCTCAACGCCTACAACGCGATGCTGAAGAACCTCGCGGATCAGGGGCGGGGGCAGGGGAAGAGCTCTTAGCGGTCTAAAGGTGTCCTGCCGTGTTGCCGAGTCCGTGAAGGCCTCCTTGCCTACCCTCAAGGTAGGGAAGGAGGCCTTCACGGACTCGCCACCCGACAGGACGCCCTTGCCGGGCGCCTCAACAGCCGTCCTCACCGCTCATGAGTGCCGCTAGCACATCTTCCGGCCGGCCCGCGTCTTTCGGCCCGAGTTTGTCCACAGGAAGCCCACAACACCCCCAGTTGTCCACAGATCCCGTTCGCGCCCGTTTCCGCCCCTTGATCCGAGGCAGTCTGTGATCAAGGGAGACACCGGGAGCGGCCCGGATCGAGGAGAAAGGCGAGTGTGATGGCGATGGGCGAGACGTGGGTGACCATGATCGGCAACCTGACCAGCGAACCGGTCCACCATCCGGAACGGGTGCACGGGCACGACGTCGTGTCGTTCGGCTTGCGGAGTGTCGAACGCCGGTACGACAAGGAAAGAGGGGAGTGGGGCGAGGGGCGGCAACTCGCGGTCAAGGTCACCTGCTGGCGGAAGCTGGCGATGGCGGCGTTCGCCTGCCTGAGCAAGGGCGATCCGGTGATCGTGGCCGGGCGATTGCGTGGTGCCGAGACCGCCGAGGAGATCCCGGTACCTCTCGGTCTACCTGAGCTTGAGGCCTTCTCCATCGGGCCGAATCTCGCGCGATGTTCGGCGGAGATCCAGCGCGCCGGGCGTGATCGGCCCCGGGCGATCCCGATGACTCCGCAGTCACCCCAAGCACACCAGTCACCGCCGTTGTCTCCGCCGCAGAGGGGGAATCCCATGGTCACCGCGCTCGAGGACGCGCCCGTGTGACGAGGGTGCCGATGCTCGCTCAGTGATGTGAGGCTGACTGTCGGTAGTTCGGTGGTGACCGCCGTCAAGGTCCCGATCGGCTCGCTCTACGATCGCTTGTATGGCCGAGTTCATCTACACCATGAAGAAGGTGCGCAAGACCGTCGGGGACAAGGTCATCCTCGACGACGTCAGCACCGCGTTCTACCCCGGCGCCAAGATCGGCGTGGTGGGGCCGAACGGCGCGGGTAAGTCCACCGTTCTGAAGATCATGGCGGGGATCGAGCAGGCCAGCAACGGCGAAGCGTTCCTCCAGCCTGGCGCCAGCGTCGGCATCCTCATGCAGGAGCCGGAGCTCAACGAGGCGAAGACCGTCCGCGAGAACGTCGAGGAGGGCCTCGGCGACATCAAGGTCAAGCTCAACCGCTTCAACGAGGTCGCCGAGCTCATGGCGACCGACTACAGCGACGAGCTGATGGAGGAGATGGGCAAGCTTCAGGAGGAGCTCGACCACGCCGACGCGTGGGAGATCGACTCCACGGTCGAGCAGGCGATGGACGCCCTTCGCTGCCCGCCGCCGGACGAGCCGGTCACCCACCTCTCCGGTGGTGAGCGCCGCCGGGTCGCGCTGTGCAAGCTGCTCCTGTCCGCGCCCGACCTGCTGCTCCTCGACGAGCCCACCAACCACCTGGACGCCGAAAGCGTGCTGTGGCTGGAACAGTTCCTCGCGAACTACGCCGGCGCCGTCCTCGCCGTCACCCACGACCGGTACTTCCTGGACAACGTCGCGCAGTGGATCATGGAGCTCGACCGCGGCCGCGTCGTCGGCTACGAGGGCAACTACTCGACGTACCTGGAAAAGAAGCGCGAGCGCCTCGAGGTCCAGGGCAAGAAGGACGCCAAGCTCGCCAAGCGGCTGAAGTCCGAGCTCGACTGGGTCCGGTCCAACGCCAAGGCCCGCCAGACCAAGTCGCGGTCCCGGCTGGACCGCTACGAGGAGATGGCCGCGGAGGCCGACAAGCACCGCAAGCTCGACTTCGAAGAGATCCAGATCCCGCCGGGGCCCCGGCTGGGCAGCGTGGTCGTCGAGGTCGAGAAGCTGCGCAAGGGCTTCGACGACCGCGTGCTGATCGACGGGCTGTCGTTCGACCTGCCGCGCAACGGCATCGTCGGCGTGATCGGGCCGAACGGCGTCGGCAAGACGACCCTGTTCAAGACGATCGTCGGGCTCGAGGAGCCGGACGACGGCCGGGTCAAGATCGGCGAGACGGTCAAACTGTCCTATGTGGACCAGAACCGTGGCGGGATCGACCCGAAGAAGACGGTATGGGAGGTGGTTTCGGACAAGCTGGACTACATCCACGTCGGGCAGACCGAAATGCCCTCGCGTGCCTACGTCAGCGCGTTCGGTTTCAAGGGGCCGGACCAGCAGAAGCCGGCGGGCGTGCTCTCCGGTGGTGAGCGCAACCGGCTGAACCTGGCGCTGACCCTGAAGCAGGGCGGGAACCTGATCCTGCTCGACGAGCCGACGAACGACCTGGACGTCGAGACCCTGGGCTCGCTGGAGAACGCTCTCGAGCAGTTCCCCGGCTGCGCCGTGGTGATCTCGCACGACCGGTGGTTCCTCGACCGGGTCGCCACGCACATCCTCGCCTGGGAAGGCACCGACGAGAACCCCTCGCAATGGTTCTGGTTCGAAGGTAACTTCGAGGGCTACGAGAAGAACAAGGTCGAACGTCTCGGTGCCGAGGCGGCTCGTCCGCACCGCGTCACCCATCGCAAGCTGACCCGCGACTGAGGGCCGGGGGTTCCCCGTGGAAGCCAGCAAGCGCCAACGGCCGGGCTCGCCCACCACCATGGTGGGTGGGCGGACGGCTGCCACCGGGGGAACCCTGTCCGCTGTCGGCAGGTTGATCGAACGCGCGGACGCCCTGCACCTGAGGGCGCCCGAACTCGCCTTGGTCCTCGGGGAGCGCGCGGCCGCGCTCGCCGAGGCCGCCGGTGCCGACGAACAGTGGATCCGTGCGGAGAGCCTGGTGGTGTCCGCACGGGTGCGGCTCGGTGGCCGTCCTCGGACGGTCGGCCGCGCGGTGGCCGCCTTGCGCGCCGCCGAGCACGCGGGCTACGGCGACATCGCCGCCCGGCTGAGGATCGACCTGGCCGTCTGCGCGCGCAGTGTCGGCATCCCGCTGACCGGGCTGGCCGCCCTGCGGCCGCTGCTGGCGGATCCGGCCGTGTCACCGGCGCACCGGGCCGAGGCGTTGTGTCACCTCGTCGGCTGCCTGGCGCAGTTCGGCCGCAAGGCGGAACTGGACCGGGTGCTCGCCGAGGCGGACAAGCTCGTGCTCGGCGACGGCTCGATGACGGCGGATTCGCAGCTGCTGATCCGCGCGATGCTGCGGGTCGGGGTGTCGGCGCACCGTCGAAGGCACGGGGATCTGACGGCGGCCGCCGACGCCGCGCGGACCGGGCTCGGCATGCTCGAGAAGCTCGGAAACCCTGACGACGACGGAGGTCTCGTCCGGATCAGGCTGATCCTGCAACTCGTCTGCACGTTGCTGGACCGTGGCGACACGGACATGGCGATGGAGGTCGCGCAGCCGATCCTCGACGCGCCCGTCCGCGCCGCCGGGATCGCGCCGGCCGCGTGGCTGAGGCTGGCCGTGGCCACCCGTGTCCTGCTGCCCGCGGGATCCGGGGAAGCCGCGGGCATGCTCGTCCGCGAATCGGTCGCCGCCACCGAGGACCACAACCTCCACGCCGTCACGGCACGGCTGTGGCTGGAACTCGCGCAGATCGAGGAGCGGCTCGGCCGGGCCGAGGAGGCCATCGGCTGCCTGCATCGTTCGCGTGCCGCCGAGCATCTGCACGCCCGCGTGCGCAGGCAGGCGTGCAACGTCCTGGTCGGCGAGTTCGGCGCGGCCGAGAACGCCGCTGTCGACCTCGACGACGTCCTGCGTTCCGTGGCCGCGCGGCAGCCCGCCGCGCCGGCTCCCAAGTCCGCCCCCGTTCCGACGCCGGTGCCCACACTCGAGCAGGCCGAGGTGACCGCGGTGATGGCGGCGATCGACGTGGCACCCCCGAAGCGGGCTGCCGCCGAACCGCCGGTTCGTCGCGAGCCGCCGCGGCCCGTGCGGCAGGCAGAGCAGCCGGAACCCGCGCGGGCCGAGCCTCCGCGTCCCGCGGCGCCTCCGCGACCGGCGGAGCCACCCGTGCCACCGGTCGCGGAAAAGCCTGCCGCGGAAAAGAAGGTCGAAGCGCCGGTGCTCAAGCCGCCGTCCCGTCCTGAGCCGGTTCAGGAGGCAGCGGCGTCCGACAGTGACTGGCGTCGCCGGGTTCCGAAGAAACACCGGGAACCCCAACCGGCGACACGGTTC
>NZ_NMQT01000088.1 GCF_002234405.1 Amycolatopsis thailandensis | reverse complement strand
TTAAAAAAAGAAAAGGCCCAGGTCAGTCGAGAACTACGAGTTCTCCCGACCTGGGTCTTTTCTTCGTACCCAGACCCCGGTGCAAGTAGCCACCTACTCGCACCCACGGCCGGCCCCGCCCCAGGCGGTAGCAAAGGTCCCTTGCTCTCTCCGCGGTGTCGCTTAGCGGTTCCGCCGCGCGACCGCGCGCCGGCGAACTGGTGACGAGAAGACCAGCGAAGTCGTCGTCTCTCCATAACGCTGCATCCGCTCTACGAGCCCTTCCAACTCCGCGGTGTTCCGACAAGCGACCCTCACCAGCCAGCACTCGTCGCCCGTGACGTGATCGGCGTCGAGCACCTGGGGCAACGCGAGGATGGTTTCGCGGAAGCGAGGCGTGTCGAGGCTTCGCACCTTTGCCCGGACCATCGCCTCGATCGGGAGCCCGAGCTTGTTCAGGTCGACACTGGCCGAGTATCCGGTGATGATCCCTTTCTCCTCGAGCCGCCGAACCCGCTCGGTCACCGCCGGCGCCGACAGCGATACCCGACGGCCGAGTTCGGAGAAGGTCAGTCGACCGTCGGACTGGAGGAGTTCGAGCAGCTGCCAGTCGAGATCATCGAGGTTCACGGAACTCCAGGTCGATCGTCATCCCTGCCAGGAAACTCCAGGTTAGCCGTCGGAGAGACCTGGAATCTCCGATGTTGCGGGTGATCACCGGTCAGCAGGATTGAGCCATGACGACAGAACCCCGCGTACTGACCTTCCCCGCCTTGGACAGCACGACCGCGGCCGCGCTCCTGCGTGCAGAGCTCGCCCTGGACGTGGATCCTGATGACCTTGTCCGGGACCTCGACTCCGGTGCTCAACGGGGGTACGTGATCGTCGAGACCCGGGCTCCCGAAGTCTTCGCGACCGCTCGCATCCCTGGCGCTATCAATCTTCCGTACCGGGACATGACTCCCGAATCGGTCAGCCGACTCGACCGGGATCTCGTCTACGTCTGCTACTGCGAGAGCATCCACTGCAACGCGGCGACCAAGGGCGCCCTGAAGCTCGCGGAACTCGGCTTCAAGGTCAAACGCCTGTCCGGTGGCATCACCGCTTGGCAAGCGGCCGGCTACCCCGTTGACCGGAACCTCCTCACTTCCGCACCCAGCCCCACCCCTTCCCCACGCTGCGCCTGCTGACGAGCGCGCGAAGCAAGGGACCTTTGCTATCGCCGCCCCGAGCGATAGCAAAGGTCCCCTGCTCTCTTGGCGGTCGTAGGCTGGGGTGGTGACCGCTCCCAAGTTGCTCGTCATCCAGCCAGATGAATCAGATCCGATCGGTCCCCTCGGCGACTGGCTCACCGAGGCGGGAGCCGAGCTCGATATCAGGTTGCCGCCTGAACAGGACCTTCCTGCCGATCTTGATGGGTACTCGGGCGTCGTATGCCTCGGTGGCGGGATGGGTGCGAACGACGACGCCGCCCACCCGTGGCTCGCGGACGTGCGGAAGCTTCTTTCGAAAGCCGCGGGCGCGCGCATCCCGACGCTCGCGATCTGCCTTGGCGGCCAGCTCCTGGCGGTGGCGCTGGGCGGTAGCGTCGCCACCGGCGAACAGGGACCCGAGGTCGGCCCTGGGCTTGTGTCCAAGAAGGACGCTGCCTGGACCGATCCACTCTTCGCGGACCTGCCCCTCATGCAGGACGTCCTGCAGTTCCACAACGACGCGATCACCCGGCTGCCCGCGGGTGCCGAGCTTCTCGCTTCCTCGCCGCGGTATGCCTACCAAGCTTTCCGATTCGACCGTTGTGCCTACGGTGTCCAGTTCCATATCGAGACGACGCCGGACGTGGTCCTCGACTGGGCGCGGCAGTCGCCGGAAATGGCGGAACTCACCCGGCCGGACGTACTGACCCAGGAAAACCTCGCCCGAGTGCACGCCGATATCACCGAAACCTGGCGACCGTTCGCGCACCGCTTCGTCCGACTGGTGTCCGGTGACCTCGCTCCGGCTGCGGACCGTCAACGTACTTTGCCGATGGCTTAACGACTTATGTCTCAAATGTGTATGGGTTGTTAACACTCGGTCCTGGCTGTCAGGTACCTTGCGAAGGGAGTTTCGAAGGGTTCGGAGGTCGGGGTGGAGCCCTCAGTGTTGGTCGTGCTCGTCGTCGTCACGGCCCTAATTTTCGATTTCACAAACGGTTTCCATGACACGGCCAACTCGATGGCGACGTCGATCGCCACCGGGGCGTTGCGACCCAAGGTCGCGGTGACGATCTCCGCGGTCCTGAACCTGGTCGGAGCCTTCCTCTCGGTCGAAGTGGCCAAGACCATCTCGAATGGACTGGTCGATGACACCAAGATCGGGCCGGCGATCGTGTTCGGTGGCCTGGTCGGGGCGATCGTGTGGAACCTGGTCACCTGGTTCGTCGGCCTACCGTCCAGCTCGTCTCACGCGTTGTTCGGTGGCCTGATCGGTGCCACCTGGGTGTCGGCCGGAACGGACTCCGTCCATTTCGGAAAGATCGTCGAGAAGGTCCTGGTTCCGGCGGCGCTGTCGCCTGTCCTGGCAGGCCTCGCCGCGATGATCGTGACGTACTTCGTCTATCGGATCTTTGTCCGTCGAGGCCGCACCGCCGGCTTCCGAGTTGGACAGATCATTTCGGCTTCACTGGTATCGCTTGCCCACGGCACGAACGACGCGCAGAAGACCATGGGTGTCATCACGCTGACGATGATCACCGCCGGAACCCTCCCAGCGGGGGCGGGGCCACCGCTCTGGGTAATCGTCAGCGCGGCGTTGGCGCTGGCGCTCGGCACGTATCTGGGTGGCTGGCGAATCACCTACACGCTCGGTAAGGGCCTGACGGACATCGATGGTCCGCAAGGTTTCGCAGCACAGACCAGTTCGGCGGCGGTCATCCTCGCCTCGACGAACTTCGGTTTTCCTCTCTCGACGACCCACGTCTGCTCCGGAGGCATCGTCGGCTCCGGCGTGGGCCGGAACGAGTCCCCGGTCCGCTGGCGCACTGCCGGCCGCATGGTGATCGCTTGGCTGTTCACGCTTCCGGCTGCGGCCATCGTCGGCGCCGCGGCCGGCCTTGTGACCTCGACAGGCACGGTGGGCACCATCGCCGTCGGCGTAATCGGCCTGGTCATCGGCGTCGGCATCTACCTGCTTTCGCGCCGGAGCCCAGTCAACGCCGGTAGCTTCGCCAGCCCTACTTCGACCGTTCCTGAACAGGAAGTCGGCAGGATCGCCGCCTAGCGAAGCAAGGGACCTTTGGTACCGCCGGGCGTGAGACGACACCGAAGGTCCCTTGCTCCTTTGCGCGTCCGCCTGGTGACGGGCGCAAGGGCGACTACGGTGGAAGCCGATGGTTGAGCGCGCCAGGCCGACCGCTTCCGTGGCGAGATACGGCTTCACCGACCCCCGTGCCGACGGGCAGCTGCGTGCTGCCGGTTGGTGGACCGAATCCGGCGCGGACGGCTCCGCCGCCGACGTCTTGTCAGCACTTTCCCGAGCGGCGGATCCTGATCTCGCCTTGAGCGGGCTCGACCGGATCAGGGAAGCCGACCCGGCTGCCTGGAATGAGCTCGACCAGGCGCTTCGCACCAACCGAACCTTCCGCGGCCGGATGCTCGGTGTCTTGGGCACGTCGAGTGCGCTCGCGGACTTCCTGGTCGCGAACACCGACTGCTGGCGGACCCTCCAAGCCGACAAGAGCACCGAGCCGGATCAGTACGTGAGCCGTCTCCTCGACCATTTACGGTCGGAAGGCGAACTGGTCACGGGGCTCGAGGCAGAGCAGGCTCTTCGCGCCGGGTACCGCGAGCTCCTCCTCGGGATCGCGGCTGCCGACCTCGGCCACCTGGTCGAATCAGGTCTCTACCAGCCTCCTTATGCCGAGATCGGAGCTCAGCTCACCAGGCTCGCCGAAGCCGCGCTGACGGTGGGGCTTCAGGTCGCGGAGGCTGAGGTGAGCGCCGGCGTCGAAGGTCGGTTGGCCGTGATCGCGATGGGTAAATGCGGTGGCCGAGAGCTGAACTACGTGAGCGACGTCGATGTCATCTTCGTCGGCGATGGGGATCTTTCGATCTCGACGCGACTCGCCAGCACGATGATGCGCGTGGTCGGCAAGGCATGCTTCGAGGTCGACGCGGCGTTGCGTCCGGAAGGTAAGGCGGGCGCCTTGGTCCGAACCCTCGACGGACATGCCGTCTACTACCAGAAGTGGGCCAAGACCTGGGAGTTCCAGGCGCTGCTCAAGGCACGGCCGGTCGCAGGCGACGCCGACCTCGGACGTCAGTACGCGGAGATGGTCGCACCCAAGGTGTGGGCGGCGGCCGATCGGGAGAATTTCGTCCCCGAGGTCCAGAAGATGCGGCGCCGTGTCGAAGGCCATGTGCCCTCGGCACACGCCGAACGTGAGCTGAAGCTGGGGCGCGGTGGCCTTCGCGACGTCGAGTTCGCCGTACAGTTGCTACAGCTGGTCCACGGTCGGATCGACGCGGACCTGCGTTCTCCGTCCACGATGGACGCACTCGCCGCGCTGGGGGAAGGCGGGTACGTCGGCCGGAAGGATGCTGCGGAGCTCGGATCTTCGTACGAGTTCCTCCGGACGATCGAGCACCGGCTCCAGCTCCGCCGACTGCGGCGTACACACCTGTTTCCTGCCGCTTCGGATGCCGACGAGCTGCGAACGATCGCGAGGGCGAGCGGAGTGCGGCCCGCCCGGGGCCGAAGCGAGGGGGACGTGCTGCTGGCGGAGTTCCGCCGCCACCTGCAGAGCATCCGACGTCTTCACGAAAAACTCTTCTACCGACCCTTGCTGCAATCGGTCGCGAACGTGCCGACCGAAGCACTACGGCTGACGACGAAGCAGGCAGAGAGCCGTCTCGCCGCACTCGGCTACGCCGCACCGGATGGAGCCCTTCAGCACATCAAGGCACTGACCGCGGGAATGTCACGCCGTGCGGCCATCCAACAGGCCCTGCTGCCGGTCCTGCTGGACCTTCTCGCTGACACCCCGGACCCTGACCGTGGCCTTCTGTCCTATCGAAAGGTCTCGGAGGCACTCGAAGCAACGCCTTGGTACCTCAGGGTCCTTCGGGACGAGGGTGCCGTCGTCGAGCGGCTCGCCTTCTTGCTGGGCACGTCACGACTGGTGCCCGATCTGCTGGCGAGAGCGCCCGAAGTGCTGCAGCTGCTGGGCGATCCCACGCGTTTGGCCGGTCGCACGCCGGCTGAAGTGGCCACTTCGCTGCGAGCCGCAGTGCGACGTCAGCCGGGTTTGAACGCCGCGGTCGCGGCCGCGAGATCGCTCCGACGACACGAGATGCTGCGAATTGCATCAGCGGACCTGCTGGGGTTGCTTGAAGTCCCCGCGGTCTGCGCCGCGTTGTCGAGTGTGTGGGTCGCCGTGCTGCAAGGTGCCTTGGCCGCTGCCTTTCGCCAGCGTCAGGCAGAGCTCGGTAAAACGCCCGCGAAGATCGCCGTCATCGGCATGGGACGTCTGGGTGGGGCCGAACTCGGCTACGGGTCCGATGCGGACGTCCTCTTCGTATGCGAGCCGACCGAAGGAGTGTCGGACTCCGAAGCGGCGAAGTTCGCTTCCTCTGTCGCTGAGACTGTTCGTAAGATTCTCGGGGCGCCCAGCCCCGATCCGGCGTTGGTCGTCGACGCCGACCTCCGTCCAGAAGGGCGGAGTGGTCCCTTGGTACGGACCCTCGAGTCCTACCGCAGCTACTACGGTCGATGGGCAGAGGTTTGGGAATCGCAGGCGCTGCTCCGGGCGCGGTTCATCGCCGGTGACGACGACCTCGGCGCGCGGTTCATCGCGATGATCGACCCCATCCGCTACCCGCAGGCAGGTCTTGACGCGGTTCGGGTGCGAGAGATCAGGCGGATCAAGGCGCGCGTGGAGACGGAACGGATGCCGAAGGGCGCCGACCCGACACGACACACGAAGCTCGGGCGAGGAGGGCTCGCCGACGTGGAGTGGACTGTGCAGCTCATGCAGCTGCGTCATGGCCATGAAGTTGAGGGGCTTCGGACCACTTCAACGATCGAGGCGCTGAAAGCCGCAGCGGAAGCGGGTCTCGCCGAACCCGCCGAGATCGAATCCCTGACCGAAGCATGGTTACTGGCGACGCGTGTCCGGAATGCCGGGATGCTGGTCCGAGGCAAGGCAGTCGACGAGATCCCGAGCTCCGGGCGAGACCTCGCCGCGGTCGCGCGGGTGCTCGGCTACTCGGCCGATGACGATCCAGGCGAGTTTCTCGACGCCTATCGGCGGACGACGCGACGTGCCCACGCGGTTGTGGAGACCCTCTTCTACCAGGGCTGACCTCTCCGACCTGCAAGAAGTGAGCAAGGGACCTTTGCTATCGCCAGCCGTGCATGGACGAGGCGATAGCAAAGGTCCCTTGCTCACACTCGGCGTCGTGGATAGGGAGCGACGCTTACAGTGGACCGGTGACTGTGCGCGAACCTTTTCGCACCCGGATCAAGGTGCGGCACTACGAGCTGGACACTCTCGGCCATCTCAACCACGCCGTTTACCACTCCTACGGCGAGGTCTCCAGACTTGAGCTGATGGAACTCGCCGGTGGCCTCAACTCGGGCATGCGAGACGCGAATCTCGCCTTCGTGCTGCTTGAGTCCCACATCGTGTTCCGGCGCGAACTCCGGGCCGGTGACGTCGTGGACGTGACCTGTGACGCCAAGTTCGGCACCGGCAAGACCTTCCACATGGACTCGAACATCTACAAGGTCGACGGCACTCTCTCCGCGGAGATCACCTGCACCCTGGGGCTGATGGATCTCGAGCGACGCAAGCTGGTGGATGACCCCCGCGGCCGCATCGAGCGAGCAGGCGTCGACTTGAAGGTTCTCTCCACTTCGGAGTAGGCGCCCCTGCCAGACCAATAAGAAACGCCGGTGGTGAGGGCGATTCCGCACCTCACCACCGGCGTGCTCTTGGTGTTCCTACCGCACGATCACACGTCGTAGTACAGCGAGAACTCGTACGGGTGCGGGCGCAGCCGCAGCGGGTCGATCTCGTTCTCACGCTTGTAGGAGATCCACGTGTCGATCACGTCGGGGGTGAACACGCCACCCTCGAGCAGGTAGTCGTGGTCGGCCTCCAGCGTGTCGAGAACCGCACCGAGGTCGCCAGGAACGAGCTTGACGTTCTGGGCCTCCTCCGGCGGGAGCTCGTAGAGGTCCTTGTCGATGGGCTCCGGCGGCTCGATCTTGTTCTTGATGCCGTCGAGGCCGGCCATCATCATCGCCGAGAAGGCCAGGTACGGGTTGCCGGACGAGTCCGGGCACCGGAACTCGGCACGCTTGGCCTTCGGGTTGTTGCCCGTGATCGGGATACGGACACAAGCCGACCGGTTCCGCTGCGAGTAAACCAGGCTGACCGGCGCCTCGAAGCCCGGCACGAGCCGGTGGTACGAGTTGACGGTCGGGTTGGTGAAGGCCAGCAGGCTCGGCGCGTGCTTGAGCAGACCACCGATGTAGTGGCGTGCGGTGTCGGACAGACCCGCGTAGCCCGACTCGTCGTGGAACAGCGGCGTGCCGTCCTTCCACAGCGACTGGTGGCAGTGCATGCCCGAGCCGTTGTCACCGGCGAGCGGCTTCGGCATGAAGGTCGCGGTCTTGCCGGCGGCGAACACGGTGTTCTTCACGATGTACTTGAACAGCTGCAGGTCGTCCGCAGCATGCAGCAGCGTGTTGTACTTGTAGTTGATCTCGGTCTGACCGGCGGTGCCCACCTCGTGGTGCGCACGCTCGATCTCGAAGCCAGAGCCCTGCAGCTTCTGGACGATCTCGTCGCGCAGGTCGGCGAAGTGGTCGACCGGCGGGACGGGGAAGTAACCACCCTTGAACTTCGTCTTGTAACCCTGGTTGCCGCCCGGCACGTCGGCACCGGTGTTCCACCAGCCCTCGACGGAGTCGATCTCGTGGAACGAGGCGTGCTCGGCGGAGTCGAACCGGATCGAGTCGAAGATGTAGAACTCGGCCTCCGGGCCGAAGAACACGTTGTCGGCGACGCCGTACTCCGCGATGTACTGCTCGGCCTTGCGCGCGATGTTACGCGGGTCGCGGCTGTACGCCTCGCGGGTGAACGGGTCGTGCACGAAGAAGTTCAGCGACAGCGTCTTCGCCTTGCGGAACGGGTCGATACGCGCAGTCTCGGGGTCCGGGAGGAGCAGCATGTCGGATTCGTGGATCGACTGGAAACCACGCACCGAGGAGCCGTCGAAGGCCAGGCCTTCTTCGTAGGCCTCTTCGTTGAACGCCTTCGCCGGAACGGTGAAGTGCTGCATAACGCCGGGCAGGTCGCAGAACCTGACGTCGACGACCTCTACGTTCTCGTCGGCGATAAGGCGCTGAATGTCGTCTGGAGTAGTGGGCACCCTCGGTGACTCCTTCTCGTTCGTTGCCGGCGGCAGTACTCTCTTCGGCTCACGCTAAGAGCGCGGTGTTGCCCGACCGTCACCCGTATGTTTCGCCGGTGTTAACGGGGCGGCGATATCGGGTAGTCGACCAGGGCGAATGTGTCCCGCGCCACCGGCATACCCTGGATGGGTGGCGAGATGGACCGGAGAATGGCTACCCGGAGCCGGGGATGGAACGACGGCCGGTGGCGAGGGTACGCAGCGGTGGCGCGGTGAGCGACTCGGCTTGCCCCAATCGGGTGTCGGCTCGGTGACGGGCGGCGGGGCACGTCTCCTCGGACTGGTCATCGACCTGGTCCTGGCCTCGCTCGTCACCACTCTTTTCGTGACGCCGAGCCTTCAGGATCCCGCCGTCATGCAGACGTTCAACCTCTGGTCGGTGGGTGTCTGGGCGGCGATCACCGTCATTCCCGCCGCCTTCTTCGGCTTCACTCCCGGTATGGCGGTGGTCGGAGCCCGTGTCGCCAGGCTCGACGGCGCGCAAATGGTCGGAGTGTGGCGGGCGGTGGTACGGGCGGCACTGACCTTCCTGATCATCCCGGCCGCGATCCGCAACATCGACGGCCGCAGCTGGCTGGACCGGCTGACCGGGACCGTTGTGATCCGCATGCGATGACCTTGGGAGGGGAGCAGGGGACCTTTGCTCCCGCCGAAGGAAGCGGCCACGGCACCGGCGGTGGTCAGGCGGCCGGTGCCGCAGGAGTACTGCCGAGCTTCGGAGGCGGTCGTTGCCGAGCGCGACGGTGAGCCGCTCGTAGTTCCTGGATCACCATCAGCGGCTCGTCGCGTAGGCGCGCAGGACTTACCTGGACGGCGATGAGGCCCTCGGCGACCAGCGAGGGTATTTCGGGCGCCTTGTCCCGTTCGAGAGCGACTTCGTCGTAGCGGATTTGAATCGCGACGCCGGCCTTCGGCCACCAAGCGTCGGCGACACCGACGATCTCTCCGTCCGAAGTCCGTAGTTCGACCTTCCGTATCGGCGTTGGCAAACCGCTGCGCTCTAGTACGGTCTCCAGCCACTGCTCGACAGCGGAGTCGACGCCATCTTGGAGCGCGCCGATGACGATCCGGGGGAGTGCCGAGCCGATCGTGCTGGCCTGCGCCAGCTCCTCTCGAAGTTCCTCCGGAGTGCAAAGCCCGCGATGGACAGCGTCGTGGATCATCTCGCGCACGGCTTGGAGTTCGTCCATGCGCCGGGCCGCGTCGATCAAAGCCCGTGCGAGTGGAGCTACCGGCAGCCCGTCGATCTCGACTGGTTCCGGCAGGTGGATCGTTCGTTCGACGATGGCGAATCCCCAGGTGGCGACCTTGCTCCGGTGAGGGATCAGGGTGTGGGCCCGTCTCTCCGGCGGAAGTCTTCGGACTCCGTACAGCCTTGCTGCCTGGACTCCGGTGAGCATCGCCGCAGGGCCTGCGTGAGTCAGTGCGACCTTCAGGAGTTGACGTCTGGTCGGCGTGCCGTTGGTCAGGAGGATGACGCCGGGGATGGGACGTCGCCACGGACCGCCTTCGCGGCAACGGCGAGAGATCCAGGAATGGGAGTGTCCGAGGGCGACAAGTTTCGCCCGAGCGGCCACGCCGTCTGGGAACATCGCTGCCAGCGCCTTCTGCAAGGCGGTTGAGGTTGTGTCCACCCAGTGATCATGCGACCACCCACCGACAGTTCTTTGCCCGGAAACGCATCAGGGGTCCTTTACTACCGCGTAGCGGCAGCAAAGGACCCCTGATGCTGGTTTGGTCAGCGGCGACGGATGGTGCGCTGGACGTTGCGCATCTTCGCGCCGGCAGGCATCGGGCCCTTGGGCATCGCCGCGCCGCGGTTGCCGAGGGCGGCGAGCTTCGCTTCCAATGCGTCGACCTGCGCGGGCTTGAGGTTGCGCGGAAGCTTCATGAGGTAGCCCTGAAGCTTCTTCAGCGGAACCTGCTGGTCTTCGTTGCCGATGATCACGTTGTAGATCGGGGTCTCACCGATCAGGCGGGACACCCGCTTCTTCTCCTGCACGAGCAGGGACTTCACACGGTGCGGGGCACCTTCGGCGACGAGCACGACACCCGGGCCGCCGAGCACTCGGTGCACAGCGTCGAGCTGGGTCGTGGCCGCCACGGTCGGCGTCACCTTCCAACGGCCCCGCATGTTCTCGAGCGCCCAGGCCGCAGCGCCCGGCTGCCCGTCGGCCTTCGAATACACGGTCTTCTGGACCCGCCTGCCGAAGATGATCACAGCGGCGAGCGCGCCGAGCAGAACGCCCAGCGGCAGCACGACCCAGTGGACGTCGAAGATGAACCCGATGCCGAACACGACACCGGTGATGACCAGGAGCGATCCGACCATCCAGGGGATGAGCGCCTTGTCTTCCTTGCGCTGCATCTTGAAGGCTTCGAAGATCTGCCCGCGGCGAGCCTTGCTCGCGGCACGCTTCTCCTTCTTGGCCAGCTTCGCTGCTTCCTTGTCCTGCTTTCCCGCCATGTGACCAGGATACGGCCGCGTGCCCTGCGTCGATCCCGTCGGGCCCTCTGCGAGGATCGGGGCGTGGTTAGCGCATCGTCCCCGAAGAGTCGTCCAGGCCTGCTCGATGGGCTCGATCCCGAGCAACGCGCCGCCTGCTGCGCGCCGAGGGGGCCGGTCTGCGTCCTTGCTGGAGCGGGGACCGGTAAGACGCGGACGATCACACATCGCATCGCTCATCTGGTCCGTTCCGGGCACGTCGCCGCTGGTCAGGTCCTCGCGGTCACCTTCACGACCCGTGCGGCAGGTGAGATGCGCGCGCGCCTTCGAGGCCTTGGTGTCGACGCCGCCCAGGCACTCACCTTCCACGCCGCCGCCCGCCGCCAGCTTCGGTACTTCTGGCCCCAGGTCGTCGGGGACCGGCCCTGGGAGCTGCTCGAGAACAAGTTCCGTTACGTCAGCCAAGCCGCCAACAAAGCCGGGCTCGGCACGGAGACGGAGCTCCTGCGCGACCTCGCCAGTGAGATCGAGTGGAGCAAGGCCTCTTTGGTATCGCCGGACGACTACCCGGCCGTCGCCGCGCGCACGCAGCGGGACACGCCAGCGCCCGCGTCGCAGGTCGCGGAGGTCTACCGCAACTACGAGAAGGTGAAGACCGCCGCGCAGGTCCTCGATTTCGACGACCTGCTCCTGCACACCACCGCCGTCCTCGAGGAGCACACGGTGGTGGCCCAGGAGTTCCGCGAGCGCTATCGCTGCTTCGTCGTCGACGAGTATCAGGACGTCACGCCGTTGCAGCAACGGCTGCTCGACGCGTGGCTGGGCGGCCGCGACGACTTGACCGTCGTCGGCGATGCCAACCAGACCATCTATTCGTTCGGCGGCGCCTCTCCCCGACCGCTGCTGGAGTTCACTCGGAGGTTCCCCGAGGCGACGGTCGTGAGGCTCGAGCGGGACTACCGCTCGACCCCGGAGGTCGTGGCACTCGCCAATCAGGTGATCGGTGCCGCACGTGGCCGCCCAGCCGGGGCGAGGTTGAAGCTCGTCGGCCAGCGTCCGTCGGGGCCAGTCCCGCGCTTCGCCGAATACGACGACGAGACCGCGGAGGCCGCCGCAGTCGCGCGCAGGATCCGTGACCTGCTCGACGGCGGGGTGGCGGCCAGCGAGATCGCGGTGCTCTATCGCGTCAACGCCCAGTCGGAAGCCTATGAGCAGGCACTGGCGGAGGTGGGCATCCCGTACCTTGTCCGCGGCGGCGAGCGGTTCTTCGCCAGGACCGAGGTCCGGCAGGCGATGTCCGCGTTGCGGATGGCGTCGACCGACGCCGACACCGGCGAGCTGGTGACCCGGGTTCGCTCCGTGCTCGCGAAGGTGGGCCTCACCGACCAGCCGCCGGCCGGCGGTGCGGCGAAGGAGCGATGGGACGCGCTTCTTTCGATCGTCGAACTGGCCGAGGAGCTGGCATCCACCGTCGAAGACGCGGACCTGCCCCGATTCGTGGCGGAGCTCGAACAGCGGGCGAACGCGCAGCACCCGCCGACGGTCGAGGGCATCACTCTGGCCTCGCTGCACGCGGCGAAGGGGCTCGAATGGGACGCGGTGTTCCTCGTCGGGCTCGCCGAGGGGACCATGCCGATCCTCCACGCCGACGGTGACGACGCCGCCATCGAAGAAGAGCGCCGCCTCTTCTATGTCGGCGTCACGCGAGCACGAGAGCATCTCTCGCTGTCGTGGGCCTTGGCCAGGACGTCGGGGAATCGCCGCAATCGGCGACGCAGCCGGTTCCTCTACGGCCTGATCCCCGAAGACCACCCGGCGGCGAGGGTCGCTCGAGCGCAGCAGCCGAAGCAGTCGGGCAACAAGGCACGGTGCCGGGTGTGCGGCGGGCCGCTGCTGGAGACCCTGGACATCAAGCTGGGACGCTGCTCCCGTTGCCCGTCCAATGTGGATGAGCAGCTGCTCGAAAAGTTGAAGTCCTGGCGTGGGGAACGTTCACGCGAGCTCAAGGTGCCGGCCTTCGTCGTCTTCACGGACGCGACCCTGGTCGCCATCGCCGAGCAGCGGCCGACCGATGACACTGCGTTATGCGCCATCTCCGGGATCGGCGCGACGAAGCTCGAACGCTTCGGGGCGGAGGTTCTCGATGTCGTGCGGGCCTCGGTGGAGTCTTGACCGCGTTCCGGGCTTGATCCACGCGGCGAACCCGCTGCTCAGAGCCGATCTTCGCAACTTCGACGGATTTTCTGGAAAATAAGTTGCCCCGGTGAGCCCAGGAGCAATAACCTGCAAGTACCCGGGCGGGAGCGCCCGGACTGGGGAAGAACATCTACACAACACAGCGTAGGCCGCAGGGCGGTTCGCGCGCGACAGAGAAAGGCGGTGCCGGTGAAATGACGAACAAAATGATGCTCACGAACCCTGGCACCCGTCTGTCCTGCGTCGCGGAAGTCCCGCAGGCTCAGCGCCAGGGCACCTTCATGCCCGTGAGCATCCTCGCCGCCCGCGGCACCCAGCGGTTCGACCTGAGCTGGATCGCCGCCGACGAGACCTTCACGCACGCTGCCGCCTTGGGTGGGGCGTACGTGAAGGGCGGCGTCGATCTGCCGGTCATCAAGCAGTTCCGTGTTCCGTTGTCCATACGGGAGCGAAGTTCCTGACCTAGTCAGGACTAGAGGCTCACGAAGGCCGCGGAACCGGTTACCGGATCCGCGGCCTTCGTGTTTTTTGCTGCACAAACAAGTTGGCTGCACAACCTAATTGGGGTCAGCGTTGTCCAGTTCCACCGTCAGTACGAAATCCGTCACGGGACAGAGGAGTGCACTTATGTCATCGGCCATAGCTTTCGCGCCGGGGGAGGCCCTGCCCTTCGCCGACGCCGGCGTCGTCGACCTGCTCGACGCCATCGACTCGCCTGAGTCGATGCTTCCCTGCCGTTCGGGCGACGCGGACCTTTGGTTCGCCGAGTCACCGGCAGAGCTCGAGCGTGCGAAGGCGTTCTGCGCGGACTGCCCGGTCCGTTCCGCCTGCCTCGCGGGTGCCCTTTCGCGGCGTGAGCCGTGGGGCGTCTGGGGTGGCGAAATCTTCGAGCGTGGCGTTGTCGTCGCGCGGAAGCGGCCCCGTGGCCGCCCCCGGAAGAACCCGGTCGTCGAGCCCGTCGCCGAGGCGCGTCCCGTCGCGCGCAAGGTCGAGCGGAGCGCCGCGGCATGACCGTCGAACTCATCACCACCAGGGATTACGAGGCGCGGACGGGTTACCGGACTCTCGCGCCGACCAAATCGAACGAGATCAAGGTCGAGGAGACCAGCGAAATGTTGCTTTATGAAGAACTGTCCAGGGCCCGAATACGAGACCTCGAGGAGGGAGTCCGCGCACAGCGGGCTCGAAGCGGCCCACGCGCCGCACGCAGGTGGACCAAGGTCGCCCGCTGGGCGACCCGGCGAGCCGAGCGCCTTCAGGCCTGACCACTCGGGGGAGCGGGGGACCTTTGCTATCGCCGTGCGGCAGCAAAGGTCCCCCGCTCCCTTTTTGGGGCGTGGCGCGGCTCGGCTTGGTGTTCACTGGGGGAATGGCCGTACACACGCATGACGACATCGACTGGGCTGACAGGCTTCGATCGCTTCGCATGGCCGAAGCACTCGACGCCGGGCCGATGCGGATGGCCGCTCGCCGACTGCTGGAAGGCATGCCGGACAGGCCGACCATCCTCGACGTCGGCTGCGGTGCGGGCGGGATGAGCGTGCTGGTCGCCGAGGAGCTCACCTCCGCCGGCGCCAAGATCGTGCTGGTCGACGCGACCGAGCCCCTGCTGGCCGAAGCGCACCGGGTGGTTGCCGCGGCCGCGGGGGACAACGTCACCGTCGAGACGATCCACGCCGACGTGGCCGACGACGGGTTGTCTGCCAAGCTGCCTCCTGCTGATCTGGTCTGGGCTTCGCGCGTGGTCCATCATCTGCCCGATCAACAGTCGGCAGTCGACACTCTCGCCCGGCTCGCCCGCCCCGGCGGGCTGGTCGCCATCTCCGAGGGCGGCCTGGACTTCAACTGTCTCCCCTGGGACCTCGGCATCGGGCGACCAGGGCTGGAGGAGCGCCTGCTCGCCGCGCGAGGCGAGTGGTTCGCCGAGATGCGGGCGGGCATCCCCGGCTCCGTCTCGATGCCCTATGGCTGGAACATCGCGCTCCAGCGAGCAGGGCTGATCGACGTCGATTCCTTCGGCGTCCTCATCCACCACCCGGCGCCCGGACCGGACCTGCTGCGCGAGTTCGTCATCGAGCGGGTGACCTGGCTGACCGAGGTGGCGGGCGAACTCCTGAACAGCGACGACCACGAGACCGCGGCCGCCTTGCTGGATTCGGCGAGCCCGGACTTCCTCGGAGCACGCCAGGATCTGTTCTTGCAAGGGGCCAAGACGATCCATTGTGGACGGCGATCGTGAGCGACCGGGTCGGCTGCTCGTTGTGCGGCCGGATCCGCGGCGCGGACGAAGAGCCCGCGCAGACGCTCGCCTGGGTGTCCACCCGTGAGAAGAACGCCGTGCGCTGGATGTGTCCTGCCTGCGCTCGCCGCCACACCCGCGACATCGAGGGAAAGCTGCCCGACGAGTACTGGTGAGCTCGTCAGGCGGCGTCGATCCGGCCGATGGTGCGGACTTTCGGCCGCGGTGTACGCGCCGCTTCGGCGAAAGCCCTGACGAGTTCGGCCGCGACTTCCTGCGGAACCTTCTTCAACTGGTCGATGGTGCAGCGGACCAGCACCGTGCCGGTCGCGGTCAGCGCCAGTGGGTGGAAATCCGCGGCGCCTCGTTTCGGCGCACGGAACTGCCAGGCCAGGCCGATGTCGTCCCACCAGGCGTCGGCAGAGCCGATGGGACGTCCCCGCCGGTCGCAGATCGTCGTGTTCCATGACGGCGCGGGCAGCGGGCAGCCGCTGAGAGCCTTCTTCGCCAGCCCATGCGCGTAGGTCTCTTCGGGATCGACGCGCCGCAGAGCCGCGCGGACCGCGGCTGAGCCTCGCCGGTTACCGGAGTCGAGCTCTTCCTTGAGCTCGTCGAGCGTGCACAGCCCCCAGTACAGCGGTAGTGAGATCAGCTCGTCGATCCGCGCGGGATCGAGCTCCAACCTGGCGAGATCGAGCGCCGCCCTGGCCGGAGGCGCGAACGGGACGCCGTCGATCAAGGTCGGCGGTGGCATCCGCGTGGTTCTTCGCGGCAGCATGCCGGGCTCCGCCGGGACGCGCCGATAATCGGGGACGAGGAGATGGACCTCCCGTGTCACCGCGCAGTCGACGCCTCGTGCGCGAAGCGCGTCTGCGCCCGTCACCACCACGTCGGGCCCGAATCGTGCGACGGCGGCCTGCAACAGCTGAAGCCGGGTGGGCGCGGAGTCGCGCAGCAGGATCACACCCGGCATCAGCCTTCGCCAAGGACCGCCCGGGCCACAGAGCTTCGCGGCGTAACGGGCGGTGACGCCCGCCTTGCGCAGCTCGCGGCTGGTGACGATCCCGGATTCGCTGGTGTTACTGAGCGCCATCAGTCGGGCGCTTCGTGTAGTGGTCATGAATCGAGGATGGCCGTTGGGCCGACCGGGTGGAACCGCTTTGGCGAGGTTGTGGACAACTCGCCCGAACGCCCCCGGTTTCGGCTCAACCGCATCGTTCCCTGTGGATAACTTCTCAGGCCGCGAAGCCCGGCTGCCACCGTTCGACGATCGCGCGGGCGGGGATCTCCGCGTCGAGCTGGCAGAGGATGCCCGTCGATCCGGCGGTCACCCGGTGGATCATCAGGTACTCGGGCGGCAGGTTGAGGGACCGGCCGATCCGGAAATCCCGGCCTCGGGTGTCGCCGACCCGGCCCGCCTGCCGCTGCATCCAGCGGCGGGTGAAGTGGAACGTGTCGCCCGCCAGCGGTTCGGTGAACGGCGCCAGGTACGCGAGCACGTCGTCGGCCCGCAGGTCCGCGTCGGCCCGGATGAAACCGGACTCCCTGAGCAGCCGCATGAGCTTCGAGGATTCGCCGTCGAGCGCCAGCCTGGTCATCTCGCCGAGGTGTTGCGGAATCCCCTCGGGTAGCCGGGACACCCCGCCGAAGTCGATCACGCACAGCCTGCCGTCGGCGGTCAGCATGAAGTTGCCGGGATGCGGGTCCGAATGCAGGAGCCGGGCGCGTTCCGGCGACGAGTAGTGGAACTCGGTGAGCAGGCGGCCGGCGCGGTCCCGTGCCTCCTTGTCGCCACCGGCGATGATCTTCGACAGCGGAGTGCCGGTGACCCACTCCGTGACGACGACCTTCGGCGCGCTGGCGACCACGCGGGGGATCAGGAACCCGGGGACGCCCTCGAACGCCTTCACGAAATCGCGCTGGTTCTGGGCTTCCGCCTGGTAGTCGAGCTCTTCGTTCATCCGCTCGGCGAGTTCGGCCAGGAGAGGTTTCACCTCGGTTCCCGGCACGAAGGCCTGAAACAACCTGCTGAAGCGCTGGAGCTGACGAAGGTCGCTCCGCAACGCGTCGTCGGCTCCGGGGTATTGCACCTTGACGGCGACTTCGCGGCCGTCGTGCCAGGTCGCGCGGTGGACCTGGCCGATGCTCGCTGACGCGGCCGGTTCGTCGTCGAAATCCGCGAACCGCTGCTTCCAGGTGCGTCCCAGCTGCTCGGCGAGGACCCGGTGGGTCTGCCTGGTGGGCATGGGCGGTGCCGCGGCCTGGAGCTTCGTCAGAGCCTCGCGATAGGGCTTCGCCATCTCGTCGGGCACCGCGGCTTCGAAAACGCTCAGCGCCTGGCCGAACTTCATCGCGCCGCCCTTGAGCGTGCCGAGCACCTCGAAGAGCTGCTCCGCGGCTTTGGCGGACAGCGTCGCGTTGACCTCTTCGGCGCTCTGCCCGGTCAGTCGCCTGCCCCAGCCGCCGACCGCCCGGCCCGCTATGCCGAGAGGAATGCTGGCCAGCTTGGCCGTTCGCGCGGCCCCGTTGCGGGGGATGGCGGATTCTCGGTCCTCGGCGTTGCGGGAGTCGGTCACCCTCGCGATTCTGCCTTGATTCACTCCGCTTTCGCAGCCTGTTGAGGGCGTGCGTGTGGGCTACATCGCTTGCCGTATCACCGTGCGCCGCATCCACATCCGCTGTGCGGCGGCCAGTCGCGGTGACGGATCGCGCCGTCGAAGAAGTCGATCTCCAGAGTGGCGTTCCACGCGGGCGGCGCCTGGTCGCTGGGTGAGAGCAGCCGGAGTGCCTGCGCCGCGGCCAGCGCGGCGCAGGCTTGCACGGCGCCCAGATCCGGCCGTTGGACGCGTCCCGCGAGCTGGCTCGCCACTCTCGGCCAGGACTCGTCGTGGCCGGCGCGGTGCAGGTCGGCACAGCGCAGACAGCTGCTGCGGCCGGGCACCACCAGCGGCCCGACGATGCCGACCCCGTCGCGGACACGCACCGGCAGATGGTTGATTCCGTCCCGGACGAGCTCCTCGACCACTTCGGGAGCAGGCACCACGGTGTCGGTGAGCAGCACGAGCTCCGGTCTGCGGTCCGAGTAGAGCCTGGTGGTCGACGTGTCCGCCCCGGCGCGATGCACCGCCTGCGCCATCGCCTCCCGGCGGGGCATGCCGACTTCGGCCTCGGTGTAGCCCGAGCCCAGATCGCTTTCGAGCACCGTGCCCGAGGCCCGGATGTCGATGTGCCCGACCCCGCCGTTGGCGAGCAGGACGGCGATGGCCACGGCCAGCCTGCCGTCACCGTGGATCGCCACCGCTGTGCGTCTGCGCCGCGCGGTCATGGCCGCGTGGTGGTGGCGTGCGCGGAGCGACCAGAGTCCTGTTTCCGGTTTCGACACGGGGTGCTGCTCAGGCTGGCCCGCATCGGTCACGAGTCCGCGGGCCGCCAGGTCCGTCATCAGGTCCCGTAGCTGTTCGTCGTGTTCGCTCTGCGCGAGCACGATGTCGTCGGCGGCCTTTGTCCCGTCCAGCCCTCGGAGGGCTTCGGCCACTTCGGTGGCGACTCCGGCGACCACCACGGCGTGCGCGGGGTCGAGGCCGATCTGGATCTCGCCGTCTCCGCGTTCCAGCACATCCAGGCCGGGAAGCAGGACCGGGAAGGCGGGCAGGATGATCGATCTCAGGTCCGGTTCGCGCAGGTTCATGATCGCAGGATCGCACCGGCGCGCCGACCGGATGCCCAGAAGAACGCGAGTTATCCACAGGTTGACCCCGTTGTGGACAACTTGAGGCTGTGACCTTTCGGCCCTCGGAGTTGTCGGTGACTGGCCTTACCGTGGTCGAGTGGTCGAAGCACGGACGCCCTCATTGAGGAGCCGGGACACGACGAATCCGTCGGACACTCCCGAACACAAGGTCGAGGTACGGCGTAGCCAACGCCGTCACCGGACCGTCACCGCGTACTGGGACGAGGACACCCTCGTCGTGCTGATCCCTGCCCGGATGACCCGGGCCGAGGAAAAGCACTGGGTAGCCGAGATGCAGCGCAAGCTGCTGCGCAAAGGGCCGCGGCAGGCCGCGCCGCCGAAGGCCTCGGACGAGGCGCTCCTGGCGCGCTGCGCCGTGCTCTCGGCGAAGTATCTGGACGGAAAGGCGATACCCGCGAGCGTTCGCTGGGTGCCGCCGATGAGGACGAGGTGGGCGTCCTGCACACCGGTCGACGCGACGATCAGGGTCAGTGATCGTCTGCGCCGGGTGCCGGCCTGGGTGCTGGACTACGTCCTCGTGCACGAACTCGCGCATTTGAAAGAGCCAGGGCACAACGCGGCGTTCTGGGAGCTCGTGCGCCGCTATCCCAAGACCGAGCGCGCCATCGGCTACCTGGAGGGCCTGTCCTCCGCCGCCGGTTGGGGCATCGCGGCGGAGGACTGACGTGCCTCAGCTCTTGTCTTCGTCGTCCTTGGGCTTGTTCTTCTCGCGCTCGGTGCGTTCGATCTCGGCGATCGGGTCGATGCCTTCGAGGGTCGACTCGCCGTCGCCGAGACGTTCGGCGAAGTCGAGCGGCTCGTCGAGGTCGGCGGCGGTCGGCATCAGGTCGGGGTGGGACCAGAGGCCGTCCCGCTTCTCGATGCCGTGCTGGTCGCCGACCAGCTTCCACAGCGCGGAAGCCGCCCGCATCCGCCTCGGCCTGAGCTCGAGTCCGACCAAGGTGGCGAAGGTCTGCTCCGCCGGGCCACCCGTGGCCCGGCGGCGGCGCAGCGTCTCCCGGAGCGCGTCCGCGCCCGGCAGGCGGTCGCCGATGGCCTCGGCGACCACGACGTCGACCCAGCCTTCGACCAGCGCGAGCAGGGTCTCCAGCCGGTTCAGCGCCGCCTTCTGTTCGGGCGAGGTCTGCGGCTCGAGCAGGCCCGAAGACATGGCCTCTTCGATGCTGGCCGGGTTCGACGGGTCGATCTGTCCCGCGAGCTGCTCCAGCGCCGAGGTGTCGACGGAGATACCGCTCGCGAACTCCTCGACGGTGGCGAGCAGTCGCTGCCGCAGCCAGGGAACGTGCGCGAACAGCCGCTGGTGGGCGGCCTCGCGCGCGGCGATGAAGACCAGCACCTCGCTGGTCGGCAGCTCCAGGCCCTCGGTGAACTTCTCGATGTTCGCCGGCAGCAGCGCGGAGGTGGCCGCGGGACCGAGCGGCAGGCCCACCTCGGTGGAGGTGAGCACTTCGGAAGCCAACTGAGCCAGGGCGGTGCCGAGCTGGGAGCCGAAGGCCATCCCACCCATCTGTCCCATCATCGACAGCAAAGGGCCGGCGGCCTGCTTGGCCTCCTCGGGCAGGGCCTGGACCCAAGCTCCCGAGACCTGCTGGGCGACGGGGTCGCAGAGGCGCTGCCAAGTGGGCAGGGTCTTCTCGACCCAAGTACGCGCGGACCACGCGACGGTCGTCGTGGCCCCGGCGGGCAGGATGGTCGCGGCGTCGAGCCACAGCTCGGCGAGGTGGGCGGCGTCACGGACGGCTGTGTTCGAGTCGCCGCCGCTGGATGACGAAAAGCCGAGCTTGACGTCGCCGCTGTCGCTGCTGCTGAGGTTCTGCAACGCGATCTGTTTCGCCAGGTCGTAGTTGACCGGCCCGGTCGAGCTGCCGGCCTGGCTGAGCATCTGGCCCAGCTGGCTGAGCATCTGACCGAGCTGATTGAAGGCCTCGGCGCCGGAGGGCTGGCCGCCGGAATCCGACGGCTCGTTCTCGCCTCGTTTGTCGGGATCGGGCGGTCCGAAGCCGAACGGGGGTTTGCTCATGGCACCACCGTACGCGGGTCCTGGGACGCAGAGCTCGTCAAGTGGAGTGATGAGCGTGGCCTTCACCGAGAAGCGAACACCGTCACCGTACGCTGTCACGCGTGACAGAGCCCTCGGAGCAGACCACAGCAACGCGGCCCCGCGCGGGCTCCGCGAGTGACCAGGACCGCTCCGAGCGGCGGCTGACCCGGCGCGGCTGGACGCTGCTGGTCAGCGGTGCGCTGTTCGTCGCCTTCGCGCTGGTCGGGTTCTTCATCCCGGTGCCGTATGTGGCGATCAGCCCCGGCCCGACCTACGACACGCTCGGCAAGGACGCCGCCGGACAGTCGGTGATCCAGGTCAACGGGCACGAGGTCTTCCAGACCTCCGGCGAGCTGCGGATGACGACGGTCTCCCTGCGGGATGGCGGCATCACGCTTTTCAACGCGCTCGGGCTCTGGGCGAGCGGCCGGTACGCGCTGGCGCCGCGCGAGGAGTACTTCAAGCCGGGCGAGACCAATGAGCAGGTCCGCCAGGAGAACATCCAGCAGCTACAGGACTCGCAGACCGCCGCTCAGGTCGCCGCGCTGCGCCGCAAGTTCCCGGTGAAGGTGCTCGCGAAGACGATCGTCTCCGGCAGCCCGGCGGACAAGGTGCTCGCCCCGGGTGACCGGCTTCTGGTGGTCAACGGGCAGACGGTCAAGGAAGCGACCGATGTGCGGGCCGCGCTGAACGGGACGAAGCCCGGACAGACCGTCCAGATCACGTTCAAGTCCGACGGACAGGCCGAACGCACTGTGCCGCTCACGCTCGCGCAGCGGCCCGATGGCCCGGAAGGTTTCATGGGCCTGACCGCGGTGGATCGCGCCGATGTCCCCTTCGACGTGAAAATCTCGCTGCAGGACGTCGGCGGTCCGTCGGCGGGCTTGATGTTCGCGCTCGCGATCGTCGACAAGATGGAGCCCGACGACCTCGCCGGCGGCAGGCACATCGCCGGAACGGGTGAGATCTCCGAGAAGGGTGTCGTCGGCGCGATCGGCGGAATCTCGTTCAAGGTGGTCGGCGCCCGCGAGGCCGGCGCCACCGACTTCCTCGTGCCCGCGCACAACTGCGCCGAGGCGAAGACCGCCGCGCCCGACGGCCTGAACCTGATCAAGGTGTCCACACTGGACGAGGCGATCACGCAGCTCGAGAACCTCAAGGCGGGCAGGCCCACCGCCTCCTGCTGACCGCCGCGGGAGCAAGGGACCTTTGCTATCGCTCCGCAGGTCCGACTGAAGAGAGAGCAAGGGACCTTTGCTATCGCCGGGTGCGTCCTGGGGCACGCGATAGCAAAGGTCCCTTGCTCTCTCTTTGCAGGTCAGGGCAGCAGGGTTGCCTTCAGGGCTTCCAGCAGGTTCGGGGCCAGCTCCGGGTTCTCGATGATCTCGTCGACGGGGACGTCACCGGGTTCTTCGGGCTTTCCGGCACCGCGAAGCCGCATGACGCACGCTCCGGCACCATCCCGCAGCACGGCGGCCACGAGCCGCGCTTCGGTCCGGCGCGGGTGGTCGGCGGCCGCTTGACGCAGGCGTTCGGCATCGGTCTCGGGCACGACCGGAAGCTCGGCTTCGGCATCCGGCGGCAGCACGATGATCTCCTGCGCGAGCGCGCAGCCCAGCACCAGATCGGGCCACGCGATCTGCGCGAGCGCCTCACCCAGATCCCCATCCGGCAGCGACTCCTGGGCGACCGGGGTCAACGGGGCCGAGGCGTCGAGTTGTCCGGCCAATTCGGGCTGCTCGTCCAGCAGCGCCGCGGTCGGGACCAGCGCGAACAACTGCGGCGGCTGATCCCATCCTCCGGAGGCGACGAACTCCTCGACTTCGCGGGCCAGGCCGGCCACGCCCTGCTGCTCACTCGGTGCCATTGGCACATCGTTCCAGGCGGTCGGGACCGCGGCCTTCCGAGTCCGGTTTGGGCGGGTTCCGGGAACTTCCGACGGCATCCGTAGAGTTAGAGCATCAGGGGCCGCACGCGGTACGCGCGCCCCCGCGAAAAGTTCACCAAACCAGGAGCGTGTGCAGTGGCCACTCGGCCCCCCGTGAGCCTGCCGAAGCTGTCCCGGCGCAGCCGGATACTGCTCATCATCGCCGCCGTAGTCATCCTGGCCCTGCTGCTGGGCGCGAGACTGCTGGACACCTACGTCGACTGGTTGTGGTTCGGCGAGGTCGGCGCCCGCACGGTGTTCAGCACGGTGCTGATCACCCGCGTGATCTTGTTCTTCGCCGTAGGGCTCTTGGTAGGGGGCTCGCTCGCGGTCAGTCTGATGATCGCGTACCGGTCCAGGCCCGTCTTCGTGCCGGTTTCCGGCAACGACGACCCGCTCGCGCGCTATCGGTCCGCGATCGTCGGCCGGATCCGCCTGTTCGGCATCGGCATCCCGGTGCTCACCGGGCTCATCGCCGGCGCTTCCGCGCAGAGCGACTGGCAGGTGGTGCAGCTGTTCCTGAACGGCACGTCGTTCGGGCAGACCGATCCCGAATTCGGCAACGACGTCGGCTTCTACGCCTTCGACCTGCCGTTCTACAACTGGCTCCTGGGCTGGCTGTTCATTTCGGTCGTCATCGCGTTCTTCGGCGCGCTGATCTCCCACTACGTCTTCGGCGGCATCCGGCTCGCGGGCAAGGGCGGCCAGCTCGCCGGCCCGACCCGCGCGCAGCTCGCCATCACCATCGGCATCTTCGTGCTGCTGAAGGCGGTCGAGTACTTCTTCGACCGCTACAACCTGCTGCTCTCCGACCGGGGAGCGCCGCTGTTCGTCGGTGCGACCTACACCGACCTGAACGCGGTTCTGCCCGCGAAGCTGATCCTGCTGTGCATCTCGGTGATCTGTGCCGTCGCGTTCTTCGCCGGTGCCTTCCTGCGCAACCTGCAGCTGCCCGCGATCGCGTTGGTGCTGCTGATCCTGTCGAACGTGCTCGTCGGCGTCGCGTGGCCCGCGGTGCTCGACCAGTTCTCCGTGAAGCCCAACGCCAACGAGAAGGAATCGGCGTCGATCCAGCGCAACATGGACGCGACACGTCAGGCGTTCGGTCTGACCAATGTCGAGTACAAGGACTACACCGGCAAGTCCGAGGCGACCTCCGCGGAGATCAAGGCGGACAAGGGGACCGTCCCGAACATCCGGCTCCTCGACCCGAACATCCTCAGCGACACCTTCACCCAGCGCGTCGGCCGTGAGAACTTCTACGGCTTCCCGTCCAAGCTGGACATCGACCGCTACACCCTCAACGGTGTCACGCAGGACTACATCGTCGCGGCCAAGGAGATCAAGACCGAGGGCCTCACCGGCAACCAGACGAACTGGATCAACAAGCACCTCGTCTACACGCACGGAAACGGCTTCGTCGCCGCGCCGGCCAACACGATCGACCGCGCGCTGAAGGACGCCAACTCCGACGGCGGCTACCCGATCGCCACCACCAGCGACACCCAGAACCCGTCGGGAGCCGGGTCGTCCGACCCGAACAAGCCGGGTATCAAGGTGGATGAGCCCCGTATCTACTACGGCGAGCTCGCGACCGACGCCGCGTACGCGATCGTCGGCGGCACGGCAGGACAGGCGCCCGGCGAGTACGACACCGCTGTCGACCGCGGATACATCTACAAGGGCTCCGGCGGTGTGCCGATCGACAACTGGTTCAACCGGCTCGTCTTCGCCGCTGAATACGGCGAGCGGAACATCCTCTTCTCCGACGCCATCGGCGACGGATCCAAGATCATGTTCAACCGCGAGCCGCGGGACCGCGTCGCGAAGGCCGCCCCGTGGCTGACCCTCGACGGCGACCCGTACCCGGCGGTCGTCAACGGCAAGATCATCTGGATCGTCGACGGCTACACGACGATGAACAACTTCCCGTACGCCCAGCAGACCCAGCTCGGCCAGGCGACCAACGACTCGCTCAGCGGCACCACCCGCCAGGCGAACTCCTCGCTCAACTACATCCGCAACTCGGTCAAGGCCACCGTCGACGCGTTCGACGGCACCGTGACCCTGTACGGGGTCGAGGACAACGAGCCGGTGCTCAACGCCTGGAAGAAGGTCTTCCCGGGCCTGGTCAAGCCGAGCAGCGAGATCTCCCCGGACCTGCGGTCGCACTTCCGCTACCCGGAGGATCTCTTCAAGGTGCAGCGGGAACTCCTGTCGAAGTACCACGTGAACAACCCCGCCGAGTTCTACGCCCAGCAGGCCTTCTGGAGCGTCCCGCAGGACCCGACGCAGGAAGGCGGTGTGAACGCGTCCGCCTCCGGCATCGCCAACCAGCCCGGCTACTACGTCCTGGCCACCGCGCCGGGTGACACCAAGTCGCGGTTCCAGCTCACCAGTTCACTGACCGGTCTCCAACGGCAGTACCTGGCGGCATGGATGTCGGTGTCTTCGGATCCCGAAGACTATGGACGAATGCGGGTCCTGAGACTGCCCACGGGAGCGAGTGGCGCGACCCAGGTGGACGGACCCGTCCAGGTCCAGAACAGATTCCAAAGTGACCCCCGGGTCGCGCAGGACCGGACGCTCTTCAACAACCCGAACGTCACGGTCACCTACGGAAACCTGATCACCCTGCCCGTCGCCAACGGCTTCCTCTACGTGGAACCGGTCTACATCCGGCAACGGAACCAGCTGAGTTATCCGCAGCTGGCCCGAGTCCTGGTCTCCTACGGCACCAAGATCGGCTTCGCGCCGACGCTGAACGAAGCACTCGACCAGGTCTTCGGCGCGGGCACCGGATCCGGGGTCACGCCGCCCCAGAGCGGCGGCACCCCAGGACCGACGACACCGCCGCCGGGCCCGACGACGCCGCCACCCGCCAGCGGCAACCCGGCGCTCGAGAAGGCCGCGGGCGACATGCACGACGCCTGGACCAAGTACAAGGCTGCCCAGCAGTCGGGCAACTACGCGGACCAGGGCGCCGCTCTCTCCGCACTCGACGCCGCGTACCGGGCATACGAGGCAGCCAAGGCCAGCCCGCCGGCGACCAGTGCACCGCCCACCAGCAAGCCCGGAGGGTGACGTCGCTTACCTAAAGGCCCCCTGCTTTGCGCCTGCTCGAAACGCAGGCGTAAAGTAGGGGACACAACGCGGGGTGGAGCAGCTCGGTAGCTCGCTGGGCTCATAACCCAGAGGTCGCAGGTTCAAATCCTGTCCCCGCTACAGAGGTAGGAGGCCCGTGTCTGCGGATTGCGCAGACCGGGCCTCCTTCGTTTTGTCCCCGGGGGTCGAACCCCCGGACCCCCGCCAGGGAGGGCTCCGCCCCCCTGGACCCCCCGAAGCGTTCGGTAGCGCGGGTGCCTAGGCTACGGGAGTGAGCAAGGGACCTTTGGTATCGCGCCGAGGTGGCGGCGGTAGCGGGGGACCTTTGGTGTCGCCGGGGGAGCGGGGGACCTTTGCTATCGCGTCGGGGTGGGGGCGACCCAGCAGGCGTAGCCGTCGGGGCGGTAGAGGACGGCGTCCGTGGAGGGCCAGGGCAGGGTCGTGACGAGCTGGGTCGTCAGGCGTGGCGAGCGAGCTTGGGCCCGGGCGGCGTCGACGTGGGACAGGCTGGTCGTCAGGAGCACGAACTCGCCGTTGTGAAAGAGCGTGCTGGGGCGAAGAGGCCCGGCTTCGGTCGCGATGTCCTGATCGGCCAGTCGCGAGCCGAGCGCCGGATGCGACGTCCCGTAGGTCGTGTAGCGGATCCCGAGACCGGAGACCATGCCCGACAGATGCCGGTTCACCTCGGGCAGCTCGACCAGGTCGGCGAAAAAGTCGCGAAGCGCGCGAGCCTCGTGAGACCGCGGAGTCAGGCCCAGCTGAGCCGCGACGTTGTGCAGTACTTGAGCGCCGACAGGATGCCGTTCGGCCTCGTAGGTGTCCAGCAGGTCGTCACCGGCCCAGCCGTGCACGGTCGCGGCGAGCTTCCAGCCCAGATTCATGGCGTCCTGCACGCCCAGGTTCAACCCCTGGCCGCCCGCCGGGAAATGGATGTGCGCCGCATCGCCCGCCAGCAGGACCCGTCCGACGCGGTAGTGCTCCGCCTGCCGCGCGGCGTCCGAGAACTGTGACGCCCAACGGATTTCCGACACCGTCGCTGTCTCACCGTACGAGTCGAGCAGGGCCCGCCGGACTTCATCATGCGAGACGGCGGACCGGATGTCCTGGGGCCGCGAGCCCCTGTCGCCGTAGACGAAGCGGTAGAGACCCGGTTCTCCCAACGGAATCAGGCCTTTGAACGTGGTCGCGCCGGTCGGCTCGCCGACGTTCCGCATCGTTCGCCACTGTTTCTGCGCACCGTCAGGAATTTTGTCGAACAGGACGTCCGCGACCACGCCGTAGCCTTCACCGTCCACACCGGGAAAGTCCACGTTCAGTCCTTTGCGTACAACACTTCGAGAACCGTCGCAGCCGACGAGGAACTTCGCGCGCAGCCGGGTTTCGCCACCGTCTGTTCGGTACCGGACAGAGACAGAGTCTTTGTCCTGAACGAAATCGATTACTTCGGCTCCGCGCACCACCTTCGTTCCTTGTGCGGCAAGCCGTTCTTCCAGGTACTCCTCGACCTGTGCCTGCGGAATCCCCAACTGGAAGGGAAAACGGGTGTCCCAGCAGTGATAGTCGACCGGGATCATCGCGAAGTGTCCGTCCTGCACCGTCGTGAACGAACGCTCTTCGGCACCGTCCAGAAGTCCGCGCAGCTCCAGCATTTCCGCGGTCCGCGGTTGCAGGTTCAGCGCTTTCGACAGTCCGGTGCGCTCGGGAAGCCGTTCCAGTACCACGACGTCGACACCGGCGAGCGCGAGTTCGTGGGCCAGCATCAGCCCGGTCGGCCCCGCTCCGGCCACGACCACGTCCGTCCCCAGGTTGTTCATACCACTCCTTAACAACGTTAAATTGACCTGCGCCCAGCGTGCCCTTAACATCGTTAAATTGTCAAGGTGTCACCGCTGGAAAGAAGGTGGAAAGTGGGTCTGACCAGGCAGGACATCGTCCGTGCCGGGCTGCGGCTGCTCAACGACGTCGGGCTCAACGGGCTGACGCTCCGCCTGATCGCGCAGGAGCTCGGCGTCAAAGCGCCGGCGTTGTACTGGCATGTGAAGAACAAACAAGAGCTGCTCGACGAGATGGCGACACGGATGTACGCCGACGCGATGCCGGGCCGGGTGCCGGAAGGCCTGGGGGAGCGGGAAACCCTCGAGGTGGCGTCACGGAGTATGCGCCGGATGATGCTCGCTTACCGTGACGGGGCAAAGGTCTTCTCCGGGACCTTCATGACGGACGACAGCCTGCTCGGTGACAATCCGCTTCAAGGGCGTGTCGACGCGGGGCTCGAACCGTACCTGGCTGGACGAGCGTTGTTCACCGTTTACAGCTACGTCGTCGGCTTCACGATCGAAGAACAGGCCGTTTATCCGGTTCCGGGCGAACGAGACCCGCGCTACGACGTCACGCCCACCGCATGGGTCTTCGACGAGGACGTCGAGGGCAGATTCGGCGACGGGCTGACCATGGTGCTCGACGGCGTCTTCGCCTGGCTTGATGACAAAGTTGCGCCATAAAGGCAGGTCAAAGGCCCTTCGGGAAGTTAAGGGCACCCCCCTGAAACCTGGTTTCGCCCCCGTGTAATCTATTAACACAACGACGCGGGGTGGAGCAGCTCGGTAGCTCGCTGGGCTCATAACCCAGAGGTCGCAGGTTCAAATCCTGTCCCCGCTACAGAGAAAACGAAGCGCGGATCTGCGGAAATCGCAGATCCGCGCTTCTTCTTTTCCCGGTTCTGCGGCGTGCGCCCTCCGGGGCGATCACCCGCTGTCGTTGGTCGGAGCGGGGGACGGGTGCCGCTGTCCGTGGCGAAAGCCGGTCGCGCAGCGTGTTCGGTCCTTTGTGGACAGGCGTAGTCCGTTGGGCCGAATGAGCGCATATCACTAGCCACAATGGACAGATGTGCTGACCACAGTGGACACAGGTTCCGAAAAGTGGGACCGTAGAGGATGTGTCCGAATTGAATGCAACAGCCGCCGCACTGCTCGGTCTTCTCCACGACGGTCCCGCCACGGGCGGGCAACTGGTCGCGGGGGCGGGTGAGCGTTTCGGCGCCTTCTTCAGCGTGACCCGCAGCCAGGTGTACCGCGAGCTCCCCGCCTTGTCGAAGGAGGGCCTCGTCCGCCTCGGCAAGCAGGGCCCGCGGTCGAGCCAGCAGTACCTCATCACCGCGGCGGGCAAGAAGGCGTTCAAGACGTGGCTGTCCTCCGAAGCCGGTCCTGACCACCTCCGCAGCCCGCTGATCCTGCGTCTCGTGCACGCGGGCTCGCTGACGGTGAAGCAGCGCTCGACCCTGCTCGAGTCGGCGCGCGCCAGCTACACCCAGCAGCTCGACGAGGCCAAGGCCGCCACCAAGGGGGCCGACGGTCCCTACGCCAAGGCGGTCGCCGAGTTCGCACAGGCGCAGGCGAAAGCGGCACTGAAACTGCTGGATTCCATCCCCCAGTCCTGACCCGGACAGGTGCCCACGACCGGTTCCCCGCAACCGGTCGTGGGTTTTGCCGTAACCTTGGCCGACGTGAGTGATGAGTTCGATGCGGCACTGAAGGACCTGGCCGGCAAGCTGACGCAGATCGAGTCGGTGATGGACCTGGATGCGCTGCGTGCCCAGGTGGCCGAGCTGGAGGAACAGGCGTCCAGCCCGAACCTCTGGGACGACCCCGAAGCGGCGCAGAAGGTCACCAGCCAGTTGTCCCACCGGCAGAGTGAGCTGCGACGCATTTCCGAGCTGCGGCAGCGGCTCGACGACCTGGGTGTCCTCTATGAGCTGGCCGAGGCCGAGGGCGACTCCGCCAGCGTGGCCGAGTCCGAGTCGGAGCTCACGGCCCTCACCAAGGACATCGACGGCCTCGAGGTCCGCACCCTGCTCTCGGGTGAGTACGACCCGCGGAACGCCGTGGTCACCATCCGGTCCGAAGCGGGCGGCGTCGACGCGGCCGACTGGGCCGAGATGCTGCTCCGGATGTACCTGCGGTGGGCCGAGCGGCACAACTACCCGACGGACGTCTACGACATCTCCTACGCGGAAGAGGCGGGCATCAAGTCCGCCACCTTCAAGGTGAGCGCTCCCTACGTCTACGGCACGCTCTCGGTCGAGCAGGGCACGCACCGGCTGGTGCGCATCTCGCCGTTCGACAACCAGAGCCGTCGTCAGACCTCCTTCGCGCACGTCGAGGTGATGCCCGAGGTCGAGGAGGTCGACCACGTCGACATCCCCGAAAAGGACATCCGCGTCGACGTGTACCGCTCGTCCGGCCCCGGCGGCCAGAGCGTCAACACGACGGACTCGGCGGTGCGGATCACGCACATCCCGACCGGCGTGGTCGTTTCGTGTCAGAACGAAAAGTCGCAGCTGCAGAACAAGGCGGCCGCGATGAAGGTCCTCCAGGCGCGGCTGCTGCAGCGGAAGAAGGAGGAGGAGCGCGCCGAGATGGACGCGCTCAAGGACGGCGGCTCCAGCTGGGGCAACCAGATGCGCTCCTACGTGCTGCACCCGTACCAGATGGTCAAGGACCTGCGGACCGAGTTCGAGGTCGGCAACCCGTCGTCCGTGCTCGACGGCGAGATCGACGGTTTCCTGGAGGCGGGCATCCGCTGGCGCAAGCAGTCCGGAGCCGCGTAACAACCCTGCGTGAGAGAGCAAGGGACCTTTACTGTCACTTTCCGGAAGAGAGTGACAGCAAAGGTCCCTTGCTCGCTTGGCCGCCGGGACCGGGCTACCCGGGCTTAACGACGGGCATGGGTAGTATGCCGAACCGTGATCCGGCTCGAAGAGGTTTCCAAGGTCTACAAGACCTCGACCCGTCCCGCCCTCGAAAGGGTGTCGGTCGAGATCGACAAAGGTGAGTTCGTCTTCCTGATCGGTCCCTCGGGATCCGGGAAGTCGACCTTCCTGCGTCTCCTGCTGCGCGAAGAGGTGCCGAGCAAGGGTCGCGTCATGGTCTCCAACTTCGACGTCGCCAAGCTCGCCCGTCGCCGGGTGCCGCGCCTGCGGCAGACCATCGGCTGCGTCTTCCAGGACTTCCGCCTGCTGTCGAACAAGACCGTCGCCGAGAACGTCGCCTTCGCGCTCGAAGTCATCGGCAAGCCGCGCCCCACGATCCGCAAGGTCGTCCCCGAGGTCCTCGAACTCGTCGGGCTCGACGGCAAGGCCGACCGCCTCCCCAACGAACTCTCCGGTGGTGAGCAGCAGCGTGTCGCGATCGCCCGCGCGTTCGTGAACCGCCCGCTCGTGCTGCTCGCCGACGAACCGACCGGGAACCTGGACCCCGACACCAGCCAGGACATCATGTTGCTGCTGGAGCGGATCAACCGCACCGGCACCACGGTGCTCATGGCCACCCACGACCATTCGATCGTGGACTCGATGCGGCGAAGGGTCGTCGAGCTTCAGCTCGGCAAGGTCATCCGTGACGACGCCCGAGGCGTCTACGGCATCGGCCGCTGACCGGCCCCGCCCTCCTCCGTTACCCACGACTTCCAAGGGACAGCAACCCCGATGCGCGCCAGTTTCGTCTTCAGCGAGGTAGTCACCGGCTTGCGCCGGAACGTCACGATGACCATCGCGATGATCCTCACCACGGCGGTCTCCCTCGCCATGCTCGGCTTCGGTCTGCTGGCCGTCGGAACGATCGACAAGATGAAGGCCAACTTCCTCGCCGACGTCGAGGTTTCGGTCTATCTGGTCAACGACATCAGTTCGGGTGACCCCAACTGCTCGCAGTCCGCCTGCCAGTCGCTGCGCCAGGACCTGCAGGGCAACGACGGCGTCGAGTCGGTCGTGTTCGAGAACCGCGAGCAGTCCTACGAGCGGTTCAAGAAGATGTTCGAGAGCCAGCCGGAACTGCTCGCGCTGACCGGGCCGGAGGCGCTGCCCGCGTCGCTCCACGTCAAGCTGAAGAACCCCGAGCGCAGCCAGGCGATCATCCAGGAGTACACCGGCAAACCCGGCGTCAGCAAGGTCGACGACCAGCAGAAGGCGCTGGACCGCGTGTTCAACGCGCTCAACGGTGTGCGGAACCTGGCGTTCGGGGCCGCGCTGATCATGGCCATCGCCGCGCTGCTGCTGATCGCCAACACGATCCAGGTGTCGGCGTTCACCCGGCGCACCGAGGTCGGCATCATGCGCCTGGTCGGCGCGACCCGGTGGTACACGCAGCTGCCGTTCCTCCTGGAGGCGGTGGTCGCCGGCCTTGTCGGCGCGCTCATCGGTATCGTCTTCCTGGTGCTCACCAAGGTGCTGCTGCTCGACTTGGTGCTCACCGGTGACGTGTTCCCCGCGGTCGGCATGCTCGAATTGCTGTTCCCGGTGGCACCGATCCTGATCGCCGTCTCGGTCGTCATTTCGGCGATCACCGGCTACGTGACGCTGCGTCTGTACGTGCGCCACTAGCCGCCCGATAACCACCTGCCCGAACACAGAAACTCACGTAGAGTCGCCGCTATGCCCAAGGAACGTGGACACAAGGTGATCGTGTCGAACCGCAAGGCTCGCCACGATTACTCCATCCTCGACACCTACGAAGCCGGTCTCGTGCTCGTCGGTACCGAGGTGAAGAGCCTGCGTGAGGGACGGGCGTCACTGGCCGACGCGTTCGCCACGGTGGACGACGGCGAGGTCTGGCTGCGCAACGTGCACATCCCGGAGTACGTGCAGGGCACGTGGACGAACCACACCCCGCGCCGCACCCGGAAACTGCTGCTGCACCGCCAGGAGATCGAAAAGCTCATCGGCAAGACCAAGGAGAGCGGCCTTTCGCTGGTCCCGCTGTCGATGTACTTCAAGGACGGCAAGGTCAAAGTCGAGATCGCGCTGGCGAAGGGCAAGAAGTCCTACGACAAACGTCAGGACATCGCCAAACGCGACGCGGACCGCACCATCAGCCGGGCCATGGGCCGGGCGCTGAAGGGCCGGTACAACGATTGATCCACGGGCCCGCTTCGGACGCCGAGATCCCTGAGTGGATCTCGGCGCTGGGCATCGACGGACTTGTGGACATCCACCTGCACTTCCTGCCGAAGCCGGTCATGGACAAGGTGTGGGCCTATTTCGACCAGGCCGAGGAGCACTACGGCGTGGCCTGGCCGGTGTATTACCGCACGTCGGAAGCGGAGCGGATCGAAACCCTGCGCTCGTTCGGCGTGCGGAAGTTCGCGCCGCTGGTCTATCCGCACAAGCCGGGGATGGCCGAATGGCTGACGTCCTGGGCGTTGGAGTTCGCCGAACGCGTCCCGGACGCCGTGCCGACGGGCACGTTCTACCCCGAACCGGCCGCCCTGTCCGTTGTGGACGGTGCGCTGCGGGCGGGCGCCCGCTGTTTCAAGGCGCACGTCCAGGTCGGCGCCTACGACCCGCGTGACGAGCTGCTGGACGGTGTCTGGGGCGCGCTGGCGGACGCGGGTGTCCCGGTGGTCGTCCACTGTGGACACGGACCGTTGAAGGGTGCCTACACCGGGCTACGGCTGTTCGAAGAGATCCTCGTCCGGCATCCGAACTTGACGCTGGTGCTCGCACACGCCGGCATGCCGGAGATCGATTTCGCGTTCGAGCTGGCCCGGAAGTATCCGCGAGTGCATCTCGACACCACGATGGTCGGGGTCGAGTTCACCCTGCGCGGCAACCCGCTCCCGCCGGACTGGACGGACCTGCTGGCGGAATTCCCGGATCGCGTCGTGTTCGGCACCGACTTCCCCAACATCCCGTACTCGTACGCCACACAGCTGCAGGCGATCGCCGGCTGGGCGGCCGACGATCGCCTGGGTGAGCCTTTCCTGCGGGCGGTGCTGCACGACACCCCCGCGAAACTGCTCAGCGTTTGAGCTGCGCCACCTCGGTGACCGAGACCGCGCGGCCGAGCAGCCGCGTCCCGAGCTCCGTGACCTGGATCTGCTTGCCCGCCAGAAGGAATCCGCCGGTCGCGAGTGCCACCCACGGTGCCGGACCCTGCGTGAGACCGTCGCTCAGCGGGGCGAAGCCGTGCGCGGCCAGCCCGAGCAGGCCGCCGGCGATCGCGAGTCCGGCCAAGACGAGCTGAGGCGTCTGCGCGGTCGAGGCGGGACCAGAGCTCCGCGTTTCGAAGCGGGCGAACAGCCGCAGGAGACCGAGGAGCACCAGACCACAGGCGCCGAGCCAGGCGGGGACCATCGTCAGCCACAGCACGGAACCCGGTTCCGGAGTCTCGTAACCCAGGCCGTAGACCGCGACACCGGAGACGACGATCAGCGCCGGCATGTGCCACAGGTAGACGCTCATGAACCGGGGGCCGATCCACTTGAGAGCGGCGTCCAGGTCCGGACGGGCGGCCAAGGCGTTCAGCTGCGGTTTGAAGGCCAGCAGGAGACCGATCTGGCCGATCGCGAGGAAGGCCAGCAGCACGGTGGGCGGGCTCATGTTCGACACCGGCGCGCCCGGCATGCCGATCATGCTGGCCGGGTACGGGCCGAAGGCGACCATCAGCGCGGTGATGCCGAACCCGATGCTCGCCATGCCCAGGGCGGCGTTGCGGCTCAGCGAGCCGAGACGGCCCCGCGTGTAGTGGAAACCGAGCTGGTGCACGGCCATCCAGACGAAGATCGCGTTCGCGAAACCGATCAGGCCGAGGTCGTTGAAGCGGGCGACGTCGACGAGGACGGCGGCGGCGAGCATGACCAGCGGAACCTTGAGGCCCCAGCGGCGATGCGCGGTGGCCATCAGCGGCGTGAGCAGCACGGTGAGCACGTACACGGCCAGGAACCACAGCAGCTGGGCGGCGATCGCGCCGCCGACCTGCAACGGCTGCTCCGGAATGCCCATCCCGCGCAGGATGTCCGGGACGAACAGCCAGACGGCCACCAGCGGCAGCACCGGGATCATCAACCGCTTCAGCCGTGCGGCGAGCCAGGAACGGGAGCTTTCGGCGCGTCCCAGGGAAATCAGGTTCGCCGCCCCACCGGCGAAAAAGACCAAGGGCATCACCTGCGACAGCCAGGTGACGACCCACCAGCCAGGGGTCGCGAGGGCGTTCCCGGTGGACAATTTGCCGTCGGCGTAGGAAAGCACCGGCATTCCCCAGTGCTGGACCACGACCGCGAGGATCGCGACCGCTCGGACGATGTCCAGGAACCTGTCCCGGCCCTGTTTCTGGCTTGTGTGCATGGAAAGAAGCCTGGTGCTTTCCATGCCCGGAAACAGCAGTGCGTGCCGCCGTATCGGTCTTCCTGTTTTCGCCCGTCGAAGGTGGAGTTTTCCCTACCCCACACCGTCGGGTTCGGGCTCGGGCCGTGGCGCGGGCTCCGGGACCGGTGCGGAGCACAGCCGGAATTCCCAGCAGTCGTCCTCGGCGCGCCCGAGTTCGTACCGGGTTTCGATCTTCGGCCCGTCGTGCAGATGGACGTGTTTGAGCACGGTGCCCGCGATCGGTTCGGTGTCACCGAGTTCCTGGACGCGGCCGTCGAGAGGGCCGCCGAAGAAGCGGACACGATGGGAGGGCCGGTCGGTCATGGGTCCTCCTCGGTTCGACTCGTCTCTCACCACCAGTCTGCCCATGTTAGGTGAGTGACGGCGTCGCCACCAAGAGCTACTTCAGCGTCCTAAGTAAGTGAGCACCGCGCGGACCCGGCGGTGTTCCACCGAACTCGCTTCGAGGCCGAGCTTCGAGAAGATGTTGCCGATGTGCTTCTCGACGGCGCCGTGCGAGACGACGAGCGAGTTCGCGATCGCGGTGTTCGACAGGCCCTGCGCCATCAGCCCCAGCACCTCGGATTCGCGGGCGGTGAGCGCGTCGAGCGGGTTCTTGCGGCCGCGCGCCATCAGCTGCGCGATGACGTCCGGATCGATGGCCGTGCCGCCGCCGGCGACACGTTCGACCGCGTCGAGGAAGTCGCCGACGTCCGCGACGCGTTCCTTGAGCAGGTAACCGACTCCGCCCGCGCCGCCGGACAGCAGTTCGACGGCGTAGCTCTCTTCGACGTACTGGGAAAGCACGAGAACGGGCAGACCGGGGACGGCTTCACGGGCGCCCAGCGCCGCGCGGAGACCTTCGTCGGTGAACGTGGGCGGCATCCGGACGTCGACGATGGCGAGATCCGGCCGGTGCTCCTTGACCGCGCCGAGCAGGTCGTCGCCGTTGTCCACGGCGGCGACGGTCTCGATGTTCTCGTCGGCGAGCAGTCGGATCACCCCCGCGCGCAACAGCACAGCGTCTTCGGCGATGACGACCCGCATCCTGCCCCCAGGTTCGTGAGTGAACGGCAGGGCCTATTCACTCACGAACGGGTCACCACTGGCACGGCAGGTCGGCGCGAATCACCGTCGGGCCACCCGGCGGGCTGACGACGGTGATCACGCCGTCGATCGTGGCCGCGCGGTCGGCGAGCCCGGCGAGCCCGCCACCAGGACGGACTTCGGCGCCGCCGTGACCGTTGTCGGTGATCTCGACGATCACCATCGAGTCGGTGCGCCACACCTTCACGCCCGCCTCGGTCGCGCCCGAGTGCTTCGCGATGTTCGTCAGCGTCTCGCCGACGATGAAGTACGCCGTCGTCTCGACCGCGGCCGGCGGACGGGGTTCGACGTCCACCTCCACATCGACGTGGATCGGGGATTTCGCGGCCTGCGCGGACAGCGCCGCGTCGAGGCCACGGTCCCCGAGCACGGCCGGGTAGATGCCCCGGGCGAGATCGCGCAGTTCCGACACCGCCAGCTTCGCGTCGAGGTGCGCCTCGTCGATCAGTTCGCGCACGGCGTCCGGGTCCTGGTCGAACTTCGACTTCGCGCGGCCCAGGCTCATCGCGACCGCGACCAGTCGCTGCTGGGCGCCGTCGTGCAGGTCGCGCTCGATGCGGCGGCGCTCGGCCTCGGCGGCGTCGACACCGCGAGCCCGCGATGCTTGCAGCCGCTCGGCCTTCTGCTCCAGCTTCTGGGTGCGGTTCGGGCCGAGCAGGGAGAACGCGAGGTTGCCGTGCAGCCAGCCGATCCACGGGGTCACCCAGATCGCCATCGGCAGCAGCACGATCGACGCGATCGCGATCGGGAACTCGACGCAGGCCAGCGGGAACGCCACCATCAGGTAGGCGAGGTCACGCCACGTCGTCGGGTCGGTCAGCCGGGTCAGCCAGCGTTTGACCAGCGAAAGCCCTTCGACGGGGAGACGCTCGACAGGCTCCAGCGGGGTTTCGAGCATCTTCCGTGCCCAGCCCCGCTCCCGGTCGGCGGACCAGCGGATGAAGTTGGTCGTGGCCATGAGGATCGGGAAGCCGATCCACACCACCGCCGTCCCGATGCCGACCGCGAGGCCGACGATGATCAAGACGAACTGGAGCAGCCGGAACAAGAAGCTGACGAACATGTAGACGATCGACCTCAACGGTCGCGGCCGCGGGATGTCGACGTGCTGTACCTGCTGATCGATCGTCATCCGCGCACCGTGCTCATCGTCGGAACCTCGCCCCATGAATCCTCCAGACGGCGGCGCTGGGCGTGAGTCGGCCCGAGCAGCGCCGCCGCCAGCCGGGCATGCAGCCCTGCCAGCGCCTTCGTCAACGCTACCGACAGGGCGACGCACAACACGCCGAGAGCCGCCCAAGGCAGCGCCGAGACCGTCGAGTCGACGGTGAACCACGCGTTCTCCCAGTTCGGGAAGCGATACTCGCCGCCGGGCAGGAAACGGTAGTAGATCGGCAGGCCCGCGAGCCCGAGACTGGTCGACCAGAACACCGCGACCAGCACGAACTCGATGATCCCGAGCGGGAAGAGCAGGAAGAAGTAGCCGAGGTCTCGCCAGGTCGAGCTGTCCTTCAACCGCGCCTTCCAGCGCACCGACTGGGCGGCGGCGGGCAGCGGGAGGTACGGCAGGTCGATGTAGCGGTCGAGCAGCGCGTACACCCTGGCGCGCTCCATCCGGGCCGCCCCGCGGACGGTCAGGATCACCAGCGCGAGGATGGGCAGCCCGATCCAGACGATCGCCGTGCCGATCCCCGCCCAGATGAACGCCATCAGGAGCGCGAAGGCGCACACGCCCATCGGCAGGTTCATCAGCAGGTAGACCAGCGAGCCGCCGAACGACGGATCGGACCTGCTCAGCTCCCGCTCGGCCGCTAGCGAACTCATGGTCGTGCTCCTCTCCTGATCGAGGAGACAAGCATCGCGCGCAGGGGCGCCCGGTGACATGGTGCCCACGGGCATCTCCCAGGTGGGGCTAGCCCCACCTGCGGGATTAACCCGGTTGCCGACCGCGTTATGATGTACAGGTTGTGTCCCACCAAGGGGGTGAACGGTTTCGACTTTGGACGTTGAATCAGGAGAAGCGTGCCGGTGCAGGCGAGAGACCACCGTAAGCGTCATCGCAAACCAATAAGCGCCGAGCCTAAGAGCCAGCGCGAGTTCGCTCTTGCTGCCTAAGCAGTAGAGCAACTCTGTCGGTCCGGGGTCGCCTCCGACCCGGTCACCGGCATCAGCTAGGAGGCTTACCGCCACACTCGGCTGCGGGGTGTGGTTGGGAATCAAACAGTGGCTGGGCTCGTCACTTCAGCTTGTTCGCGTGACTGAAGGGGCCAAGTAGAGACATAGCGGACTGCGCACGGAGAAGTCCTGGTGATACGCCAGAGGACCCGGGTTCAATTCCCGGCACCTCCACTGGTCGAACGGCGAGTGCTCGTACGAGCACTCGCCGTTTCCCGTTTCCGGCCCTCGGATGGGTTGCGGTGAAGGCGGAGACGTGTTCAAAATATGGTCATGTTCAATTCAAATGAACATTCAGGCTCGCTGAACGAAGGGGGCTTGTCCGCCGAAGCGCGCTCCCGGCTCCAGGAGCTGGGGCTCCGGCTCGAAGTGCTCGCCGAAGTGCGGGAGCAGGGCCGTCAGGTGGATGCCCTCGTGCGGCTCACGACGGCATCCGGCGCTGCCCGGACCTACGGGGTCGAGATCAAGCAGCGGATGACCGCGGAGCTGGCCACGGCGGTCCACTTCCCGTCGGAGCCTCCGCCGCTGCTGTTCACCACGTACCTCAGTGAACCTGTCGCCGAGCGGCTGCGTGCCCGAAGGATCGACTACGTGGACACCGCGGGCAACGCCCACCTCGTCTGGGATGACGTCCTGATCGACGTCCGGGGTCGTCGCAAGCCGGCCATGCCCGCCGGACGAGCCTCCTCGCGCGGCGCAGGAGCCTTCGGCAGGGCCGGTCTTCAGGTCCTGTTCGTCCTTCTCAGCTGGCCGGAGACGACAGCCTTTCCCTACCGTCGGTTGGCCGAGATGAGCGGTGTGTCGCTCGGCACGGTCAAGACGGTCATCGATGAGCTCACCGGCGCCGGCTACTTGTACGAGCGTGGGAACGAGCGGCGGCTTGCCCGCGGAGCCGAACTGCTCGACCGATGGTCGGAGGCGTACTCGATCACCTTGGACGCCGCGCTGGCTCTCGGTGACTTCGCCGCGGCCGACCTTTCATGGTGGCGCGGCGCGGAAGCCGATCTGCTTTCCCAGGGAGTCCAGGTGGGAGGGGAAGCCGGGGCGAGCCTGCTCGACTCGCATCTGCGGCCGGCCTCGCTCACGCTTTACGCCACCAGGCTGCCGGTGCAGCTCATCGGCAGGCATCGCTTGGCCCGGACGGAAAACGACGGCAACGTGTATTTCCGGACCAAGTTCTGGCAAGCGCCCGAACCGGAGTCCTGGATCGTGCCGTCCCCGCTGATTTACGCGGACCTGTTGGCCTCGGGGGATCCGCGCCAGCGCGAGCACGGAGACCGGATTCGGAGCGGTGATGATCGACTTAAGCGCATCGACCGAACCTGAAATCCTTCTCGCCGCGAGAGTGCTGGCCCGGGTGGATGCCATCGCCCGTGCCGAGGCGGTCGACTACCTCGTGGTCGGGGCGACGGCACGCACGATTCTGTCGATAGGGCTGGTCGGTGGCCCACCCGAACGGGCCACCGAGGACATCGATATCGCCGCCGCGATGGGTACCTGGGACGACTTCGAACAGTTCGTGAGCCGGCTGGAACCGTATGGCAGGAGCGCGCATTCGTTTCTGGTGGAAGGCGTCGAGGTGGATGTGCTGCCATACGGTGCTATCGAAGACGAAGACCGGACCATCCTCTGGCCCGACGACCATCGCATGAATGTCCGTGGGCTGAGGGAAGCCGTGGCATCGGCCGAGCCGGTGCTCCTGCCGGGTGGGCTCGTCATCAAGGTTCCCGCGGTGCCGGCGCTGGCTTTGCTCAAGCTGCTGACGTGGTGGGATCGGCGTGTGGAGACCACGCGCGACGCCATCGATCTCGGGACGATGATCGGCTGGTACTCATCGGGGCCGTACTTGGATCGGCTCTATGGCGAGGAACTCGAAGTTCTCGAGCGGAACGGCTATGACCCCGCGCTCGCGGGAGCCTGGCTGCTGGGTTCGCACATGCCGGGTCTGCTCGATCTCGAGGGCGTCGCGGTACTGCTCGGCATCGTCGGCGACGATGACGTACTGGCTCGGTTGGCCAACGACGTTCGTCTGCCGCGGAGAGGGCGCCTTGTCGAAGCGCTGGCCGACGGCATAAAAGAGGCGAGTTCCTTTGGCGCTTAGCTTCTTGATCGCGTGCATCCCCTGCGGACTTCGAAGTTCCTTTTTGCCGACGGGGCAGGCGCACCACCCAACGATCTTTGGAGAATTTTCTGAATCACGGAGAGTAGCTAAATCAAGGTCGATTTCATCTCGATTCACCCTCAATGGTGATCTTGGTTGGGCGAGGTGTCATGCTGAGTGTCCGACCATGGCCCTCTAACGAAACGACCCCGTGTCGCCGGAGGGCCGGAAGAAGGTGGCAGATGACCTGGGCCAGGCACTCCAGTCGTCCCGATCCCGCAGAAGACCAGAGCCGGATGGCCGGTGTGCGCGCGGAGGAAGAAGTCCGCCTCACCCTGCAGAACGGCAGAGCCGCCAGGACTGTCGCGGGGCATGCCTCGGACGCCATCGACTGCGCGGAACTGCTGGCGATGCTCGGGCTCGAAGGAGTCCAGAAGAAGCACGTTCAGCGCACCTGACCCCCGATCCGAGTGGTCAGTTCGGCCGCGGTCAGGCGGACCTCTTCGGCCAGCTCAGGCCAAGTTTCCTCGCAGCCCTCGGCCCCCGGGCAGAGATGGCGGAGGGTCACGCTGATCGCGGCCATCGGCCGGCCGCCGTGATCGAAGACCGGGCAGGCGACCGAGGCGAATCCTTCGGTGACATGGCCGTCTTCGACCGCCCAGCCGAGTCTGCCTTCCGCGTTCAGCGTGCGGCGCAGTTCGGCGAGCGTGCGCGGGCCGCGGCCGGTGCGCAGGATGAACGCCGACGCGGCCGGGAAGAGCGCGCGCACGTGGGGCGACGGCAAGTGGCGGAGTATCGCCCTGCCTGACGCCGTGAGCTGCCCCGGCAGCCGGACGCCGACCTCGGTCACCAGGGTTTCCGGGCGGGTGGGTCGCTCCTTGACCAGGTAAAGCGACTCGTTGCCGTGCAGTACGCCTAGATGTGCGGTGTGGCCGACGCGGTCGGCGAGTTTGCGCAGCAGCGGGACCGCGAGCCGTTCGAGTGGGTCGTGCCGCAGGTAGGCCGAGCCGAGTTCGAACGCGGCGATGCCGAGGCCGTACCGGCGCTCGGCGGGCAGGTGTGTCACGAAACCGGCGGCCTCCAGCTCGGCGAGCAGGTGATACGTCGTCGAACGCGGGAGGCCGAGTTCGCGCGCGATCGCGGCCGCCGACACCGGGCCGGGACGGGCTGCGAGCGCGCGAAGGATGCCGAGGCCGCGTCTGAGCGCCGGTACTTCGCTGCTGTCACCCACGTCGACCTCCTGTTCTTCCGGCGGCGGGAGCAAGGGACCTTTGCTATCACCTGTCTCGACGTTGAGAGAAGTGATAGCAAAGGTCCCTTGCTCTCCTTATGGCGACTGTGTGGATTTCGGTGCGTCCAACGCAACAAAATCCACACGGTCAGTAGGCATGGTTACCCAGCGTGTGTGGTGTGTGGAAATAGGGACACTCAACGTCCCTATTTCCACACACCCCCTGCCCGCGATAGCAAAGGTCCCTTGCTATCGCGTGGTGTGTCTTGGATACCAGACACAACCACCGGTTGGGGCCGCCCACCAGCGGGCATGGCGTTGTCCAATGGGGCTATGCCGGAAACCGTACTTCTGGGGTCAGAACCGCTTCGGCCCGAACAGGTCGTCGCGGTCGCCCGTGACCACTCGCCCGTCGCGGTCAGCGAAGCGGCCGAGAAGAACCTCGCCGCGACGCGTCAGCACATCGACGACCTCGCCCATGCCGAGACGCCGACGTACGGCGTTTCGACGGGCTTCGGTGCGCTCGCCACCAGGCATATCCCTCTGGAGAGCCGCACCGCTTTGCAGCGGTCGCTGATCCGTTCGCACGCGGCGGGCGCCGGGCCGGTCGTGGAGACCGAGGTCGTGCGGGCGCTGATGCTGCTGCGCCTCCGCACCCTCACCAGCGGCTACACCGGCGTCCGGCCGAAGACCGCGCAAGCGCTTGCCTCCCTGCTCAACGCCGGGATCACCCCGCTCGTCCACGAGTACGGCTCCCTCGGCTGCTCCGGTGACCTCGCGCCCTTGGCCGCCGTCGCGCTGGCGCTGATGGGGGAGGGCGAAGTCGAGTACAACGGCGAAGTCGTCCAGGCCGGCGTCGCGCTGAAGCACGCCGGGATCGAGCCGGTCGTTCTCGCGGAGAAGGAGGGCCTAGCCCTCACGAACGGGACCGACGGCATGCTCGGCATGCTCCTGCTGGCCGCTGCCGACCTGCGCAAGCTTTTCGACACGGCCGACATCACCGCGGCGATGAGCGTCGAAGCGCTCCTCGGCACCGATCGCGCCTTCGCCGCCGACCTCCAGGCCCTGCGCCCGCACCCCGGACAGGCACGGAGCGCCCAGCGGATGTGGACGGCGCTTCAGGACTCGAAGATCGTCGAGAGCCACCGCGGCCCGGACTGCAACCGTGTCCAGGACGCGTACTCCCTCCGCTGCGCGCCCCAGGTGCACGGCGGCGCACGCGACAGCCTCACGCACGCCGAACTCGTCGCGGAGCGTGAACTTCACTCCGCGGTCGACAACCCGGTCGTGTTGTCCGACGGCCGCGTCGAGTCCAACGGCAACTTCCACGGCGCCCCGGTCGCGTACGTGCTCGACTTCCTCGCCATCCCGCTCGCGGACGTCGCCAGCATCGCCGAGCGCCGCACCGACCGGATGCTCGACAAGGCCCGCTCGCACGGCTTGCCGCCCTTCCTCGCGTTCGATCCCGGTGTCGACTCCGGCCACATGATCGCCCAGTACACGCAGGCCGCCGTGGTCAGCGAACTCAAGCGACTCGCGGTGCCGGCGTCGGTCGACTCGATCCCGAGCAGCGCCATGCAAGAAGACCACGTCTCCATGGGCTGGTCCGCCGCGCGCAAGCTGCGCAAGGCCGTCGAGGGGCTCAACACCGTCCTCGCCATCGAACTGCTCACCGCCGCGCGCGCCCTCGACATGCGCGCGCCCCTGGTCCCGTCGCCGGTCACCGGCCGGGTCCGGGATCTCGTCCGTACCAAGGTCGAGGGCCCCGGCCCCGACCGTCATCTGGCGCCGGAGATCGCCGCCGCCGAAGAACTCGTCGCGTCGGGTGCCGTCCTCGCCGCGGCCCAATTGGAGGTCTGAGCCCATGACCCGCACGGTCCGTGCCGCCCGAGGCACCACGCTCACCGCGAAGAACTGGCAGACCGAAGCCGCGTTGCGGATGTTCCACAACAACCTCGACCCCGACGTCGCCGAGCGCCCGGAGGACCTGGTCGTCTACGGCGGCACCGGCAAGGCCGCCCGTAACTGGGCCAGCTTCGACGCGATCACCCGCGAACTGATCACTTTGGACAGTGACGAGACGCTGCTCGTCCAGTCCGGCAAGCCGGTCGGCGTGTTCCGCACGCACGAATGGGCGCCGCGGGTGCTCATCGCGAACTCCAACCTCGTCGGCGACTGGGCGACGTGGCCGGAATTCCGCCGCCTGGAGGCCCAGGGCCTGACCATGTACGGCCAGATGACCGCGGGTTCCTGGATCTACATCGGCACGCAGGGAATCCTGCAGGGCACCTACGAAACCTTCGCCGCTGTCGCCAAGAAGCGTTTCGGCGGGACCCTCAAGGGAACGCTCACCGTCACCGCCGGACTCGGCGGCATGGGCGGCGCGCAGCCGCTGGCCGTCACGATGAACGACGGCGTCGCGCTCGTCATCGAATGCGACCCGCAGCGCGCCCACCGCCGCGTCGAGACCCGCTACCTCGACGAGGTCGCCGACGACCTCGACGACGCGATCCGCCGCGTGGAAGCCGCCAAGAAGGAGAAGCGCGCGCTGTCCGTCGGCGTCGTCGGCAACGCCGCCGAGGTGCTGCCGGAACTCCTGCGCCGTGGCGTCGAGGTCGACATCGTCACCGACCAGACCTCCGCGCACGACCCGCTTTCCTATCTGCCCAAGGGTATCGGCGTCGACGAGTGGCAGGACTACGCGGACAAGAAGCCCGACGAGTTCACCGAACGCGCCCGTGAGTCGATGGCGGAGCACGTCGAGGCGATGCTCGGCTTCCTCGACAAGGGCGCCGAGGTCTTCGACTACGGCAACTCGTTGCGGGGTGAGGCGAAACTCGGCGGCTGCGAGCGCGCGTTCGACTTCCCGGGCTTCGTGCCCGCCTACATTCGCCCGCTGTTCTGCGAGGGCAACGGCCCGTTCCGCTGGGCGGCGCTGTCGGGTGACCCCGAGGACATCGCGGCCACCGACCGCGCGATGCTGGAACTGTTCCCGGAGAACGAATCCCTCGCACGCTGGATCCGCCTCGCCGGTGAACGCGTCGCCTTCCAGGGACTTCCGTCGCGGATCTGCTGGCTCGGCTACGGCGAGCGGCACCTGGCGGGCTTGCGCTTCAACGAGATGGTCGCCAGCGGTGAACTGAAGGCGCCGGTCGTCATCGGCCGGGACCACCTCGACTCGGGCAGCGTCGCCTCGCCGTACCGCGAGACCGAGGGCATGGCCGACGGTTCCGACGCGATCGCCGACTGGCCGTTGCTGAACGCGCTGGTCAACACCTCCTCGGGCGCCAGTTGGGTGTCGATCCACCACGGCGGCGGTGTCGGCATGGGCCGCTCCATCCACGCGGGCCAGGTCAGCGTGGCCGACGGAACCCTGCTGGCCGCGCAGAAACTCGAGCGCGTGCTCACCAACGACCCGGGCATGGGCGTCATCCGGCACGTGGACGCCGGCTACGACCGCGCCGCCGACGTCGCCGACGAGCGCGGCGTGCGCGTGCCGATGCGGGACGCCGAGTGACCGCGTCCTCGCTGCTGGAGGAGATCTCGGACGTCGGCCGTGACCCGAAGCGCGGCGGCTATTCCCGCCACGCTTTCGACGCGGCCGAAACCGAACTGCGCGCGTGGTTCGTGGAACGCGCCGGACGGCTGGGACTGGGCGTCGAGACCGACCGCAACGGCAACATCTGGGCTTGGTGGGGCACACCCGGCCCGGACGCGGTCGTCACCGGAAGCCATCTCGACTCGGTGCCCGGCGGCGGCGCCTTCGACGGCCCGCTCGGGGTCGCGAGCGCGCTCGACGCGGTGGAGATCCTTCAGGCCAAGGGTTTCCGCCCCGCCAAACCGTTCGCCGTCGTGGTCTTCGCCGAGGAAGAAGGCGGCCGCTTCGGTGTTCCGTGCCTCGGCTCGCGGCTGCTGACCGGGACCATCGACGCGGACAAGGCACGCGGGCTGCGTGACCCCGACGGCGTCACGTTCGCCGAAGCGGCGGCGAAATCCGGTTTCGATCCCGAACTCGTCGGCCGCGACCCGGAGCGTCTCGGCCTGATCGGGCGGTTCCTCGAACTGCACGTCGAGCAGGGACGCGGACTGATCGACCTCGGCTCGCCGGTCGCGGTCGGCAATACGGTGATCGCGCACGGACGATGGCGATTCTCCTTCCATGGGCAGGGAAATCACGCCGGTGCGACGCTGATCGGCGATCGCCGCGACCCGATGATCCCGGCGGCCGAGACCGTCCTCGCCGTGCGGAAACTCGCGAAGGCGACGGCCGACGCCAGGGCAACGGTCGGCAGGCTCATACCGGTTCCCGGCGGTACCAACGTCATCGCGTCCACTGTGGACCTTTGGCTGGACGCGCGGGTTCCCGGCACGAGCACGCCCGAACTGGTCGCGGAGATCGCGAAACTCGCCGAGGAGGCCGCCGGTCAGGAAGGCTGCCGTGTCGAGGTCACCAGGGAGTCCTACTCGGACGACGTGATCTTCGACGACGCGCTGCGCCGCGACCTGGGCACCTGGCTGGGCGGGCCGCCGGAGCTGCCGACCGGGGCCGGGCACGACGCGGCGATCCTCGCCGGATTCGTCCCGTCCGGGATGCTCTACGTGCGCAATCCGACCGGGATCAGCCATTCCCCGGAGGAGTTCTCGGAGGCGGAGGACGTCGACCACGGCGCCCGCGCGCTCGCGGGCGTCCTGGAGAAACTGTCGACATGACGACATATTGGTGTGAGCGCGCCTGGTTGCCGCACGGGATCGCCGACGCCGTCCGGATCGAGGTCGACGGCGGGAAGATCACTTCCGTGACGGCGAACGCGCCGCGCGAAGGAACCGTCCTGAGTGGACTGACCTTGCCGGGCTTCGCCAACGGGCATTCGCACGCGTTCCATCGCGCGCTGCGTGGCCGGACGCATCATGACCGCGGGACGTTCTGGACGTGGCGCGAGCGGATGTATTCGCTCGCGTCCCGGCTGGAGCCGGATTCGTACTATCGCCTGGCGCGCGGGGTTTACGCCGAGATGGTGCTGGCCGGGTACACGAGTGTCGGCGAGTTCCATTACCTGCACCACGCGCCGGGCGGAAAGCCTTACGCCGAGCCGAACGCGATGGGTGAGGCGCTGCGGCAGGCCGCCGCGGACGCCGGGATCCGGCTCACGCTCCTCGACACGTGCTACCTGGCGGGTGGCATCGGCATCGAACCGGACGAGGTGCAGCGGCGCTTCTCCGACGGATCGGCTACGAAATGGGCGCAACGAGTCGGCGAATTGCGTGAAGGGGAGACGTTCCGGGTAGGGGGCGCGATCCATTCGGTGCGCGCCGTTCCCGAAGATCAACTGTCCGAAGTGGATCGTGGCACCGGACCGCTGCACATCCATCTTTCCGAGCAGCGGGCCGAAAACGAGCAATGCCTGGCGGCGTATGGCAGGACGCCGACAGAGCTGCTCCACGACCACGGGGTGCTCGGCGATCGGCTGACCGCGGTGCACGCGACACATCTGACGCCGCTCGACGTCGAGCGGCTGGGCGCGGCCCGGAGTCGCGCGTGTTTCTGCCCGACGACCGAGCGGGATCTCGGTGACGGGATCGGCCAGGCGCGGACGTTGCTGGACGCGAGGGTGCGGCTGTGCGTCGGCAGCGACAGCAACGCGATCGTCGACGCGTTCGAGGAAACCCGGGCGCTGGAGCTGAACGAGCGGCTCGCCAGCGAACAGCGTGGCCGGTTCTCCGCGGAGGAACTTCTCTCGGCGGCGACGGATCACGGGGCGATCGGCTGGGACGAGGTCGGCGAACTGGCGCCGGGCGCGGGCGCCGATCTGGTCACGGTCAGGCTCGGTTCGATGCGGACCGCCGGGATCGAGCCGTCCGGGGTGGTCTTCGCCGCGTCCGGCGCGGATGTGCGGAATGTCGTCGTCGCTGGGCGTGAGATCGTCCGCGATGGCGTGCACCAGCTGATCGACCGGCCGGAAACGGTCTTGGCCAAGGAGATCGAGGCATTGTGGCAGTCCTGATCACGGGTATCGGCGAGCTCACCACTAACGACGCCGAGCTGGGCAAACTCCGCGACGCGGCCGTCGTCATCGAGGGCGAGACGATCGCGTGGGTCGGCCCGGCGGCGGACGCGCCCGACGCGGACGAGCGGATCGACGTCGGCGGCCGTGCGGTGCTGCCGGGCTGGGTGGACAGCCACACGCACCTGGTGTTCGCCGGTGACCGGACGGCCGAGTTCGAGGCGCGGATGGCAGGGAAGGCGTACAGCGCCGGGGGGATCGCGGTCACCGTCGACGCGACGCGGTCGGCGTCCGACGAGCAGCTCGCGGCGAACCTGCGGCGCCACGTCGACGAAGCCGCGAAGCAGGGCACGACCTGCCTGGAGACGAAGACCGGCTACGGGCTCAACGTCGAAGACGAGGCACGGTCGGCGCGGATCGCCGCCGCGGTGGCCGACGAGGTCACGTTCCTCGGCGCGCATCTGGTGCCGCTGGGCGCGGACGCGGAGTCCTACGTGGACCTGGTGTGCGGCGACATGCTCGACGCCGTGGCGCCGCTCGTGCGATGGGCGGACGTGTTCTGCGAGACCGGTGCGTTCGACGAAGCGCAGTCCGGCCGGGTGCTGAAGGCGGCGCGGGAACGCGGTCTCGGGTTGCGGGTGCACGGGAACCAACTGGGGGAGGGGCCCGGCGTGCGGCTCGCCGTCGAGCTGGGGGCGGCGAGTGTCGACCACTGCACGTACCTGAGCGAAGCGGACGTCGAGGCTCTCGCTGCTTCGGACACCGTCGCGACGCTGTTGCCGGCGTGCGACCTGTCGACCCGGCAGCCGTTGGCGCCGGCGCGGCGGCTGCTGGACGCGGGGGCGACGGTCGCGCTGGCCAGCAACGCGAACCCGGGCAGTTCGTACACGACGTCGATGGCGTTCTGTGTCACGACCGCGGTGCTGCAGATGCGGATGACGATCGACGAGGCCGTGTGGTCGGCGACGGCGGGCGGCGCTCGCGCTCTTCGGCGTGACGATGTGGGCTTCGTGCGGCCTGGAGCGCGTGCCGACCTTCAGGTGCTGGAGGCGCCTTCGACGACGCACCTGGCTTACCGGCCCGGGGTGCCGCTGACGGCGGCTGTGTGGCGCCGTGGGGAGCTGCTGACCAGCGGTTTCGCGTCAAAGTGATAGCAAAGGTCCCTTGCTCCCCCGGCGGTCAGGAGGCCTGGTCGAGGGTCTCCTGAACCCGCTCACGCAGGGCGGGCGGGAGTTTGTCGAGCAGGTGGGACCACTGCTCGACGCGCTTCTCGCTCAGGTGGGTGAGCAGGTCGAGCACCGGCGCCCACAGGTCCTCGTCGGCGGCCGCGACCTCCAGGAGACCGCGGAACCGGGCCTCGGAGAGCAGCCCGAGGACGTGATCGATCCGGCTCTTGTCGTCGAGGACGAACGCGATCCGGATCAGTGCCTTGTCGCCGATCACGCCGAGGGCCCGGCGCACCGTCGGGTCGGGCAGGTGGCCGACGAAGCGGCCGACGGTGATCCAGTCCTCCCGGCGCACCAGTTCGTCGGCGACCGCGACGACGGTGTCGAGTGGGATGCGCGCGATGATCGCGCTCGCGCGGCGCGGGTCCAGTTCGGCCGCGACGTCGGACAGGAACTGCGGCTTCAGGCGCTTCGCGACGTCGACGCCGCGAGAGACGTCCACGAGCCCGGCGATCCGCGCGCACAGAAGCGGGCCGAAGACCTTCTCGGCGATCTTCGCGAGGATCGGGCTCGGGACGAGCTTGCTCGTCATCGCCATCCGTTCGAGGGCGGCGAGATTGGCGTCGAACAGCGTGTCCGTGACCTGCTCGCGGAACGCCTGGAGCTCCGCCGCGTCCACGTTCTCCAGGTAGGAGAGCCGTTCGGGGCTGGTGCCGAGGACACGGGCCAGTTTGAGGATCTCCGCCTGCGCGGCGAAGTTTTCGGTGGTCACAGGCCCACCACCTTGCGGATGGTGCCGCGCAGAAGGGCGGGTACGTACTTCAGGCCCTCTTCGCCCGCCTCGGCCAAAGCCTTGGCCTGACGGTGGCGCGCATCGCGCAACGCGTCGGAGAGGTCCTGCTTTTCGTTGTCGGCCAGCGCTTCGATGCCTGCCGGGACAGGACCGCCTAGCTGGCCGGTGAGTGTGCGCTCGGCCATGGTCGATCATCATGCCTCATGAATCCGGCGGAGACCCGATGATCGGGGGACCTTTACTTTCGTCCATGGCGGACGGTTCGGCGCGACTTGTAGCGTCCAGCCCGTGAAGGACGTTGAGGAGCCCGTGCGGCGCGGGCGGCGGCTGATCATGGACGTCGCCCTGTGGCTCGGGCTCTGCGGCTGGGTGGTCATCGACGCCGGATCCAGCACGAGGCCCTGGGAACTCTTCGCCGGGCTCACCGCGACCACCGCCGCGGTCGCCCTGTTGCGCCGGTACCCGCTGGTCTCGCTCGGGATCGCGATGGTCGCCAGTTTCGTGGTCATGGGCAGCTTCGGCGGCCGCGTGCCGGTCTGGGAAGGGTTCGTCCTGGTCGCGGTGAGTTACCTCGCCGGCTACCGGCAGCCGGTCGCGAAGCCGATGTTGCGCCTCTTCGTCGTCGTTTCGCTGATCGCGATCCCTGTCGCGCTGGTGTGGAGCAGGGACGGGTTCGCGTCCTGGGGCGCGCTGCTCGGTGTCCTGGTCTTCGCGTCGGTGACGCCGTGGCTGATGGGCCGGTACATCCGGCAGCGTGAGGACATGGCGCGCGACGGCTGGCGCCGCGCCGAGGAGATGGAGAGCCGTCAGCGCCTCGTCGCCGATCGCGCGCGGCTGCGCGAGCGCACCCGGATCGCCAGCGACATGCACGACTCACTGGGCCACGAGCTGAGCCTCATCGCGGTGCGCGCGGCGGCGCTGGAGGTCGCGGGCGGGCTCGACGAGCCTCAGCGGCAGGCCGCGGGCGAGTTGCGGCAGAGCGCCGCGACGGCGACCGAGCGGCTGCGCGAGATCATCGGGGTCCTGCGCGAGGACGACGCGCCGACCGAACCGGTGCACGAGAGCATCGACGACCTGCTCGACCGCGCCAGGGCGTCGGGCGTGCTGATCGAGTCCTCCGTGGACGGCCCGGTGGACGGTGAGCCGCGGATGGTCGACCGCGCCGCGTATCGCGTGGTCCAGGAATCGGTCACGAACGTGGTGAAACACGCGCCGGGGGCCGCGGTCACCGTCCGGGTCACGCGTTCGGCGGGGCGGACGGACGTCGTGGTCACCAACGCCGCGCCTCCCGCGGGACCGCTGCCGGGCAGGACCTCGGGCAAACGGGGCCTGATCGGACTGCGCGAGCGGGTCCGGCTGGTCGGCGGGACCTTGCGGGCAGGCCCCCACGACGGCGGATTCGAGGTCGGCGCGACTTTGCCACACGACGCGGCGCCGTCGGAGGAATCGCCGGAGAGTCAGGCGGCGATGGACGCCGAGGTGGGGCAGTCCCTTTCGGCCAGGGAGCTGGAACGCGCCCGCCGTGACGTCCGGCGCAGCCTGATCCAGGCGATCGTCGTGCCGATCGGGCTCTTCGGCGTGGTGGTCGCGATCAGCGGGAGCGTCTTCCTCGTCCAGTGGTACCGCTCCGTCCTGCCCGGCGGCGACTACGACCGCATCCGGACGGGTCAGACGCGGGCGGAACTCGCGTCCGTCCTGCCCGGCGCCCAGCGGATCGCGCGGCCACGCGTGGTGGAACCGCCGGTGCCCGCCGGGGCGACCTGTGAGTACTACGGCACAGAGCGCACTGTGTTCAACTTGAACTACGAGGCTTACAGGTTGTGCTTCGCCGCCGGGAAACTCGTGGCGAAGGACGTGATCACCGAAGACGAGCAAAGGGGGAACCCGGATGATCCGGGTGGTGCTGGCCGATGACGAGGCGATGATCCGCGCCGGGGTGTCGGCGATCCTGGCGGCGGACGCCGGGATCGAAGTGGTCGCGGAGGCCGAGAACGGCAGTGCCGCCATCGAGCAGGTGCGCGCGACCAGGCCGGATGTCGTGCTGCTGGACATCCGGATGCCGGTCATGGACGGGCTCAAGGCCGCCGAGGAGATCCGGCGGCTGCTGCCGGAGATCGGCGTGATCATGCTGACCACGTTCGGCGAGGACGCCTACATCGAGCGCGCGCTGGGCCTCGGCGCGAGCGGATTCCTGTTGAAATCCGGTGATCCCCGCGAATTGCTCGCGGGGATCCACGCTGTCGCCGGTGGCGCGGCCTTCCTCTCGCCGAAGGTCGCGCAGCGGGTCATCGCCCGGTTCTCCGGCAACCAGGTGTCGCGTGCCGAAGAAGCGAAGACACTGATCGGCAAGCTGACTCCGCGAGAGCAGGAAGTGCTGGCGCTCCTCGGTTCCGGACTGTCCAATGCGGACATCGCGGCGAAACTGTTCGTGGTCGAGGGGACCGTGAAGGCCTACGTGAGCACGATCCTCAACCGGCTCGGTGCCCGGAACCGGGTGCAGGCGGCGATCACGGCGTACGAGGCGGGACTGGTCGGCGGGGAACGGGAGGAATCCAGCCGCTGACGCCGGCGCCGATACGGGCGGTGAGCGCGCCGGGGAGCAGGCGGAACACGCCGTTCCGGACGGCCACGGCGAGCGGATTGCGCAGCTGTGGCCCGATTTTCCCGGCTTGGACCGAGGCTTTGACGACGCCCTGGCTGCGCGGGCGGCGTTGCTCGTCGTAACTCTTCAGCGCCGTGTCGATGTCATCGTCGGTGCTGAGCGCGGCGGCGAGGACGACGGCGTCTTCGATCGCCTGGCAGCCGCCCTGGCCGAGGAAGGGCGGCATCGCGTGGGCCGCGTCGCCGAGAAGGGCGACGCGGCCTTTCACGTATGAGGGCAGGGGAGTGCCGAGCAGGTAGAGATCGTGGTGGAGCAGCGTTTCGGGCTCTGTCGCGTCGATGAGCTCGGGAATGGGTTCGTGCCAGCCGCCGAAGCGGTTCTTCAGGTACGACTTCGGGTCTGCGTGTCGGATTCCCGCTTCGGCGACGTAGCTCGCCCACCAGTAGACACGGCCGTCGTGCAACGGGATCACGCCGATCTCGGCGCCGTCGTCCCAGCTCGTGCTGAGCTCGACCGGGCGCGGAGGGGTGGTCACCGCGCGGAAGGCGGTGCTGCCGCTGTAAACCGGCTCGGGATGCCGTGGCCACAGCTGTTTCCGGACGCCGCTGTGGATGCCGTCGGCGGCGATGACGACGTCCGCGTCGAGGTCGTCGAATCCGGTGACCTCGGTGCCGGTGCGGACGCTGCCGGTGGGCAGGGCGTCGCGGAGCGCGCCGATGAGATCGGCGCGGTGGATGGCGGCGAGCGGGCGGCCGTGATGACGGCGGAACGCCTCGGCGTCCCAACGGGTGATGCGGCGGCCTTCGCGGTCGTGGAGGCCGCCCGACGACTGTTCCCGCAGGTCGCCGAGGTGGATGTCCAGCGTTTCGAGCGAACGCAGGGCGTTCGGCCACAGGGAGATGCCAGCGCCGACGGCGGTGAGCTCCGGGGCTCGTTCCAGGACGGTGACCTCCCAGCCGATGCCGTGCAGCCCGATGGCCGCGGTCAATCCGCCGATTCCTCCGCCGACCACGATCGCTTTGCGCATGTCGACCTCCTCTACATGTGTAGAGTACTACTACACTTGTAGAGTGCGAAAGGCGACGATCGGGGACGCGGCCATCGAAGTGATCGCGGCCGAGGGAATGCGGGGGCTGACGCATCGCGCGGTCGACCGGTTCGCCGGGCTGCCGTCGGGGTCGACGTCGTATTACGCGCGGACGCGGGCGGCGCTGCTTGAGCTGGCGATCTCACGGATGGTCGAACTCGACGACGTCACCCTCGATCCGCCGCCCGGCGGGCTGGCCGAGTACGTGGCGGGGTTCGCGCACGCGGCGATCACGGGCGGGCGGACGCGGATGCTCGCGCGGTACGAGTTCGCGCTGGAGGTGACGCGGCGGCCGGAGTTGCGCGAGGCGTACGACCGCGGCGGGCTGATGATCCGGCGGCGGTGCGCCGAGGTGCTGGCCGGCCGCGGCTCGGCGGAGCCGGAGCGGCACGCGCGGGTGCTCGTCGCGTGGCTGGACGGGATGATCTTCGACGCGCTGGCCGGGACCGGCTCACTGCGGCCGCCGGGGCTCGGGGAGCTGACGACGGGGGCGAGGGAGGTGCTGGCGGGGCTCGGGGTGGCGGGGTAGCAGGGGACCTTTGCTATCGCCGGGGGCGCTGACCTGCGGTTTTGGCGGGGAAGGGAGCAAGGGACCTTTGCTGTCGCGAGGGGGTGTGTGGAAATAGGGACGTTGAGTGTCCCTG
>NZ_NMQT01000087.1 GCF_002234405.1 Amycolatopsis thailandensis | reverse complement strand
CACCACGTCCCATTCCTCGAGGGCACTGCTCCGCGCGAGCGCCGCCGTGCGCAGCGAGTGACGGAGTTCGGCGTCGAGCGACCAGCGCAGCAACGCCGTCGCGAGCGCCGCCGGGTTGTTCGGCGGCACCAGCATGCCGGGCACCCCGCCGCCGGGTGCCGTGCCGAGCGCGTCGTGCGCGCCGGCGGTGTCGGTGGCCACCACGGGGATCCCGCGCGCCAGTGCCTCGGCGACGACCAGCCCGGACGTGCCGCCGCGAGCGGGCAGGACGAGCAGGTCCGCGCCGTCGTAGACCAGATCGAGGTCCTCCGGCGGCCGGATGAGGCTGATCCGGGAGCCGAGCCCGAGCCGTTCGACCGTCCAGCGCAATTCGTCGACGTACGCGGGATCGTGGTGCGTCGCCCCGGCGAACACGCATTTGAACGCCAGTTCGTCGACCGTCGAAAGTGCCCGGATGAGCACGTCCTGCCCGTGGCGCGCGGTCATCGGCGCGAGGCAGAGCAGCCGGGAGACGCCGTCCGCGCCTGCCGCGAGCGGGGCCGCGTCGGTGCCGGGTGTGGCGACGTAGACGCGGGTGGGGTCGAGGTCGTGCCGGTCGATCAGCTGCCGCGCGAGCCACGGCCCGGTGGCGACGGTCATTCCCGCGAGCCGCAGGGTCTCCCGCTCGCACGCGTCGAGTTCGGCGGCCTGCGCCGGGTCGAGCGCGGGGTCGTCGGCGAGCGGCTGGTGGACCAGGACGGCCAGCCGCAGCCGCCGGGCGTGCGGGACCACGATCTCAGGGACCCCGCAGGCGACCGTGCCGTCGATCAGGACCACGGTGTCGTCGGGCAGCGCGGCCAGCGATCGGGCCAATCTCGACCGGGACAAGGCCCTCGGCATCGGCCAGTCGCCGGCGATCGGCAGTTCGAGCAACGGGAGGCCGGTGGCCGGGAGGTTCTGGCACATGCGGCGGTCGTACTCACCGCTGGTGTCCCCGGCCTCCCCCGGCAGGACGAAGACGACCGGTTCGGTCACGCGGACATTCGAGGTGAACACGGTTACCTCCAGATGCGGGCGCCTTACCAGGGAACACGGACGCGGCGCCCGGCCGGTTCACACCGGAGGTGACAAACTTTTCACGCGCCGACGCGCGCGATCGCCGCCACGATCTCGTCCCGCAGCCCGGCGCCTACCGCGATGGTGGCCGCCGAACGCACCGTGTGATCGCCGCCGTCACTGTCGACGACCACTCCCCCGGCCTCGCGCACGAGGAGGACTCCCGCCATCGTGTCCCACGGTTTATTGGCGAGGATGACGCTCGCGTCGAGTTTGCCGTGCGCGACCCAGGCCAGGTCGATCGCCGCGGAGCCGAGAAAACGGACCCGTTGCACGCGGCCGCCGAGTTCGGCCAGCAACGCCATCCGGACCCGGTTCTTGACCTCCGCGCCCTCGCCGACCGCGAAGTCGCCGATGCTCACGATCGCGTCGGACAGTTTCGTCGCTTTCGAAGCTTCGAGACGCTCTTCGCCCGCGTACGCGCCTTGGCCCTCGGCAGCCGTGTACGTGACGTCGAGGAAGGGCAGGGAGATCGCCGCGACCGTGCTCTTCAGCCCGTCGACGAGGCCGAGCGAAACACCGCACAGCGGGATGCCGCGCGCGAAGTTCGCCGTTCCGTCGACCGGGTCGAGCGCCCACCACAGATCCGTGTTGCCTTCGTGCCCGCGTTCCTCCCCGAGGATGCCGATCTCCGGGGTCTCGCGCGCCAGGAACTCGCGGACGGCGTCCTCGACGGCGAGGTCGACGTCGGTCACCATGTCGCGATCGCCTTTGGCGGCAACGGAAAACGACGTCATCGAGCGGATGATCCCGGTGGCCTTGGCGACGGCCTCGCGGGCGACGGACAACAATGCGGCGTGGTCGGTCATGTGGGTACCGTAGCCGGGTGAACCTGTTCCCGACGGCCACGACGGCCGACGAGCGCGCCCGGGGCGCCGACGTCGCGGTGCTCCCCGTCGGCAGTTTCGAACAGCACGGCGCGCACCTCCCGCTCGCCACCGACGCGGTGATCGCGACGACCATCGCCGACGCCGTCGCCTCGGCGTATCCGGTGCTCCGGCTCCCGCCGATCACGATCGGCTGCTCGCACGAACACGCGGACTGGGCGGGCACGGTCAGTATCTCGGCCGCGACCCTGTACGCCGTGGTGAACGACGTCGCCGCCTCGCTGCGCCGGTCCGGCGTGCCGAAACTGGTGCTGGTGAACGCGCACGGCGGCAATTACGTCCTGTCCAATGTGGTCCAGGAATCGACCTCGCCGATGGCGCTGTTCCCCGGTGTCGAAGGCTGGCAAGCCGCGCACGACGCGGCCGGGCTCGAAACGTCGCTGGACAGCGACATGCACGCCGGGGAACTGGAGACTTCCCTTTTGCTGCACGCCCATCCTTCGCTGATCCGGCCCGGTTTCGAGAAGGCGGACCACCTGGCCGACGACAGGCGGCACCTGCTCACCGTCGGACTTCGGCCGTATTCGGAGTCCGGTGTGGTGGGGCGGCCTTCGCTGGCGACGGCGGAAAAGGGACGGCTGGTGCTGGAGTCACTGGTGGAGAGCTTCGGGGAGACTCTGGCCGCGCTGGGCTGAAGGGGACTTTCCCCGCATATCATGTGGCGAAGGGCGCTTTCGTCGCATGGCATGCGGCGAAGGGCCCCTTCAGCCCCCCGCCGCGCCCACCTGGCCGCGCTCTCCTGAGTCGACCAGGTCCAGATGCGGCAGGAAGTGGTGCATCCGTTCCTGTTTCGTCCGCAGGTACCGCAGGTTCTCGTCGTTCGGCGCCACCAGCAGCGGCACCCGCTCGCTGATCCGCACGCCGTGCCGCGTCAGCTGGTCGACCTTCGCCGGGTTGTTGGACAGCAGCCGCACCGAACGCACCCCGAGATCGGTCAGGATCGCCGCGGCCGCGCGGTAGTCACGCGCGTCCACCGGCAGCCCGAGCGCGATGTTCGCCTCGACGGTGTCGAGCCCTTCGTCCTGCAACCGCATCGCCTTCAGCTTCGCGAGCAGGCCGATCCCGCGTCCCTCGTGGCCTTGGGCGTATACGAGAACTCCGGCGCCTTCTTTGACGATCGCCATGAGCGCGGCGGCCAGCTGATCCCCGCATTCACAGTGCATCGAACTGAAGACGTCGCCGGTCAGGCATTCCGAATGGACTCGCGCCAGCGTGCCGAAACCGGCGATTTCGCCGTGTACCAGCGCCATCTGCTCGGTGCCGTCGGCGTCCAGGTATCCGTACGCGCGGAAAACGCCGTACCGGGTCGGCAGCCTGGTCTCCACCACTCTCTCGACGGTCATCGCGTGTCTCCTGTCTTGACGGGTGTCCTCGCCGCGAAGCGCGGTGCGGCCGGTGTGCGGGTCTTGAAGGAGCCGGCGAGCAGCACACCGGCACCGGGAAGGCTGGAGACGAGCGCGAGCACGCCGTAGACGACGGCCACGGTGACGCCCTGCGCCGAACCGAGCCCGGCCGCGCCGAACAGCAGCGCGCAAACGCCTTCGCGCGGGCCCCAGCCACCGATGTTCAGCGGCAGGCCCATCGCGAGCAGCGCGAGGATCATCAGCGGCAGCAGCTCGCCGGCCGGGGCGGTGACCCCGGCCGCCCGCGCGGCGACGACGAACAACGTGAGATGACCGGCCAGGGTGGCCACGGAAAGCAGGCTCACGCCGGGCCAGGTCTCCTTGGTCAGCAGGCCGAGCCGGACGTCGGCGAGCGTGACGGCGAATCCGCGGCGCCACTTCGATCCACTGTGGATCCAGTGTTTCCCCGCCGTCATCCCGGTGACGACGGCCGCGAAAGCGAGCACGACGACCACGATCCCGGCGACCATGACGACCCCGTCGATCGGCGGCGGCACCACGGACGGCGTACCGAGCACGACGGCGACCGACGCGCCGATCACCACGACCTGCCCGGCCGTCCGCTCCAGCACCACCGCGCGGACGCCGCGCAGGACGTCACCGGCGCCGCGGCCGTGCTGCACGGCGCGGTCGACGTCGCCGAGCACACCCGCGGGCAGGACCCCGTTGAGGAACAGCGCGCGGTAGTACTCGCCGACGGCCGTCGGCAGCGACAACTTCAGGCTGAGCCGCCGCGCGACCAGGCACCAGCGCCAGGCGCTGAAAACCGTGGTGGCGAAACCGATCGCGAGCGCGGCGGCGACACCGCCCGCGTCGACCTCACGGAGTCCGTCGAGGAACGCACGCGTGCCCAGCTGCCAGACGAGCACCCCGAGGATCGCGAGCGCGCCGAGGATCCTCAGCCAGGGCCAAAGTCGCTTCACGACGGCACCACCAGGAGGTCTTCGTGCTGGATCGTCGCGTTCAGTTCACCGGCCGCGCACTGCGCGAGCCGCCACTGGAGGTAGGCGTCGCCGTCCTGCGAAAGCTCCGGCCGCTGCTCGCAAGCGGCGGCGACCCAGCCGTTGAGCCATTCCGCGGTGAGCGCGGCCTGATCCGCCCCGAGCCGCCACAGGCTCGGCGCGCGCCGCACGGTGGCACCGAGCCGTTCGAAGACGCCGAACGCGACGTCCACCGCGTCCGGGCCGAGCAGCCACCGGCCGTTGGTCACGCGACGCTGGTGCGCGTTGAAGGCGTCGGAGATCTCGATGTCGAACTTGTCCTTGGGCGACAGCACCACCCGGCCCGAGACGCTCAACGTGAACAGGACCGCGCACCCCGCCTCGACGCAGGCCTCGGCCAGCCGCGACATCTCCTCGGCGGTGAGCAGATCGAGCAACGCCGACGCCGCCACGAGCGAGGTCCCGGCGAGGTCATCGGCGCCCAATTCGGTGATGTCACGCTCTTCGGTGACGACGGTGACCTCGCTCCCGTCCAACGCCTGCCCCGGACGGCTGGTGCGGGCCAGCGCGTGGGTGAGCAGGTCGGGGTCGCGGTCGTGCAGGATCCAGCGCTGCCTGCCGGGCAGCCGCCGGGCCAGCCAGCGGCCGAGCGAACCGGTCCCGCAGCCGAGGTCCCGGACGACGACCTCGTCCTTCCCGCGCAGGAACACCCGCACCGGCTCGATCAACTCGGTCGCGCGGGCGGCCGCGTCGGCGTCTTCCCGCAGTTGAAGCCAGCTCGGGGCGTACTTGGTCATGCCGCCGTCCGTTCGCTCAGCAGCACGGCGGCGACACCGCGGGCTGTCTCGTCCCAGCCGGTCAGCGTCTCGCGGCGAAGGCGAGCGGAGGCGCGAAGCTGTTCTCGGAGTTCAGGTTCGGTGAGCCAGCGGCGAAGAGCCTTCGCCAGCGCGCTGACGTCCTCACCCGGGACGAGCATCCCGGGGACACTGCCGTCGGGCGACCGGCCGAGGGTGTCCGGCAAGGCGTCGACAGCGGTCGCCAGCACGGGGATGCCGCGCGCGAGCGCTTCGGTGACGACCATACCGTAGGTCTCCGCGCGCGAAGGCAGCACGAGAAGGTCCGCGGCCGCGTACGTCGCTTCGAGCGCTTCGCCGGACCGCGGGCCGGTGAGGGTGAATCGGTCGCCGAGGGTGTGCCGCCGCAGGCGTTCGACGTAGCGGGTTTCGCGGCGGATGGCGCCGACGCATTCGCAGCTCCACGGGAGGTCCCTGAGCGACTTCAGCGCGTCCGCGAGCAGGCCCTGGCCTTTGCGCGGAGTCACGTTGGCGACGCACACGAGGTGTGTCCCGTCCAGGCTCCCGGAGGCGACTTCGGCCTTGTCGACCCCGGGCGGGACGGCGTGCACGCGATGCGGGGCGAGGTCGTGATGCTCGATCAGCCGCCGCGCCGCCCAGTCGCTGGTCGCGACCACGGCCTCGACAGCGCCGAGCGTTTCCCGCTCCAACCTGTCGAGTTCGGTGGCGAGCGAAGGCGAAAGTCCCGTTTCGTCGGCCAACGGCAGATGCACCAGCACCGCGATCGCCAGCCGCCGCGCCGCCGGCACGATCACTTCGGGCACCCCGCAGGCGACCAGTCCGTCGAGCAGGACCGCCGCACCGGCGGGCAGGTCGGCGAGTTCGCGCGCCAGCGCCTTGCGCGCCTCGGTGTCCGGCCGTGGCCAGTTCCCGGGCACGGCGATCTCGTGGACCTCCACTCCCGCCGCGGCGAGGCCGTCACAAAGCCTTCTGTCGTAGACGTTGCCGCCGCTGGGCGTGCTCGAGTCGTCGATGTCGTTCGGCAGGACGACGTGGAGGCCGTTCACAACGCACGCTCGTAACTCGCCCACGCGACGTGGGATTCGTGCAGCGAGACGGTGATCCCTTCGAGTCCGCGCGCGCCTTCGCCGAGCGCTCCCGCGTGGACGCGGCCGGCGAGCCTGTCGGCGATCACCTTGGCGAGGAACTCGGTCGAGGTGTTGATGCCGGCGAACTCGGGCACGTCGTCGAGGTTGCGGTAGTTCAGGTCGGCGAGGACGGCTTTGAGCTCTTCGGTCGCCTTGCCGATGTCGACGACGATGTTGTCCGCGTCCAGTTCGGACCGGCGGAAAGTCGCGTCCACCACGAAGGTCGCGCCGTGCAGGTTCTGCGCGGGTCCGAAGACCTCGCCGCGGAAGCTGTGGGCCACCATGACGTGGTCGCGGACGGTGATGCTGAACAACGGACCTCCCGGGTAGTGCCCTTAGCGCGTGTTCTCCCTCTGATAGGTGACACGGAGGCAGAGCGTTCCTGGTTCATTCGCGGCCAGACGCGGAAGGACGTCCGGTAGTTCATGGAACCGGCATTCCCCGTTGACCAGCACTTCAAAGGTGGGATCGGCGAGAATTTCCAGCGCGATCGCCAAGCGGTCCGCGTAGCTCCGGTTCAGGCGCCGGGCTGGCGAGACCATGCCGACCTGGCTGCACCGGATCGTCAGCCGTCGTGAGTGGAAGTTCTCGCCGAGCGGGACGCTGATCCGGCGGTCGCCGTACCAGCTCAGTTCGATGACCTCGCCTTCCGGCGCCAGGAGTTCCAGGGAACGCGCGAGCCCCGCTTCGCTCGCGCTGGCGTGCACGACGAGGTCACAGTCGCCCAGCGCGTCCTCCGGTGCCGAGAAGTCGACACCGAGCGCTTCGGCGACCTTCGCGCGCTCCGGGTCGACGTCGATCAGCTGCACCCTGGTCGCCGGGAAGCCGGACAGCAGCTTCGCGACGCTGCTGCCCACCATCCCGGCGCCGACGACGGCGATCCGGTCGCCGAGTTTCGGCGCCGCGTCCCAGACGGCGTTGACCGCGGTCTCGATGGTCCCGGCGAGGATCGCGCGCTCCGGCGGCACGCCGTGCGGCACCGGCGTGACGGCCGACGCCGGGACGACGTAACGCGTCTGATGTGGATAGAGGCAGAAAACGACTTGCCCGACGAGATTTTCGGGGCCACGTTCGACCACCCCGACGTTGAGGTAGCCGTACTTCACGGGCCCTGGGAAGTCGCCCTCCTGGAACGGCGCGCGCATGGCCGTTCGTTGACTGGCCGGGACCTCGCCGCGGAACACGAGCGTCTCGGTGCCCCGGCTCACGCCGCTGCACAGCGTGCGGACCAGCACCTCGCCGTCGCCGACCGGAGGGAGCGTGACCGGCCTGAGCTCGCCGTCACCGGAACCACTGAACCAGAAGGCGCGTTCCATCGTGTCCTCTCATGCCGGACCCCGGAGACGGGGTCGCCGTCACCATAACGAGGAGGCCTCGTGATCAACCCCGGTATTTTCCTGGGGGTCCTCGTCCAGCTGGCGTTGCTGGGGACGCTGGACGCCGTCGCCGGACTGGGCCCGCTGGGCTGGCTCGCCGGTGCGGCCTACGGCATCGCCGTCGGCGGATTCCTGACTTACGGCCTGCACCGGAGCACCGCGCGCTCCCTGGGTCCGGCCGACGCCGTCACGCTCGCCCGTTCCGGACTGGTCGGCTGTGTGACCGCGCTCGTCGTCGACACCGCGGGCCGGGAGATCGTCACGATGGTCGTCATCGCGTCGGTCGCCTGGACGCCGTCGACGGCCAGGTCGCGCGCCGCACCGGGACGGCGTCGCCGCTCGGCGCGCGTTTCGACATGGAGGTCGACGCGTATCTGATCCTGATCCTGAGCGTGGTCGTCGCGCAGTCGCTGGGCCCGTGGGTGCTCACGATCGGCGCGATGCGCTACGTCTTCGTCGCCGCGAGCAGGCTGTGGCCGTGGCTGAACGCCCCGCTGCCGCCGAGCATGGCGCGCAAGACGGTCGCGGCGGTGCAGGGCATCGTGCTGGTCGCGGTGGCTTCGACGGTGCTGCCGCTCTGGGCCGGTTTCGTGGTCACGCTGGGCGCGCTGGGGCTGCTGACGTGGTCTTTCGGCCGCGACACGTGGTGGCTGCTGGAGCAGCACACCTTCGCTCCCGTTCCCGCCTGATCAGGCGTACTGCGCTTCGCCGTTCCCGAACGACCAGTTGACCAGGTCCGTTTCGGAGATCGTGACGAACACGTTCCGCGGCTCGGTCCCCGCGTACTCCCCGGCGAGTTCCGCGATCCGGCGGTACAGCGACTTCTTCTGCTCGTCGGTGCGCCCGGGCCGCATGGTGATCGCGACGAACACGATCCCTTCGTCCCGATGGATCCCCAGGTAGTCCTCGTACTTCAGGGTGCTTTGGCCGTTGAGGACCTGGAAGCGGTCGTCGGCCGGGATGCCGAGCGTTTCGACCATCGCGTCGTGGACGGCGTTGCCGAGGGCTTCGAGCTTGTCGGTCCCGGCGGCGTCGATGCGGACGAAGGGCATGTCAGTTCTCCTTGGTGGTGAGCAGGCCGAGGGCGCCGTCGACGGCTTTCGCGAACACGTCCGGTGACCCGGCGGCGCGGGCGAGGACGTAACCGCCCTGCAGCACCGCCACCAGCGCGATCGCCGTGGCGAGCGGGTCGAGCGAGGCGTCGAGCTCACCGGCCGCGCGGCCCTCTTCGAGCAGTTCGGCGAGACGGCCGGTGACCCAGCCGAAGGCGTCCTCGACCGGCTTTCGCAGGTCCGCGTCGGCCATCACGTCGGGGTCCTGGGTGAGCTTGCCGACCGGACAGCCCTTGAGCGCGTCGCGCTCGCGGCGCAGGTAGGCCGTGACCCGCTCGACGACCGTGCCGGGCCCGGAGAACTCGGCCTCCGCCCTGGCGCGCAGCTCGTCGGCGTTGCGGCCGATCGCGGCGAGCGCGAGTCCGGATTTGCCCTGGAAGTGGTGGTACATGCTGCCCTGACCGGCGCCGGAGCGCTCCTGGATCGCCTTCGGGCTGGTGCCGACGTACCCGCGCTCCCACAGGAGCTCGCGAGTGCTCTCGATGAGCTGTTCCCTCTTGTCCACACCCAGACTGTACATACTAGTAGGTACAGCTACAACCCGAGGCAGCGGGAGCAAGGGACCTTTGCTATCACTTTCCCTCGAACCCGCAGGTCAGCGCTCCGCCACCCCCGCGACAGACGCATTTAGTCCTCTGAATGCGAGGCCACCCACCCAAGTACATGAAGGCCCCCATCCTTGCGCCCAGCTCCGTGAAGGACCCCTTCATGTACTTGGGCCATCGCGAAGGCCCCTTCACGCGCGCCTGATGTGACACATGAGACGACCGAGGTTCCTGAGGCGATTCGGCGGTCCGTGAAGGCCTCCTTGAGGGACCCAGGGTCCGTGAAGGGCCCCTTCACGGACTTGCCCCGGGACCACGCCGAGAACGCATTTAGTCCTCTAGATGCGGCCCGGGCTGTCCGTGAAGGCCTCCTTCCCTACCCTCAAAGTAGGGAAGGAGGCCTTCACGACCCACCCAAGTACATGAAGGCCCCCATCCTTGCGCCCAGCGTCGTGAAGGACCCCTTCATGTACTTGAGAGACCACCAAGGCCGGAGCCTTCAGCCCTCCGGACCCGACAACCGGCACGCTCAGGAAGGCGTCCAGTCCTGCCCGAGCCGCTCCCACTCCCGATCCCAGGCCGCCCGCCGCGCCCGGTTAAGCAGGCGCAGCGCGAACAGGTATCCCGAAGCCAGCAGCGTCACGCCGACCAGCCATACCCCCACCCCGACGCCGATCCCGGTACTCGCCGCGTCCAGCGGCATCACCGGCGGAGCGACGACGGCGTCGGACTCGTCGAGCCACACCGTCACCCCGTCACCCGCCGAAGCGCCGAGATCGGCGGTCGCGAGGCCATCCTGAAAGGTCCCGTCCGACAGCTCCCAGCGAGCCCGCACGCGAGCGGTCTCGGCGGACGGAGTCCCGTCGACGCCGACACGCGCCGGCGGAGCGTCTTCGAGCAGGACAGCGTTCGTCGCATGACGCGTGGCGGTCTCGAAGTCCGAGCGCGCCATCATGGTCGCGTAGGCCTCCGAACCGGCCGCGGCGGCCAGCGGGACGCCGAGCAGCGCCGCCAGGGCACCACCGATGAGGATGGCCGCCTCGATCCGGTCGGTGATCCGGGCGAGCGGGTTCCGGCCGGGGCAGACCCGGCGCCACAGGAAAACGAACGACACGACGGGCCTCCTCACCGGTTCCCCACCGACAAGACTGCGTCGCGAAGAGCCGGAGTGACAGGAGGCTTTGGTCCCGTCAGCCGCGAGGAACGATCTCAATCGGGATCACGTACGCGGCGGCCGCCCGGTTCACCGCACCACGTGCGGGTACTCGGGCTTCAGGTCCCCCAGCGGTCCCGGCGGCGCCACCAGCGGCCCCTTCGCCCAATCGCAGCCGAGTTCGTGCAGCACCTTCAACTGCTGCGCGGTCTCGACTCCCTCGGCGACCACCACGAGATCGACAGCGTGCGCCATCGCCATGATCCCGGCGACGATCGGCTCGGCGTCGCTCGAAATCCCGAGGTCTGCCACGAACGACCGGTCGATTTCGATCACGTTCAGGTCGAGTCTGCACAGCTGGGCGAGCGACGAGTACCCGGCGCCGAACCGTTCCGCGGTCACCCGCACGCCGGTCTTCCGCAGCGCGTCGACGGCGTCGGCCGCGTCCTTCAGCGCCGTCTCGTCGACGTCGAGGCTCAGATCCCCGGGCCCCAGCCCCGCCTTCTCCAAAGTTGTCTGTACCACTTGCAGCAACGTGGGATCGCCCAGTTGGCGGACCGAAAGGCTCACATTCACATTACAGTGCACACCATGATCGGCACGCCATCGCGAGATCTCGCCGGCGGCCTTGGCAAGGACTTTCGCACCGATGATCGTCAAAAGATCGCCGTCGTCGGCGATCTCGGCCAATTCCGCCGGATCGATCGACCCCCGGGCAGGGTGATTCCACCGGGACTTCGCCTTCACCGCGACCATTTCGCCGGTCCGCAAATCCACGACGGGCTGATAAACGGTCTCGACCAGGCCCTCCGCGACGGCGTTGCGCAGATCCTGCTCCAGTGCGAATCGGTCCCGTACTCGTTTCCGCATGAGTGGCGCATAGAAGGCATAGCGGCCCGGTCCGAATGTTTTTGCCTGGTACATCGCCAAATCGGCGTCTTCCAGCAATTCGTCGGCACTGCGGGTATCGCCGGGCTCTGCGATCACTATTCCGATACTCGTATTTATATGCAGTTCCCGGCCGTGCACCGTGAGCGATTCCGCGAGATGTCGCTGAAGGTGATCGGCCAGCGCCCGCACCTCGGCGGCTTCGGTATAACCGGTGGTGATGACCAGGAACTCGTCCCCGCCGAGCCGCCCGACCAGGTCCGATGGGCCGGCGGCGGCCCGCAGCCGGTCGCCGATGATGCGCAGCACCTGGTCGCCGACGGTATGACCGAGCGAGTCGTTGATGATCTTGAACTTGTCGAGATCGATGAACATCACGGTGGTCGTGCGAGCCGGATCGGCGATCGTGAGACGCAGCCGGTTCAGCGCGAGCGTGCGGTTCGCGAGCCGGGTCAGCGGATCGTGGGTGGCCTCGTAGGCCAGCCGCTCGCTGATCGCCCGCCGTTCGGTGATGTCGGCGAAGGACGTCAGCACCGAGGGCACGCTCTGCCCCGGCGCCATCAGCGGACCGGAGGTCAGCGAAAGCCAGCGGTGCGCACCGTCGCGCCGCCGCACCTGCACGACCCTCCCGGTCTCGACCTTCCCGGACCGCCGCACGCGCGCGGACGGCAGATCCTCGACGGGCACCGGGGCGCCGCTCTCGTCGTGCAGCCGCAGCGTCCGGCTCTCCAGTCCGACCAGGGAGCCTTCCGGGACACCGGAGATCCGGTGCGCCGCGGAGTTGGCCAGTTCGATCCGCCCGCTGGGGCCGACCACCAGCACCCCCTCGTCGAGCGTTTCGACGACGGTGGCGAATTCGGCCTCGGCCCGGCGCTGCGCGGTCTCGTCGGCGCACAGCAGCACGTAGCCGTCGAACATCTCGGCCGCGGAGACCCGCACCACCAGCGCCGTGCCGTCGGCGCTGTAATGCGTCGCCTGCACGACACCGCCCGCCGCGACGACCTCCCGCGGGCTCATCGGCGCGCCGACGACCTCGGCCACCGGCACACCGATGACCTGGTCGAGGTCGTGCCCGTAGACGGCCTCGGCCGCCGGATTCCAGCTCGTCACCAGCCCGTCGGGCGAGGTCGCGATGATCGCGTCACTCGCGTGTCCGACCAGCGCGGCCTGGAACCGCAGGCCGACCTCGGCCGCCTTCTGCGTGGTCAGATCGCGCATGATCACCTGATAGGCGGGTTCGCCCTCCCAAGTCGTCAGCACCGCCTGCGATTCGACGGTGACGCCGCGGCCACCGAGGGTCCGCAGCGTCATTTCGGTCGGTTCACTGAACGAGCCGGGCGAAACCAGCGAACCGATCCGCGCCAGCAGCGCGTCCTGCGAATCCGCCTCGACCAGGTCTGTGATGTGCATCCCGATGAGCTCCGTCGACACCTTCGCGCCGACGAACCGCATGGCGGCGGAGTTCACGAACACGATTTTGCCCCGCTGGTGGACACAGATCCCGTAAGGGCTCGCCTCGACCATCGTGAGATATTGCGTACCCAATGCGCCGCCGTCGGAATTTTGCTCCAAAAGGCGGTACCCCTGGCCGAGAAAGGCGAGCGCGGGTTCACCGCGGTGATCCCTCTCGGCGGACAACTCGGTCAGCAGACGGACGAGCGAGGCATGCCGGTCGGGTTCTCCAACCGTGCGGGTCGCGGCGCCGTTCGCTGGCGAGGAATCCTGATCCGAGGGCCGGTGGGTGTCGGGAGTCCCACCGTCGAGATCGTCAGGATCCATCTGATCCAAACCCCCTACTCGACTGCTGTAGCTTCCGATTAGATCACTAAATCGACGTAGCCGTCCCCCTCGGACAGCTGATCGGTGCGGCTATTCCACCCCAGCGTTGACTGAATGTAGTTGAAGGGAAACACGTGCGGAGCAAAACAGACATCTGCGGCATCGGCGCCGTAACCGCCTACGGCTGGGGCCGCGAATCACTCTGGGAGGGCCTCGCGAGCGGCGTCCCCTGCGCCCAGTTCACCGAAGGCTTCGGCGAGACACCGGATCTACCGGGCTGGGTCGCGCACGTCGCCGAGGGTGGCAGATCCCGTGACGGCAGTCTGCACGCCCGCGCTTTGCTCGCGGCGGCACGTGACGCGATCGAAGACGCCGGCTCACGGGGCTGGTCACCGGGACGACGGGTCGGCGTCATCGCCGGCGGCGTCCGCGAGGACCTGCGGAGCTGGGACAGGCTCACCGAGATGGGCGATCAGCTCATGTACCGGCGCGAGTTCATCGGCATGATGCCTTCGACCCCGATCGCTTCGCTGATGGCGGAGTTCGGCTTCCACGGCCCGTCGATGACCACGTCCGCCATGTGCGCGACCGGCAGCGCCGCGACCCTCACCGCGAAGATGTGGCTGGACGCGGGCATGGCCGACGACGTCGTGGTGCTCACCACCGACCTGTCCGCGACCAGGCCGGTGGTCCGCAACTTCGTGCACTGCGGAGTGGCGATCACCGACGTGCCGCCACTGGAGGCGTGCCGTCCTTTCCAAGAGGGCACAATGGGTTTCACCTTTTCCGAGGCCGCGGTCGCGATAGTGCTGACCCAGCGGAAGACCGATTCGTACGCGTCCGTGCTCGGCGGCGCCATGACCCACGAGGCGCACAACGCGATGGCGCTCGACCCCGACCCGACGACCGCGATCGCGGCGGTGACCGAGGGACTGGAGAACGCGAACGTCTCCGCCGCGGACATCCGCTACGTGAACGCGCACGGCACCGGCACGAAACTCTGTCACCGCACGGAATCCCGGATCCTCGAGACGGTCTTCCCCGGCAGCACCCGGATCTATTCGATCAAACCGCTGACCGGGCACAGCCAGTCGAGCAGCGCGCTCACCGAGATCGCGGCGAGCTGCCTGGCCGCGGAGCACGACCTGATCCCGGCGCCGAAACCGGTGGCCGACGGGCATCCGCAACTGCTGGAAGGCCCGACCCGGCCGGAAAGCGGGCTCACCGTCAAGACGTCGATCGGGATGGGCGGCTACGTGACCTCTGTCGTGCTGGACACCGCGTAGACGGCCAATTCGATAACACACGGTCTCAACGTCGTCACGAACCGTCATTTACCGTGCTCACGTGGTCGATACTCCCGAGTAGCGACAACGCATTGAGCACGGAGGCGATCATGAGCGCGCGAACGGCATCCGACAATCTCGTCCGCAACTACCTGTTCCTGCGGCGCGCCATAGGTTTCCTCGGGATCGGGCTGCCCTTCGTGCTGATCTTCGGGAAGCTGATCGTCGACGGCGGTGGCCTGCTCAACTCGATCAGCGGTTACTACTACTCGGGAATGCGTGACGTCTGGGTCGGCGTCATGTGCGCCATCGGCGTCTTCCTGTTGTCCTATCGGGGTTACGGCCGGGTCGACGACATCGCCGGGAACATCGCCGCGGTGGCCGCGGTCGGGGTGGCGCTCTTCCCCACCACACCGTCGAACGGTGACCGCGAGGACGTGTTCATCGGCTACCTGCACCTCGGTTTCGCCGCCGTCTTCTTCCTCACCTTGGCCTTCTTCTGCATCGTGCTGTTCACCAAGTCGGACAAGGAGATCCCCGGCGCCCGCAAACCCGAACGGAACCGGCTGTACGTCACCTCGGGCGTGATCATGCTGGTGTGCCTGGCCTTGATCGTGCTCTGCGGCCTCGTCTTCGACGACGCGACGAAGTCGCTCTACCCGGCGCTGTGGCTGGAATCGGTGGCGATCTTCGCGTTCGGCGTCGCGTGGCTCACCAAGGGCGGGACGCTGCTTCCCGACCGGACGGTGACACCGGAGACACCCGTGACGGCCTGACCAGTACCGGAGCCGAGCGGATCAAGGTAAAGGAACCTTTATCATCGGCCGGGTCGTTGAGGCCTTATGACCGATCGCATCGCACTCCAGCTCGGCCGGCGCGATCTGCTGGTGGTCGCGGGGATTCCCGGGGCCGGGAAGACCACACTGCTGTCCAGGGCGGCGACCGGCGCGCTACCGGTGCTCGATTCCGACCAGGTCCGCGCCCGGCTGCGCGGACGCCTGCCCGCCGCGCTGCCGTACCGGTGCTACCGGCCGGTGGTCCACGTGTGGCACCGCGCGCGAGTCGTCCGGTTCGCGCTGACGGACGGCGGCCCGCTGATCGTGCACGAGCCCTCGACCCGCGCGACGACACGCGGGCTGCTGGCCCTGCTCGGCCTGGTGAGCCGCCGCCCCGTCCGGCTGCTGTGGCTCGACGTCTCCCCGGAGGAGGCGCGCGCGGGCCAGATCGCGCGCGGGCGCGTCATCCGGCGGCATTCGTTCGCCCGTCACGTCAAAAGGGCCGAGAAGGTGCGGCGTGACCTGCGGGCGGGCTGGGTCCCGGCGGGCTGGCGCGGCGCGCGGATGGTGACCCGCGAGGTCACCGGCGCGCTGCGGTTCGTCACGGAAGAGGAGCCGGGAAGAGTCCGGCTCCTCCCGGTCGAGCGGCCTGCCGCTTAGGCGTTGTCCTGGCCCTCCTGGGCACGCAGCCTCGCGCGGCGTTTCCCTTCGTGCATCGCCACGACACGGGCGACCGGGATCGTGTGCCCCTGTTCGACGAGGTCGGCGGGCAGCGTCTGCGGCCCGGGCATCGCGTCGGCCCAAGGATCCTTGTCCCCCAACAGATCGGGCGCCGTGTAGACGGTGAAATCGGCGGGGACCACGTTTTCGAGATCGTCCCAGGACACCGGGAACGACACCGGAAGTCCCGGCCGCAGCCGCGGGCTGTACGCCGCCGCGACCGTGTTGCCGCCCGCCCGCGTCGAATCGAGGTACACCTTTCCCTCGCGGTCTTCCACGATGTACGCGGTCGTCGCGACCGACGGGTCGACCTGCTCCGCGCGGGCACCGAGCGCGCGAGTGGCGGCCGCGACGTCTTCGAAGCCCTGCCCCGGCACCAGCGGGACGAAGATGTGCACTCCCTTGGAACCACTGGTCTTCACCGCACCGGAGAGCCCGGAGTCCGAAAGTGCCTGCCGCACCAGCCCGGCCGCCTTCACGACATGCGCGAAATCGTCCCCGGCCGGCGGGTCGAGATCCAGCACGAGATGAGACGGGCCCGCTTCGGTGTCCGCGGTCATCAAGGTCGGGTGGTATTCGACCGCGCGCTGGTTCGCGAACCACAGCAGCGTGCGGCGGTCGTCGCAGAGGGCGTAGGACACCTGCCGCTTCGACGTCTCCGCCCACATCCCGTACCGCTTCACCCAGTCAGGTGTGTACTTGGGCAGGTTCTTCTGTATGAACGGGCCCTGGCCGCGCAGGACACGGATCACCGAAAGCGGCCTGTTCTCCAGCACCGGGAGGATCCGGTCCGCGACGGCGTCCAGGTAGTCCACGAGATCGCGTTTGGTCGCGCCCTCGAACAGCGGCTGGTCGAGATTGGTCAGCTTGACCCCGTCGCGCTCGTCATCGCTCATGGGGTGAGCCTTGCACAAAAAAACTCGTGGGTGGTGAAGCCGGTTCTCACCGTCTTCACCACCCACGAGCCCGACGCTTAGCTGATGTTGGCGTCGATGCAGGCGTAGAAGGCGTTCGCCGTGTCGTAGACGTTCCAGCGGGCGAGGATCTTGTGCCGCCCGCTCTGCTGCAGGTTCACACTGTGGGTGACCGTGGCCCCAGGCTGCGCACCGTTGTCGTTGATGGACGCGACCTTGGCGCCGTCGACGAAGTACTCCCAGGTGCTGGTGCGGTGGCGAGCCGTCAGCGTCCACCGGAAAGTGGTGGTACGGCCGAGGGAATGCACCTTCCAGCCCTTGCTGTCATCGTTGAGGTCGGCGAAACGACCGACACCACCGTTACAGCTCATGAGCCCCTTGGGACCCTCGACGCTTTGCGGCTCCCATTTGATGGAGCCACAGGAAACCGTGTTCTGGGCGCACTGTGCCTGCCTGCTCGGGGGCGAGGAAACGTAACCGTGCGCGCTGGCGGTTCCCGCCGGGATCGCAACCAGAGCCGCCGGCACCATTGCCGTACCCGCCGCCAGGGTCAAAAGCCGTCGTTTGAAGCTCATGCCTACCCCTTTCCCATCTCAACACCCACCGGTGACTCGAGATTCCTGGGCCACAGCGAGCGAAAAACCAATGAAGGTCGGGACCACATCCGCCGAAGCGCGGAGGCTGGCGAATGTGGTCTAGACCATAATTGGTTCAGACGACTCGGTCAAGAGTAACCAACCGGGCACTTGGAGTCGTGAAGATCGAACAGGGGTTGTCAAGCCGTACGTTCAGCCCGCACCCAAACAGACGAACGGTCGCCGGAACGGATCAACGGCGACGGTGTCCGCCAGGGCCGTCGCCGGTCCGGCGCCTTCCGCCAGTCCGCGATGGTAGTCGTCCATCGCCGCGGCCGCGGCCTCGTCACCGACTCGGCTCAACGGCGCGATCACCGTCCGCGAACCGCTCGCGAGCAACGCGCTGGCGAAACCGAGCACCTCGTCGCCGGGCCGGATCCGGTTCAGCGCCAGTTCGCACGCCGCGAACACCACCTGCGACGGCGGTTGCGCCAGCCCCGCCATCTCGTGCGCGAAGAGCGCCCCGTCGGCGAGTTCCAGCCGGGAGAACAAGGCGTTCTCGGGTTCGTGCGCGCCGTGCGCCGCGATGTGCGCGAGGTTCGCGCCGTCCAACGCCTGGAGCACGGACGTCACCGTCGCGTCGGGGCCGGTCAGCGTGTGCGCGTCCCGGTAATGCATGGTGAGCTTGTCCAGCTCGCCCCTGGTCCCCACGAGACCCGGGCCGCGGACGAGGACGATCTTCCGCGAGTCCGGCGTCGCCGAGCGCTCGGCCCACAGCCACGCCGTCGCGGACGGCGCGACGACGATCGGCCGCGAGCGCAGCGCCGGCAGCACGCCCCAAGGGACGGCGTACAACGGGCCGGTCGGCACGACGACCAGGCCGCGGTCCCCGAGCAGCTCTTCCAGCGGGCGGATCAGCTGGGTGTCGAGCCGTTCGGCTTGTTTCCGCGCCGAACCGAGTACCGACTGGACCAGGAGCGGCGGCAGCTGATCCGGCGCCAGGGCGTCGAGGTCGACGTTCAGCATCCGCGCGGACTCCGCCGCCCGCGCGGCCGAGCCGAGCCGCACCAGTTCGCACCGCCCACCGGCGACGACCACGGCCACCAGGTCGTCCCCGGAAGACGCGAAACTCACCAGCGCGCGCTCGCCCAGCTCCTCCGCGACCTCGGCGAGCCGCGCGATCGGCCGTGGCTTGCCCCACCGCCCGGTGTGCCACCCGAGCCGATGCGCCTCGCGCAACCGCTCGGCGTGCTTGGCGCGCAGGGCCGCCGTCGGGTGCCCGTCGTGCTGCGCCTGGTGGATCGCCTGATCGAGCCCCCGGACCTCACCGACGCGCTCCGCGAGGTCCGGATCGGTCGCGGCGACGGGTTCGTAGCGGTAGCTCTGCGCGCGAGTCCGTTCCGTCCAGCCGAACAACCGGGCCGCGTCGGCCCGCTCCAGCACGATCTTGACCGCCAGATCCGCCAGCTCCCGGCCGTGCAGCGCCGTCCCGGACACCAGCTCGAGGCCGCCCATCCGGTCTCGGACGCGGTCGAGTTCGGTGAGCCCGGCCCGGATCTCGGCCAAAGCCCTGGTCTTGTTCCCTTCGGCCACCGCGAGTTCCGCCAGGCAAAGCCTTCGCAGCATGCGGTAATCGACGGAGGTCAGCCGTCCCGGCCGCGGAATCCGGTCGAGCAATTCGGTGGCACGCTTGCGTTTTCCCTTCCGCAACTCGACACGGACGGCCAGCATGCGCGCCAGCGCGGCCTGATCGGAGAGCCGCGGCATCGGCATCCCGTTGGCCGCGCGGAGCGCGCGAGCTGTCAGCGTCGGCGGGATTTCGTTGGTGCGCAAGGCATCGCGCACGTCGGCGCGGAGACCGACGATGGTCGCGTTGGCGACACAGGTCTGGCACCCCCAGCGCAGCGTACGACGCCGCGCCGAAGCGGCATACGTTCGCGCGAGTTCCAGGTCGTCGGTCATCAGCGCGGCGGACGCGCGATACAGCTCCACGTCCGCGAGATCGCGGCTGATACTTCGTTGCGCAAGCATCGCCGGCAGTACTTCGTCAAGATGCCCTCCGGCCTCTTCCGCGAGCCCGGCCGTCAACAAGGCCTGGGCTTGAGCGAGCCGCAGGAGCGGAGGGACCTTCATGTCGAGCGCGCGATAGATGCGTTCACCCTTGTTGAAGATGCGCAGCGCCGCGGGAACATTCCCGACTCGAAGCTCCAGCGAGCCGAGCGGCCTCATCACATCGGCGGCCTGCGCTTTGAGCTCATACCGCTCCGCGAGATCGATGGAGCGCGTCAAGTCGTCGCGAGCCTTACGGACATCGCCCAATCGAGTATTGGCCAAGCCGCGTGTCGCCAGCGTGCCCAGATAAGGCCCCAAGAGCGAAGCCGGGTCTTCCGCGGAAGCCAGGACCACGTTCTTCTGCCCGATGGACGAATCGAAGTAGGCCAAGCTTTCTTGATTCCTGCCCGCGGCCATGAGCAGGAGAGCGTAATTGTGGTCCAGCTGTCCTCCGAGTTCGGCACGCAGAAGCGCGTCGGACACGGATTCGAGCAAGAGCCGGACTTCGTCGAGACCTGCCATGCCCGCCGCGACCTCACCCGCGGTCTCTGACGAAAGAGCCGCGATGGTGCAGGTCAGCCGGATCCTGGTCGCCAGCCAGTCGTTGTGATGTTCCGCGGCGACAGGGTGAATGGAGTCCAGCAATGCCATACCTCTGCGGAGCAGACGAATGCCTTCGCGCTGGCGGGCCGAACACGCCGCATCGACACCGGCACGATGCAGCCCCCGAGCCTCACGGATGACCTCGGAGTGCTTCAGCTCAATCACAGCCACTGAACTATGACAACACACGCTGTAGCCGAAGGAGGCCCGGCCGTTGAACAACTTCACGACCGGACCCCTTCGAGTCACGGATCAGGGAGTGGGCGGCGGAGTCTGCACGCAACCGCCTGAGCATTCCAGCAGCTTGTCACGATAGTGATCGCAGTCCGGGCTGTGCTGGTGTTCCCCCTGGTCAGGCGTGGGCTGAGCCGGGTCGACCGGCTCCTCCTCACCGATGGGATCCTTGACGTCCGTAGGCGTCGACATTCGACGATCTCCTCCCCTGATGATCTTTCTTTGTCGTACCAGGCAGCCCTTGAACGCCGGGCCCCCTCTGTTCACAGGCCCTCTTCCTGCGAACGGGGCAATAGTGCCACAACGGAGCAGTGATCGGGAGTTTTTACCTACACTGAGTCATCGGCGGCACCCATTAGAGGGACGCCTGGTTAGCGAGCCTTACGACCTGATCCGAATGGCCGACAAGGGCTTACCCCGCTCACCGGAACAAGGCCGGATCGAGGTCATTTCACTGCGCCATCCGGCCTAAGATCCAAAACTTCTTGCGGCACAAGGGTTTCCGCTCACGAAGGCGCGGGCACTCATGGCCCGTCGGGGGTTGACCGGCGAGAAATCCGGAGGAGATAACGATGCCAACGTGGTTGGTCGTCATCATCGTGATCGCCGCGGTCCTGGTTGTGGGAGCGGCTGCCTGGTTCGTGATCCAGGGGCAGCGCAGGCGGCGATTACAAGAGACGTTCGGACCCGAATACGACCGGGCCGTCAAGGAACACGAGAGCCCGCGGGAAGCGGAACGCGACCTCACGTCGCGGATGAAACGGCATTCCGATCTCGACATCCGGCCGCTGTCTTCGTCCACAAAGGACCGGTACGCGCAGGAATGGGCGCTGATCCAGGAACAGTTCGTCGACCGTCCGTCCGGCGCCGTCGTCGAGGCGGATCGGGTACTGGTCTCCCTGATGGCCGAGCGCGGTTACCCGACCGAAGGGTACGACCAGCAGCTCGCGGATCTGTCCGTCCGGCACGCGAACGCCTTGCGGCACTATCGCGCCGGACACGACACGCTGGAGCGTCATCGGGAATCCGAAATGTCCACAGAGGACATGCGCGAGGCGATGAAGCACTACCGAGAGGTGTTCGAAGATCTTTTGACCGACGACGGTGGCGAAGGAGCGAAGAGTCATGGACAGCAGGCCGCTCGGAACCGAGGAAACGGAACCGCGGACAACGGACAACGTCGCGGGGACGACGGATCGGCCCGACGAGGAACGGACCGCTGACGGGGGCCACACGCTGAGCACCGAAGACCTGGTGGCGGCGGCGCCCGAGCGCGCGGGCGATACGGCGGCCGAGCACCGTGAGGACGAGGCGCAGACGTTGTTCGACAACGTCGACGTCGACCGGTTCCGGGATAGCTGGCAGGGCATCCAGACGGCCTTTGTGGACGATCCGCAACGGGCCGTCAGGGAGGCCGACGAACTGGTCGCCGTGGTGATCCAGAACCTGGCCACGACCTTCGCGGACCACAAGAAGGAACTGGAAGCCGAGTGGAGCCAGGGCGAACCGGCCACCGAGGATCTCCGGATCGCGTTGCGCCGCTACCGCTCGTTCTTCAATCAGCTGCTCAACGCCTGACGAAGCCTCGTGAGTGGTGGGGACGGTTGCCCTGAACCGTCCCCACCATTCACGCGCCGGTGGTGGAGCCGGGCCGCACGATCATCAGCACCGTCACCACGGCCCAGAGCAGGTTGAACATCCCGGTGTACATCGCCACGCGGCCGGCCGTGACCGGCTCCGACGGCGGCTCGGCGGCCAGCGCCGCGAGGATGGCGTTCTGCCCGGGCAGGACCAGCAGCGCCAGCACACCGGCGGCCGCGGCGGTGAGCACGATCGACACGATCACCCACAGGTCACCGAACACCCGCATACTCCCCGCCGTCGCCAAGCCGAAGAACGGCACCGCCAGCCCGAGAATCGCGTAGACGCGGCAAATCCGGTTCAGCAGGCGCGGCACTGCAAGACCGGAACCCGGTTCGGCGAACGCTTTTCTGACGGCGGCGGGGAACATGCTGGCCGCGACGGTGACCGGACCGATCGCGATGACGGCGGCGAGCACGTGGATGATCAAAAGGACTTTCGACACGCCACCGAGCCTAGAATCGTCTCCCCGGTGCCCGGTACCGGTGTTTTCGACAGATGTCGCAGGATTCCGGCCATCACCTACGTCCCCTGACGTACGCGTGGTGCCGCCTGGGAACGGATGTGGCGAAGGCCTCTCGCGAGACACCATTCGTCACCATGAACCTTCCCGTGGACACAGACGAACTCACGAAACGGTACGGAGAACAGCTCGCCGTCGACCGGATGAAGCTGACCGTGCTGCCCGGCGAGATCTACGGCTTCCTCGGCCCGAACGGCGCGGGCAAGACGACGACGTTGCGGATGCTGCTGGGTCTCGTCCGGCCGACGTCGGGCAGCGTACGGCTGTTCGGCAAACCGCCCGGCGATCTCGGCGGAGTCGGCGCGCTGATCGAATCACCCGGGTTCTACCCCTACCTGTCCGGCGCGGAGAACCTCAAGGTGCTGGCCCGCTACAGCGGAACGGATCCGCTCCGCGTCGGCGAAGTCCTCGCGATGGTCGATCTCGCCGACCGCGGCAAGGACCGGTATTCGGCCTACTCCCTCGGCATGAAGCAGCGGCTGGGGGTCGCTGCGGCGTTGCTGAAGGATCCGCGGCTGCTGATCCTCGACGAGCCCACCAATGGGCTCGACCCGGCAGGAATGGCCGACATGCGCGTGCTGATCCGGCGGCTCGGCGCGGAGGGCTGCACCGTGCTGCTGTCGAGTCATCTGCTGGGCGAGGTCCAGCAGATCTGCGACCGGGTGGGCGTCGTCTCCCGCGGCAGGCTGGTCGCGGAGAACACGGTGGCCGAACTCCGCGGCGGCACGGTGCTGCACATCGAGACCGACGAGAACCCGCGCGCCGCCGATCTGGTGCGCCGCTGGATCGGCGCGGAGAACGTGCGGGCGAGCGGGACCGGGCTCGATCTGACGGTCGATCCGGAGCGCGCGTCGTGGCTGAACCGCGAACTCGTCACGGAAGGGATCGCGGTGCGCGAACTGCACGCCCGCGAACGGGATCTGGAGCAGGTCTTCTTCGAGCTCACCGGAGAGGTGGCAAGTCATGTGGGGTAGCTGCACCGCCGAGCTCGCGAAACTCGTCCGGCGTCCGGCGAACTGGTTCATGCTGGGGATCGCGGTCGTGCTCGGCCTGACCTTCACCTACCTGCTGCCGCTCGCGGGCGCGGCGGGGTCGTCGAGCGGGGCGCCCGGCACGGATCGCGGACTGGCCTCGACCATGCCGTCGAACCTGGTCGGCAACTCGATCGGCGGGCTGCCGGTGTTCCTCGGGGCGATCATGCTCGTGATCGGGGTGCTGGCCGTCGGCACCGAATACGGCTGGAGCACGTGGAAGACCGTGCTGACACAAGGTCCCTCGCGGCTGACTGTCTACAGTGGAAAGTTGTTCGCGCTGGCTGCCGCGACCCTGACGGTCGTGTTGACGAGCTTCGCGACCGGCGCGGTCACGAGCGCGGTCATCGCCTCCTCCGAGGGCGAGCCGATGAACTGGCCCACGATCGGCTCGCTGCTGACGGGAATCGGCGCGGGCTGGCTGATCGCGATGACCTGGGCGGCGTTCGGCGCGGTGCTCGCCATCGCGATGCGCGGGGTGGCGCTGCCGATCGGGCTCGGCCTGGTGTGGCTGCTGGTGGTGCAGAACCTGCTGTTCGGGGTCGCGGCCCCGCTGCTCTCCTGGGTCGACACGCTGCAGCGGGCGCTTCCGGGGGCCAACGCCGGTTCACTGGCCGCGTCGCTCGGCGCTTCGAGTGGGACGCCGGGGATCGGGGAACTGGTCGGCGTCTCCCAGGCGACGCTGGTGGTGGCCGCGTACCTGGTGGTCTTCGCCGCCCTCGGCGGCTGGCTGCTGCGGCGCCGGGATGTCCTCTGAAGTCCGTGAAGGCCTCCTTGAGGGACCCTCAAGGTCAGGGTCCCGACAAAGTCGCGTAAGCGGGTCGTGAGTGGCGTTTCGGGTTCTCTTGAGGGGCAATGTGGCGTGTCCGCGGAACGGGCCAGTGACTCCGCGTGGCACCAGACCTCGGGCACCGACTGTGTGGATTTTGGTGCGTTGGACGCGCAGAAATCCACACAGTCCCGCGTGACCGGACCGGTCACGGCCAGGTGGCCCGAAAGGCTCGAGGGGTGCGGTGTCGGGGTGCGCCATGTCGCGAAAGCCACTTTCGCAACCTTCAACGTTGCGAAAGTGGCTTTCACAACCTCCCTGACCAGCGGAGAGGCGACTTCGCCGGGGCCCTGACCCTCAGGCCTTCACGGACCGCTAGGCGAGGGCGTCGAGGTCCGCGACGACGTCCGCGGGCAGTTCCAGGTCCGCGGCGGCGACGTTCTCACGCAGGTGCGACACCGACGACGTGCCCGGGATCAGCAGGATGTTCGGCGACCGCCGGAGCAGCCACGCGAGCGCGACCTGCATCGGCGTCGCGTCGACCCGGCGGGCGCAGTCGTCGAGCACACCGGACTGCAACGGCGTGAACCCGCCGAGCGGGAAGTACGGCACGAACGGGATGTTGATGGCCGCGAGCGCGTCGAGAAGACCGTCGTTGGCACGGTTCGCCACGTTGTACTCGTTCTGCACACAGACGACCGGCGCGATCGAGCGGGCTTCCTTGACCTGCTCCGCCGAAACGTGGCTGAGACCGAGATGCCGGATCAAGCCCTGCTGCTGGAGCTCGGCGAGGACCTCGAACGGCTCCGTGATCGAGACCGGGATCGGGAAGACCCCGTGCTCCCCCGCGAGCCGCAGGTTGACGACGTCGAGCACGTCGAGGCCGAGGTTGCGGAGGTTGTCGTGGACCGCGGAGGTCAGCTCCTCACGCGAGAGCGCCGCGGGCCAGCCCTTGTCCGGAGTCCGCTTCGCGCCGACCTTCGTGACGAGGTGCAGGCTGTCCGCGTACGGGTGCAGTGCCTCGCGGATGAGCTCGTTGGTCGTGTGCGGGCCGTAGAAGTCGCTGGTGTCGATGTGGGTCACGCCCAGCTCGACGGCCTCGCGGAGGACGGCGATCGCGGCGTCGCGATCGTCCGGCGGGCCCCAGATGCCGGGGCCGGACAGCCGCATGGCGCCGTAGCCCATCCGGCTCACGGTGAGATCGCCGAGGGTGTGGGTGCCGCCTGGGCTCATGATCGCTCCTTGTACGAGTGGGTTCCGCTCACCTTAAGCAGCTCCGGCCGGTCCGGCTCGTGCGGGAAGGGAGCAAGGGACCTTTGCTGTCACCCGAGGCTCTGACCTGCGCGAACAGCGAGGCCGACCAGCTGGTTCGCCAGTCCCTCGGTCAGCCCGTCGACGAACATCTCGCGGCCGGCGGGCGCTCCCCGTTCGGCCAGGACCGTCGCCACGGCCTCCCCCGGGTTCGCGTAAGGCCACAGCCCCGCGACGAGGATGAAGACGGCCTTCGCGAAGTGCCCGGCCGCTTCGGCGCCCAACGGGACCTGGGCGCGGACGACCTCGGCGAGCCGTTCGGTCCGTTCGGCCGCCCGGGTCTTGAAGGTCCGGGCGGTCTCCACGGAGATGTTGCGTTCGAGCACGGCGGCCATCGTGCTGATCAGCTCGCAGAGCAGGCGCTGCCGCGAGATCGACGTCGCGATGACGGCGGCGACGCGTTCGTGATCAAGGTCCCCGAGCGCGTCCAGCTCGGCTTCGAGCTCGTCGAGCCACGCGACCCAGACCGAGTCGAGGACTTCCAGGAAAATCGCCTCGCGGCTGTCGAAGTACCGCAGCACGTTCGACTTCGCCAGGCCGACGCGGTCACTCAGTTCCCGCAGGCTGATCCGGGAGACGGGCCGCTCGGCCAGGAGTTCGCGCGCCACCCCGAGGATCGCCGTGCGCCGGGCTTCCACCTGTTCCGGCCGCCTGGCGCGCTGGAAGTCGGGGGACACGCGCCGCACGGTACCAGACCACCCGGCTGTTATTCGGCGTTCGCGGCCCTCTTGGCCTGCACTCGCTTGTAGCTCCAGATCAGCAGAGCGAACAGGATGAGCCCGGACAGGATCAGGCTCGAACCGGTGCTCCAGCCGGCGAGCGGCAGCCCGGGCACGAGACCCCAGACGACGCCCGCGGCGAGCAGGCACAGCCCGGCCAGCACGGAACCCGCGATCCGCAGCGGAGACGAAACGCTGTCCTCGGCCGCCTTCATCGCCCTGTCGCGGATGGGGTCGACGTATTTCTCCACCGCCGGGAACTCCGAAGCCAGCACGAGCAGCCCCGCGAGCACCAGCAGCAGACCCGGCCCGGGCAGCACGAGGAGCGCGATGCCGACCAGCAGGAGGATGACGCCCGCGATGAGGATCAGGACCTGCTTCACGGGTTTTCCGATGCCCACGTCTACTCCTCGCCGTCGTTCCTCTGCCCGATTGTGCCGGGAACGCGCTGGTCTCGCCCGATCTGAAAACTCTTCGCGGGGCCTGTCGGTTCCCGGGGAAGTCGTTCGTCGTTGGGTGGAACGCAGGCGAAGAAGCCGAGCCGATGGAGGACTGATGCGCTACCTGTTGCTGATCTGCGGGACCCCTTACCCCGGCGCGGACGACAGCGACGTCCCGCTCGACGAGAAGACGCAGGCCTGGGTCGACGAGATGACCGCTCGCGGGGTGCGGCTGTCCGGCAGCAGGCTCCGGTCGGCGGCCACCGCGACCACCGTGCGCCACCGCGACGGCGACCTGCTCGTCTCGGACGGGCCGTTCGCGGAGACGAAGGAACAGATCCTCGGCTACGACTTGATCGACTGCGCCGATCTCGACGAGGCGATCGAGGTCGCGGCGAAGCATCCGGTCACGAAGTTCGCGACCATCGAGATCCGGCCGATCTGGCCGACCCCCTGAAGCCCCCGATCCGCACGTCGTGTCATGAGGGGTCCCCTTGAGACGAATTTCGTCCCAAGGGGACCCCTCATGACATCAGTGAGCGCCAAGCAACGGCCTTCCCCCGCCTTCACCGCGCACCCCTAGGCAAGTGATAGCAAAGGTCCCTTGCTCACTCCCCGCCGGTCAGCAGCTGCTCGAACGGCACGAACCCGCTGCTCACCGGCGCGACCGGCGAAGACGACAGCCGCGCGGCGAACTCCCGTCCCGCCCGCGAAGCCCGCGTATCGAGATCCCCCGGAGAAGCCCAGTCCGACGAAGCGGCGTACACCGCCGTCGCGACAGGCTCCGCGCGAAGGTAGGCGAAGAGCGGGCGCAGCGCGAAGTCGAGCACCAGCGAGTGCCGTTCGGTGCCGCCCGTGGCGCCGATCAGCACCGGCTTCCCGTCGAGCGCCTTCTGGTCCAGCACGTCGAAGAACGACTTGAACAGCCCGCTGTACGACGCGGTGAACACCGGTGTCACGGCGATCAGGCCGTCCGCGGCGGTCACCGTGTCGATGGCCGCGCGCAGCGCCGGGGAAGGAAACCCGGTCAGCATGTTCTTCGTGACGTCGATGGCCAGGTCGCGGAGTTCGACCACCTCGATCTTCACGTCCGGCAGCGCGGAAGAAACCGCCGCGGCGAGTTTGTCGGCGAGCAGCCGCGTCGAAGACGGCTGGCTCAACCCCGCGGTCACGACAGCGATCGTCGTCATACCGTCACCTCCGAAGACACAGAAGCCGCCGAAAGAAGCGAAGCGTGCGTAGGAGCCTCAGGCACGTGCGCCGGGCGAAGCGCGTCAAGTTCCTTACGCAGCACCGGGATCACGTGCTCGCCCAGCAGGTCGAGCTGTTCCAGCACGGTCTTCAGTGGCAGCCCGGCGTGGTCCATCAGGAACAGCTGACGCTGGTAGTCGCCGAAGTGCTCGCGGAAGCTCAGCGTCTTGTCGATGACCTCTTGCGGGCTGCCGACGGTCAGCGGCGTCTGCTCGGTGAACTCCTCCAGCGACGGCCCGTGCCCGTACACTGGCGCGTTGTCGAAGTACGGCCGGAATTCCCGCACCGCGTCCTGCGACTTCGGCCGCAGGAAGACCTGGCCGCCGAGTCCGACGATCGCCTGGTCCGCCTTGCCGTGCCCGTAGTGCTCGTACCGCTCGCGGTACAGGTTGATGAGCGACTGGAAGTGCTCCTTCGGCCAGAAGATGTGGTTCGCGAAGAACCCGTCGCCGTAGTAGGCGGCCTGTTCCGCGATCTCCGGGCTGCGGATCGAACCGTGCCAGACGAACGGCGGGACACCGTCGAGCGGCCGCGGGGTCGAGGTGAACTCCTGCAGCGGCGTCCGGAACTTGCCGGACCAGCTGACCACGTCCTCGCGCCACAACCGGTGCAGCAGGTGGTAGTTCTCGATCGCGAGGGGGATTCCCTGGCGGATGTCCTGCCCGAACCACGGGTACACCGGGCCGGTGTTGCCGCGGCCCATCATCAGGTCTACGCGGCCGTCGGCGAGGTGCTGCAGCATCGCGAAGTCCTCGGCGATCTTCACCGGGTCGTTCGTGGTGATCAGCGTGGTCGAGGTGGAAAGGATGAGTTTCGACGTCCGCGCGGCGATGTAGCCGAGCATCGTCGTCGGCGACGAAGGCACGAAGGGCGGGTTGTGGTGCTCGCCGGTCGCGAAGACGTCGAGGCCGACCTCTTCGGCCTTGAGCGCGATCCGCACCATCGCCTTGATCCGCTCGTACTCGCTGGGCGCCTCCCCGGTGGTCGGGTCGGTCGTCACATCGCCCACCGTGAAGATTCCGAACTGCATGACCTGCTCCCTAAGCCGGGTTGTTGTTGCTTGAGCGTTCAACCTCACGCGCGCAAGAAGTATTCCAGACCATCGACGCAGGCCGAAAGGGTGACTTGATCGGCCCGGAAAGTGGTCGCCCTCACACTCGGATCCATGTGGATCGCTTCCCTGCTTGTGACAACGTTGACATTCGCTCTCACGCCGGCCACCACCACTCCCGAACCCACCGTCTCGGCGACGATCTGCGCCAAGTACTGCGACAGCCGCGATCCCGCGCTGGCCGTCGGCGACAGAAGATCCAGTACGGCGACGGTCTGGGGCCGCGGCATCACGCTGCACCTGTCCGACGGCGACGACATGGGCTGGGGCAGCATCGCCGACGGCGACCCCGGCGACGAGCTCTGGCTCGACCGCTCCTTCGACGGCGGCCGCACCTGGTCCGGCGACAGCCGCATCGGCGACACGAAGATCCCCGCCGGACAACGCGGCTGGCGAACCCTCATGTACAACGTGGACGATCCCGGCGCCCACCGCTTCGGCGCCCTGCGAGCCTGCGGGAAGGCGGGCAACCGGCCGGAAATCGCCTGTACGCCGTGGTTCCGCACCACGGTCGCCGCGAACGACCGCGCCGAAGCCGCCGCCACCGCGCTCATGCAGTTCTACGACAACGGCACCGGCCTCTGGCAGACCACGGGCTGGTGGAACTCGGCCAACGCGCTCACCGCGATCCTCGACTACAGCACCCGAACCGGCTCGCGGAACTACCACTACGCCATCGGCAACACCTTCGACCGCAACCGCGGGAACAACTTCACCAACGAATACATCGACGACACCGGCTGGTGGGCGCTGGCCTGGATCCGCGCCTACGACCTGACCAAGGACCGCCGCTACCTCGACACCGCCGTCATCGCGGCGGACTACATGTACTCCTACCGCGACGGGACCTGCGGCGGCGGCCTCTGGTGGTCGACCGCGAAGACGTACAAGAACGCCGTCACCAACGAGCTGTACGTCAAGGTCGCCGCGTCGCTGCACAACCGGCTCCCCGGCGACACGGTCCAGCTCACGCGGGCCCGCGAGGTCTGGGACTGGTTCCGCGCGAGCGGCATGATCAACGGGAGCGACCTGGTCAACGACGGGCTGAACGCCTCCTGCGTCAACAACGGGCAGGCCGTCTGGAGTTACAACCAGGGCATCGTCCTCGGCGCGCTGGTCGAATTGAACCGCGCGACCGGTGACGCCGCCCTGCTCACCCGAGCCCGCCGGCTCGCGGACGCCTCCACCACGACCTCACAGCTTCACTCGAACGGGATTCTGCGCGACCCGTGCGAGTCCGGCGACTGCGGCGCCGACGGGCCGTCGTTCAAGGGCGCGTACGCCCGCGGCCTCGGCGAGCTGGACCGCGCGCTGGCGGGCAGGCCGTACCGCGCTTACCTGACCCGCCAAGCGAACGCGACGATCGCGAACAACCGCACGTCGCTCGATCAGCACGGCCTGCGCTGGGCGGGACCGGTCGACAAGATCGACGCCGCCCGGCAGCACAGCGCGCTGGAGGTCCTCACGGCAGCGCTCTGAACACCGGATCCGGGACGTGCAGCCAGGCGCGGACCTCGGTCTCCTTCTCGTGCACGAGCACCTGCCGGTAGCTCATCGTGTCGAGACCGGGGCCGCCCTGGTCCTGGACGTCCTCGTGGAACCGGTCCGAGACGAGCACCACCACGGGCGACTCGTCCGGCGCCTCCGCGAGCGCGTCCCGCAGAACCCGCGAATCGAGCAGCCGGGCGAGCAGCACCTTCGGCCGCCCCGTGACGCCGTACTCGTCGAGCGTGACCTCGCCGGCGTGGATCGCCACCCGCACCCGGATCCGCAGGCCGGACTCGGTGACGACGTTGTGCCGGGCGAGTTCGGCGGTCAGCCGGGAGACCAACGGGTACACCAGGCGGAACTTCGGGAAATGCGGCGGGACCACGACGATCATGCCGTCCCCGGTGTCGCGTTTCAGGCAGGCTTCCCAGGCGATCCCGCTGGTCTCGAAGGCATTGGCCAGCAGGCCGAAGAGCATCCGCCGGACCTGGACGAAGATCTCGCTGCTGCGACCGACCTGGCCGAATCCGGCGATGTCGATCGAGAACAGCCCGCAGTGCATGCCGGACTCGACCCACGCCGTCGGCGGCGGGTAGAGGATCTTCTTCCGCAGCAGCGCGAGGTGGACGCAGGACACGGTGATCAACAGGATCGTGCCGAAGAACCACGAGAGGGCCATGACCGTCTCGACCGAACCGTCCGCCTCCTCGCGGGAGAGCAGGTAGAGCAGCCCGTAGGAGACCCCGCCGTAGAGGAACACGTACAGCACCACGAACGTGCGGCGCAGCCGGATCGCCGCGTGCACGAACGGTAGCGGCGCGAGCAGCCCGAGCGAGCCGATGACCACCACGAAATACCAGAGACTCACGACGCGTTGTGCGGTCGAGACGCGCGTGGGACCGGTTCCGACGGCCACCTTCTTCCCCCCGTCACCCTGTGACACCGGAAACGATAACGCCTCATCCAAGCCTTGAGGAAGTCGCTTTCCCCAGCCGTGACCCGGCCACCGGGACGGCGTGGTCCGCCACACCGGAGGCTTCGGAAGAGGAAGCTGTCGGAGGGGACGGATATCCTCCAGTACGGTGTCGCGTTGAACGCCACCGTCACGAGCTAGTTCGCGAGCCACGACTCCAGGAGAAGTACCCAGTGACTGCTGAGACCCTGTACGGGGCCGACGACCTGACGCATCTCGAGGGTCTGGAAGCGGTCCGCAAGCGCCCCGGGATGTACATCGGCTCCACCGACAGCCGCGGTATCAACCACCTGTTCTCCGAGGTCGTGGACAACTCGACCGATGAAGGTGTGGCGGGTCACGCCGCGAAGATCGTGGTCACCCTGCACGCGGACGGCAGTGTCCAGGTCGACGACGACGGCCGTGGCATCCCCACCGGCACGCACGCGAAATCCGGTTTGTCCGGTGTCGAGCTGGTGCTGACCAGGCTGCACGCCGGCGGCAAGTTCGGCGGATCCGGCTACAAGACCTCCGGTGGTCTGCACGGCGTCGGCGCTTCGGCGGTGAACGCGCTGTCGCACCGCTTCGACGTCACGGTGAAGCAGAGCGGCAAGGTCCACCAGATGTCGTTCGCGCACGGCGTGCCCGGCGTCTTCGACGGGCCCGGCCCGAAGGCCAAGTTCACCCGCCGGTCCGGGCTGAACGTCACCGGCAAGATGAAGCGCGGCGAGCGCTCCGGCACCTCGATCCGATACTGGTACGACTCGCGCTACTTCGAGAGCGGCGCCGCCCTCGACGTCGAGGGCGTCCGCGCGAAGATGCGCAACACCGCGTTCCTGGTCCCCGGCGTCACGTACGTGCTGCGCACGGCCGTCGACGACTCGATCAGCGAAGAGACCTTCCACTTCCCCAACGGCCTCGCCGACATGGTCGACTTCCTCGCCCCGGACAGCGAAAAACCCGTCTGCGGCACGCTGATCATCAACGGCGAGGGCACGTACAAGGAGAACGCCGCCGACGCCAGCGGTGTCATGCAGTCCAATGTGGAGCGTCACGCGGAGATCGAGGTCGCGCTCCGCTGGGGCACCGGCTACGAGCGCACGGTGGAATGCTTCACCAACACCATCCGCAACGTGCACGGCGGCACGCACCGCCGCGGCTTCGATCGCGCGGTGCTGAAAGCCTTACAGGACGCCATTTCCAAGACCCGCGGGCTGCTGAAGCCCAAGGAAGACATGCCGACCGTCGAGGACGTCCTCGAAGGCATGACGGCGGTCGTCCACGTCCGGCTGCCGGAGCCGCAGTTCACCTCGCAGACCAAGGACGAGCTGTCCACCGCCGGCATCACCCGCGTCATCCAGGGCATCGTCGACAAGCACATCCGCGCCTGGACAGAGGAGCGCAAGACCAAGTCCGAGGCGAAGATCGTGCTGCAGAAGGTGGTCGACGCGGCACGCGTCCGGCTCACCCAGAAGCAGCAGAAGGACGCCGCTCGGCGCAAGACCGCCCTCGAAGGCGCGGCCATGCCGCCGAAGCTGGTCGACTGCCGCACCACCGGCGTCTCCCGCAGCGAGCTGTTCCTCGTCGAGGGTGACAGCGCGCTCGGTTCGGCGCGGATGGCGCGCGTGTCGGAGTACCAGGCACTGCTTCCCTTGCGCGGCAAGATCCTCAACGTCCAGAAGGCGTCGCTCGGCGACACCTTGAAGAACGCCGAGATCGCCTCGATCGTGCAGGTGCTCGGCGCGGGCAGCGGGCGCACGTTCGACCTGTCGACCATGCGCTACGGCCGGGTGATCCTGATGGCCGACGCGGACGTCGACGGTTCGCACATCCGGACGTTGCTGATCACGCTGTTCGCCAAGTACATGCGGCCGGTGATCGAGGACGGCAGGCTGTACGCCGCGATGCCGCCGCTGCACAAACTGGTCACCAAGGGCCGTAACCCGGAGACCCACTTCACCTTCACCCAGAAGGAGATGGAGACCAAGTTCGCGGCGCTGGAGCGGGCGGGCAAGCAGATCGTCACCCCGGTGCCGCGGTTCAAGGGCCTCGGCGAGATGGACGCCGACGAACTGTGGGACACCACGATGAACCCCGCCACCCGCTCGGTCCGCCGGATCACCCTCGACGACGTCGAAGCCGCGGAGAACGCACTGGAGCTGTTGATGGGCGAGAAGGTCGAGCCACGCCGCAACTGGCTGGTCGAATCCTCCGACCGGGTCGACCGCGAAGCCATCGACGCCTGATTTCGTTGCTATTCAAGGAGCTTTGAGCAATGGCACGCCGTAAGGGCACCACCACCAAGGTCGACCCGTCAGCGTTCGACCAGCCCGGCGCGAACGTCTTCGACAACTCGCTGAAGACGGAGATCGAGGATTCGTACCTGGAGTACGCCTACTCGGTCATCCACTCGCGGGCGCTCCCGGACGCGCGGGACGGGCTGAAGCCGGTGCACCGCCGGATCATGTACTCGATGAACGAGAACGGCTACCGGCCGACGCACGCGTACGTGAAGTCGTCCCGCGTGGTCGGCGACGTGATGGGCAAGTACCACCCGCACGGCGACACGGCGATCTACGACGCCATGGTCCGGCTCGCGCAGGACTTCTCGCTCAACGTCCCGCTGGTCGACGGGCACGGCAACTTCGGCTCCCCCGACGACGGCCCGGCCGCCTCGCGGTACACCGAGGCGCGGCTGTCCCCGGAGGCGATGCTGCTGGTCGGCGAACTCGGCGAGGACACCGTCGACTTCCGGCCGAACTACGACGGTTCGCTCGAAGAGCCGTCGGTGCTGCCAGCCGCGTTCCCGAACCTGCTGGTCAACGGCACTTCCGGGATCGCGGTCGGGATGGCGACCAACATGATCCCGCACAACCTGACCGAGGTCATCGGGGCGGCGCGGTGGCTGATCAACCACCCGAACGCCACCCTCGACAAGCTGATGGAGTTCGTGCCGGGCCCGGATCTGCCGACCGGTGGTTCACTGCTGGGGCTGGACGAGGTCCGCCGCGCGTACGAGACCGGCCGCGGTGTGGTGCGCATGCGCGCCAGCGCCGAGACCGGTCCGCTGGAGGGCAGCCGCGGCCGTCAGGCGATCACCGTCACCGAACTGCCGTACGGCGTCGGCCCGGAGAAGGTGATCGAGAAGATCACCGACGAGGTCAACAAGTCCAAGCGGCTCACCGGCATCGCCGACGTCAAGGACCTCACCGACCGTGAGAACGGCACGCGGCTGGTCATCGAATGCAAGGTCGGCGTGAACCCGCAGGCGCTGCTGGCGGATCTGTACCGGCTGACGCCGCTGGAGCAGTCGTTCGGCATCAACAACCTGGTGCTGGTGGACGGGCAGCCGCAGACGCTGGGGCTCAAGGCGCTGCTGGAGGTCTTCCTCAGCCACCGCTACGAGGTCGTCACCCGCCGCACGCGCTACCGCCGCCGCAAGCGCGAAGAGCGCCTGCACCTGGTCGACGGTCTGCTGATCGCCCTGCTCAACATCGACAAGGTGATCAAGCTGATCCGCGAGAGCGAGAACGCCGCGGCCGCGAAGGACGGCCTGATGAAGCGGTTCAAGCTCTCGGAGATCCAGGCCACGTACATCCTCGATACCCCGCTGCGGCGGCTCACGAAGTACGACCGGATCGAGCTCGAAGCCGAGCAGGACAAGCTGCGCGACGAGATCGCCGAGCTGTCGAAGATCCTCGACGACGAGTCGGTGCTGAAGAAGGTCGTCTCGGCCGAGCTGGCCAAGGTCGCCAAGGACTCCCCCACCGAACGCCGCACCGCGCTGATCGACGGTGACCTCAAGGAGGTCCTCGCCGCGTCGAAGCCGTCGGGTCCGCTGGAGGTCGCCGACGATCCGTGCCAGGTGATCCTTTCGGCCACCGGGCTGGTCGCGCGGACGGCGGCGGAATCGGAGGAGTCGTCGGAAGTGCGGCGCCGCAACGGCCGCGTCAAACACGACTCGGTGTCCGCGGTCGTGCACTCGACCGCGCGCGGCCAGGTGCTGCTGGTGACCAACCGCGGCCGCGCGTTCAAGACCGACGTGCTGCCGCTGCCGGTGCTGCCCGAGCAGGCGGGCACCGTGTCGCTGCGCGGCGGGATGGCCGCGAAGGAACTGGTGCCGCTGGAGAAGGGCGAGCGCGTCATCGGCCTGGCGCCGCTCGGCGAGCAGGCGTCCGGCTCTCCGGGTCTCGCGCTCGGCACGAAACACGGTGTCGTGAAGGTGTGCGCGCCGGAGTGGCCGGTCCGCTCGGACGAGTTCGACGTGATCAGCCTGAAGGACGGCGACGAGGTCGTCGGCGCCACTTGGCTCACCGACGGCAACGAGACTCTGGCGTTCCTGTCGTCCGAAGCGTCACTGCTGCGCTACGCCGCTTCGCTGGTGCGGCCGCAAGGTCTCAAGGGCGGCGGCATGGCCGGCATCGTCGTACGCGGCGAGGCGGAAGTGGTCTTCTTCGGCGCGATCCGGACCGATGACGCCGAACACGGCGAGCCGATGGTCGTCACCGCGACAGGCGCGAGCGTGAAGGTGACGCCGTTCAGCGAATACCCGGCGAAGGGTCGCGCGACCGGCGGTGTCCGGGCACAGCGGTTCCTCAAGGGTGAGACGCGGTTGGTCGTCGGCTGGATCGGCCCGCGTCCGGCCGGTGCCTCGCGCACCGGTGACCCGGTGGAACTGCCGGAAGTCGACGTGCGGCGCGACGGCTCCGGCCACGCCCACCCGGGCCCCGAGGTCGTCGGTCACCTCATCGAACGCGACTGACCCCGTCCCACGCGTGCTTGGGGGCGGATCACGCGTGCTCGAGCACGAAACTCGCGTGCTGGGAGCCGGAACACCCCCGCGGCGAACCCCGCCGCGAGTTCCGCCCCCAAGCACGCGAGTTCCGCCCCCAGACACGCGAGTTCCGCCCCCAAGCACGCTTGTCGTCCGCTCAATCACACGTGTCGTCCGTCTGGGCACCCGTGCCGTCCATCCAGACACACGTGTCGTCCGTCTGGTCACCCGTGCCGTCCATCCAAGTCACTGCGTGTCGACCGTCTGGGCACACGTGTCGACAGCGGGCGACGGGCACCCCCGGACCCCAACGCGATAGCAAAGGTCCCTTGCTCCCCCGGCGCCCGCGCCCACCGCATTCAGAGGACTAAACGCGACGCTCCAGCAGGCCCTTCGCGATGTGCGTCACCTGGATCTCGTTGGAGCCCGCGTAGATCATCAGCGACTTCGCGTCCCGCGCCAGCTGCTCCACCCGGTACTCCGCCATGTACCCGTTCCCGCCGAACAGCTGCACGGCCTCCATCGCGACCTCGGTGGCCGCCTCCGACGAGTACAGCTTCATCGCCGAAGCCTCGGCCAGCGTCGGCATCTTGCCCGCGCGCAGCGTCTCGATCAGCTGGAACACCATGTTCTGCACGTTGATCCGTGCGACCTCCATCTTCGCCAGCTTCAGCTGGATCAGCTGGAACCGACCGATCTCCTGGCCCCACAGCTTCCGGTTCTTCGCGTAGTCCACGCACAGCCGGTGGCATTCGTTGATGATCCCGAGCGCCAGCGCCGCGACCCCGACCCGCTCGACGGCGAACCCGGACTTCACCTCGGCCTTGCTGTCGCCGTCGCGACCGGCCTCGGACTCGCCGAGCAGCCTGTCCCGCCCGAGCCGGACGTCGCTGAAGAACAGCTCCCCGGTCGGCGAGGACATCATGCCCATCTTCTTGAACGGCTTGCCCTGCGTGAGCCCCGGCATGCCCTTGTCGAGCACGAACGTGAGCACCTTGCGATCACGCACAGCCGAGCCGTCGTCGAGCTTCGCGTAGACGATGATCGTGTCGGCGTAGGGCCCGTTGGTGATGAACGTCTTCTGTCCATTGAGGACGTACTCGTCACCGTCGCGCCGCACCGACGTCTTCATCCCGCCGAAAGCGTCCGAGCCGGAGTCGGGTTCGGTGATCGCCCACGCGCCGACCTTCTCGAACGTCGCCAGCCCGGGCAGCCAGCGTTCCTTCTGTGCCTGCGTGCCCTTGGTGAGAATCGTCTGCGCGGTCAGCCCGATGCTCACCCCGAGCGAGGCGACGATGCCGAGGCTGACCCCGGCCAGTTCGCTCACCGCGATGAGCGCCATCGCCTCCTGCCCGCCGAAAGCCAGACCGCCACCACCAGAGCCGGAGCCGCGCTCCTTGGACAGCAGCTTCGTCACCGATTCCCGCGCGAGCGCGTCGATGCCGAAGGACGCGAACATCTTGCGGATGAGGTCGTACGGCGGCAGCGTCCCGCTTTCCAGCTCGTCCAGCCGCGGCCGGATCTCCTTGTCGACGAACTCACGGATCGCGTCCCGGATCAGCAGTTCGGTCTCGGACCACTCGATCACGGCAGCCTCGCGGCGATGTCGTCGATCGACCAGGCTTCCTCGGTTTCGATCACTTTCACGTCGTGCCAGCCCGCGAGTTCCGAGATCGCGCCGCCCTGCACCGCGAACACCTTGCCGGTGAGCGGGCATTTTTCGGTGGCGAGATAAGCCACCAGTGGCGAGATGTTGGCCGGGGAGAACGCGTCGAACTCCCCTTCTTCGACCTCCTGCGCGAAGATCGCGCCCATGCCCGGCGTCGCCAGCGTGAGCCGGGTGCGCGCGATCGGCGCGATCGCGTTGACCCGCACGCCGTACCGCTCCAGCTCCTCGGCGGCCACCAGTGTCAGCGCGGCGATCCCCGCCTTCGCCGCGCCGTAGTTCGCCTGTCCCGCGTTCGGCAGCGTGGTCCCGGACGCCGAGGCGGTGTTGATCACCGAACCCGCCACCGGCTCACCGGCCTTGCTCGCGGTCTTCCAGTACGCGGCCGCGTGCCGCAGCACCGCCGCGTGCCCCTTGAGGTGCACCGCGATCACGGAATCCCACTGTGCTTCCTCAAGCCCGGCAAGGAAAGCGTCGCGCAGGATGCCGGCGTTGTTCACGACGACGTCGAGCCTGCCGAACTCGCCCACCGCCTGCGCGACCAGTTCCTCGGCGCCCGCCCAGTCGGCGACGTTGGCGGTGTTGGCCACGGCCTTCCCGCCCGCCGCGCGGATCTCGTCGACGACCTCCTGCGCCGGGCCGACGTCGGCCCCGCTTCCGTCGTTCGCTCCGCCGAGGTCGTTGACCACGACGCTCGCGCCTTCGGCCGCGAACAGCAGCGCGTGCTCGCGGCCGATCCCGCGGCCGGCACCGGTGATGACGGCTACCCGCCCGTCGAGTGCTCCCATGGCTTTGCTCCTACTCCGCGAATTCCGCGAGACCGTCCTTGATCACGACGGTTTCGCCGACGGTGGTTTCGAACGCGTAGCTCCCGGCGCCCGCGCGCCAGATGTTCGTCGTCAGGTCCTGCCCGGGCAGCACCGGCTTGGCGAACCGGACGGCGAACCGCTTCAGTCTGTCCACATCGGACCCGGCGACCTCGGTCAGCAGCGCCCACGACGTGAACGCCATGGTGCACAGGCCGTGCGCGATGATCCCCGGCAATCCCGAATCCTTCGCGACCTCTTCGTCGAGATGGATCGGCATCGGGTCGCCGGCGGCGGGCGCGTAGCGGTACGTCTGGTCGTCGTCGACGTGCTGGTTCACCTTCGCGATCGGTGCCCGCGAGCGCAGCGCGTCGTCGAACTTGTGCTCCGGCCCGAGTTCGCCGCGCGTCTCGCCGGTGTCGAAACCGCGTACGAACAGGGTCACGTACTGCTCGTTGACGAGGTCGCCGTCCTCGGTCCGGCATTCGAGGTGGATGGTGCCGCGAGTGCCGTTCGACAGGCCCTCGTAGCCGGTCATCCGCGCTCGCGACACGAGCTTGTCACCGGGCCGGATCGGCCGGTGGAACCGGAATTCCTGTTCCCCGTGCACGATCCGGCCGAACAGCCCGACCGGGACGACCTCCAGCGCGGGTTCCATCAGCGACTCGAACACCGGCACGATCGCGAACACTGGGCTCGCGACGTCCCCGGCGAGATGTGCCGGGATCGGGTCGTTGGTGGCCTTCGCGTACTCGATCAGCCGCTCGCGGGTCACCTCGAACCGGGACTCGTCGGTCCACTTGCCGAGCCCGCCGGGATCGAACCGCTCGTCGGTCACGCGACCAGCGCCTTGAAGTTCTCCAGCGACGCGTCGAGGTTCTTCTTGCCGTCCTTCTCGACGGCCTTGCCGAGCGCGCCGATGATCATCTGGCCGGCGAACTCCGCGTCGATGCTCGCGAGCGAGCCTTCGCCGGACGCCTCCACGGAAAGCTCGAACTTGACCTTCACCCCGGCCATCCCGGTCCCGGAGATCGCCAGCTTCGACGGCGCTTCGAACTCGTCGACGGTCCAGGTGATCGTGTTCGGCATCCCGAGCATCGTGACAACCTCGGAAGCCTGCGCCCCCTTGGAGAACTCCGCCGGGACCTCGCCCTTCCACTTGGTGTGGATGGTCAGCCACTTCTCGAAGTTGTTGGGGTTGGAGAACTCCGCCCAGACCTTGTCGGGGGCCGCGGGGAGTTCGACGGAGGCACTGATCTTGCCCATGGTTGTTCCTTTCGGTGAGATCAGCGCTCGGCGCGCTGGTAGGCGGTGACGACGGCGGCGCCGCCGAGTCCGATGTTGTGCTGCAGCGCGGCTTCGACGCCGTCGACCTGCCGTTTGTCGGCGGTCCCGCGCAGCTGCCAGGTCAGTTCGGCGCATTGCGCGAGGCCGGTAGCGCCGAGCGGATGCCCCTTGGAGATCAGCCCGCCGGACGGGTTGACGACCCATTTGCCGCCGTAGGTGGTGTCCCCGGAGTCGACGAGCTTCCCCGCTTCCCCTTCGGCACAAAGTCCGAGGGCTTCGTAAAGCAGGAGTTCGTTGGCGGAGAAGCAGTCGTGCAGCTCGATGACCTGGAAGTCCTCCGCCCCGAGCCCGGCCTGGTCGTACACCTGACGCGCGGCCTGGACGTTCATGTCGTAGCCGATGATGTTCTTCGCCGTGCCGTCGAAGGTGCTGGCGAAGTCGGTGGTCATCGCCTGCCCGACGATCTCGACGGCCTGCCCGGCCAGCCCGTGCGAGTCCACAAAGGACTCGCTGGCGAGGATCGCCGCGCCCGAACCGTCCGAGGTCGGCGAGCACTGGAGCTTGGTGAGCGGGTCGTAGATCATCCGCGAGTCGAGGATGTCCTGCAGCGAATAGCTTTCCTGGAACTGCGCGTACGGATTGTTCACCGAATGCCGGTGGTTCTTCTCGCCGATCTTGGCGAAGTGCTCGGCGGTGGTGCCGTAGGTCTTCATGTGCTCGCGGCCTGCCGCGCCGAACATCCACGGCGCGGGCGGGAAGAGCACCTCGGAGATCTCCGCGAGCGCCTGGATGTGCCTGCCCATCGGCTGCTCACGGTCGTCGTAGGTCGAGCCGAGCGAGCCCGGCTGCATCTTCTCGAACCCGAGCGCGAGCGCGCAGTCCGCCCGGCCGCCGCGGATCGCTTCCGCGGCCAGGTACAGCGCCGTCGACCCGGTCGAACAGTTGTTGTTGACGTTGACCACCGGGATCCCGGTCATGCCCAGTTCGTAGACCGCGCGCTGCCCCGCGGTCGACTCGCCGTAGACGTAGCCGACGTAGGCCTGCCGCACCTCGTCGAACGAGATCCCGGCGTCGGCGAGCGCCTTCGTCCCGGACTCCTTGGCCATCTGCGGATAATCCCAGTCCTCGCGGCGTCCGGGTTTCTCGAACTTCGTCATGCCCACGCCGACGACGTACACCTTGTTGGCCACCACGACGCTCCTTGTCGTTGCCGGGTCGCTGCTGAAACTGAAGATACAGACAGGTCTGTATTTATCAACCCCTTACATACATACCTGAACGGATGTTATCGATCACACGCTGAGTGTCAGGTGACGCAGACGAGCGGCCCGCACCCCCGTTAAACAGGGCGAACACCACTCACAGGGGGTCTTCGATGAAAAGAACGAGCATGGTCCTGGCCGCCACCGTCGCCGCCGGGCTGCTGTCGGCGGGCACCGCGTCGGCGAGCGACTGGACGATGAGCTACCTGCCGCTCCCGCCCGGCAGCAGCGGGATCGCACAGGTGAACGCCACGAACGGCGCCGGGGACTACGCGGGGACGGCCGACGGGAAGCTGGTCACCTGGACGGGCGGGACCGTCACGGACCACGGCATCCCGGCGGGCTACCTCTCGGTCGACACGGTGGACGAGAACGCGTCGGGTTCGGTCCTCGGCAACGCCGTCTACTACCAGGACGGGAGCCGCTACCCGAGCAAGCACGCCTTCGTCTTCGAGAACGGCGGCTTCCAGTTCCTGGGGAAGGTTCCGGGCTACTCCAACACGCAAGCCGTCGGCACGAACGACCGCGGCGACGTCGTCGGCACGGTGTTCAACGACATCCGCTACGGCTCCACCCCCGCGTTTTGGCCATCCGGCGACCACGCGCACCCGGTGCTGCTGGATGTCCCGCCGGTGCTCACCCCCATCGACATCGACCACGACGGCACGATCCTGCTGAACGAGCAGTACGGCGGCACCTGGCTCTGGAAGGACGGCGTCCTGCGGCAGCTCGTTCTCCCGGACGGCCTCCGGGAGTCACGTGGGATCGCGATCCGGAACGGGAAGGTGCTGGCCTCGACCCAGCTGGGCGACCGGCTCTGGACGGCGTTCGACACGTCCGTGGAGGTCCCGGACAACATGTCCACGATGGCACTCAACGGGTCCGGCCTGGTCACGGGATGGATCTCGCCGAGGACTCCCACGGTGTGGTCCCCGGGCGGCTCGGTGACGACGCTTCCCTCCCCCGGCAACGCGTACGGCACCGTCGTGGGCGACAACGGCGAGATCGCCGGAACGCTGGAGGGCGGCGGCTCCGGTAACACTCCTGTGGTGTGGCGCCGTGGCTAAAGTCGGGATATGGATCCCGAAGAGCTTCGGCAACGGTTCGCGCTGTTGACCACCGCGCATCTGACCGACGGCTGCGTCCGCGCCGGCGTCCCGGTCCGATGCGCGCCCGCCGGCACGCACGCGGTCGTGCCCGGTAGCCGGCTCGCTGGGCGGGTCACCCCCGCCCGGCACGTCGGCAGCGTCGACGTCTTCCTGGAGGCGTACGAGACCGCGAACCCCGGTGACGTCCTCGTCGTCGACAACGGCGGCAGGCTCGATGAAAGCTGCGTCGGGGACCTCGCCGTCCTCGAAGCCGAAGCGGCCGGGCTGAGCGGTGTGGTCATCTGGGGGTTGCACCGCGACACCCGCGACATCGAGAAGATCGGGCTGCCGGTGTTCAGCCTCGGCTCGATCCCGACCGGCCCGCTCTCCGTCTCCGCCCGCCCCGACGGCGCGCTCGACTCGGCCGTCGTCGGGGAATGGACGGTGACGCGGGAGGATCTCGTGTTCGGCGACGAAGACGGGGTCCTGTTCGTCCCGGCCGACCGGGCGGACGAGGTCCTGGACCGGGCCGAGGCCATCCGCGACGTCGAGCGGCTCCAGGCCGAGCGGATCCGCTCCGGAGAGTCCCTTCGCGAGCAGGTCCGCTTCGCCGACTTCCTCGCGGAGCGCACGAAGTCGCCTTCGCTGACGTTCCGGGAGCACCTGCGCGCGGTCGGCGGCGCCATCGAGGAGTAGCAAGGGACCTTTGCTATCGCCCGGCGGCCTGGGTGCGCGGGGCACCGGGCCGGGCTGTGAAGGCCCTCTTGAGGGACTCAGAGTCCGTGAAGGCCTCCTTCACTACCTTCAGGGTCAGGGTCTCGGCAAAGTCGCGTATGCGGGTGTCGTGATCAACGGAGGATCGGGGACGTTGAGTGTCCCGGATCTTCCGTTGATCAAGGTCCAAGACCGGGCATCCCCGGCGACGATGTAGGAATTGGGACGTTCAACGTCCCAATTCCTACATCGTCACGCCCTGGCAGCCGCGAAACCACCACTCACGCCAAGTCAGGCGTGGGTAGGTAAACACCCGGTCCGCTCTAACCCGAAACATCACTCACGACGACCTGGACCGACCTATGCGTGGGTGGTGTCGGGGGGGGTGTTGTGAAAGCCACTTTCGCAACCTTCAACGTTGCGAAAGTGGCTTTCACAACCTCCTTGACCAGTGGAGAGGCGACTTTGCCGAGACCCTGACCTTCAAGGTAGGCAAGGAGGCCTTCACGACGCACGAGGCCAGGCCGCGGGGGAAGCAAGGGACCTTTGCTATCGCCTAGGCCTCTGACCTGCGAAAAGACAGCAAGGGACCTTTGCTGTCGCGTCGCCGGGCCCACCGCTGTGGCAGTCTGGAGTTCATGCAGGTCAAGACCGGCCGTTGGGCCCGGCTCGCCACGGTCGGCCAGGCCCACTGGTTCTTCGGGAACCTCTACGAAGCCGTCGTCGACGTTCCCCGCCTCACCGGCGATCGCTCCCCCGGGCTCCTCGCGTCCGGCAGCCCCGCGCGCTACTTCATCCCGGCGGCGCCCGCGACGATCGCGTCGACGGCGCTCGCCCTCACCGGCAGCTGGCACGACGGCGGCGATCGGCGCGCGATCGTCACCGCCGCCGCGGGCACGGCCGTCGCCACCGGCATCACGGTCCACCTCGTGCGTTCGGTCAACTTGACGCTGCTGAGGGAACAGCCGGACCAGGTCCGGCGCGAAGAACTCGCCAAGAAATGGCATCGCGCGAACCTGGTCCGGCTGGCTCTGCTCATCGTCGTACGGTTTGCTTTCCGCCGAGCCACAGCAGACCGTCGACGGTGAAACGGTTCTGCACCTCACTCGCGAAGGTCGACGAGAGCGGCTGGTTCGTCTCGTAGTTCATCTTGTTGTGCCCGAAGTTGGCGTACAGCATCTTGTACTTGTTGTTGGTCCAGAGGATCGGGTAGTACCCGCTGTACCAGGACTGGTTCGGATCGCTCCCCAGCGGGAAGCTCACCGGGTCCACCGACGCGAGGATCCTGATGTCCGGATTCTTGCGCAGGTCGTTGTTCCAGGCGTACCACTCGCTCACCGAAGAGGTGAACGTCGCGGGCAGCCGCGTGGTCGACGGGTGCGGCCGGTTCTCCACCTTGAGCGTCGCCGTCGTCGGACCCCAGGTGTTGGACTTGAACCCGCCGGTGCCCAGGAACCTGTTGTGGTACCAGTCCCAAGCCGACGGGTTGGTGTTGAAAGCCGCCACGTGGAAACCGAAGAACGCGCCGCCCGCGTTCATGTACCGCTCGAAGCCCGAGCGCTGCGCCGAGGTCTGCGGCAGGTCGTCCAGGAACAGCGCGACCTGGTATTGCGAGGGCTGAAGCGAGTTGAGCTGGTTCCAGTTGTTGGTCGCGGTGTAGCTGAAGTTGTTCTGTGAAGCGGTTTTCGGGAACCACTGGTTGGCTTCCTTGACGAAGCTGATGTGCGCCGCGTCGTAGGTTCCGTTGTAGAAGGCCAGCACCTTGAACGCGGGTGCCGCCTGCGCCGTCACCGGCGCCATCGCCAGCGCGAGACACGAAACGAACAGCAGAGCGAGCCGGACCGCGAATCTCCTCATACCTCACCACCCATGCCGATAGCGAAGGCCGAACCCGAACGGGAACAGCCCGGACTTTCCATCACCGACGTTGATCGGCTGCTGGTCGGCGCTGCGCATCCACGTCACCGGCAACTTGCCGGTGGGGTTGTAGTCACCGAAGAGGACGTCCGCGACGCCCTGGCCTTCCGAGCCGGGCAGCCACGACGCGATCAGCCCGTCCCAGTCCGGCAGCTGCGGAGCGATGTCCAGCGGCCGCCCGGAAACGAGCACCACCACGGTCGGCACCCCGCTGTCCTGAAGGCGCTTCAAGGTCGCCAGATCTTCGGCGTCGAGCCCCATTCCCTCCGGCTTGTCACCGCGCCCCTCGGCGTACGGCGTCTCCCCGACCACCGCGACCGCGACGTCATAGGACCCGTCGATCCCGTTCGCGTCCTTGTCGAAGGTGACCGTGGACGAGGGTTTCGCGGTGTGCCGGATCCCTTGCAGGATGGTCGTTCCCTCGGTGACCGGGCCGCTCTTGCCTTGCCAGCCGACGGTCCAGCCGCCGCTCTGGTTGCCGATGTCGTCGGCGCTCTTGCCCGCGACGAAGATCCGGTTGCGTGCCTTGTCCAGCGGCAGCACCCGGTTCTCGTTCTTCAGCAGTACCTGCGATTCGCGGACGGCCTTCCGCGCGAGGGCGCGATGCTCGTCGCTGCCGATGGTCTTGACGAACCGGCGATCGGTCAGCGGCCGCTCGAAAAGGCCCAGCTCGAACTTCTTCGTGAGGATGCGCCGGTTCGCGTCGTCGATCCGCTCCCGCGTGACCCGCCCGGCGAGGACTTCGGCCTTCAGCGTGTCCATGAACTTCTGGTATTCGAAGGGTACCATGACCATGTCGATGCCGGCGTTGATCGACGCGGTGACCTCGGCCGGGGTGAAGCCGGGTTGCCGGTCGATCTGGTCGATGCCGTTGTAGTCCGAGATCACGAGGCCGGAGAACCCGAGCTCGCCCTTGAGCACGTCGTTGATCAGGTAGGAACCGGCGTGCATCTTGAGGCCGTTCCAGCTGCTGTAGGAGATCATCACCGACCCGACGCCGCGGCGCACGGCCTCACGGAACGGCGGTAAGTGCACCGCGCGGAGTTCGGCTTCGCTGATGTCGGTCTCGCCCTGATCGTCGCCGCCGGTCGTGCCGCCGTCGCCGATGTAGTGTTTCGCGGTCGCGAGAACCGAGCCCGGCGCGGACAGTGAACGGCCCTGCATGCCATCGATGGCCGTCGTCATCGCGGTGGCGATTTCCGGTACCTCACCGAAGGATTCGTACGTCCGGCCCCACCGATCGTTGCGCGCGACGCACAGGCAGGGCGCGAAGTTCCAGTCGATCCCGGTGCCCGACACCTCTTCCGCGGTCGCGCGGCCGATCTTCTCGACCAGTTCTGGATCGCGCGTCGCGCCGAGCCCGATGTTATGCGGGAAGACGGTGGCGCCGTAGAGCCCGTTGTGGCCGTGGACGGCGTCGACGCCGTAGATCAGCGGAATGCCGAGCCGGGTGGCGAGCGCTTCTTTCTGGAAACCGTCGTACATGTCGGCCCAGGTCACCGCGTTGTTCGGGGTCGGCTGGGAGCTGCCGCCGGAGAGCAGGGAGCCGAGCAGCCCCCTGGTGACGTCGCCGGGCGCCTTGATGCCGAGGCGTTCGGCCTGCGTCATCTGGCCGATCTTCTCTTCGAGCGTCATGCGTGACAGCAGATCGGCGACGCGGACCTTCACCGGCCGCCAGGCGTCCCGGTACGCGGGGCCGTTTCCGGCCAGTGCCGGGGTGTGCGACCCCAGCACGAGCGCGGCGGTCACTATCCCCAGGGTGAATCTCCGCATCCGGGTCCTCCTCGACACACGGGCGTAAGTTCAAGGCTTGAATTAACGCATGACACGGCGTCCATGGTCTAGACCTGCGAAAAACACGGTTCCCACTGACCGACATCGGCCCGGATCGATAACCTGGGAATTATGGAACTGCGGGATATCGAGATCTTCCTGGCGCTGGCCGACGAACTGCATTTCGGCCGCACCGCGGAACGGCTGCACGTCTCGCAGGCACGGGTGAGCCAGTCGATCAAACAGGTCGAGCGCCGGATCGGCGCGCCGCTGTTCGCCCGCACCAGCAGGCGGGTCCGGCTCACGCCGATCGGCGAACGGCTCCGGGACGACCTCGGCCCCGCGTACCGCGCGCTGCACGAGGGGATCGATCGCGCGGTCGCGGCCGGACGCGGGATCGGCGGCGTGCTGCGACTGGGCTTCGAGGCACCCGGCGTCGCCGATCTGATCGAAGAACCGCTCAACCGTTTCCGGCAGCGCTACCCGGACACGGAACTGCTCATCCGCGAGGCCGATTTCGCCGACCCGTTCGCGATGCTGCGCTCGAGTGAAATCGACGTACTGGTGACCCTGCTGCCGGTCGACGAAGCCGATCTCGCCACCGGACCGGCCGTGTACACCGAACCGATGGTGCTCGCGGTGTCGTCGAAACACCCTTTCGCGCGACGAAAATCCGTCACCCTGGACGACCTCGCCCGCGACACGGTCCTCCGCGCGGCGCATCCGCCGGAGCCGTACTGGATCGAGGAACCGCGGCGCTGGCTGACCCCGGCCGGGCACCCCGTGACCCGGGGCAAGCCCTTCGCGACGTTTCAGGAACTGCTCGCCGCGACCGCCACCGGCGCCGGCATCTGCCCGCTAGCCGCACACGCGCGCGAGTACTTCAGCCACCCGCGAATCCGCTTCGTGCCCTTCGCCGGTTCGCCCGACGTCGAGTGGGGGCTCGTCTGGCCGCGCTCCGCCGAGACTGCCCGCGTACAGGCCTTCGCGACCGTCGCCTCCGCTTCGCTCCCCTGACTTCCCGCACTCCGACTCCCGCATTTCGTCCTCTGAATGCGGCGGGAGGGAACACGAATCGCCACTTGCGGCCCCCTCTGTGGAAGCGGCGCCGGCTCGCGGCCAATGCCGGTGTCGCGAAAGCCACTTTCGGGACGTCCGATGTCCCGAAAGTGGCTTTCGCGACGTCCGAGGTCGGGTGGGGGATGCGAGGAATTCAGCACTCACGATCGCCCCCCCATCACTCTTACCGATGCCTCTGGCCCACAGGAACGCGTTGCGAAAGCCTCTTTCACAACGTTGAAGGTTGCGAAAGAGGCTTTCGCAACGCGTCCCTCACCGCCTCAAGTACATGAAGGCCCCCTTCCCGCACCTAGGCGCAAGGAAGGGGGCCTTCATGTACTTCCGATGAGCTAGCCGAGGGTCTTCTCGACCCAGTCCTGCTCCAGCTTCACGACCTGACCGTTCACAGCCACTGTCGGCGTGCCGAAACCGGGCCCGCTGCCGAAGTCCTGCTGCAACGAGGGATCCGTCGAGATCTTCTTGTACGCGTCCTGGATCTGCTGCTCGTAGACGCCGGTGTTGATCGCCGTCACGAAGGCCGGGTCGGTGATCCCGACGTCCTGCCCGAGCTTGATCAGCTGCGCCTTGTCGAACCCGCGCGCGCCCTCCTGCGGCTGATCCTTGAACAGCGCGTCGTGGAAGGCGAGGAACTTGCCCGCGTCGGCCGCGGCGAGCGAGGCGTTGGCCGAGTCCATCGAGTAACCCGGCGGGTCGGAGCGCTGGTTGAGCATCGGCAGCATGTGGTACCGGATGGTCAGCGTCCCGTTGTTCACCTGCTCGTGGAGCTTGTCCTTGAACGTCTCCTCGAACTGCTTGCAGATCGGGCACAGGAAGTCGGCGTAGACGTCGATGGTCTTCGCGGCCCCGGGCTTGCCGGCGCTCACGACGGCTCCGTCGCGCTTCTCGACGACACCGGGTGCCCAGGTGCCCGTCGGTACCGCGATGTCCTTGCCTTCGGTGGAGTTCTTGCTGGACGTCGTCCAGATCACGCCGCCGATCACCAGCGCGGCGAGCACGACCACCGCGACGGTGATCGCGACGACCTTCTTCTTGTCGCCGCCCGCGACGCCCCTGGCCTGTGCCACCGAGCGTGCCGCCGTTTCCTGCTGCTTGCGTTTCCGAGCGTTGCGCTCAGCTCCACCCACGATTATTCGTTCCCTTCAGCGATACCCACATAGTCGTCGTCGGCGGGGCCCCCGGAGTTCCCGAGCCAGCCGTCCACCGACAGCCAGGTCCGCGGCCGCACGATCAGCCAGACACCGAGGAGCGCGAACCCGAGGTCCCTGGCGATCTCCTGCGGATACTGCGTCTGATCCGCGGCGATCTGACCGCCACCGCCGAAGCAGCCGCAGTCGATGCTCAGCCCGCGCGCCCAGGATTGGGCGATCGCGGCGATGAGCACCGCCAGCAGCAGCACCGACAGCACCGACACCCACCGGGTCACGAACCCGGCGAGCAGCAACAGGCCGAGCGCCAGCTCGATGAGCGGCATCCCGATCGCGACCGGTCGGACGAACCCGTCCGGCAGGACGTCGAAGGCCTGCACCGCGATGTAGGTCTGCCCCGGATCGCTGATCTTCAGCGCTCCGGAGACCAACCAGACGGCGGCGAGTCCGAGCCGGGCGAGTGTGCCCACGGCGTCGAGTACGACTTGGGGCGGTCTACGCACGGGCTTAGGCTAGCCGTCGACCCTGAGAACAACGTGAGGCGGCGGACGGAGGCACCCGATGAGGGGACGCGCCCTGCTGATGGCCTGGTTGATGCTGGTCACAGCGGCGGCGGCCTGCGGCAAGGAGGCCGGTCCGTCGGATTCCCTGGTCGCCCGCGCCGTCGCGTTCAACAAACTCACCATCGGCATCCGCTTCGACCAGCCGGGACTCTCCAAACAGACGGTCGACGGCCGCTATGTCGGTTTCGACGTCGACGTGGCGAAATACATCGCGAGTGAATTGGGCGTCGACGAAGATCACATCACCTGGCACGACAGCAGGCCGTCGTCGCGCGAGACCGACATCACCTCCGGGATCACGGATCTGATGGTGGCGACCTATTCGATCACCGAAAAGCGCAAACAGGTCGTCGCTTTCGCCGGGCCCTATTTCGACACCGGCCAGGACCTGCTCGTCCGGCTCCGGTCGACCGACATCACCGGTCCCGAAAACCTCAACGGCCGCAAGCTGTGCGCCGTGGGCGGCACCACCTCGGCCGAGCAGGTGCGCGACAAGTTCGCGCAGGCCGTCCAGCTCGTCGAGTACCCGCGCTACCAGGATTGCGTCACCGCGCTGCTCGCGGGACAGGTGGACGCGGTGACCACCGACGACGTCATCCTCGCCGGTTACGTGGCACAGAACCCGGAGTTGCTGAGGGTCGTCGGCAAACCGTTCTCGAAGGAGAAATACGGCGTCGGCCTGCGCAAGGACGACATCGAGGGCCGGGCGGCGGTGGCCAAGGCCGTCCGGAAGATGATCTCGTCCGGGGAATGGCTCGAATCGCTGAACCGCAACATCGGCCCGTCCGGCTACCGGATCCCGCCCCCGCCGCAGGTCACCGAGCAGTGACCCTTCCCGATCTGCCGGTTCGCGCCGTCCTGCCCGAACTCGAAGCCGCGCTCGACGCCCACGGCACCGCTGTCCTCGTCGCGCCTCCTGGAACCGGCAAGACCACGCTGGTGCCGCTCGCCCTGGACAACGGCGAAGGGCGGGTGATCGTCGCCGAGCCGAGGCGACTCGCCGCGCGCGCCGCGGCGTCGCGGATGGCGTCGCTGCTGGGCGAACGGGTCGGTGAGACGGTCGGCTATTCGGTGCGCGGAGACCGGAAGGTGTCTTCTTCGACGCGGATCGAAGTGGTCACCTCGGGGCTGCTGGTCCGGCGGGTGCAGAGCGATCCCGAACTGGCCGGGGTTTCGACCGTCCTGCTCGACGAATGCCACGAACGCCACCTCGACGCGGATCTGTTGCTCGCGCTGCTGCTGGACGTCCGCGCCGGGCTGCGGGACGATCTGCGCCTGCTCGCGACGTCCGCCACCGTGGCCGCGGGACGGCTGGCGGCCCTGCTCGGGGACGCGCCGGTGATCACCGCTCAGGCGCGGACCTATCCGGTCGACGTCTCGTACTCCCCGCCCGTGCGCGGTGAGCGGATCGAGGCGACCGTGGTCCGCGCGATCCACAAAGCACTGTCCGAAGGAGACGGTGACGTGCTCGCTTTCCTGCCGGGCGCGGGCGAGATCGCCAGGGTGAGCGGGTTGCTCGACGGCCTGGACGCGGACGTGCTGCCGCTGCACGGACGGCTTTCGGCGGCGAGTCAGGACGACGCGCTGCGCCCGCGCGCCCGCCACCGGGTGGTGCTTTCGACGTCGGTCGCCGAATCGAGTCTGACCGTGCCAGGCGTACGCGCGGTGGTGGACTGCGGGCTGTCCCGGGTGCCGCGGGTCGATCACCGGCGCGGCCTGCCGGGGCTGGCGACGGTCCGGGTTTCGGCCGCGGTGGCGGAACAGCGTGCCGGTCGCGCCGGACGTGAGGCGCCGGGACGCGCGTACCGGTGCTGGGCGGCGCACGAACAGGGTTCCCTGCCCGCGTATCCCGAACCCGAGATCAAGACGGCGGAACTGGCGCGGTTCGCGCTCGAACTCGCGTGCTGGTCCACTCCGGACGGTTCCGGCCTCGCCTGGTGGGATCCGCCCGGCGAAGGCGCGCTGGCCGCCGGTCGCGCGTTGCTGATCACGCTCGGGGCGACCGCGGAAGACGGGACGGTGACCGAACGCGGGCGGAAGATGGCCGGGCTGGGCCTGCATCCGCGGCTGGCGCGGGCGCTGCTCGACGGCGCGGCGCGGACCAACGCGCGTTCGGCCGCCGAGGTCGTCGCGCTGCTGGACAGCGGTGGCACACTGACCGACCTCGAAGCCGAACTGCGCCGGGTGCGGAGCGACGAACGCTGGAAATCCGACGTGCGGCGGCTCTCCAAGCTGGTGCCCGACGGTGGCGGCGCGGCCGATCCGGCGCTGGTCGTGGCGCTGGCGCATCCCGAACGGCTCGCGCGACGACGTTCCGCGGGAACGCCGGTCTATCTGATGGCCGGTGGGACCGCGGCCGAACTGCCGCGCGGCAGCGGGCTGGCCGACGTCGAATGGCTGGCGGTGGCCGAAGCGACCCGGGATCCCGGCCGCGCGCAGGGCGTCATCCGGCTGGCCGCGCCCGCGGACGAGGATCTCGCCGTCCGCGCGGCGCCGAATCTGGTTTCGGCGGCGGACGAAGTGCGCTGGGCTTCGGGCGACGTCGTGGCACGTTCGGTGCGACGGCTCGGGGCGATCGTGCTGTCGGAGAAGCCGTTGCGCTCACCCGCGCCGGACGCGATCCGAGCCGCCCTGCTGGACGGTTTGCGCGCCGAAGGGCTCGGTCTGCTGCGGTGGTCGGAGGACGGGCGTCGCCTGCGCGAACGGTTGTCGTTCCTGCATCGGGTGCTGGGCTCGCCTTGGCCGGCGGTCTCCGACACCGCGCTGCTGTCCACTTTGGACAACTGGCTCGATCTCGGCTCGGCGCGGCGGCGATCGGATCTCGCCTCACTGGACGCGGGTGCCGCTTTGCGCGGACTGTTGCCCTGGCCCGAAGCGTCGCGTTTGGACGAGCTGGCGCCGGACCGGCTGGAAGTCCCGTCGGGTTCGCGGATCCGGGTCGACTACTCGAGTGAACAGCCGGTGCTGGCCGTGAAACTCCAGGAAACCTTCGGCTGGCTCGCGACGCCGGAACTGGCCGGCGTTCCCGTCGTCCTGCACCTGCTCTCCCCCGCCGGACGGCCCGCCGCCGTCACCGCCGACCTGGAGTCTTTCTGGCGCAACGGTTACGCGGCCGTGCGCGCCGACCTTCGCGGGCGCTACCCGAAGCATCCCTGGCCGGAGGACCCGCTGAGCGCCGCGCCGACCCGGCGGACCACCCAGCGCCGGATGTCATGAAAGGGGCTTTCAGGACATCTTTCGTCCTGAAAGCCCCTTTCATGACACTCGCGAGAGACGTGACCGGTCAGTCCATCATCTGGTGCTGAGGCCGGGTCGGCAGCTGTGACGCCAGTTCCTCGTCGTCCTCACGCTCGTTCAACCCGAGCTGCACCGCGCTCCGGATCTGCTCGCGGTTCTCCCGCACCACATGCGCGAAGAACTCGTCGATGCGCGGGTCCGTCAGCACCTCGAGGATCACCCGCATCGCGGTGTCGATCACCGAACGCACCACCTCGTCGTGGAACGGGAGCTTCGAAAGCCGCCCCGCCTGCGGGTCGTTCTTGAGCTTCTCGGCGATGATCCCGCGCAGCAGCGTCTGGTTGTCGCCCAATGAGCGCGCGAGATTCTGGGGGTAGTTCCCGGTTTCCAGCACTTTGACGACCTCGTCGAGCACCGCGATCGTGATCGGCTTCTTGATCGCCAGCACGATCGGCCGCGAAAGCCGTTCGACCAGGCGCTGGGTGAACCGTTCCCCGAAAGCGCGGTCGGCCGTGCGCGCGAGCCGGACGAGCACGACCAGGACCCGCAGCAGCCGGAAGCCGCGCAGCGCCGGATGCGCGATCGGGATCATGCCGAGGATCTCGTACCAGTTGCGCAGCGGAAACCACTTCTCCCAGCCGTTGCGCCGCCACCGCCACAGGAATTCGAGCGCGAAGATCCCGCACACCGTCGTGTCGATGATGAAGACGGTGTGCGCCGTCTCGTCCGAATGCGGGAAGAACGTCACGTAGACGAGCAGTCCGACGGAGAACACGGCGAGGACGAGCATCACCAGGTCGAGCGGATTCACGCGCCGTTGTTCGCGGGTGGTCATGGCGCCGATTCTGCCTTTTCGCGGGGACTCGTGCCGAGCGGCACCTGCCGAAAGTAAGGGGTGACCGATGACTTCGGGGCAATGTCCGCAGGTGCCTCCGCACAGAAGACTTCAGGGACCACGAAGGAGGACGCGGATGATCACGCTTCGAGGACTGACGAAGCGCTACGGCGAGAAGACGGTGGTCGACGGGCTGACCTTCGCCGTCGAGCCGGGCAAGGTGACCGGCTTCCTCGGTCCCAACGGCGCGGGCAAGTCGACGACCATGCGGATGACGCTCGGCCTCGACGCGCCGAGTGCGGGCGAGGTCCGCATCGACGGCAAGAAGTACGTGGACCTGCGGCACCCGCTGCGCGAGGTCGGCGCGCTGCTGGAGGCCAAGGCACTGCACCCCGGCCGGAGCGCGGGCAAGCACCTCCTGGCGATGGCGCGCAGCAACGGCATCCCGGATTCCCGGGTGGACGAGGTGCTCGCGACGGTCGGGCTCACCGAGGTCGCGGGCAAACGAGCCGGGGCGTTCTCCCTCGGCATGGGGCAGCGGCTCGGCATCGCCGGCGCGCTGTTGGGCGATCCGCGGGTGCTGATGTTCGACGAGCCGGTCAACGGCCTCGACCCCGACGGCGTCCGCTGGGTGCGGCACCTGATGCGGTCACTCGCGGCGGAGGGCCGCACGGTGTTCGTGTCCAGCCATCTGATGAGCGAAATGCAGCTGACCGCCGACAGGCTGGTCATCATCGGCAAGGGAAAGCTGCTGGCAGACGCGCCTGTCGACGAGTTCATCGCGGGCAATTCGCGGACGTCGGTCGCGGTGCGGGTGCCCGTTCCCGGCGAACTGCGAGCGCTCGAACAGCGTCTGCGCGCCCTCGGCGCGACCACGGAAACCGACCGGGACGAACTGCTCGTGCACGACCTGCCCGTGCAGCGCGTCGGCGACACCGTGCACGAACTCGGCATCCGCGTGCACGAGCTGGCCGAGCGGACAGCGTCACTCGAACAGGCCTACATGGAACTGACCGCGTCGTCGGTCGAATACGGAACGGGAGTAGCGGCATGAAGTCCTTCCTGGTCATCGCTGCGGTGGTCGCCGGTCTGCTGGGGGTACCGGCGACCGCGTCGGCGGCGACCGCACCTGATCTGTCGCTGCCCGCGCCGGGCGGCCCGCTCCCGATCGGGCTGCGCACGCTGCATCTCACCGATCAGCAGCGCGCCGACCCTTGGGTGCCGGAAAAGCGGCGTGAGCTGATGGTCAACGTCTGGTACCCGGCCGTCTCGATCGGGCGTACTCCGCTGTACATGACCGGAGCGGAGTCCGCGGCGGCGGTCGCCGGACGGAAACTCGACCTGCCGCCGGACGCGCTGAGCAAGGTGCGGGTCCACTCGAAGGAGAACGCGCCTTCGCTGCCCGGACGACGTCCGCTGGTGGTGCTGTCGCCCGGGGCGGGCAACAACCGGATCACCCTGACCTCCGTGGCGGAACACCTTGCCTCGCAAGGTTTCGTGGTCGCCGGGATCGACCACGCCTACGAAGCCTGGGCGACGGAGTTCCCCGACGGGCTGCGCCAGTGTGTCGCTTGTGGACAGTCGCCCGACCCTTGGCCCGCCGCGATCGCGAACCGCGCCATCGACACGACGTTCGTCGTCGACACCTTGCTGAAGGACCGGCGCTGGTCGATCGACGCCAAGAAGATCGGGATGGCCGGTCACTCGGCCGGGGGTTCGGCGACCGCCGCCTCGATGGTCGCCGACCGGCGGATCAAGGCGGGCGTGAACGTCGACGGCCCGTTCTTCGGCACCGTTTCCCTCGACCGGCCGTTCCTGCTGATGTCCAGCCCGACCGGCAAGAAGTACTACGGAGCCTCTTGGGACGAGACCTGGCCTCGGCTCACCGGACCGAAGAAGGACCTCCCGGTCGAGAACAGCGGTCATTCGTCGGTGACCGACGCGGCGATCCTCATCGACCAACTGGGACTGCGGGCGCGACTTCCCGAGGAAGAGGTCGAGAGGCAGTACGGCTCGATCGACTCGCGGGAAGCGCTGCGGATCTTCCGTGACGAGCTGACCGGTTTCTTCAAGCAGTGGAGCGCACGATGAACGCGGTCTCTTCGGAATGGACGAAGTTCTGGTCGGTCCGCTCGACCTGGTGGTGCCTGATCAGCGGTGTCCTGCTGATGCTCGCCTACTCCGGCGCGGTGGGCCTGGCCGCGAACGCGGGCGTCGAACGCTCGATGGCCCCGCACGCCGTGGTGACCGGGGCGGCTTTCTACCTCACGCAGTTCGCCGTGGTCGCGCTGGCGACGCTGTTCGTCACGAGCGAATACGCCAGCGGCAGCATCCGCTCGACCTTGCAGTGGGTCCCGGTGCGGAACCGGGTCCTCGCGGCGAAGTCCGCCGTCCTGGTGCCGGTGCTGTTCGGCTACGGCGTCCTGAACACGCTCGCCGGCGTGGCGATCTCGGCGCCGCTGATCCCGGCGCGGGATTCCTCGGTGAGCGACGTCCTCGCGACCTCGGCGGGCATGGGCGGCTACTTCGCTCTGTTGGGCCTGCTGTGCCTCGGCCTGGGGACGGCGTTGCGGAGCACGGCGGGGACGATCGTGACGGTGTTCGTGCTGCTGGTGATGATCCCGATGTTCGCCGGTTCGCTCGGCGGGGAGGACATCGTGAACTACTTCCCCGGCTTCGCAGGTGTCAACGCGATGCTCACTTCAGGGGAGCCGAACCCGATCTTCGGCGGCGTCGCGCCCTACGCGCCCTGGGTCGGCATCGCGCTCTGTATGGCTTGGGCGGCCGCCGGTCTCCTCACCGGTTCCACCGTCCTGCGGCGGCGCGACGCCTGACGGGGAAGCAAGGGACCTTTGCTCCCGCTTGTCTCAACATCGAGAGAAGCGAGAGCAAAGGTCCCTTGCTCTCTTTTCGCAGGTGGACGCTGTGACTGTGTGGATTTCCGCTCATCCAACGCACCAAAATCCACACAGTCGCCGGACATCGAGGGTGTGTGGAAACAGGGACACTCAACGTCCCTATTTCCACACACCCCCTCGCGACAGCAAAGGTCCCTTGCTCCCTTCCCCGCCAAAACCGCAGGTCAGCGCCCCCGGCGATAGCAAAGGTCCCCTGCTACCC
>NZ_NMQT01000086.1 GCF_002234405.1 Amycolatopsis thailandensis | reverse complement strand
TCACTGCGTCTAGCGCAAGGAAGGGGGCCTTCACACGCGGCCGCTGTGACTGGTGGTGCACCTGGCGATCGCCGAGTCCGTGAAGGCCTCCTTCACTACCTTCAGGGTAGGCAAGGAGGCCTTCACAGACTCGGCAAAGCGCGTCCTCAGGGCGCCGGGGTGACCTCGATACGGATCAGGCCCGCGGCCTTTTCGGCGCGCCGCAAGGCTTCCGCCGGGCTGTCTGCGACCGCCATCACCAGGCCGGTCCGGTCCCACGAGCTGCGCAGCCCGGTGAACCGGTGGCCGGGCTCGACCTGGATGTCCACCAGGCACACGCCTTCCACCTGCCGGGCCTGGTCGAGCCCCAGGACGGCGTCGATCACGCCGGGCTCCATCGGGACGAACCGGACGGCGGCGCCGCCCGTGGCACGGCGAGGCAGCTCGGCGGGCGGCTCGCCGCGCATCATCGCGACGTAGGCGTGCAGCAATTTCATCGAGTAGGCGCGGTCGATGATCTCCATGATCCCGTCGCCCGCGATCCGGCCGGCGCATTCGACCAGGTACGGCACGCCGTCGGAGACGATCCACTCGCAATGCAGGATCCCGTCGCCGAATCCGACGGCCGCGACGACCTGACGGGTCTGGTCGGCCAGTTTCCCGCTGAGGTCGCCGGGAATGTCGGCGGGCACGATATGCGCGAGCTCCACCGGTCGCGGGCCGGGGTAGAGCTGTTTGGCGGTGACGTTGGCGAACAGCTGCCGCCCACCGCGGACGAGCATCTCGACGCTGTACTCGGGGCCGGGCACGTATCGCTCGGCCAGCATCGACAGCTCCATCGGCCGGTCGGGGACGAAGACGCCCTCGTCCTGCTCGACGCAGCTCGCCCAGGCCTGGCCGACTTCGGCCGCCGACCGGATGATCTGCGTGCCGACGGCGGCCTGCCGGTTGGCCGGTTTGAGCACCACCGGGCCGGGATGGGCCCGCATGAACGCCAGCACGTCCGCCGGACAGGTCACCGTGGCGCTCGGCGGGTTCGCCAGTCCGGCGGCCGCGCTGACCTTCCGCAGCAGCGCCTTGTCCCGCAGGATCTGCGCGGCGCCCAGGCTCGCGCCCGGCAGGCCGTAGCGTTCGGCGAGCCGGGCGGCGAACGGGGTGGCGTACTCGGTCAGCGGGAGCACCGCGGCCGGGTCGAGGTCGGGGTGGGTGGCATGGAACTCGTCGGCGGAGCCCGGCCGGGCGTGCTCCCAGCCGATCATCTCGCGGACCAGGGAAGACCCGGCCAGTTTCGCGAGCAGATCCCGTTTGCGGATCACGTCCGGCTCTTCGACGAGGACGACCGAACCGTCGGGTTCGACGCCGGTGAGTGCCCTCAGCACCGGCGTCACGAACCCGACGATCAGGACGGGTCGCTCACTCATCGGACTCGGTCTTGGGCTTGTCCACGATGCCGAGCATGAACCGCATGGAAGGCTTGGCACCGACCAGATGCGCGCCGACCGTCTGGGTGACACGATCCCGCGCGGTCGGGTGCATCGCCATGGTCATCGAGTCCCGGAGCCACCGGTTCATCGGGTCGCCCGACCTGATGGCCGCGGTGCCGAGGATGTCGCAGAGCCGCTGCACGACCCGCTTGGACATCTGGAACGCCTGCCAGCCGGTCAGCGCCGGGGCCACCCGCTCGTCGGGCGTGAGGTCGTCGAGCGTGCCGGTGCCGTCGGCGGTGACCTCCCACTGCCGCTCGAGTGCCCGGTACACACCGGCGCGGGTGGTGCTGTAGTCGGCCTCGCATTCGGCCAGGGTGATCTGGATGTGTTCGTTGTCCTTCCAGGCGACGCCGCTCATCCGCCACGGCGAGCCCTTCAGCATGTCGACCCGTTCCATGGTGAGGCCGCGGACGTAGTCCAGCGCCGCCCTCGCCACGCCGAGCGGGACGCCGCACATGCTGCGCTGGATCACGTCCGGCTGCACCAGCGGTCCATTGGGGACCTTCGGATTATCGAACGTCAGCGAGTGGTTCTCCGGGACGAACACGTCCGTGAGCGTGTAGTCGCTGCTGCCGGAACCGCACAGGCCGAGGGTGTGCCAGTTGTCGAGGGACTCGATCTGGTCGCCGGGCACCATGAACAGGCGCGACTCGTGCGGGTTGCTGCCGTCCGGGCTGGCGTAGGGCTCGCCGTTCTCGAACACCATGGCGCCGGAGGCCACCCAGTCGGCGTGGGTCGAGCCGCTACCGAAGCTCCACCGGCCGTTGAGCCGGTAACCGCCGGGGACCCGGTCCGCGTGTCCCGTCACCGGGAGCACCCCCGCGGAGTGCATGTCGATGCTGGTGAACATCCGGCGGGCCTCGTCCTGGTCGAGGAAGTTGGCGTGCAGCCCGATGTCCGAGCCGAGTTTGGCGCACCAGCCGGTGGACGCGTCGCCGTAGGAAAGCGCTTCGATCACCTCGGTCTGCTCCATCGAGGTCATCTCGGGGCCGCCCCAGTCCCGGCTGAACCCGATCCGGAAGACGCCGGAGTCGCGCAGCAACTGGACGACGTCGTCGGGCAGGCTCCGGTTCTGCTCGATCTCTGCCGCCCGCTCCCGCAGGATCGGCGCGAGCGCCTTCGCGTTCGCGAGGATCTGCGCGCCGGTCAGCGGCGCTTCGGTGCGGACGGGTTCGGTCATGGTCATGCGGAAACTCCCTCTTGTTCGTCGACGTCGAGCAGCCCGGCAGGCATCTCGAACGCGGTACCGGGTTCGGGTGGGTCCACCGGATCGGCGTCGATCCGCACCAGGGCGGCGGCCGCGTCCAGCCGCCTGCCACAGGTCTCACGGTCGGCGGCTTCGCACACCACGAACGAATGGCGGGCGATGTAGCCGCCGGGCGGCAGCCGCAGGGTGGTGCCCGGGCCGACCATCGGTGACGCGACGACCAGGCCCGGTGCTTCGGCGGGGACGGTGACCTCGTGGACAAGGCAGTCGTGGTCCGGGTAGCCGAACCGGATCCCGGCGACGGCGTGCCGGGACGGGGCGATGACCGGCCGCCGCCCGGTCGCGACGGAGAACAGGATCTCGCCTGGGTCGAGGCCGGTGGCCGTCCTGCCGAGGAACGGGATCAGGTCGCCGCCGAGGCGGCCGTTGATCTCGATGATCAGCGGACCGCGATCGGTCAGCCGGACCTCGGAATGGGTGATGCCGTCCTCGACGCCGAGCGCGCGGTGCGCCCGCGCCAGGACGTCCATCAGCCCGGCGTCGCGCAGCAACGGGTCGCCGGCGTCGACGACGTGCCCGACCTCCTCGAAGTACGGCTGATCGCCGGTTTCCTTGCGGGCCACGAACATCGGCAGGTACTCGCCCTTGTACAGGGCCGCGTCGACGCTGATCTCGGGCCCGGAGACGTAGCCCTCCACGATCGCGCCGCCGCCGTAACGGCTCTGGTCGACCGTGGCCGCGCCCATGGCGACACCGAACGCCGCGTCCACTTCGGACTCGTCGGCGGCGAACACCACGCCGATGCTCGCGCCCATCGCCCTCGGCTTGAGCACCACCGGGTAGCCGATCCGGGCGGCCGCGGCACGCGCCTCGTCGAGACCGGTGGTCAAGGCGTAGCCCGGTTGCGGCAGCCCTTCGGCGGTCAGCACGGTGCGGGTGCGGTTCTTGTCGCGGCAACCGCGGACACCGTCCACACCGAGGCCGGGGACCCCGAGTTCGGCGGCGAGCTCACCCGCGGCCAGTACGACCGGTTCGTCCCAGCACATCAGGCCGACGATCCGGTGCCGCGCGGCGACGTCCCTGGCGGAGGCGAGCATTTCGTCCGCGTCGAACACGTCGGTGTGGACGATCTCGTCGAAGTAGGCGTGCTGCCAGGTGGGTTTGAGATTGTTCAGCAGCACCAGCCCGATCCCGGCCGCGCGGGCGCAGCGGTGGATCGACGAGACCAGGTATTCGCGATACAGCTTCAGTCCGCTTCCGATGACCAACAGGACACCGTTGGATTCGTTCATGGTCGCTCTCCCACGACTTCGGGCTGTTTCACCACGGGGGGCTGTTTGAGGCCGTAGATGTGCATCGATCCGGCGATGACGGACAACACCGCGCAGAATCCCCAGAACCCCGGGCCGCCGAACGTGGTCCAGAGGTAGAGCCCCAGCATCGGGCCGATCGTCGCGGCCACGCCCGCCAGCGTTTCCTTCGTCGCGATGTAGCGGCTTCGCAGCTCCACCGGGAAAGTGGCCGGATGGGAGGCCGTGCTCGGTCCGTGGATCATCATCCCGGAGACCGCCATCAAGGCACCGGCGATCACGAAGAACGGCTGTTCCGCCATCAGCCCGTAGAGGGTGAATCCCAGCGCGCTGACCAGATTGCCGAACAACCCGGCGAGATACTTCGGGATCCGGACGATGTACGTGGTGATCTTCAGCTCGCAGGTGATCAGCACGACCGAGGAGATCACCAGCACCGTGCTGTACAGCCCCACCGGATAACCGGCGTCGACGATGTTCAACGGCAGCACCGCGAACGATCCGGCGTAGATCATCATGCCGAACATGCCCGCCACCAGGTAACACAGGAAACGGGTGTCCCGGATCAGCGTCCCGTAGACCTCGCGGGCGCTCAGTGCGGGCACGGACTCTCCGTCGGACTCGGTCCCGTGTGTGGACGCGCTTCGCTTGGGCAGCAACACGAACGCCAGCAGTGCCCACAGCGCCGCTGTCGCCCCGTCCAGCCAGAAGAGCAGGTCCCAGTTCACCTGGATGACCACGGCGGCGATCAGCGGCGCCACGGCGGCCCCGATGTTGAGCGCGATGCGCATCATCGAGAAAGCCATGACACGGTGCTCTTCCGGCATGTACTCGGCCAGCAGCACCGCCGCCGCCGGCCGGTACGCCTGGATCGACAGCCCGGACAGCGCGACCGCCGCGAGCAGTGCCGCGGGTGTTCCCCGGACCAGCGGGATCGACGCGACGAGCGGCGCCGCGCACGTCATCACCGTGACGATCGTCGCCCGGCCACCGAATCGGTGGGTCAGCTCGCCGCCGAGCATGCCGCCGAAGATCGCGCCCACGCTGTACGCGGCGAGGCAGACCCCGGCGAAACCGATCGAGGTGCCCCGAAACGTCAGGTAAAGGATCAGGAAGGTCTGGACGAAGGCGCCCAGCTGGTTGATCAGGACGCCGCCGAGCAGGTACCTGACCGGGGCGGGGGTCGCCCGCAACACCGCGAAGACCCCGGCTCTCGTGGCCTCGGTCATGCCGTCACGTCCGTCGTCGCCCGGTTCGGCTGTCCGGCGCTGTCGTTTGCTCGCTCGGTCACACATCCTCCATGGTCGGATCCCCGCGATGGTTCGACGAGACACACCGGCGCGGGTCCAGTCCCTTGGGAGGCAAGGAATGTTGCCGACATGGCCGACCGGTGGCCCCACGCTAGATCCGGACCTTTCCCGGGAGGTAGGGGAAGTGTTCCCGACGGCTGGGGAATCTGGCTCCGGTCCACGCTCGACCGCCACCTACGCGACTTTCACGGACAAGCCGCCTGGCTTGTCCACAAGGGACATTGGTTTCGGCTGGAGTACCCGTTTTGGGCACTTTTCGCGGCTTTACGGAGGGCGTGTGAGTGATGAAGGGGTAAGGCGAAGGTGACGAGTACGTGGTCTCGGCGGAGATGTTCCCAATGTCGCATTCGTGTCGCTGAGCGTCTCGAATGCGACATTGGGAACAAGGGGCGGGGTTGCGAAAGCCACTTTCGCAACGTTGAAGGTTGTGAAAGTGGCTTTCGCAACACCCCAAGCACGTCGCGAAAGCCACTTTCAGGACATCAGACGTCCCGAAAGTGGCTTTCGCGACACTCGAAGCCGGCAGGCGCGCGAGCGGTCGAGCACGACACCATCGCCGCGAGCCCCGATGACCGGTCCCCGGCCGGAAGCTCAGCGGCGCGCTTCGATCCGCATGTCGCCCCGCGTCATCGCGAGAGTCGAGTCGCGGGCGAGCGTCTCGTGCGGGAAGCCGAGGTCGATCGCGCTCACCTCGTCGAGGCGGGCCAGTTGCGACGGGGTGAAGTCGACCTCCAGCGCGCCCAGGTTGTCCTCCAGTTGAGCGGGCGTACGGGCGCCGATGATCGGCGCCGTCACGTCGGGGTTCCGCAGCGTCCACGCCAGCCCGACCTGAGCGGGGGTGCGACCGAGTTCCGTGGCGACCTCCTTCACGACGTCCACGATGGCGAAGTTCCGTTCGGTGAGCGTGCCCAAGGCGAGGTTGAAGTTCTTGCGGGTACCGTCCTCGGCCGGGGCCAGGTCGTCGCGGCTGTACTTCCCGGTGAGCACGCCGCCCGCCAGCGGTGACCACGGGACGACGCCCAAACCCAGCTCGCGGGCCATGGGGATCAGGTCGCGTTCGCCCGTGCGCTCGATCAGGTTGTACTCGATCTGCAACGCGATCAGCGGCGACCAGCCGCGCAGATCGGCGATCGTCTGCATCCGCGACACCTCCCAGGCCGGGGTGTTGGAGATCGCCACGTACAGGACCTTGCCGCGGCGGACCAGATCGTCCATCCCGCGCAGGATCTCTTCGACGGGTGTCGTGAAATCCCACAGGTGCAGGTAGAGCAGGTCGATGTAGTCAGTGTTCAGCTTCCGCAGGCTGTCCTCCACCGACGCGAACAGGTTTTTGCGCTGGCCGCCGCCGGAATTCGGGTCACCGGGCCGGCGCAGTGTCGTGTACTTCGTGGCCAGCACGAGGCTTTCGCGGTTGTCGCGGGTGAATTCGCCCAGCAGCCGTTCGGAGGTGCCGTTCGAATAGGTGCTGGCGGTGTCGATGAAGTTGCCGCCGCGTTCGACGTAGCGGTCGAACAGCTTGCGGGCCTCGTCCCGCTCGGCGCCCCAGCCCGATTCGGTGCCGAAGGTCGCGGCGCCCAGCGCCAGCGGGGACACCCGCAGTCCGGACCGGCCCAGCAGCCGATAGGTGTCGAGGGTGAGCGGCATCGTGTTCTCCCGTGCTCGTGATCCGTTGTCGGAGACGAGTCTGCGACCGCCGTGAGCAGGGGATAAGGGAGAGAAGATCCTGGGAACACCGGTCCTACCCAGGCTGTTGGACCGATCATGACGACCCGCACCGTGGATACGACCCAGGAGCTGGCCGCGTTCCTGCGGACCCGGCGTGAACGCCTGGACCCGGACGTTTTCGGCCTGCCGTCGCGCCGCCGGTCCCGGCGGACGCCCGGGCTGCGCCGGGAGGAGGTCGCCGAACTCGCCGGGGTCAGCGTCGACTACATCGTGCGGCTGGAGCAGGCTCGCGGGCTGCGGCCCTCGGCGGAGGTGGTGGAGGCGCTCGCGCGGGCGCTGCGCCTGGCCCCCGACGAGCGCGCTTACCTCTTCGATCTCGCGAGGCAGCGTCCTCGCGACGCCGACAAGCTCGCGACCGTCGCGGCGCCGCCCTTGGCCCGGCTGGTCGCCGATCTCTCGCCCTTGCCGGTCATGCTGATGAACCACCGCTACGACATCCTGGCCTGGAACGACGAAATGGCGAGGCTGCTGGTGGATTTCGACACCTTGCCGCCGCCTCGCCGCAATTCGATGTGGTTATGCTTCAAACATCCGGAGATTCGCGATTTCTCTGTGGACCGTGAACGTGTCATGCGGGAAGGGATCGCTCATCTGCGCGCCGCGTGGGCCGCGCATCCGGACGATCAGGCGCTGATCGATCTCATCGCCGATTTCACCGCGGACGACGAATTCGCGCGCCTGTGGGCCGAACGGGACGTCAAGGTCAAGGGCCGGGGGAGCAAGGTGATCAGGCATCCCGAGGCCGGCGTGCTCGAACTGCATTTCGAAGTGCTCACCCCGCTTCAGGATCAGGATCAGCGCTTGGTGATCTACCGTGCCATGGACGAGGAAAGCCAGTCTTCGCTGGACAGCCTTTTCGCGCGGTGAATGTCATAAAGCGGTCACGACCCGAAGCGAAACGGGTCTCGTAGACGTCGCTGCGCGTAACCATCCTCCGGGTGCCGACGACTAATGCGGAAACGGCGCTCCGGAGGGTGGTGAAAGCGCGATTCTCGACATCGGTCTGGAACGGCCGCCACGATTCTCGAATCGTGGCTATTCGTTCTCACGTTCTGCGAGCTGCGTGGCGACGGCCTCGCCCCGGGGAGTGGCGTACCAGCCCTTCGACCGGCCGAGCCGGGTCTTGACGACCAGGCCGCGCTCCATCAGCGTCTTCCCGCTGCGGCTGATCTGCGCTTCGTGCGCGCCGAGCCGGGAGCCGACGTCGGAGCTGGTGATGTGCGGTTCGCGGTGCACCAGCACGAGCATCCTGGCCGCCCATGACTTCGGGTCCAGGTCATCGGCGAGTGCCGCCTGCTCCGCCCTGTCGAGCGCGGACTGCGCCACCTCGGCCAACGCCATCACGACCGCTTCGAGGCGCATCGTGTGGCCGCCCGGTTGCAGCCGCATCCCCGCGGACTGGAAGGCCTCCAGTGCGCAACGCAGCGACGGGATGTCCGCGAGCCGGATGGCGTCCACCAGCCATCTTCCGACCGCGGCCGCCCAGCGGTCCACCGCCGCGTGGTCGCCGAGCACCTTCCCCTCGCCGGTCTCTTCCTTCAGCTTCGCGGCCCAAGTCCCGAATCCCCGGGAAAGCCCGTCCGCGTCCTCGGCCGTGGTGCCGGATGCGGGCGCCGCGCCCGCCGACGTCCTGTCCAGTGCGGCTGTCGCGTTCGAGGGCATGGGCTCCCCACCTCCAGAATCAAGGAAGTGTTAAGTATGGATCCTGCCGACGCGTTCGTCAACCTGTACGACGGTCTCAGGGGTGTTTCCGGGGACACGCTCAGCGACTGGTCCGCGGACGGGAGAGTGCGCGACGTCGAGGCCATGGTCCGGGTCGAGGTGCGAACGACCGGGCTCCTGTCCGAGGCGTGGCTGGCCGGTCGCCCGGACGAACGGAAGCGCTTCGGTGTCCTGCTCGGTTTGGACCTCGCGCTCCTCGGCGCCAACGCCGACACCTGCCACCCGGGCGACAGGGCACTCGACTACCTCCAGGTCCGGCTGGAGATGAACGGCAGGCTCAACGACGAGACCGGGGGCATCCTCGTGCCCCGCCGGACGTTCCCGCTCCGGCCGAACGCGGACCCGGAAAGTCTCGACGACTTCGTGCACCTGTTGCGCATCCCGCCGTATGTCAGCGTCAACCTCCAGCTTTCCCGGGTCGCCGCCGTCCGTGACCTGCCCCGCTCGCCGCTGAAGATCGCGCAGTTGCCGTTCCTGGCCGAGTCCGCCGACCTCCGCTGGGAACCGGATCGTCCCGACGGCGGGTTCTACACCGTCGCGCCCGAAAGCGCGCGGCTCGGCGACCGCGTCGCGAGGGCGCTGGACGTTCTCGACGAAAGCGGGGCCGTTCTTGCCATCCTTCCCGAAGGCTGCCTGGACGACAGTGTTCTCGAGCGATGGCGCGAGCAGCTCAGGGCGACCCCCCGGCCTGAGGGGAGCTCGCTCACCTGGCTTCTTCTGGGAACCGGTCCGGTGACGAGTGTGGGGCCGCCTCCGGCCAGCAACCGGCCGCCGAACCGGGCCGTCCTCGTCCATCGCAACGGCTGGGTCGAACCGATGCTCACCCAGGACAAGATGTCGGGGTTCTGTTTCACGGTGGACAAACAGGAGGAGTACGAGATCGAACTCGGCGGGGTCAAACGCGACGAACGCATCTCCCACGATTCGCTGATAACCGTGCTCGAGTCCCGTTCGGGACGATTCGCCGTCCAGGTGTGCGAGGACTTCACCCGCCCGGAGCGTCATCAGCACGTCATCGCGGTGGGTGCCACGCACCTTCTCGTCCCGGTCCTCGCCGCTCCCATGTGGAAGAAGGGATGGCAGGCTGCGGCGGGACAGACCTTGACCGTGCACCTCGGCGCGAAAGCGGCGGTGAGCAACGGATTGGCGATCACGCGCTTTTACCGGGAGAAGCAGGACGGCGAGAACGGTCCTTACGAGATCGACAACCCGGCGACCACTTTGCTGACCGTCGCCGGCCCGTCGGACCGGCCCGCCGAATACCTGACGACCGATGACGTGGTCAAGGAGTATCAGAACCCGGATGCCAACTGGCAGAAGGCGCTCGACGACGCCTTGACGCCGAGAGTGGCCGATTGGTAAGGCATTTTCGCTGTCTTTCCCGGATCGTCGGGAATTCGCGTACCGGCCCGGCTTCGGGTGGCGTCGCGACGGATGACGGCGGTCGATTCGACGACCTGGTGCGTACACGGAAAGTGTTTGGGCCGATCGCGTGATAGCGCCGTCCGGTCCCGGATACGCATAGGTGATGACTAACGTCGGTGGTACGTTCCATCGCGTTCGGAATCTCCTGATGGGCCCTCTGAAACAGGAAGTATTGAGTAGTGGATTTCGATGCACTGATCGCCGAACTGCGGACCCTGCGGGACAATGTCGCCGGAGTGACCGACACGGTGATAGCCGCGGTCGACGGAATACCGATCGTCGCCGACGCGGCGAAGAGTATCGATCCCGCGGAAGTCTCCGCGCTCGCCGCCGCGAATCTCGGGATCGCGCGTCAGGCCGCCGAAGTGACCGGAAAGGGCACCCTCAGGCAGACCGTGGTGTTCAGCAGTGACGGTTACATGGCCGTGTACGCGATCGACCGGATGGCACTCATGGTCATCATGGGCGACCGGCGGCTGAATGTCGGCCGCCTTCTTTTCGAATGCCGCCCGGTGATCGACCGGATCAGTTCGATTCTGGCCGCTTGACCTTTGATCGAAACGAAGAAAGTGGAGTTCGATGAACATCGAAAACGCCCTGAAGGAATCCATGTCGATCGCCGGTGCCGTCGGCGTCGCGCTCGTCGACTACGAGAGCGGGATGTCGCTCGGCACCAGCGGGGGCGGTGACTGGCTCAATCTGGAGGTCGCGGCGGCGGGGAACACCGACGTCGTCAGGTCGAAGCTCCGGGTCATGTCCGCGCTCGCGCTCAACGACAGCATCGAGGACATCCTCATCACGCTGCACCGCCAGTACCACTTGATCCGCCTGCTGGATTCCGTGAGCGCGAGAAGCTCCCTGTTCCTCTATTTGGTGCTGGACCGGGACCAGGCGAATCTCGCGCTGGCCCGGCACTATCTCAAGCGCATCGAGACGGAGTTGCAAGTCTGAAAGCAGGCATGGGTGCGGCGGCGACCACCCGGATCGGAGGAAGCCGGCGATGACCGGAGGAGCGTCCAGTCATAACGCGCTGGTCGTCGGCTCGGCGCTCATGGGCGGTCTCGGTTCGCTGTTCCCGGCCGGATTGAAGCTCACCGGCGATCGCCTCGAATTCGTGTTCGTCCTGCCGGACGGCCGGAACGGCAGGCACGCGACGGAGCCGGAACCGTCGGACCACCCGTTCGTCGCGGTGAAGGAGCGGATCCGGCTCGGCGCCGACACCTCGGTGCCGCTGCCGCGGTTCTTCCTGGACACCGACAGCAGATGGACCCGGCTCCACGTGGAGCTCACCGGTACCGCGGTCCGGGCGGTGATCGTGCTGCCGGACGAACTCACCGCGCAGTCGCTGAACGCTCCGTTCCTCGGCTGGTGGCAGGACCAGGTCCCCGGTGCCGTGCGGCTGGCGGTGGACGAGATCGCCAGGATCCTCGCGAGGTGCCGATACCGCGCCGGGGGGCCGGATCCGCTGATCGACCTGGAGCTGAGCTATGTGCCGGACCGGAACTTCGACGCCGTGTTCGCCCGCGCCCACGAACCGGTCAGGCCGTTCATCGCGCCGGTGCGCCCCGCGTTCAAGATGCGCTGGCACGCGGTGACCCCGGCGCAGCGCAAAGCGTTCACCGACGATCTGATCGACGTCACCACGACGGGGTGGTGGCCCCGCCGCAGACCGACCGCGACGATCATGGGGCTGGAGGTGGAACTGCCGCCCGGGCTCTTGTTGAGGCCTCGTGTGGCCCCCGGCGCGGCGAAATGAGCTGGCTCACCGCGGATCCCCGGGCGAGTGCGGGGCAGCGGCCCGTGGACGGTGGCGCAGCGTGGCGAGCTCGACGGCCCTGGCCAGGTCGCCTGCCCCCACCACCCCGGCGAGCGCGCTGGACTCGGTCACCAGGACGAGGTCGCGGCCGGGCCGCAGGAAGACACGATTCATCAGCTCGGTCACCCGCGCGTCGACACCGACCACGGTGACCGTCTGATCCTTGCGCGCCACGTCCGCGACCCTGGTCGCGCGGCGGGCGTCGGCCGGGACCCGGATCAAATCCCCGAGGCTGACGACGCCGACGGGAACGCCGTCGAACGACAGCACCGGGAACACCCGATCCCGGCCGGCACCCGCCGCGTGGTCGGCGAAGGCGTCCACCGTCCACCAACCGGGCACGACCGTCGGTGAGGGGTTCATGATCTCGCCCACCCGGACCCCGCCGAGCCGTTCGCGCAGCGGGCCCGCGGCGAATTCGGCCTGCGCGGCGAAGATCAGGAACCAGCCGAGCAGGATGAGCCAAAGCCCGCTGAATCGCCCGAACAGAAGCAGTTGTGCGAGCCCCGCGATGCCGAAGGCCGCGCCGAGGGCCTGACCGAATCGTTCGGCGACGGCTCCGGCGCGGGCCCGGTCGCCACGCCGCGACCAGACCGCCGCGCGCAGCATCCTGCCGCCGTCCAACGGCGCGCCGGGCAGCAGATTGAACACCCCCAGCAGGATGTTGCCCGCGCCGAGCCACGCCAGCCCGCTGACCGGCAAGGGATGCGCGACCCCCGCCACGAGGACGGCGGCACCGAGCCCGGCCACGCCGATCAGCACGCTGGCGATCGGGCCCGCCACCGCGATCCGGAAGTCGGCCTTCGGCGTGGAGGGTTCGGCCTTGAGGTCGGCGGCACCGCCGAGCATCCACAGCGTGATCCGCTTGCCCCCGACACCGTGCCGCCGCGCGACGGCGGCATGGGACAACTCGTGAAGCAGCAGCGAGGCGAGGAAGCCCGCGGCGGTGAGCACGCCCGTGACCCAGTACCAGCCGGGGTCCGCGCCGGGCGCGGCCCGGGGAAGGACGGCCGTGGCCAGGAGGTCGGTGATCAGGAAGAGCACGAGGAGGACCGACCAGTGGGCTCTCACGGCGATTCCGGCCCATCGGCCGAGGGGGATGGCGGTGCGGAACATCGGATCCCTTTCCCCGGGCGCCGTTGACCGGTGTTTCGCGGGAATGGACCGGTTCCACGGTTCTCGGGGCGCGGGTGGGCGGCTAGGGCCGAACAGCCTCGATCGGAGGGCCGTTCGGGGGACTAGCCGAGGTTGTCCATGATCAGGCCGAGAGTGAAGTCGAACCGGTCGTGACCGGTGCCCGACGTCAGTTCGGCGGCATGGCGCCGAGTGTGGGGAAACGCGTCGGCGGGCAACGCGGCGAACCGGCGTAGCAGTTCCTCCCGGCTGACGACCCATTCCTGGTCCGGGTCGGTCCGCCGCTGCCGGACCAGCGACTGCTCCAGGGCGTAGGCGCTGACGTAGAGGGACAAGGCGTCGAGCCCCCAGGCCGCTTTCCGCGGTTCGACGCCGCCGGCGAGCAGGATCGCCAGAAGTCCTTCGCGCACCTGCAAGGTGTGGAGATTGGTCGGGACCGTGCCCAGCACGGCGCGGGAGATCCCGGGATAGTTCAGGTACTGGTCCCGGATCTGGGTGTAGACGTCGCGGATCTGCTCCCGCCACCGCGCCGGATCCGGTCCGGGAAGCACGATCCCGGCGTAGAGCCGCCCGACGATCAGGTCGTCGATGTCGTCCTTGTTGACGATGTGCGCGTACAGCGACGACGGCCCCGCGCCCAGCACCGCGGCGACCCGGCGGATGGTCAGGGCGTCGTAGCCCTCGGTGGCGACGACCTGCAAGGCGGCTTCGGTGATGCGGTCGACCGTGATGGGCTTTTTGCGCGGTGGCGAAGCCGCCGGGTCCTCGGCGGGCTGGGCGTGACGGGCTGCTCGGCGTTGCCGGGGATCGGAGGGCATGCGGGCACTCTAGCTTGACACGAACTTAGTTCGCCGAGTAGAACTTAGTTCGTATTTGGCGAACTAAGTTCGTTAACGTTGTTTCGGGAGGTGTGATGCGAGTTTCGGTGGCCGGAGCCGGTCTGGGAGGTCTCGCCTTGGCGCAGGGGCTGCGCGGGGCCGGGATCGAGGTCGGCGTGTACGAGCGGGATCCCGCGATCACCGCCCGCTTCCAGGGATACCGGCTCGTGCTGAACCCGGTGGGGTTCGACGCCGTGCGCGCCTGCCTGCCGTCGCGCTGGCACGCGCTGCTGGACGCCATCGTCGGTGACGCCTATGGCGAGCGCCTGGTCCTGGACCCGCGGCTGAACACGATCGGCGCGCTCGGCCCCGGCAAGACCGGGACCGTGGTCGACCGGCACGTGCTCCGGCATCTGCTGCTGACCGGGCTCACCGTGCGCACCGGGGCCGCGCTGGCCGGGTACGGAGTCCTGGCCGATGGGAAGGTCGAAGCGAGGTTCGCGCACGGTGACCCGGTCGCCTCGGATCTGCTCGTCGGGGCGGACGGGGTCGGTTCCGCCGTACGCGCGGCGCTGTCTCCCCGGACCGTCCCGACCGACACCGGCGTCCGGTTCGTCATCGGCCGCACCGCGCTGACGGAGCGTTTCGCCGGGCTCTCGAAGGCTTTCGGCTCGAAGGTCGCCGGGGACGGAGTGAGCCTGCTGCTCGGGGCGATGCGTTTCCGCACCCCGCCGAAGGAGGCCGCCGAGGAGCTGGCGCCCGACGTGACCCTTCCCGACGTCCGCGATTACGTGCGCTGGGCGATGATCCTCCCGCCGGACGGCTCGCTCGGCGCTTCGACGCCGCAGGAAGCGGCTTTGTCCAGAATGGACGGTTGGCATCCGGAGCTGCGGGAGCTCGTCGAACAGTCCGACCCGGACAACAGCACCCTCCTGTCCATCCGGGTGGTCGAGCCCCGTGAACGGTGGGCGCCCGGTCCGGTCACGTTGCTCGGCGACGCGATCCACGCCACCTCGCCGACCGGCGGCAACGGGGCGAACACCGCCCTGCGTGACGCGGATCTGTTGCGCCGTAACCTGATCGAGGCCGCCGAGGGACGTCGAAGCCTCCTTGACGCCGTCGGTGACTACGAGCGGCAGATGTTCGAGTACGGAGCCGAGGCCGTGCGCCACAGCCTGGAAGCGTTGCCGGCCTATGTGCCGAACCGGTCGTGAGTGGCGATCGACGGTGACGGGCGCGGCGGAGGCTCGGAAGTGTCGCGAAAGCCACTTTCGGGACGTCTGATGTTCCGAAAGAAAGTGGCTTTCGCGACACCCGAGGTCGGCGTGCGGGCGAGCACAGAGCACGCCCTATTACCCTTACCCTTCAAGAGAACACGAATCGCCATTCACGACCACCCCGACCCGACGCGCTCTCGTGGGCGACAGTGTTGTGAAAGCCACTTTCGCAACGGTGAAGGTTGCGAAAGTGGCTTTCACAACATTTGAGGCCTGCGCGCCGATGAGCGATCGTGGCACCTATGCCTTGCCCCACAAGAGGACACTCTTTATCACTCACGGCCGTCCACGCCGGACAGTCATGTCACCAGGTGCCTGAGCGAAGTCGACGGCGAGGGCCTACCGCGTCAAGCTGTGACGAGTGACAGGCCGTAGCGCTGAAGGATCTCGTTCACCGGCTGGAACCAGGTCTCGCCGCCGGAACCGCAGTTCCCCCAGCCGCCGGAGGTGACCCCCTGGGCCTGGTCGCCGGTGATGAAGGAACCGCCGGAGTCGCCGGGCTCCGCGCAGACGTTGGTGCGGGTCATCTGGTGCACCGCGCCCTGTGAGTAGTTGATGGTTTCGTTGTGCCCCAGCACGGTGCCGCAGTGCCAGTGCGTCGTCGAACCCGACCGGCACACCGAGGTGCCGACGGGCGCGACCCACGATCCCCGGACCAGCGCGTCGCTCACCGTTCCCCAGCCGAGGACGACCGGCGCGGTCCACCAGCCGTTGCCGATCCGGATGAACGAGTAGTCGTTGTCGGGGAAGGAAGAACCGGCGAAGGTGCCCATGGCCGAGCCGTCCCAGCCGACGACGGAGCTGCCCGTGCCGCCGCAGTGACCGGCGCTGACGAAGCCGCCCTGGACGGAGAATCCGATCGAGCAGCGGGTGTTCCCGTTGATGTAGTACGGATCGCCGCCGACGGTGCCCGCCGCGAACGGCTGGGCCTTCGGCGCGGTGACCACGGTGACCGGACCGGCCTTGCGGGCCCGTGCGAGGAAGTCGTCGACCTCGGAGCCGTGCGCGCCGGGTCGCAGGGCTACGACGACACTGCCGCTGCGCGAGTCGGCACGCCAGCCGCTGACGGCGGCGGGGGCGGGCCGATTCTCGGCCGACAAGTCGATTTCCGCCTTCGCCGCGTCGAGTTCGGCGGCGCTGATCGTGGCGGTGGTCGGCTCGGCACCGGCCTGCCGGACGGCGGAGGCCGCGGCGGGATCGGTGACCCCTACGACGAGTTTGCCGCGCGCCGGGTCGAACCAGGCGCCGCCGAACGCCGCGCCGGCGGCCTGTCGCGCCGCGGGCAGCACGCGTGAGGCGGTCATTTCCTGGGTGAGCCGGGTCGAGGCCTGTGCGGCGGTGAGCCCCAGGTCCCGCTGCATGGCGGCGAGCAGTCCGGGGGAAGCCTGCGCGATCGGGGCGAGGGCGGCGGAAGCGAGACTCGCGGTCAGGACGGCGGCGCCGCCGAGTGCCAGGGCGATTCTTCGACGCATGGTGACTCCTCCAAGGCCGGGGGAAAGAAACACACTGCCCGCCGAGTGTGCGGCCGGAGGTTCGGGAATGGCGAGAAATGTCCGGTCTTCTGTCCGAAATTAACAAGAGTAAACGACTTCGAACGGTAGAGGGTCGGCCGCGTCTCGTTGGGCCGCTTGGCCTAGGCGGCGGCCGGCCGGGCGACAACCTCGCTCAACTGAGCGGAAGCGGGCTGACGTTCAAGCCGGACGCCCCGGCGTGTGCGCGCCGAGTGGACTGTCCATTGCCACGCTGGTTTCCTGAAGCCGCGATTACCGGCGTGGCAATAATCCGCTCGGGAAATCGTCGCCGAATGACAAGAACAATCGTAACCGGTTCGCCTGAATCGATACGAGCGCGATGGTGTGTTGTTGGCCGGATCCCGGCGTCGTAACGTTTTTTCCGGCATTCACCTTTCCTTTCCGAATTCCCGACCGGAGGATTTCCATGACCCGCTTTTCGTCCCTGAGACCCTTTACCCGGATCGCCGCCGCACTCGTCTTCGCCGGAGCCATGGTCACCTTGCCCACGGGCGCCGCCTCCGCCGCCCCGCTGCCCGGACCGGTGACCAAGAACCTGACCTTCACCTGCGAAATGCCGCTCATCGGAGCGCGTCAGGTCACCGCCGCCGTGACGGCGACCTTCCCCGACGCCGTGGCCGCCGGCTCGCCGATCGACGTCACCGGCTTTTCGGTCGCGGTCTCCCTCGACGGCGACATCGTGTCCGCGCTGAACCTGATCGGCGCGGCGACCATCGACGGAACCGCGTCGGCGAACGTCGGCGTCGACTACAACGGCACCGAACTCGGTGTCACGCTCAACGGCCTGGGTTTCCCGGTCACCGCCGTGCCGCAGGACGGCCCGCTGGGGATCGTCATCACCGGTCCGATCCCCGGGCTCACCGTGAAGAAGCCCGGGTCGATCGCCTTCACCGTGGGCGGCGGCTTCACCGGCAAGGTCACGCCGAAGCGGGCGGACGGGACGCCGACGGATCTCGGCACCTTCGACCTGCCGTGCGGCATGGATCCCGGTCAGGACGCCTCGCTCGCGACCGTCACCGTGAACTGACCCCCCGCCACGCCGGCCCAAGTACATGAAGGGGTCCTTCACGGAACCAGGCGCAAGGAAGGGGGCCTTCATGTACCTCAGCTGAGGCGCACGACCAAACGGCCGACGGCAGCGATGGTCCCTTGCGCTTCTGGATCCCGTTCCGTGAAGGCCTCCTTGCTTACTCTGAAGGTAGGGAAGGAGGCCTTCACGGACCTCGGAACACCACGCGACCCGGCCCCGGCGGACGCCCGCCGGGTCCAGTAGGTTGCGGGACATGACCGCGTCGCCGGTGGAAGTCCCGGACCAGGTGCTGCGCACCTCGATCGTCGAGCGGTTGTTCGCTCGCGAAACCGACCAGCGACCACTGTTCACGCATCAGGACCACAGCGCCGGGGTGGACGACACGGTGACCTGGGCGGAGTTCGTCTCCCGGGTGCGCGTGGTCGCGGGAGCGCTGCGCGAGGTCACACAGCCGGGTGATCGGGTCGCCGTGCTCACCGGCCAGGACCTGAACTACCCCCTGGCGTTCTTCGGCGCCCTCGCCGCCGGGCTGGTGGCCGTCCCGTTGATGGCTCCCGCGAGCCCGTCCCAGCGAGGCAGGCTCACCGGCGTGCTGGCGGATTGCGGCGCGCGGGTCTGGCTGACCTCTTCGGCCGCCGCCGCGAAGGTGCGCGAAGCCGGGACGCCCGACCACCTGATCGCTGTCGACGAACTCTCCGGACCGGGCGTCGATCCGCTTCCGGTCGACCCCGAGAGCCCCGCGTACTTGCAGTACACGTCCGGGTCGACGCGAGAGCCCGCCGGTGCCGTGATCCCGCACCGGGCGGTCGCCGCCGCCTGCTGGCAGGCGAGTCACGCGTACGCCGTCGACGAGGGCACGACCTGCGCCGGCTGGATCCCGTTCTTCCACGACATGGGCTTGATCCAGCTGCTGTGCCTGCCGGTTCACGCGGGCGCCCGGTCGGTGTTCATGTCGCCCGCCGAGTTCGTGCACCGGCCCGTCAGATGGCTGCGTCAGCTCGCCGATCACCCGGCCGTGTTCACCGCCGCGCCGAACTTCGCGTTCGACCTGGCCGTCGAAGCCGCCGAGGAGGCGGGGGACGACCTCGACCTGTCCGACGTGCGAGTCGCGCTCAACGGCGCCGAACCGGTCCAGCCGCGTACGGTCGCGCGTTTCCAGGAGGCCTTCGGCCCGCGTGGCTTCCGGCCCGAAGCCCACCGCCCGTCCTATGGCCTTGCCGAGGCCACCGTGTACGTCGCGAGCGCGGGCGAGGAAGGACCGCGGGGCGCGACGTTCGACAGGGAAGCCCTCGCGCAGGGCCGGGCGATCGAAGTCCCCGGCGGCCAAGGACTCGTCTCGGTCGGCAGGCCACTCGGGCAGCGGGTCCGGATCGTCCGCGACGGGGTGGCGCAGACCGGCGGTCTCGTCGGGGAGATCTGGATCCACGGGCCCAACGTCGCGTCCGGGTACTGGGGCCGAGGCGACGCCGCCGCGTTCGGCGCCGAACTCGAAGGCGACGGCGGCTGGCTGCGTACCGGCGACCTCGGCGTGTTCCACCGTGGCGACCTCTACATCACCGGCAGGCTCAAGGACCTGATCGTCATCGACGGCCGCAACTTCCACCCGCAGGACATCGAGGCGGTGGCGGGGGAAGCGCATCCCGCGATCCGCCGGGATCGCGTCGCCGCTTTCGGGGTGGCGGACGAAATGGGTGAAGGGGCCATGTTGGTAGCCGAATGGGCAAAGAACGCCGAAGCGGATGTCAAAGAAGTCACCCGGATGGTATTGCGCGCGGTGTCACGTGAACATGATCTGACGTTGCGATCGGTACGTATGGTTCCCTCCGGTGACCTTCCGCGCACTTCCAGTGGCAAGGTTGCGCGAGCGGCGGCCAGGGCGCGTTATAGTCGGCCCCGTGGGTGATCACCGCGCGGAGGTCGTGAAGGTCGTCAGCGAGACTTTTCGGCTTGATCCCGCCGAAATCGAGTTCGACGCGACGCTCGAAGAGCTGGGTGTCGACTCCAAAGGACGAATAAAACTCCTGTCGGCGCTGGAGATCTACCACGATGTGAGGATTGATCTGGACCAGCTGGACCGGTTCACCGACATCGGGTCGGTGGCGGAAGTGCTCGCAGAGGCACTCGACGGTAAGGCCGACGGATCCGACGAAAGGCGCTGAGAAGAATGAGCGGGGGCTTCACCGCGGCGACCGATGCGCTTTCATCGGCGTCGAAGGACATCGGAAAGCTGACGGAGCAGTTGCTCGACGACAATCCCGATCTGTCGAGCACGCCCGTGAACGCCGCCGGCTTCGGCCAGGCGCACGGTGACCACTCGAAGAAGTACACCGACGGTGTGGCCGCGCTGTGGGCCTCGGTCCAGGGGTACAGCAAAACGCTCGGCTCGTTCGGCACGAACCTCGGCACCGCGGGCACCACCTACGGCACCAACGAGGACGCGACGAAGAACAAGATCACCGAGACGGGGATGCGCTAGTGGCCGACGAACTCACCTGGACCCAGGTCAAGGCCCTCCTCGACGACCCGAGTGTGCCGCCGGGCAACAAGACCGCGCTCATCGGCTCGTGGATCAAGACGCATCCGGCGCCGCCGCCGTGGACGGCGGATCAGGAGCCGGAAGAGATCAAGCAGAAGCGCAAGGAAGCCGCGAAATACGCGGAGACCTTCAACGCCTTGCCGTTCCTTCCCTACGACGGTGACACCAAAAAGGTCTACGAAGGCGCGAAGAACGCCGGCGATCAGGCCAGCTTCACCCAGCACGAAGAGACGAAGGCCGTCAACGAGGGCGACAAGAAGCTGGACGGCACGAAGGAGCCGACGTCGGAAGGCGGCGGGACCAAGACGTCGGACGAGATCTTCGACGCCGCGGCGCCCGCGCTCAAGGTGTTCCAGACTTTCGGTTCCCTGCTGGCGAAGCTCCCGGAGGACTGCCGGGGGACCAGCCGCGCGCTCGACTTCGAAAAGGACATCAAGAAGCCTTTCGACGAGCAGCGCGGCATCAATTTCAAGAACTTCGTCGACGACGCCGCGCATTTCAAGACCGGTTCGAAGACCGTCGACAAGACCATGGACGACACCGGGTCCAAGCTCAACACCCTTTACGGGACCTGGACCGGGAAGGCCGCGGACGCCTCGTCGGAGAACTACAACGAGAAGATCCTTCCCAAGGCCAAAAAACTCTCCCAGACGCTGAACACCGCGAGCGAAGCGACGTTGCACACCACCACCACGGTGTTCAAGCTCTGCAAGCAGAAGGCCGACGAGGTCGTCAAGG
>NZ_NMQT01000085.1 GCF_002234405.1 Amycolatopsis thailandensis | reverse complement strand
GTGTGGTGTTTCAGAGCTGTAGAGTGGATGCGTAACATCTTTGTGGGCAAGTCCTCGGCCTATTAGTACCAGTCAACTCGACAACACATTACTGTGCTTCCATTTCTGGCCTATCAACCCAATGGTCTGTTGGGGGCCTTAACCCACATGGGGTGGGATACCTCATCTTGGAACAGGCTTCCCGCTTAGATGCCTTCAGCGGTTATCCCTTCCGAACGTGGCCAACCAGCCATGCCACTGGCGTGACAACTGGCATACCAGAGGTTCGTCCGTCCCGGTCCTCTCGTACTAGGGACAGCCTTCCTCAAGTATCCTACGCGCGCGGCGGATAGGGACCGAACTGTCTCACGACGTTCTAAACCCAGCTCGCGTGCCGCTTTAATGGGCGAACAGCCCAACCCTTGGGACCTACTCCGGCCCCAGGATGCGACGAGCCGACATCGAGGTGCCAAACCATGCCGTCGATATGGACTCTTGGGCAAGATCAGCCTGTTATCCCCGGGGTACCTTTTATCCGTTGAGCGACACCCCTTCCACCAGGTGGTGCCGGATCACTAGTCCCGACTTTCGTCCCTGCTCGACATGTCTGTCTCACAGTCAAGCTCCCTTGTGCACTTGCACTCAACACCTGATTGCCAACCAGGCTGAGGGAACCTTTGGGCGCCTCCGTTACTCTTTAGGAGGCAACCGCCCCAGTTAAACTACCCATCAGGCACTGTCCCTGAACCAGATCATGGTCCGAGGTTCAGATTCCCAATCCGACCAGAGTGGTATTTCAACAACGACTCCACCAACACTAGCGTGCCAGCTTCACAGTCTCCCACCTATCCTACACAAGCCGAACCGAAAACCAATACCAAACTATAGTAAAGGTCCCGGGGTCTTTCCGTCCTGCCGCGCGTAACGAGCATCTTTACTCGTAGTGCAATTTCGCCGGGCCTGTGGTTGAGACAGCCGGAAAGTCGTTACGCCATTCGTGCAGGTCGGAACTTACCCGACAAGGAATTTCGCTACCTTAGGATGGTTATAGTTACCACCGCCGTTTACTGGCGCTTAAATTCTCAGCTTCACCCCCGAAAGGGTTAACCGGTCCTCTTAACGTTCCAGCACCGGGCAGGCGTCAGTCCATATACATCGTCTTGCGACTTCGCATGGACCTGTGTTTTTAGTAAACAGTCGCTTTCCGCTGGTCTCTGCGGCCACCCACCCCTAGTCCGCAAGGGACTTCAGAGTGTTTGGCCCCCCTTCTCCCGAAGTTACGGGGGCATTTTGCCGAGTTCCTTAACCACAGTTCACCCGATCGCCTTAGTATTCTCTACCTGACCACCTGTGTTGGTTTGGGGTACGGGCCGTGCACGCACTCGCTAGAGGCTTTTCTCGGCAGCATAGGATCACTCTACTTCACCTCAATCGGCTACGCATCACGTCTCAGCCTCAATGAAACACGGATTTACCTATGTTTCGGCCTACACGCTTACACCAGTACTACCACTCACTGGCGGAGCTACCTTCCTGCGTCACCCCATCACTCGACTACTACGGAATCAGATCCCACGCTCCACACAGAAACCTCCGTCCGAAGACATCGGTAACTGGCTTTGGGTGGTTAGTATCAACCGCCTCATCCTGGGCGCACGTGCTCGGGTACGGGAATATCAACCCGTTATCCATCGACTACGCCTGTCGGCCTCGCCTTAGGTCCCGACTTACCCTGGGCGGATTAGCCTGGCCCAGGAACCCTTGGTCATCCGGCGGCAGAGTTTCTCACTCTGCATTCGCTACTCATGCCTGCATTCTCACTCCCACACCCTCCACGACTGGCTTCCGCCGCCGCTTCCCTGGATGCAGGACGCTCCCCTACCCATCCACACGACTAGACATTCCCTCAAGGAGAACGCCGATCTATATGTGTGAATGACACAGCTTCGGCGGTGTGCTTAAGCCCCGCTACATTGTCGGCGCAGGACCACTTGACCAGTGAGCTATTACGCACTCTTTCAAGGGTGGCTGCTTCTAAGCCAACCTCCTGGTTGTCTGGGCAATCCCACATCCTTTCCCACTGAGCACACACTTAGGGGCCTTAGCTGGTGTTCTGGGCTGTTTCCCTCTCGACGACGAAGCTTATCCCCCGCCGTCTCACTGCCACACTCTCACACCACGGTATTCGGAGTTTGGTTGATTTCGGTAACCCGGTAAGGCCCCTAGACCATCCAGTAGCTCTACCCCCGTGGTGAAACATGTGACGCTGCACCTAAATGCATTTCGGGGAGAACCAGCTATCACGGAGTTTGATTGGCCTTTCACCCCTACCCACAGCTCATCCCCTCAGTTTTCAACCTAAGTGGGTTCGGCCCTCCACGTCGTCTTACCGACGCTTCAGCCTGGCCATGGGTAGATCACTCCGCTTCGGGTCTAGACCACGCGACTCAATCGCCCTATTCAGACTCGCTTTCGCTACGGCTACCCCACACGGGTTAACCTCGCCACGCAGCACTAACTCGCAGGCTCATTCTTCAAAAGGCACGCCATCACCTCAACATCACAAGGATGTGCTCGGGCTCTGACGGCTTGTAGGCACACGGTTTCAGGTACTCTTTCACTCCCCTCCCGGGGTACTTTTCATCTTTCCCTCACGGTACTAGTCCGCTATCGGTCTTCAGGAAGTATTTAGGCTTACCGGGTGGTCCCGGCAGATTCACAGCAAATTCCACGAGCTCGCTGCTACTCGGGAACACCACCAAGGTCTCTGAAACTGGTTTTCGCGTACGGGACTCTCACCCACTCCGGTCGCCCATCCCAAGGCGTTCCACTAACCAGCACATCAACCCGAAGAAATGTCAGTCTCTTCAAGGCGGGTCCCACAACACCACACACACAACGCCTGACAGCTTGACATGTGCATGGTTTAGCCTCTTCCGCTTTCGCTCGCCACTACTCACGGAATCACGGTTGTTTTCTCTTCCTACGGGTACTGAGATGTTTCACTTCCCCGCGTTCCCTCCACACACCCTATATATTCAGATGCGGGTAACACCACATAACTGGTGCTGGGTTTCCCCATTCGGAAATCCTCGGATCACAGCTCGGTTGACAGCTCCCCGAGGCATATCGCAGCCTCCCACGTCCTTCATCGGCTCCTGAAGCCAAGACATCCACCATGTGCCCTTAATAACTTGACCACAAAGATGCTCGCATCCACTCTACAGTTCTCAAACACCACACCAGAAACAAACTCCCAGGGGGTTTCACCCTTCGGCGTGTTGCCTCAGGACCCAACAGCGTGCGTAGTGAACAATCATCGACCAGCCCGGCATAACCCTTTCCACGCTTCCCGGAGGAAGCAGTACTCAGACGCCCCGGCAACAGCCGGCGATCGCATAAACCAGTAGTTCCACAATTCCTTGAGCAACCAGCACAACACCACGTGCGGGTGTTCAGTGCCGGCCACTCCACAGTGCTGATCCCGGGTATCCCGAGGACTGTGGATGTGTTGCTCCTTAGAAAGGAGGTGATCCAGCCGCACCTTCCGGTACGGCTACCTTGTTACGACTTCGTCCCAATCGCCAGTCCCACCTTCGACCACTCCCCCCCTTGCGGGTTGGGCCATGGGCTTCGGGTGTTACCGACTTTCATGACGTGACGGGCGGTGTGTACAAGGCCCGGGAACGTATTCACCGCAGCGTTGCTGATCTGCGATTACTAGCGACTCCGACTTCACGCAGTCGAGTTGCAGACTGCGATCCGAACTGAGACCGGCTTTAAGGGATTCGCTCCACCTCGCGGTATCGCAGCCCTCTGTACCAGCCATTGTAGCATGTGTGAAGCCCTGGACATAAGGGGCATGATGACTTGACGTCATCCCCACCTTCCTCCGAGTTGACCCCGGCAGTCTCCCACGAGTCCCCGCCATAACGCGCTGGCAACGTAGGATAAGGGTTGCGCTCGTTGCGGGACTTAACCCAACATCTCACGACACGAGCTGACGACAGCCATGCACCACCTGTACACCAACCACAAGGGAAGCCCTATCTCTAGGGATGTCTGGCGCATGTCAAGCCCAGGTAAGGTTCTTCGCGTTGCATCGAATTAATCCACATGCTCCGCCGCTTGTGCGGGCCCCCGTCAATTCCTTTGAGTTTTAGCCTTGCGGCCGTACTCCCCAGGCGGGGCGCTTAATGCGTTAGCTACGGCACGGACAACGTGGATGTCGCCCACACCTAGCGCCCAACGTTTACAGCGTGGACTACCAGGGTATCTAATCCTGTTCGCTCCCCACGCTTTCGCTCCTCAGCGTCAGTATCGGCCCAGAGACCCGCCTTCGCCACCGGTGTTCCTCCTGATATCTGCGCATTTCACCGCTACACCAGGAATTCCAGTCTCCCCTACCGAACTCAAGTCTGCCCGTATCGCCCGCACGCTCCACGTTAAGCGTGGAGTTTTCACGAACGACGCGACAAACCGCCTACGAGCTCTTTACGCCCAATAATTCCGGACAACGCTCGCACCCTACGTATTACCGCGGCTGCTGGCACGTAGTTAGCCGGTGCTTCTTATCCAGGTACCGTCACTTGCGCTTCGTCCCTGGCGAAAGAGGTTTACAACCCGAAGGCCGTCATCCCTCACGCGGCGTCGCTGCATCAGGCTTTCGCCCATTGTGCAATATTCCCCACTGCTGCCTCCCGTAGGAGTCTGGGCCGTGTCTCAGTCCCAGTGTGGCCGGTCACCCTCTCAGGCCGGCTACCCGTCGTCGCCTTGGTAGGCCATTACCCCACCAACAAGCTGATAGGCCGCGGGCTCATCCTGTACCGCCAGAACTTTCAACCAACCCCCATGCGAGGACTGGTGATATCCGGTATTAGACCCAGTTTCCCAGGCTTATCCCAAAGTACAGGGCAGATTGCCCACGTGTTACTCACCCGTTCGCCACTAATCCACCCGAAGGCTTCATCGTTCGACTTGCATGTGTTAAGCACGCCGCCAGCGTTCGTCCTGAGCCAGGATCAAACTCTCCAACAATGTCAAATTTGATCGAGGCAAATAAATACTTGCTCTCAAAGGAACCTCATACGAGGTTACATATACATAAGCTCTACTGGCTTAGTTCACTAGCACACTGTTGAGTTCTCAAGCAACACACCCCAGATCGCACCGCGGCTACACGGCCTTATCTGAAGCAGTTATTTCTTGGCTTTTGTCCGGAGCACACCCTAGCACCTGCTCGAAACTGCCGTTTCAGCGGGGGTAGAGTTACCTCTCCGGTTCGGGACCACCCACTCTACCACCATCCGCTGCGCG
>NZ_NMQT01000084.1 GCF_002234405.1 Amycolatopsis thailandensis | reverse complement strand
AGACTTAGACATTGAACAAGCACCTAGCCTACAACTATATTTTATAAAGCAGGACACGGTCAATGAGCTACTCGAGTGCCTGGAGTGCAGACGTGTGCTCTTCCGAACACGGTAGGGAAGGAGGCCTTCACGGACTTCCAGCCGTGAAGCGGGCGCCGCTCGGCAGCGCCCTGCTGGGGTCCTTGAGCCGTGTCCTAGAGCCGGTAGATGGTGAGCGCGCTGGGCCGCGACCGGAACAGGAAGTCGTTGCCGAGCGGTCCGACCTCACCGTCGGTGGCGACGCGACGGTTGCCGTTGAGCAGCCGGACGTGCAGCTCCGGGACGTCGAGTTCCTGGTAGACGTGACTGGCGTTGAGGCTGTTCGTGATCGTCGCGAGGATGAACCGCGCCCGTGAGTAGGGCATGTCGGCCCGCAGGTAGCGGACGTCGAGCAGACCGGTGTCGAGCGCCGGTCGGTGCGAGGGCGCGAACCCCTTGGGCGAGTAGGTGCCGTTGCCGACGAACAGCAGCCAGATGCTGGTGTGCTTGCCGTTGAGGGTCACTTCCAGCGGTTTCGCGCGCCGGAGGGTACGGGCGAGCGCGATCGCCGCGGACGGCCACTTCGGATGCCGCTTTTGCAGCTTTTCCCTTATCCGCACCATTTCCGGGTAGCCGCCGAGGCTGGCGGTGTTGACGAAGTAGCGGTGGTCGTCGTCGTCGTTGATCTCGACCTCGCCGAGGTCGACGCCGACGGCGTTGCCCGCTTCGGTGGCGGCGTCCGCGTCGGGCATCGAGCGCATGCCGACGTCGCGGGCGAAGTGATTGAGGGTGCCGGCCGGGATGAGCGCGAGCGGCAGGTCGTGGTCGGCCGCGACGGCGGCCACCGCGGCGACCGTCCCGTCCCCGCCGGCCACACCGAGCGCGCGCACCGTGTTGTCCCGCGCGGCGATCTCGTCGCAGAGCTGTTCGCGCAGGTCCCGCTTCGCGTCCGGGTACAGGATGGTGGCCTTGGGCCAGGCGAAGCGGGCTTCCTCGGTCGGGTCCTGGCCGTCGATCCCCGAATGCGGGTTGACCAGGACGAGCATGTCCTCGCCGTCGCGCATCTCGGGTGCGTCGGCGGTGTGCGCGGTGCGGGCGGGGACGTCGGGGTTCAGCGGCCACCAGTGGCGCGTCAGCAAGCCCGCGCCGACGCCGATGCCGATCCCGACGCCGACGTCACTGGGCCAGTGGACGCCGGTGTGGACCCGCGAGTAGGCGACGGCGGCGGCCAGCGGCACGAGGGCCGCGCCCGCCTTGGGTGATTCCATCGCGACGGCCGTGACGAAGGCGGCCGCCGACGCCGAGTGCCCGGACGGGAACGACGACGAGGTCGGACGCCGGACGAGGCGCCGGTGCAACGGAACCTCCTCGGCCGCGGGACGGCGGCGGGGGAACAGCGGCTTGCCGATCAGGTTCGCCGCGGCGCTCGCCCCGGCGATCGCGGCCACGCCGCGGAGCGCGCCTCGGCGTGTCGGGCCCTTCTTCGCCGCGAGCGCGATCGCGACACACCACCAGAGCTTGGATTTGTCGGCACTTTTGGAGAGCGACGTGATCACGTCGTCGGCCCTGGTCCTCGGCAGCGCCGCGCTCCGTGCCATCAACCGTCTGTCGGTCCGCCCGACCTTGCGGAAAGGGCGCTTGAGCTGCTTTAACACGGGTTCCCCACTTCCGGGTCGGGACGTCATGTGCGTGATACCCGATCGGGACTTCCCGCACACCTTTCACCGAATGCAACGTACCGACCGCGTGTCGACGCCCGAACGGCGCACCTTCAGTGGGTCCTCACCGCCTACTCTGGTGGGATGCAGCGGCGGATCTTTGGCATCGAGACCGAGTTCGGGGTGACGTGCACCTTTCACGGGCAACGCAGGCTCTCCCCGGACGAAGTGGCGCGTTACCTGTTTCGGCGTGTCGTGTCCTGGGGGCGTTCCTCGAACGTCTTCCTGTCGAACGGCTCGCGGCTCTACCTCGACGTGGGCTCCCACCCGGAGTACGCGACGGCGGAGTGCGACGACCTCGTCCAGCTCGTCACGCATGACAAGGCCGGGGAACGGATCCTCGAGGACCTCCTGGTCGACGCGGAGCGGCGGCTGGCGGACGAGGGCATCGGCGGCGACATCTTCCTGTTCAAGAACAACACCGACTCGGCGGGCAACTCCTACGGCTGCCACGAGAACTACCTCGTGACCCGTGCCGGGGAGTTCTCCCGGATCGCCGACGTACTACTGCCGTTCCTGGTCACCCGGCAGCTGATCTGCGGCGCGGGCAAGGTGCTGCAGACGCCGCGTGGCGCGGTGTACTGCCTGTCCCAGCGAGCGGAACACATCTGGGAAGGCGTCTCCAGCGCCACCACGCGCTCGCGGCCCATCATCAACACCCGCGACGAGCCGCACGCCGACGCTGAGCGTTATCGGCGGCTGCACGTGATCGTCGGTGACTCGAACATGGCCGAACCGACCACGATGCTCAAGGTCGGTTCGGCGAACCTGGTGCTGGAGATGATCGAGGCGGGCGTGCAGTTCCGCGACTTCACGCTGGACAACCCGATAAGGGCCATCCGCGAGATCAGCCACGACCTCACCGGCCGTCGCCAGGTGCGGCTCGCCGGCGGCCGCGAGGCGTCCGCGCTGGACATCCAGCGCGAGTACCACGCCCGGGCCGTCCAGCACGTCAAGGAGACCGGTTCGTCGCCGCAGTCCGAGCGCGTCGTCGAGCTCTGGGGCCGGGCGCTGGAGGCGGTGGAGCAGCAGGACTTCAGCAAGATCGACACCGAGATCGACTGGGCGATCAAGCACCGTCTGGTCGAGCGCTACCGCGCCAAGCACGACCTCGACCTGTCGAGCCCGCGGATCGCCCAGCTCGACCTGGCCTATCACGACATCCGGCGTGGCCGCGGCATCTTCGACCTGCTGCAGCGCAAGGGCCTCGTGCGCCGGGTGACCGACGACGGTGAGATCGAACTGGCCAAGGACACCCCGCCGCAGACCACGCGGGCGAAGCTGCGCGGTGACTTCATCGCCGCCGCGCAGGCCGCCGGACGTGACTTCACCGTGGACTGGGTGCACCTCAAGCTGAACGACCAGGCGCAGCGGACCGTGCTGTGCAAGGACCCGTTCCGTTCGGTGGACGAACGGGTCGAAAGGCTCATCTCCTCGCTCTGAATTACTCCGTGAAGGCCATCTTGGAAGGCGCTGAGCCCTCTAAGGTGGCCTTCACGGATCTTCGAGGGAGAGGTACGCCGATGCGCCGTGCGTTGCTGGTCGTGCTGGGAGCGGTTGTCCCGCTGGCGTTCACCGGCGTCGCGCACGCCGCACCGGACTGTCCCGAACCCGCGTGGACCGAGACCCCGACGGGCACGGACGCGCAGTTGCGCGGCCTCTCCGCGGTGGATTCCCGCACGGCCTGGGTCAGCGGCAGCAAGGGCACCATCCTGCGCACCACCGACCGGGGCCGCACCTGGAAGCCGGTCGCCCCGGCAGGCGCCGAGGCGCTCGACTTCCGGGACATCGAGGCCTTCGACGCCGATCACGCGGTCGCCCTGTCGATCGGTCCCGGCGACGCGTCCCGGATCTACCGCACCGACAACGGTGGCAAAAGCTGGCGACTGTCCTTCCAGAACAGTGACCCGGCCGCGTTCTACGACTGTGTCGCGTTCTTCGACCACCGGCGCGGTCTCGCGATGAGCGATCCGGTGGACGGCAAGTTCCGGTTGCAGTCCACTTCGGACGGCGGCCGTACCTGGACGGCCGTGCCCGCCGAGGGCATGGTCCCCGCGCTCGAAGGTGAGTTCGGGTTCGCCGCCAGCGGCCAGTGCATCACCACGGCGGGGCCGCGCGACGCCTGGATCGCCACCGGCGGCGGGGCCCGCGCGCGTGTCCTGCACTCCGGCGACGGCGGGAAGACGTGGGAAGCGGCCGACACTCCGCTGCCCAGCGGCGCGTCCGCCGGGGTCTTCTCGGTGACGTTCCGGGATCCGCGGCACGGCGTGGCCATCGGCGGCGATTACGCGGCGCCGAACGCTCCCGGACCGGGGGTCGCGCTGAGCGCGGACAAGGGGCGCACCTGGCGGACGCCGACGGAGGCCCCGGTCGGCTACCGGTCGGGCCTGGCGTGGCTGGGGAACACGGTCATCGCCGTCGGTCCCGGCGGGAGTGACCTGAGCCCGGACGGCGGACGGCACTGGAAGTCGTTCGACACCGGGTCACTGGACTCGGTCGACTGCGCTCACGGCGCGTGCTGGGCGAGCGGGGCGAAGGGCAGGGCGGCCCGCCTCTCCGGCGCCTAAGCTCAAAGGACCATGACCGCACACGCAGAACCCGTTCCGGAGACCACCGAGCACCTGGTCGAGGTGTTGAAGGCGCTCGCCAACCCGATCCGGCTCCAGGTGCTCGGCTGGCTGCGCGAACCGGACCGGCATTTCCCGCCGGAGAAGGCGATCGCCGATCAGAACGAGGTCGGCGTCTGCGTCAGCCATCTCCAGGAGAAGCTGGGGCTCGCGCAGTCCACGGTGTCCGCGTACATGGCCTTGCTGCAGCGCGCCGGGCTCGTCCAGTCCACCCGGGTGGGGAAGTGGACGCACTATCGGCGTGACGAACAGCGGATCGCCCAGCTCGTCGACCTGCTGGGACGCTCCATCTGAGTTCGGCCGGGAATAACATATCGAGAATCTGCGATACTTCGATATGTAAGACTCGACCTGAGGAGAGACAGATGGAACTGGGGCGTTTCGGGATCTGGACGTTCGACTTCGAGGATCAGCCCGCGAGCATGCTGCGGGATTCGGTGCGGGAGCTGGAAGAACTCGGCTGGCCCGCGATCTGGATCCCGGAGCGGGACGGGCGGGAAGCGCTGACCCACGCCGGATTCCTGCTCGCGTCCACCGAGCGCATCGCCGTGGTCAACGGGATCGCGCGGATCGGATCGCGTGGCGCGCGCTGGACCCGCGGCGCGGCGCTGTTGCTGGCCGACGCCTATCCGGACCGGCATGTCCTCGGACTCGGCTTCGGCGGTGCTCAGGCCGGAGTCAAGCCGCTGGACGCGATGAACGACTACCTCGACGAACTCGACGCGGTCACCAGCGCGAACCCGCTGCCGGCCGCGCCGATGCGGCGGCTGCTGGCCGCGTACGGACCGAAGATGCTCGAACTGGCCCGAGACCGCTCCGAGGGCGCGCACACCTATCACGTGACGGTGTCGCACACCGCCCAGGCGAGGGAAGTGCTAGGGGAGAAGGCCTTCCTCGGTGTCGAGCACGCCGTGCTGTTCGAGACCGACCCGGGCAAGGCGCGAGAGATCGCGCGCGAACACCTACACGGATATCTGACTTCGAAGTACAACGTCGCCAAGTACCTCCGCCTCGGCTACACCGAAGCCGACATCGACGGCGGCCGCGGCAGCGACCGGCTCGTCGACGATCTCGTGTTCTGGGGCGATCTCGACACTGTCACCGCGAAACTGCACGGGCATCTCGACGCCGGCGCCGACCACGTCGGAGTCCAGGTCATCGGAGTCGAGCCCGGCGACTCGGCCATGCCGCACTGGGGGCGGCTGGCCGAGTCGCTGCTGCCCTGACCCGCTAGCGGATCTGGCCGGTCGGGCGGACCACGATCTCGTTGACGTCGACCGAGGGCGGCTGCTCCAGCGCGTAGAGCACCGCCCTCGCGATGTCGTCGGGTTCCAGTTTCGGCTTCGACTCCGAACCCTCGGGGATCATCGAGGTTTCGACGAGACCCGGCTGCACGACGGTGACCCGGACGCCAGTGCCGACGGCCTCCTCGCGGATGGACCCGGCCAGTCCGGTCACCGCCCATTTCGTCGCCGAGTAGAGGTTCCCCGGCCGGTGGTAACGCCCGGCGACCGAACCGGTGAGCACGAGGTGCCCCTTCGATTCCGCGAGTGACGGCAGGGTCGCCCGCGCGGTGAGGGCGGTGCCGTAGACGTTCGTCAGTACCATGTCCCGCCACTGCTCGGGGTCCGCGCCGCCGTCGCCGAAGAACGACACGACGACGCTTTGCCCCGCGTTGGCGAACACCGCGTCCAAGCCGCCGAAGGTCTTCTTCGTCGTCTCGACGGCGGCGGACAGCGACTCCCAGTCGGTGACGTCCACCGCGAGCGCGAGGGCGCGATCCTCGCCGAACTCGGCGACGAGGGGGAGCAGTGCCTCGCGGTCGCGGGAGAGCAACGCCAGCCGGAACCCGGCGGCCGCGGCCCTGCGTGCGGTGGCTTCGCCGAGGCCGCGGGAGGCGCCGGTGATCAGCAGTACTCGATCGTTCATGCCTCCAAAGTAGGCGGCGTGTAGCCGTCCCACTCGGGCACCGGTTCGCCGACCAGGGAGGCGCCGAGCCGGTCGAGGTAGAAGTGCCAGCCCTTGAGGATGTCCGAGGTGTCCCAGTCGGTCTTGGGCATGAGGTGCACGAAGTCGAGCACCGTGCCTTCGCCCCGAGGGGTCAGCGTCAGTTCCACTCGCCAGGTCGGTTCCTCTTTGTTCTGCAGGTCCATGACCAGGCGTTTCGGTGGATCGCATTCGCGGATGACGGCATGGCTCGGTTCGGAGCCTTCCTCGGCGGTCATCGAAAGCGCGATCGTGTTGCCGACTCCGGCTTCCCCGGTCCACGGGCCGATCCAGCGCGCGGTGCGGTCGGATTCGGTGAGTGCCGACCAGACGTCTTCGATGGGGTCCGGGTACTCGCGCCGGAGTTCGAGCCGGGTCACGTCGTTGTCCATGAGGTGAAGATAACCTTCGGCTTAATTAAGCGTCAACTTATTTGTTGGTCAAGACCAGTCGCCCGCGCAGTCCGCCCACCGCCAGACGTTCGTGTGCTTTCACCGCCTCGGTCAGTGGCAAGGTGTCCGCGATCCGGAGCGCGAGCACGCCGTCGTCGACGAGGGTCGCCAGCCCGGCCAGCGCGGTGCCGTCCGCGCGGATCCAGACGTGCTCGACCCTGATGCCGCGCAGGGGAATCGGGGCCGCTCCGGCCGCGAACACCACGAACCGGCCGCGGTTCGCGACGGCGTCCAAGGCTTCGAGTCCGAGCAACGCCGTGTCGAGCGCCGCGTCCGCCCCGCCGGGGACCACCGCCCGCACCCGGTCTCCCAGGAGGTCGCCACGTGGCACGAAAACCTCCGCACCGAAACCCCGGACCAAGGCCTCGTCGGCGGAACCGGCGGTAGCCACGACGCGGAAACCGCGTGCCTTGGCCAAAGCGACCGCGTAGCCGCCGACAGCACCCGCCGCGCCGGTCACCAGGACGGTCGCTCCCGGCGGGAGGTCGAGCAGATCGATCGCCTGCGCCGCGGTGAGACCGTTCAGCGGCAGGGTCGCGGCCTCGGCGAGGGACGCCGTCCGTGGCGCGGCGGCGATCGCGGACGCGTCGAGGACGACGAACTCGGCGTAGGTGCCGAGCGCGGCCGACGGCCGGTCCCGCAAGCCGATGACGGCGTCGCCCACGGTGAAACCCGTGACGCCGTCACCCACCGCGTCCACGGTCCCGGCCACGTCCCAGCCGATCCCGAGCACGTCCCTTGGCGGGATGATCCCCGCCTCGGTCAGGAAACCCGACCTGGTCGCGACGTCGACCGGGTTGACCGCGGCCGCCGCCACCCGCACCCGGACCCGGCCGATACCCGGCACGGGCGTCGGGTGCTCCGCGAACTCCAGGACCTCCGGGCCGCCGAACCGGCGGACCACCACTGCGCGCATCGTTCTCCTCCAAGGTGTCGTCCTCGGGCGAACGTATGGGGAGTTACTCTCCATCGGGAAGTACGCACCTCGAGGTGCCCAACCCACGCGGAGGTACGCGCATCGTGGTCACGCGCACGGCACAGGAACGGCGGGACGAGGAGAAGCGGGCCTACGACGCCTATCTCGCGGCCTGCCCGGCAAGGAAGCTGCTCGACGAGGTGTCGGGCAAGTGGGTCAGCCTCGTCCTCGTCGCCCTCGGCGACGGGCCCCAGCGCTACAGCGACCTCTCGCGCCGGATCGCCGGCGTCAGCCAGAAGATGCTCACGCAGACCCTGCGGACCTTGGAACGGGACGGCCTGCTGACCCGCACCGTCACCGCGTGCGTACCGGTCCGCGTCGACTACGAACTGACCGATCTCGGCCGGAGTCTCCGGCAACTGGTGGCCGGGATCAAGGACTGGGCCGAGGCCAGGTTCGAGGAGGTCGAGTCCGCCAGGGATCGTTACGACGCGCGATCGGCGGCTCTCACCATCGGGTCCGACGGCGCGGGCTAGGGTAACCGGGTGTCCACCGCACGCGCCGAACGATTGGTCAACCTGGTCCTGGCCCTCCTGTCCACGCGGCAGTACCTCACCGCCGAGCGGATCCGGGGCATCGTGCCCGGGTACGCCGACGCGGCCAGCGACGAGGCCTACTTCCGCATGTTCGAGCGCGACAAGACCGAACTGCGCGAACTCGGGATCCCGCTGGAGACCGGTCGTAACTCCGCCTTCGACGCGATCGACGGCTACCGCATCGCGCGCCGCGACTACGAACTCGGCGAAATCGACCTCGCGCCGGACGAGGCGACCGCGGTCGGTCTCGCCGTCCGGCTCTGGGATTCGCCGGAGCTGACGGGAGAAGCCCAAGGCGCGCTGGTGAAGCTCCGCGCCGCCGGGGTCGAGGTCGACGACCACGCCCCGACCGTCGTCGAACCGCGCGTCCGCGCCGAACCGGCGTTCGGCCCGCTGCTGGCCGCCGTCCAAGCCGGCCAGGCGGTGCGCTTCGAGTACCGCCGCAGTGGCTCGGCCGAGCGCAAGATCCGCACCCTCGAACCTTGGGGCGTGGTGTCGTGGCGAGGCCGCTGGTACGTCGTCGGGCATGACAGGGACCGTGGCGCGTCACGGTGTTTCCGCCTCTCGCGGGTGACAGGGAAGGTCGACGCCTTCGGCGCTCTCGGCGTCGTCGAGCGCCCGGACGGGATCAACCTGCTGAAGATGGTCTCCGCCAGCAGCAGTGAGGACCCGTCCGCGCCGACCACCGCCAGCGTCTGGGTCGCCGACGGCCGGGCCGCCGGGGTCCGTCGCCGCGGCCGCGTGGTCGGCCGCAGTGACGCCGGGGGAGAAGAAGGCGACCTCGTGGAGATCGAGCTGTACTACCCCGAATCCGCTGCCGACTGGCTCACCGCGCACGGCCCGGACGTCCTCGTCCTGGAACCCGAAGTCCTCGCGAAGTCGGTCCTCAGCCGTCTCGAAGCCGTCGCGCACGCGGGCGGTGCCCGATGAGCGCCACCGGACGGATGCCGCGCCTGCTCGCGCTCGTGCCGTACCTGCTCGCCCGGCCCGGTATCAAGATCACCGACGCGGCCCACGACTTCGACGTCACGCCCAAGCAGCTGCGCAAGGACCTCGAACTGCTGTGGATGTGCGGACTGCCCGGCTACGGCCCCGGTGACCTGATCGACCTCTCCTTCGAGGGCGACACGATCGTCGTCACGCACGACGCCGGCATGAACCGCCCGCTGCGGCTCACCGGCGGAGAGGCGACGGCCATGCTCGTCGCGCTCCGGGCCTTGGCCGAGACGCCCGGCGTGGTCGACGCCGACGCGGTCCGCCGCGCCATCGCGAAGATCGAGGCCGCCGCGGGACAGGCCCAGCCGTCGGGGATCGTCGTCGACAGGGGAGTGCGGGAGGGCAAGAAGACCGCCAGTACGCGCGAAGCCGTCCGGGCCGCTCTCACCGCGAGGCGCGCGCTGAGGATCCGGTACTACACCGCCTCGAAGGACGAGATCACCGAGCGCACCGTCGACCCCATGCGCCTGCTCATCGTCCAGGCTGTCGGCTACCTCGAAGCGTGGTGCCGCCGCGCCGAGGACGTCCGGCTGTTCCGGCTCGACCGCATCGACGAGCTCACCGTGCTCGACGAACCCGCGATACCGCCCGCGCACGCCCGGCCCACTGACATTTCCGATGGTGTTTTCCGGCCGCGTCCCGATCAGCAGGAAGCCGTTCTCGCCCTCGACCCGGACGCACGCTGGGTAGCCGAGTACTACCCCTGCGAGGAGCTCGACGAGCTCGACGGCGGGCGGCTGCGGATCCGGATGCGCTACGCCGACGAATCGTGGATGGTCCGGCTCATCCTCGGTCTGGGCGGGGACGCGCAGGTGGAGAGCCCCGCCACACTCGGTGAGGCGGTTCGTCGACGAGCCGCCGACGCGCTGGCCCGGGCTCGTCACCTAACGTCAACCTACGAGCAGTAGGGTGACGCCGTGTCGTACCTGCCGAGCATCGTGCTGGCCGTCGCCGGGCTGATCCTGCTCTTCGTTCTGCTAATCAAATTACGCAGAGTCTTGCGCGTGCTCACCCATACGATGAGCATGGTGGCTACGAACACCCGAAAACGGACAGGGCTCCTTCGTGCCCGGTCGGCCGCGCTCCGCGTGGCGATCGCGCAACGACGTGGGCTCGAAGACCGGTAACATCTCACCCAGAGACTCGAGAAGGAGGCCGCAAACGATGAACGCGCTGCAGCCGTGGCACATCATCATCCTGGTGCTCGTCGTTGTTCTGCTGTTCGGCGCCAAGAGGCTTCCGGACGCCGCGCGGTCCATCGGCAAGTCCATGAAGATCTTCAAGGCCGAGACCAAGGACATGGCCGGCGGAGACAAGGACAAGGCCGCCGAGACCGAAGAGGTCGAGACCAAGCAGCTGCCGCAGGCCACCACGCCCGCGCCCGCCGCGCCGGCCGCGTCCGCGCAGGACAAGCAGGTCGCCGACCTCCAGCGCCAGCTCGACGAGCTCAAGAAGCAGCAGGCCGCCACGCCTGCCACGCCCGCTCCGGCCGAGCAGGCGCAGAAGAACGCCAGCTGAGCGGTCTCGGCAAGCAGCTTCTAGCCAGCCCAGCGGAGCCTGTCCGCGGATGAGCGCGCCGTAGCCACGGCGCGCTCATGGTGGACTCTGACGAGAACGGACTGTTCAGTGGCGGATTCCGCCTCAGGTGAGGAACGCCGCGGGTCGAAGCGGCGCAAGCGCAGCCGCCGGACCAATCCCGACGGCACGATGACGCTCATCGAGCACATCTACGAGTTCCGGCGCCGCCTGGGCTTCGCGCTGCTCGCCCTCGTCGCGGGCGGGATCATCGGCTTCATCTGGTTCCAGACCAGGGTGGGTCCGATCCCGTCGCTCGGCGACATCATGACCGGCCCGTACTGTGGCATTCCCTACCAGCGCAGGCTCGGCGGCACTCCGGACGGTCACTGTCAGCTGCTCCAGACGGTCCCGTTCGAAGCCTTCATGATCCAGCTGAAGGTCGGTCTCGCCGCGGGCGCGGTGCTGTTCGCTCCACTGTGGCTGTACCAGTTCTGGGCGTTCATCGCGCCCGGCCTTTACTCGAAGGAGCGCAAGTACGCGCTCACCTTCGTCTTCTTCGCGTCGCTGCTCTTCGCCGCCGGTGCGGTTCTCGCGTACCTGCTCATCCCGCACGCTCTCGAACTGCTGATGAACTTCGGTGGGGACCAGTTCATCACCGCCCTCACCGGTGACAAGTACATCTCGTTCATCCTGTCGCTGCTGCTGATCTTCGGCGTCAGTTTCGAGCTCCCGCTGCTCGTGGTGATGTTGAACCGCGTCGGCGTCCTGAAGTACCAGACGCTGAAGAAGTGGCGCCGCGGCCTGATCATGGTGGTGTTCGTCTTCGCCGCCTTCGCGACGCCCGGTTCGGATCCGTTCTCGATGCTCGGCCTGTCCGCCGCGCTGATCGTGTTGCTGGAGCTGTCCATTCAGATCGCTCGCTTCCACGACCGCAAGCTGGACAAGGACCGTGGCACCGAGGGCTGGGATCAGCTCGCCGACGACGAGGCCGCGCCATTCGACTACACGCCGACCACGATCGACGACGAACCCTCGACCACCGCCGGTGGCAAGCGGACCAACACCGACGACGTCACCTGATCCCGGGATGCACGCGGCACTGGCCGTCCACCCCGCCTCGGGTGACGGGGCGGCGGCACGGCTGATGGAGTCGGTCGCGGCGCGGCTGCGGCCCGTCGTGGACCGGCTCGACGTCCTCGTGGCCGACACGGTCGAGGAATCCCGTGCGCTGATGACCGATTCACGCGCGGCGGGCCTGGACGTCCTCGTCGTCCTCGGCGGTGACGGCGCGGCCCACCAAGGCGTCCAGTTCTGCGCCGAATCCGGTGTCGCGCTCGGGCTCGTCCCCGCGGGCACCGGGAATGACTTCGCCAGGGCGCTCGGGATCCCCGGGAATCCGCACGCGGCCGTCGATCTCGCCGCGAGGCGGATCGCGGAGGGCCGGCGGCGGCGGATCGACCTGGGCAGGGCCGGTGGCGAATGGTTCGCCACCGTGCTGTGCTCGGGCTTCGACGCCCTGGTCACCGAACGCGCCAACCGGCTGACCTGGCCCCGGGGCCCACGCCGCTACGACTTCGCGATCCTGGCCGAACTCGCCGCGTTCCGGCCCCGCCCGGTCGTTCTCCGCACCGACGTCGAGACGCTCGAACTCGACGCCACCATGATCGCCGTCGGCAACACCCCTTTCTACGGCGGCGGCATGCGGATCTGCCCCGGAGCCGATCCGGAAGACGGCCGATTCGACGTCACCGTCGTGGGCGACGCGAACCGGCTCGACCTGCTGCGGATGCTGCCGGGTGTCCGCTCAGGACGACACGTCGGGCATCCGGCGGTCCGAATCCTGAAGGCCAGCCGGCTTCACCTGGCGGGCAGCGATCTGCCGGTCTACGCCGATGGCGAGCCGCTGGGCGGACTGCCGATCGACATCACCTGCGTCCCCGGCGCGCTCACCGTCCTCGGCTGATCCCGGCGTAGTCGCCCACGCGCCACACCTGTCCGCGGAACGTCGCGGCCGACATCAGCTCGCCGCGCGGGAAGAACACCCCGCCGCAACGATGGCAGAACCACGCCTGCCGCCAGTACGCCAGCGCGTCGGGGATGCCCCTCCGGATCCGCGCGTTGCGCCTGAGCCGGAGCACGAACAGGACCGCGAAGAGCGCGACCAGCGCGAACGCGCCGAACGGGAAGATCCAGGCTCCGATGGCCTGTCCGGCGCGGCCGCCCGCGGTCGGCGCGGGGTCTTCGGCGAGCACGTCGGTGGCGAACGAGACGAACACGAACGCCGGGATCAGCAGGAACAGTGCGAGCGCCAGGAAGCACCCGCCGCCGCGGAGCACGGGGTACGGGTTGAGCGCCGCGGCGGTCGCGGTGACCGACACGCCGGTGTGCGTCGTCGCGGTGTAGACCACGCCGTCTCCGGCGGGGACGGCCGTCATGCCCCCTCGCACCCGGTACGTGGTCTGCCCGCCCTGGAACACGGCCGGCACGCTTTGCACCTGGTCGACCTGCGCGCACCGTGGGCAAGCGATCTCCATGGCGTCCCCTCTCGATCCCGGATCCGTCCCTTGGATGACAGAGGCGTGTCGGACGTTCCCGAGATCGTCACACCGAGTGCGAACTGTCGGTGGGGTATGGAACCCTGACGAAGTGGTCAATAGCCCTTCCCAGACCCCGGCCGAGGCCTACGCGGCCTCCCAGCGCCGCGCTCGGTATCCCCAGCTGACCCGCTTCGCGGCGGAGTCGTCGTTCGAATTCGACGACTTCCAGGTCCGCGGCTGCGAGGCCCTCGAAGACGGGCACGGCGTGCTCGTCTGCGCGCCCACCGGCGCCGGGAAGACCGTGGTCGGCGAGTTCGCGGTGCACCTCGCCCTCGCCGAGGGCCGCAAATGCTTCTACACGACACCCATCAAGGCGTTGTCGAACCAGAAGTACGCGGATCTGGTCGGCCGGTACGGCGCCGACGCCGTCGGCCTGCTGACCGGTGACACCTCGATCAACGGCAACGCGCAGGTCGTGGTGATGACCACCGAGGTCCTGCGCAACATGCTCTACGCCGGGTCGTCGACCATCGGCGAGCTCGCGTACGTGGTGATGGACGAGGTCCACTACCTCGCGGACAGGTTCCGCGGCGCGGTCTGGGAAGAGGTCATCCTCCACCTGCCCGAGCACGTCCGGGTCGTCGGCCTGTCGGCCACGGTGAGCAACGCCGAGGAGTTCGGCGAATGGCTCGTCGAGGTCCGCGGCGACACCACCGTCGTCGTCGACGAGCACCGCCCCGTGCCGCTGTGGCAGCACATGCTGGTCGGGAACCGGCTGATGGACCTGTTCGCGGGCCAGGAGGAACACGCTCCCGGCACCGAGCTGCGGATCAACCCCAGCCTGCTGCGCCGTACCGAGGAGGTCGGCCGGGGGTTCGCCCCGGCCGGGATGCGCGGGCCGAGGGGGCGTCGCGGGGCACCGTCCCGGATGCCGCGGTTCCGGCCGCCGTCCCGCACCGACACGGTGGAGCGCCTGGACAACGCCGGGCTGCTCCCCGCCATCGTGTTCATCTTCTCCCGCGCCGGTTGCGATGCCGCGGTCGGTCAGTGCGTGCGGTCCGGTCTGCGGCTCAACGGTCCCGAAGAGGTCGAGAAAGTCCGCCGCATCGTCGCCGAGCGCACCAAGGACCTGCCCGAAGGCGACCTCGGCGTCCTCGGCTACTGGGAGTGGCGCGAGGCGCTCGAACGCGGCATCGCCGGGCACCACGCGGGGCTGCTCCCGGCGTTCAAGGAGACCGTGGAGGAACTGTTCGTCCAGGGTCTGGTGAAGGTCGTCTTCGCCACGGAGACGCTCGCGCTCGGCATCAACATGCCCGCGCGCACCGTCGTGCTGGAACGGCTGGTGAAGTACAACGGCGAGGCGCACGTCGACCTGACGCCGGGGGAGTACACCCAGCTCACCGGGCGCGCGGGCCGGCGCGGGATCGACGTCGAAGGGCACGCCGTCGTCGCCTGGCAGCCGGGCATCGACCCGAAGCAGGTCGGCGGCCTCGCCTCGACCCGGACGTATCCGCTGCGGTCGTCCTTCCGCCCCGGTTACAACATGGCGGTGAACCTGGTCGCCCAGGTCGGCGCCGAGGCGGCTCGTGACCTGCTGGAACAGTCGTTCGCGCAGTTCCAGGCCGACCGGTCGGTGGTCGGGACCGCGCGGCGGATCGAGCGGAACAAGGAAGCCCTGCGGGGCTACACCTCCGCCATCACCGGCGACTTCGAGGAGATGCTGGAGTACGTCGAGCTGCGGGCGAAGATCTCCGCCAGGGAGAAGGCGCTTTCGCGGCAGAACACCTCCGCTCGCCGGGCCGGTACGGCCGAGTCGCTGGAGAAGCTCCGCAAGGGCGACGTCATCGCCGTGCCCGCCGGCCGTCGCGCTGGGCTCGCGGTCGTCGTCGACCCGGGGCTCGACCCGATCCGCGAACCGCGGCCCGTCGTGGTCACCGAGGACCGCTGGTCCGGACCGCTCTCGGTGTCCGACTTCCCTTCGCCGGTGGAGGCGCTGGGGAACATCAAGCTGCCGAAACACATCGAGCTGCGTTCACCGAAGACCCGTCGCGACATCGCGTCGAGCCTTCGCAACGCGGGGATCTCCCTGCCCGGCAGGCAGAAGCGCCGCGCCGGGGCCAATGAGGACGGTGAGCTGGCCGCGCTGCGACGGGCGCTGCGGTCGCATCCGTGCCACGGTCTGGCCGAACGCGAGGCGAATCTGCGCTGGGTCGAGCGGTATCAGCGGCTCTCGGCGGAGACAGAGCAGCTGGAACGCAAGGTCGCCGCGACGACGCACTCGCTCGCCCGCGCCTTCGACCGGATCCTGCGGCTGCTCGGCGAGCGTGGCTACCTCGGCCCGGAATCCAAGGGTGACGGCGAGGACCGCGTCACCGAACACGGCAAGCGGCTGACCCGCCTCTACAGCGAGTCCGACCTGCTCGCCGCCGAATGTATCCGGCACGGCGTCTGGAAGGGCCTGGCGCCCGCCGAACTCGCGGCCGTCGTCTCGACGCTGGTCTTCGAGGCCCGCCGCGACACCGCGGGAGAGCCTCGTCTGCCCGCGGGGAAGGTGCTCGACGCCTGGCAGGCGACCGGGCGCCTGTGGATGGAGCTCACCGAAGACGAGCGGCGGCACAAGCTGGACCGCACCCGTGAGCCCGATGCCGGGTTCGCCTGGCCCGTCTACCGCTGGGCGCGCGGCGAGTCGCTGGAGAAGGTCCTCACCGCCGCCGAGGCGAACGGACAGGAGCTTTCCGCCGGTGACTTCGTGCGCTGGTCGCGGCAGGTCATCGACCTGCTGGACCAGATCCGCGACGTCCTCGGGAAGGCGGATCCGGTCGGCGCGGCGGCCTCGGACGCGGTCAAGGCCCTGCGCCGGGGAGTCGTGGCGGCGGGCGGCGCCTGATCCGCGTTCGTTCAACTCAAGCGCTATGAAAGGTCCTTTCCTTGCAGATTTTGCAAGGAAAGGACCTTTCATAGCGCGCGGTCCTCGGGCCGATGCCACGAGGTATTGGGCTGACTGGCGGACCGGATGCCGCCACCGGTGTGAGCACGGTCGCGGCTAGTTGCTCCGACACCACCCGGGAACAGTGGGCAGGGGCCCGGACCTGTGGTTGGATCGCCCACGACGGCCAAGGTCGGTGGGCCGGTGACGATCGCGGAACAGGCGGAGGCGAACGATGAGCACGCCGTATGGCGGCAACGACCCGCAGCAGCAGCCCCAGTGGGGGCAGCAGCCGGGCTACGGGCAACAGCCGGGCGGCGCTCAACCGCCGAGCGGCCCGCAGCAGCAACCGCAATGGGGGCAGCAGCCGCAGCAAGACCCGTCGCAGACGCAGCAGCAACAGCCCCAATGGGGCCAGCAGCCCGCACCTTACGACCCGTCGCAGCAGCAGCCGGGATATCCGCAGCAGCCTGGCTATGACCCCTCCCAGACGCAGCAACAGCAGCCTCAGTGGGGCCAGCAGCCGCAGTACGGGCAGCAGCCGGGTTATCCGCAGAGCGGCCCCCAGCAGCAGCCTGGCTACCCGCAGAGCGGTCCGCAGCAGCAGCCGCAGTACGGGCAGCCGCAGCAGCCGGGCCAGTACGACTACGGCCAGGGCCAGTTCCCCGGCACCCAGGGCGAGACGCAGGACAAGCCGAAGTCCAAGAAGGGCCTGTTCATCGGGATCGGCGCGCTCGTGGTGATCATCGCCGCGGTCGGCATCCTCGGATTCGTCACGCCGGGCTGGTTCAACACCCAGGTGTTCAACAACACCCAGATGCAGACCGACGTGCAGAAGCTGCTCACCGAGACCTACGGGATCAAGGAGATCAGCGCGGTCACCTGCCCCTCGGGCCAGGAGGTCAAGGACGGGGTGAAGTTCACCTGCACCGCGACGATCGAGGGCAAGCCGCAGGAGGTGCCGATCACCGTGAAGGGTGACACCGGCAACTACGAGGTCTCGCCGCCCGCCGTCACCAAGTAAACGGCGGGCGCCGGGGGCGGTCGATCCTGCATGATCGTCCCATGAGCGACTTCTCAGTGCGGCTGCTGCGGTCCGACGAGGAACGGGCCGCGACCGATGTGTTCAGGCGTGCCTTGCACGCCAAGGAGATGACCGACGAGGAATGGTCGGCCATCGCCGCGTCGATGCAGCCGGATCGCGGGTTCGCCGCATTCGACCCGGAGCTGATCGGCACCGCCCGGTCCTTCGATTCGGAAATGACGCTGCCCGGCGGCGCGACCACGCCGCTGGCCGCGGTCAGCCTGGTCGGTGTCCGCGCCGATCGCACCCGTCGCGGCGTGCTGACCGGCCTGATGCGCGCCCAGTTCGAGGATTTCGCCGCTCGCGGCGTGCCGGCGGCGATGCTGCACGCCTCCGAGGGCGCCATCTACGGCAGGTTCGGTTACGGCGTCGGCGCGCGGGCCAAGTCGATCGAGGTCGACAGGCACCGTGCCCGGTTCCGTCCCGAGGCCCCGGTGGGCGGGCAGATCTCCGTGCTGGGCCTGGAAAGCACCATCGAACAGTGGCCGTCGCTCTTCGACGCGCTTCCGCGCACCAGGCCCGGCATGATCGCGCGGAGCCCGCATCTGTGGCCGGGTTACGAGCGGGAAGTGCGCCGGGCCACCACTCCTGTCTCGACAGCCGTGCATCGGGGCCCGGACGGCGTCGACGGCTATGTGACCTACACCGTAGAGAGGGCCAGATTCGATGCCCCGTCGCTGCTGAAGATCCAGTCCTTCCACTACTCGGGCTCCGAGGCGTTCGCGGGACTGTGGCGGTATCTGCTGTCGGTGGACCTTGTCGACCGCATCACCGCCGAGAAACGGCCGCTCGACGAACCGGTGGAGTTGCTGTTCACCGACCCTCGGCACGTGACCGTGGAGAAGCTCCAGGACGAGGGCTGGCTCCGGCTGGTCGACGTCGCCACGATGCTCGACGCTCGCACCTACCGGGGCGAACCGGCCGTCATCGAAGTCACCGATCCCTTCCTGGAGCACAACTCCGGCCGCTACCGGCTTTCCGCGGACGGCGCGGCACGCACCACCGACCCGGCGGATCTCGAAATGAACGTCGACACCTTGTCGATGATGTATCTCGGCGCCTGGCGCGCGTCGGAGCTCGCGGTCGCCGGCCGCGTCCGGGCCACCGGTGAGACCGCGTTGGAGCGAGCGGACCTGCTGTTCGGCACGCGAGTGAACCCCTGGTGCGGTACCTTCTTCTGACGTTGGATGATCACATTCGGTGTGGGGGTGGAGAAGCTTGAGCAGGCGAGCCGTCGCGACGGTCGTTCTGTGCTGTGCCGCTTTCGCGGGACTGGCGGCGTGTTCGGACGCCCCGGCACCCGCGCCGGCGACGAAGACCGTCACGGCCACACCGACGACGAGCGCCTCGTCGAGTTCGTCGGCCAGCGGCGGTTCGCCCTCCAGCGCACCCGGCAGAGTCTTCGACCCCCGGACCATGCAAGCGGACGTGCGGAAGATCCTCACCGAGACCTACCAGCTCGGCGAAGTCGGCGACGTGCTCTGCCCGGCGAACCAGACGGTCAAGGACGGCAGCACGTTCACCTGCACCGTCCAGGTCGGCGGGGAGGGCAAGACCGTCACGATCACCGTCACCGGTGAAGACGGCCGGTACGAGGTCGGCGCGCCGGCCTGAAAACCGGTTGGGTTCGCCGGGGCCGGACGGCAGGATCTCCTGGCATGAGCGAATTCCACGTACGCGCCGTGTCCGAAGGCGAGCAACGGGCTTGCCTCGACCTTCTGTCGGAGGCCTTGCACGGCAAGCCTGCCTCGGACGAAGCCTGGGCCAAGATGGCGCCGACGTGGCCCGCGGCCGGGAAGTTCGCCGCGTTCGACGACCACGACACCCCGGTGGGGATCGCCAGTTCCTTCGACACCGAGCTCACCGTCCCAGGTGGACAGAAGCTCGTCACCGCGGCTGTCGACGGCGTCGCCGTCCGCGCGGACTGGACCCGCCGCGGCATTCTCACCGCGATGATGGCCGTTCAGCTGGAAGACTTCGCCGCGCGCGGCGTCCCGCTGGCCGCGCTGCACGCGTCGGAAGGCGTGATCTACGGGCGCTTCGGTTACGGCGCGGCCACTTTCTGCAAGGGCGTTTCCGTCGAACGCCCTCGCGCCCGGGTTCGTGACGGCGTCGGGCGGGACGGCGTGGTCAGGCTCGTCACCCCTGCCGAGGCCGTCGAGCGCGTTCCGGCGCTGTACGACCGTTTCGAGGGAACGAGGCCGGGATTCCTCGCCCGACCGGCACAGTGGTGGCCGGGCTTCTTCGACCGGCTGGTCACGGGGAACGACGGCTATCGCGTCGCCGTCCACAGTGGACCGGACGGCGATGACGGTTACGTCGTCTACCAGACCATCGACGTGCGCGACCGGCAGGCGCCGGAACGGGGAGCGATCCTGGACATCCGCGAACTCGATGCCGCGACACCGCGGGCCTGGGCGGGATTGTGGCGGTTCCTGCTGTCGGTCGACCTGGTCTCCGCCGTCACCGGCCGAGCCCGCCCGGTGGACGAGCCGATCGCCGAACTGCTCACCGACCCGCGTGCGGTGAACACCGTCGAAGTCATGGACGACCTGTGGCTGCGGCTCGTCGACGTGCTCGCCGCGCTGCGGGCGCGCACCTACGGCACCGCCGAGCCCGTGGTGCTGGAAGTGCTCGACAAGCAGCTCCCCGACAACAACGGCCGTTATGTCGTCGGCTCCGGCGGGGTGGAACGCACGACCGCCGGGGCGGATCTGCGACTGGACGTCGCCACCTTGTCGTCGCTGTACCTCGGCCACGGGCTCTTCGCCGACTTGGCGTTGTCAGGCCGGGTCGAGGTGCTGGACGAGTCGGCGGTCGATCGTGCCGACACGCTGTTCCACACCGCGCGTGCCCCGTGGTGCGGGACGTTCTTCTAGGCCGTGAAGGCCTCCTTCGCTACCTTCAAGGTAGGCAAGGAGGCCTTCACGGACCGGCGTTCGGCGGTGGCTGGTAGACGTCGAGAAGGCGAGCGATCAGGACAGGGGACTACGACGGATTGCGACGCGGTTTGATCCGCACCTGCGGCAACGTCGGTGCGGGCAACCACGTCGTGGTGCCCCTGTAGCCTTCCACGGAGCCGAATCGGTCCGCCTGGGCTTGCCACGCCTCCCGGTACTCGGCGATCTCTTCGTGGCTGCGGCCCACGAAGTTCCACCACATGACGAGTTCTTCAGTGAACGGCGTCCCGCCGAGCAGGAGCACCCGGGCCGGTTCGGCGCCGTCGTTCGTCAGCTCCAGCCGTCCGGCGCCGGGCGCGAGGTACGCGAGTTCCCCGGTGCCCAGCGCGGTTCCGGCGACGGTGACGGAGCCGACGTCCTGGAGGACACCGTGTTCGAAGGTGGGGTCGACGTCGAGGGCCAAGGTCGCCCCGGGCTCGACGGTGAGCTCGGCCCCCAGCAAGGGAGTGAACGCGGGGACCGGTGAAGTGGTCCCCGCGAGGCTGCCGAGGAACACCCGCGCCGTGGCTCCGGACAACCGGAGCAAAGGCGGCGCGTAGTGCCGGAAGTCCCGTGCGGTGTCGCGGTGTTCGTCCGGCAGCGCGATCCAGAGCTGGACGCCGTGCAGCGTCGCGGTGTCCGGAGTGGACACTGTGGATACTTCGGAGTGCGCGATGCCGTGCCCGGCGGTCATCAGGTTGAGTTCGCCGGGCCGGACCACGGCGTGGGTGCCGATGCTGTCGCGGTGCTCGATTTCGCCGCTGAACAGCCAGCTCGCGGTCTGCAGCCCGGTGTGCGGATGCGGGGCGACGTCCATCCCACCCGACTCCGGCACGTCCTGCGGTCCGTAGTGGTCGGCGAAACACCACGCGCCGATCAAGGACCGCTGCCGCTGCGGAAGTGTCCGGCGGACCCGGATCGCGCGCGGCCCGCCGAGCGGGACGTCGCGCGGGGTCAGCACGGTGACACCGTCGCCGGGCCGGTCCCGGCACAGCAGCTCGGCCGGGGCCGCCTCGGTGTTGCTCACGACTTGGGGAGCGCGGCCAGCAGGCGCTCCACGGAACGGCCGAGATTCCAGCGCTCCGCCAGTTCCGCGACCTTGTCCGGGTCGGCGGGTTCGGACGGGACGGTGTCCGGGCGGGACTGCTCGACCGGAGCGTCGGCCGCCACCCGCACGACGGTCGGCGCGACCGCGAGGTAGTCGGCGGCGTCGGTCAGCCGCAGGCGGGTCTTGAGCGGAACCCGCGAATCGCCCGCGTTGGACGCCTCGATCAGCTCTTGAAGCGAGCCGAACTGCGTGATCAGCTTCGCCGCGGTCTTCTCGCCGATCCCGGCGACGCCGGGCAGCCCGTCCGAAGGGTCCCCGCGCAGCGCGGCCATGTCGGCGTAGCCGGGACCGGCGTTCCCGGCCGGGATCCCGTACTTCTCGGCGAGCTCGTCCGGGCCGAGGATTTCGGCCTTGTTCCAGCCCTTGCCGACGTAGATGACCACCGTCGGCGTCGGCTCGTGGCGGACGAGCTGGAACAGGTCGCGGTCACCGGTGATGACCTCGACCGGCGACTTCTCTTCGCGGATCGCGAGCGCGCCGATGACGTCGTCGGCCTCGTACCCGGCCGCTTCGGCCGTCGCGAGCCCGAAGGCCTCCAGCAGTTCGAGGATGATCGGCACCTGTGGGGTCAGGGTGTCCGGCACCTCTTCGACATCGCCACCCTCGGGGACCTCTTCGGCCACTCGGTGCGCCTTGTAGCTGGGCAGCAGGTCGGTGCGGAACTTCGGCCGCCAGTCCGCGTCCAGGCAAGCCACGAGCCGGGAAGGCCGGCGGTCGACGAGGATCCGCGCGACGGTGTCGGTGAACCCGCGTACGGCGTTGACCGGCGTCCCGTCCGGGGCGGTCATCGACTCGGGCAGTGCGTAGAACGAGCGGAAGTAGAGGCTCGCGGAATCGAGGAGAGCGAGTGGTCCGGTCACGCGGACAGCCTGCCATGTCCCGGCCCGAATGTCCGTGAAGGACCCGACCCCCAGCCGGGTCCTCCACGAACATCGGGTCAGGCGGCGTAGGGACGCACCCGTCGTGCGTCGCGCAGGGCGTTGGCCCACCAGGCCAACTGGTTCAGCAGAGTGGTGGCCGCGACGGTCGCGCCTTCGGTGTCGTCGTGCTCGCCGTCGGGGCCGAAGTGGTTCCAGGCGTAGGGAAAACTCACGGTTTCGCGGATCGTCGCGGCGTGGAGTTCGGCGAAGACCGGGCGCAGGTGCTCGACCGCGCGCAGGCCGCCGGAGATCCCGCCGTAGGAAACGAAAGCGACCGGCTTGCCGTGCCACTCGGGGCCGGTGGCGTCGAGCGCGGTCTTGAGCGGGCCGGGGTAGCTGTGGTTGTACTCGGGGACGATCACGACGACGGCGTCCGCGGCGGAGACGCCGGGGGAGAGGCTGTCGGGGGCTTCGGCGAGGTCGATGACGGACAGGGTGACGTCTTCGCGCTGTTTCGCACGTTCGAGGAACCAGTTCGCGACGACGGGGGCGAAGCGGCCCTCGCGGACGCTGCTGATCACGACGGCGAGCTGGTAGGGCGTGTCGGTTGTCATGGCACAGACCGTAGAACCTGAACTTAAGTAGAGGTCAAACTCCAGAATCGCTTCTTTGACTCGGATCGATTGCAGAGAACTCTTTGCGATGTAGGATCGGTGTCATGGGGAAGAGCGAGAGGTATCTCGCGCGGATCGACGGACGCCTTTTGCGGGCCTTGTCGCATCCACTGCGGGTCAGGATCCTTGAACTGCTGCGGGAGGACGGCCCGGCGACGGCGTCCGGACTGGGGAAGCGGCTGGGGGAGAGCTCCGGGACCACCAGCTGGCATCTGCGCCAGCTGGCCGAGTACGGCCTGGTCACCGAAGACTCCGAGCGCGGCAACCGGCGGGACCGGTGGTGGAAGGCCGTGCACGACGGGGACCAGCTCCAGGGCCAGGACTTCATCCGGGATCCCGATCTCGCGGGGCCGTTCAGCACGTACGCCCACACGATGGTCGAGCAGCGCTACGCGGCCGAGGCGCAGTTCGTCGCCGAGATGCGCGAGTGGTCGGACGAGTGGATCGACAAGGTCTCGTTCCACGATTCGCCCCTGTCGCTGACACCGGACGAGGCCGCCGCGCTGAGTGACGAGATCCTCGAAGTGATCAAGCGCTACCACCGTCCGGTCGAGGAAGGCGATACCTCCGTCCGGGTGCACTGGGCCGCCTTCCCGAGGAAATCGCGGCCGGAGACGCCATGAGCCGGATGCCACTGGGGGCGCTGGTCGTGGCTTCGGGGATCTCCTCGGCCGGGGTGATGATGACACTGCTCGCGATTCCCTGGTTCGTCCTGCAAAGCACCGGCAGCGGGACGAAGACCGGCCTCGTGACGGCGGCGGAAGTGCTCGGCCTGATGGTCGCCGCCTTGCTGGGCGGGCCGATCGTGGACCGCGTCGGTACCCGCCGGGCCAGCGTCGGCGCGGACCTGCTGACCACCGTCACGGTCCTGCTGATCCCGCTCGCGATGAACACGACGGGGCTCAGCCTGCCCGGACTGATCGCGCTGTCGTTCGTGATGGGCGTGTCCCGCGGTCCAGCCGACACCGCGAAGCAGGTATTGCTCCCGGGAGTCGCCGAACTCGGCGGGGTTCGCGTGAGCCGGGCGGCCAGTGCCGTCGAAGCGGCGATGAGGACGGGCCGGATGGTCGGCGGACCCGCCGCGGGCGCGCTCATCGCGCTGATCGGACCAATGCAGGTGCTCTACGTCGACGCCGGCGCGTTGCTGCTGTCCGCCGTGCTGGTGTTCACGCTGATCCCGTCCGCGGCCGGTCCGCCGAGGCCGTCGTCTGGCGGCTACCTCAAGGAACTGCGCGAAGGGCTCGGGTACATCAAGCGCGACAGTCTGCTGCGCGCGATGGTGGGCATGCTGATGCTCACCAACAGCCTCGACTTCGGCCTGCTCGGCGTCCTGTACCCGGCGTACGGCGATCAGGTCCTGCACAGCACCGCGCTCATCGGCGCGATGATCACCGCGGTCGCGGCGGGCGCGCTGCTCGGTTCGGCGATCTACGGCTGGGTGGGCCATCGGTTCTCCCGGAGGACGGCGCTCCTCGTCGCCGTCGGCATCGAGGGCGCGCCGCGGTTCGCCTTGCTCGCGCTGGAACCGGCGCCCGCCGTCCTGCTCGCCGGACTCGTGGTCGCCGGGATCGGGGCGGGCGCGCTCAACCCGATCGTGCTCCCGGCGGTCTACGAACGCGTACCGGAAGCGGTCCGCGGCCGGGTGCTCAGCCTCCTCGTGGGCGGGGTGCTCGCGGCGATGCCGCTCGGCTCGATGGCGGCGGGGCTGCTGCTGGACGGCGTGGGCCTTGTCGGCGCGCTCGCCGTGTTCGGCGGTCTGTATCTGATCGCGGGCGTCTTCCCGGCGATCTTCCGGGTCTGGCGCGGGCTCGACGATCCCGCCCCGATCGGGGGTGACCGGCTGGTGAACGAAGGGGCACGGACCGACTAGGCTCGCCATCATGTCGCGCCGTTCCCTTCACAACCCAGCCCCCGACGCCGCCGGCCTCCGCGCCCGCCTCGACAGGGCCCGCGCCGCCGCGGCCGCCGCCGGCACCGACGCCCTGCTGATCGCTCCCGGCTCGGACCTGCGCTACCTCATCGGCCAGGCCGGGGGTTCCTTCGAACGGCTGACCACGCTGGTGATCCCGGCCGACGGTGTCCCGGCGCTGGTGCTGCCGAAGCTGGAGGCCCCCGGCTACGCCGACGTCCCGGCCGACGAACTCGGCATCGAGATCGTCACCTGGGTCGACGGGGACAACGCCTACGAACTGGTCGCCGACAGGCTGGGCAAGCCCGGCCGGGTCGCGGTCAGCGACTTCACCCCGGCCCTGCACGTCCTCGCCTTCCGCGGCGCGCTCGGTGACGCCGAGCAGACGCTGGCCGGGCCGATCGTGCGCGAACTGCGGATGCGCAAGGACGCCGCCGAGATCCAGGCGCTGCGCGACGCGGGTGCGGCCATCGACCGCGTCCACGCCCGCGTGCACGAATGGCTGCGCCCCGGCCGCACCGAGGCCGAGGTCGGCGCGGACATCACCGCCGCGATCGTCGAAGAGGGCCACACCCACGCCGACTTCGTGATCGTCGGCTCGGGCCCCAACGGCGCCAGCCCGCACCACGACGTCTCCGAGCGCGTCATCGAGCGCGGCGACGTCGTCGTGGTCGACATCGGCGGCCCGATCGCCGAGGGCTACAACTCCGACTCCACCCGCACCTACGCGGTCGGCGAGCCGCGGGACGCTGACGTCGCCGAGACCTACGCCGTCCTGCAGCGCGCCCAGCGTGCCGCCGTGGAAGCCGTGCGTCCCGGTGCCACCGCCGAGTCGATCGACGCCGCCGCGCGCGACATCATCGCCGAGGCGGGTTACGGCGAGTTCTTCATCCACCGCACCGGCCACGGCATCGGCCTGGACGTGCACGAAGAGCCGTACATCATCAAGGGCAACGCGCTCCCGCTGGAGCCGGGCATGGCCTTCAGCGTCGAGCCCGGCATCTACCAGCCGGGTCGCTGGGGCGCCCGCATCGAGGACATCGTCGTGGTCACCGAGGACGGCGTCGAGTCGGTCAACCAGCGTCCGCACGACCTGATCGTGCTCGACGCATGACGGCTTCCCTGGAGCCGCTGGATCAGGCCATCGTGCAGGAGCTGGCCGCGGACGGACGGCGCAGTTTCACCGATCTGGCCGAACGCGTCGGGCTTTCGGTGTCGGCGGTGCACCAGCGGGTGCGTCGGCTGGAGCAGCGCGGGGTGATCCTCGGGTACACCGCGCGGCTCGACGGCGAGCAGATCGGCCTCCCGCTCACGGCGCTGATCTCGCTGACGCCGAACGACCCGGCCGCTCCGGACGACTATCCCCAGCGGCTCGAGCACATCAAGGAGATCGAGTCCTGCTACTCGGTCGCCGGGGACGAGTCGTACATCCTCCTGGTCCGGGTGGCTTCGCCGCTCGGCCTGGAGGACCTGCTCCGCCGCATCCGCGAGTCCGCCAAGGTCTCGACCCGGACCACGGTGGTGCTGTCGACGCCGTTCGAGGGGCGCTCGCCCACCCTGTGAGATCGGAAAACGGGTGGGCTTGCGCTGCGCTGGTACGATAAAAGGTATGGCAACACGTAAGGTCACTCTCTCACTCGACAGTGGTGCGCTCGAGTTCGCCGAGCGGGCCGCCAAGGCACACGGGATCTCGGTCTCGTCGTGGTTGTCCAAGGCGGCCCGCCGGGAAGCCGTCCGCACCGGATACACCCCGCAGCGCGCTCCGGCCGCACCGTCCGCCGAATCGGACGAGGCCGAGCTGACCGCCGCGGAGAAGGATCTGCGTGCACAGGGGTGAAGTCTGGACGTACCACCCCCCGACCGAACCGGCACGGCAGCGCACCGTCGTCCTGCTGTCCTCGGACGGGGTGAACGAATCCGAGCGGCCATGGCTGCTCGGCACCGAACTGCTGGACCGTGATCCGCAGGACATCCTCGGCGTCGCCGTCGACGCGCGGTACTGGGTGTCCACGCTGAACCTCACGCGCCTGTACCGGCCGTGGTTCGACGAGAAGATCGCCGAGATCGACCAAGAGGTCCAGGAGCGCATCGACATCGCGTTGCGCGCCGCGCTGGATCTCTAGGGGCTCTGGCGGTTCTAGCGGGCGACGACCTCGGGCGCGGCGTGCAGTTTGCCGTCGGCCCCGGAGAGGCACGACGCGTTGCCGCCGCGCGCGGCGAGGAACTCGTTGAGGCAGTTCGCGATCTGCGCGTGGCCGTTCGCGTTGGGATGGAACGACTCCTGCAGCGCGTGGCTCGCGCGGTCCACTTGGCCGAGGTCGCTCAGTTGGAGTGTCAGCCTGCTGAACCACTCGTTCGCCGGGTCGCTGCTGCACGCCTCACGGCCGGCGCCCGCCCGTGAGAGGTCGAGGAACCGCGCGCTGGTCGCCCTCGACGCCTGCTTGATCCCGTCCGACAGGACGGAGACGCCGTCGCGGCGCATCCACTCCAGATCCTCGGTGCGGAACGGGCAGCCGTTGAGACTGCGCAGCGCTTCCGGGATCTGGGGCCCGACAGGCGAGGCGTACGACATCAGCACGAGCTGGTAGTCCGCCGGGACGTAACCGGCCTGCGCCAGCACCTTCTTGACGTCGGCGACGGCGTTGGTCACCTTCGGCACCATGGCGTCCACTTTGGACTTCCAGGTCTTGCGGAGTTCCGTGCTGCACGGCGGGTTCTGCGGGGAGAACCACGCCTTGAAGCACTCGCTGACCTGAGCGGAGAACTTCGGCTCGTCGTTCGCGCCGATCGCGATCACCACCGCGGCGATCCGGTGGTCCTTGATCAGGTTCGCCAGCTGCTGGGCCTGCGAAGGCTCGGTCCACTGCTTCGCCTCGCCGAGAGCGATCTGCTCCGACGGCGCGCCCGAACACGCGAGGTTCACCCGCGCGGTGACGTCCGGGATCTTGACCTGCTCGACGAAGGCGTTGGGGGAGCGGTGACACCAGTTGCCGCCCTGCCCGTTGGTCGTGGGCAGGTAGTTGCCCGCGCCCTCACCGGAAACCGTGCTGTCGCCGATGGAGACGACCGTCAACGGCCCCGTTCCCGGCGGCCCTTGGCGCGGGGACGGCTGCCCTGGGCGGCTTTCCGACCCGGTAAAGGCAATGAACCCGACGAGAACCACCACGAACGTGAGCGCGAGAGCACCCCACCACCACCGGAAACGTCGCATCGTCACCGGATTCTACGGAAGCCGATGCCCGTCCGGGTGATCATGGTGGTGTGACGGTGGCGATGCCGGTTCAGCCCGCCTCCGTCAGGTCCGTTCCGGCCGCCAGCTCGGACACGATGTCGAGGACGCCGGGCAACGCGGGCTTGTCGTTCCCCGGAGCCCAGGCCACCACGGTGCGGGCCGTGTCGCCCGCCAGCGGCACGAACACCACACCGCTTCGCCGCAGGCTGTGCGAAGAGCGGGCCAGTCTCGTGACGCCGATCCCGGCGGCGACCAGGCCGAGCAGACCCTGCACGGTCGTGGCCCGCTGGACGACGCGTGGCGTGAACCCGGCCGCCTCGAATTCGCCGTCGTAGCGGCGATGCCAGGGCTCCCACGAACTCCGTGGCGTGAGCACCCAAGGCTCGTCGGCCAGGTCCGCGAGCTTCAATTCGGCTCTGGTGGCGAGCCGATGTCCCTCCGGGAGGACCGCGCAGACCTCCTCGGTGATCAACGTGCGGGTCTCGAGGCCGTCGACCAGAGGCGGCCGCGTGAAGATCAGGTCGTAGCGCCCGTCGGTGAGCCCGTCGACGAGCGGCGCGATCTGGGTGTCGTCCGTGGTGAGGGTGAGATCGGGGAGACGGTCGCGGACCGCGCGCACCACCGGCGGGAGCAGGTAGTTGGCCGTGGTGGTGAGGAAACCGAGGTGGAGCGTGCCGATCTCGCCGCGCATCGCCCTGTTCAGCACCGAAAGTGCTTCCTCGTTGCGCGCGAGCACCGCGCGGGCTTCCGGCAGGAACAGCGATCCGATTTCGGTGAGCCGTGTCCCCCGGCTGTCGCGCCGTAGCAGGCTCGCGCCGAGAAGCCGTTCCAGGACGGTGATCTGCTGGGAAAGCGACTGCTGCGCGATGTGCAGGCGGCGCGCGGCCTTGGTGAAGCTCGCGTCTTCGGCGACGGCGACGAAGTAGCGCAGCTGCCGCAGCTCGGGGGTCACAGGCTCTGACTGTAGCCGCACCAGGAAGCCGGTGTTGGCGGGCAAAGCGAGATCTCCACAGGATGGGTCGCAGGAACTTCACTGGAGGGAACAAGAATGGCGAAGGAAACCGAGGGCCGCGTCTGGCTGATCACCGGCTGCTCGTCCGGGTTCGGCAGGCACCTCGTCCTGGCCGCGCTCGACGCCGGTGACCGCGTGATGGCCACGGCGCGCCGTCCGGAAACCCTGGCCGAACTGGTCGAGCTCGGCCAGGGCCGGGTGCGTGCCGCGGCGCTCGATGTCACCGACCCCGCTCAGGTCGAGGCCGCCGTCCAGGCCACCCTCGCCGAGTTCGGCCGGATCGACGTCGTGGTCAACAACGCCGGCCATGGCTCGGTCGGCGCCGTCGAGGAACTGGCCATGCCCGACCTGCGGAAGCTGATGGACGTGATGTTCTTCGGTGCCGTCGAGGTGACGAAGGCCGTCCTGCCGCATCTCCGGGAGCAGGGAAGCGGGGCGATCGTGCAGATGAGTTCGATGGGCGGACAGCAGAGCCCACCCGGATTCGGGGCTTACTGTTCGGCGAAGTTCGCCCTGGAAGCGATGTCGGAAGCCCTCGCCGCCGAGGTCGCGCCTTTCGGCGTGAAGGTGCTGATCGTGGAGCCCGGCGCTTTCCGGACCGGGTTCGGCGGCAGCCGGTTGCAGCGCTCGCGGGTGATCGACGCCTATCGCGAATCCACGGGCACCATCCGGGATTTCGTCGAAGGGATGGACGGTTCCCAGCCCGGCGACCCGGCGAAGGCCGCTGCCGCGATCTTGAAGGTGCTCGACAGCGACAACCCGCCGCTTCGGCTCGCCCTCGGCGATGACGCCGTCGACGGTCTCCGGGCCTCGCAGGAGGCCAGGGCGGCGGAGCTGGCCGCTTGGGAGTCCGTGAGCCGCTCCACCGCCCTGTGAGAGATTCAGGCGCCGACCCAGCGTCCGATGGCGATGTCGAGCAGCTTCCGCGCGTCGACTGTGTCGTTTCCGGAGTCCTCGGAGACGTCCGCCCAGGCGATGATCCCGTCCGGGCGCACGAGCAGGCTCGGCTGGGAGGCGTCGGAGATCGGGTCGGCCGTGTACGCGACGCTGTCCGCCAACCCGCGGACAGCGTCGGCGTACCGGCCGTCGGGTGACCGGTCGACGAGCACGAAGCGGCCGTCGTGAGCGTGGTCGGCGAGTCGTGAGCCGGACGCGAGTTCGACGTCTCCGGCGATCGAGCCGACCGGAGCGGTGGCGTCCTCGGCGACGTCGTAGCGCTGCATGATCCCGGACGAGAGCGCGATCACGTGATTGGTCACGCCGGGCACGGTGAAGAGTTCGTCGCCCACGACCTTCCGCAACCGGGCCGTCCGTTCGTCGCCCCGCATGAGCGCCACCTGGGCACGCGTCCAGTCGAGGACCCACGCCCCGATCGGATGCCGTTCGGTCTGGTAGGTGTCGAGCAGTCCGGTGGGGGCCTGGCGGTTGATGGTCGCGGCGAGTTTCCAGCCGAGGTTGACGGCGTCGCCGAGGCCGAGGTTGAGCCCCTGGGCGCTGAACGGCGAGTGCACGTGAGCGGCGTCGCCTGCCAGGAAAACCCTGCCTCGACGGTAGTTCCGGGCCTGGCGCGCGTTGTCCGACCATCGCGTCGCCCGTCCTCGTAGCGCGGTGATCGTCACCGGGACGCCGGTGACGTCGCGGACCGCGCTCTGGAGTTCTTCGACGGTCACGGGAGCGTTCTTGTCCTCCGGCTGCGGCGCGAACCGGGCGACGAGGATGCGGCCCGGCACGGGGCCGTAGGTGTAGATGCCGCGCGGCGTCCAATTCCACCCGCGCCGCAGTTCGCTCGGGTCGTCGATGTCCGCGATGGCCTGGTAGCCCACCATTTCCGGATCCGTGCCCTCGAACTCGACGCCGAGCCGCTTGCGGACGACGCTTCGCCCGCCGTCGGCCGCGACGACCCATCCCGCGGTGAAGTCGCCCGCGCTGGTCTCGACGACCACGTCGGCATCGTCGTCGAGGCCCTCGCCGGTGCTGCGCAGATCCGTGACCTCCACGCCGCGGCGGACCTCGACGCCCAGCCGGGCGCAGTGTTCGCCGAGCAACAGTTCGAGGTCGTGCTGCGGCACCAAGATCCCGTTCGCCACCGCCGCGTGCGCGGCCAGCGCCGGATCGGACTGGTCGACCATGTCCTGCCGGAACATGAGCCCCGCGAAATGCCCGATGACCGCGAACCGGCGTGACTTCCGGCCCGCCGCGGCCGTCAGTTCGCGCACCGTCCGGTTCGACCGGCCGGCGGTGAAGGCGTTGGCCTCGGCCAAACGACGGCGTTGAACCTCTTCCGCGGCGGGCAGCAGGCCGCGCCGGTCCAGGATCTCGGCGCTGGCGACGTTGAGGGAACCGGACTTGATCGTCGGATCCGGCTCCGCGAGCCGCTCCAGCACGGTCACCCGCACTCCTCGCAAGGCAAGCTCGCCGGCGGCGAGGAGGCCGGTGGGCCCCGCTCCGACCACGATCACATCGGCACTCGTCATGACAACTCCAAAGCTTACTCGGTAAGTTTACTTGGTAAGCTTAATGAGTAAAGGTAAGGTTGTCACATGGCGAAGCGAGGAGACCGAGGCGGCGCGAAGACGCGGGCGCATATCGCCACGGTCGCGACGAAGATGTTCGTGGAGCGCGGTTTCGACGACGTCACCGTCGCCGAGGTGGCCGCCGCGGCCGGCGTTTCGAAGGTGACCGTGTTCTCGCACTTCGATCGCAAGGAGGACATCGCGCTCGACCGGCTTCCGGACGCCGTCGGCATGGTGCGGGCGGCGATCCGTGAGCGGGCGGACGATGTCGGTGCCGTCGAGGCGCTGCGCGCCATGGCCGTCGGGCTGGTGGAGGAGCGGCATCCCCTGTCCGGATTGACCGAGGGCGCCCTGCCGTTCATCTGCACGATCGCCGGGTCTCGCGCGCTCGTCGCGCGGCTTCGCGAATTCGAGCACGAGATCGACGCGGAGCTGGCGGGCGAACTCGACGGCGACGCCCGGTTCTCGGGTGACGGCGAGCTGGTCGCCGCCCTCGTCGTCGCCGCGTACCGCACTGTCGCCGTGGCGACGGTCCGGCGTGGTCTCGCCGGAGAGGAACTCGCGGATCTCGTCGCGGGCCATCGTCAGCGGCTGGACTCGGCTTTCGCTGTGCTGGCGAAGGCTTTTCCGGGCTGACCCGGGATCAGTCGTCCAGCCTGGACGCGAGGATCGCCGCGCCGGGCCCCGAAAGTTCGTCCAACGCCACGGCGCGTCCGGCGATCGCCATCAGGAGCGCCTCGCCCGGGCCGCGGACTTCCGGTCCGGATCCGGCCGACCAGTCGAGATCCGTCGCGACGACCAGTAGCCCGCGGGCGCGCTTGTCCGCCCCGATCACCCGGGCGTGGCGTGCGAAGGCCAAGGCGTGACGAAGCCGCTCCGCCGGCACCTCGCGGGGAAGTCCCAGCGGGCGCCGGATGTCCTGCTGATGGACGAGGCTGTCGAGCAATCCCACCCGTCCGCCGAACACGGCCGTCAGGCCACGAGGATCGAGGTTGCCCTCGATCCTCGCGATCAGCTCGTCCGGCGTCCGCTCGGGTGCCTTCGCGAGACTGAGCGCGTTCATCCGGTCCAGCCGAAGCCCGCCGCGGACAGCCTGGACGATCAGACCGCGGAAGCGCAGGGCGTCGTAGTCGACCACGTGGGAGACCACCTCCCGGACCGTCCACTCCGGACACAACGTTCGCGCGTCCCAGTGCTCCGGGGCCAGTGTCCGCAGGAACGCGGCGAAGTCCGTCCGTTCTTCCCTGACGAGTCGCGCGACCGATTCCACCGGTGGCCTCCTGGAGTCACTTGTAGTCGAGCCAGCCGCAAACGTAGTAGTTCGTGTCCTCGTTCCGCTCGACATACCAGGAATAGACGACGTCGCCCGCGAGCTTCCCGGTCCGCGCGTTGCGCTGGGTGACCGTGGCCTGCACGGTGACGACCTCGTACCCGGGCGGGACGGAGTACGGCAGCATCTGCCAGCGCTCGACGTAATGCCCGTGGAGTTCGAACCCGAGCAAGGTCTCCCGCAAGCGCGGGCACGTCCCGCTGCGCAGCGCGGTCATGTCGTGATTGGCGAGCCCGTTCATGTAGACCTGGAAGACCCGGTCGATCGCGGCGGGTTCGAGGCTTCGCGCGGACGTCGAGGCCGGCGCCGGAGGTGTCACGGTCAGGGTGTGGGTCTGGACCGGGGGAGCGGAGTCCGAGGTCGTTGTCGACGTCGTGAGAGGAGAATCGGCAGACAGAGCCGGAAGCCCGCCTCGGCACGCCGAGAGCATCGTGCCGAGGCCGATCAGGAGCGCGCCCGCCCGGACGCGCGGAGTCAGAGGTCTCACTCCGCCGAAGCTAGGCGGCGTTCATGAAATTCGGATGAAACCACTTCCAGCCGGGTCCGGCCGGCGCCAGGCTTGGGCGAACCGGGGGTTGGGGCTCGGGTTCTGACCTGCAGGGCGTTCCGGCCCGAGACGCCCGTCCGGACAGATAGGCGTAATAGAACCGCGTGCCGGACTAATACCCGAAGACCGGGATCGCGTCCCGGTCGGTGATTTCGACCGAGCCGGTTCGCCAGCGAACCTCGGCAACCCTCCTCTCGAGTGTCCATAAGGGACGATTTTCGAGATTGATGTGCCCGATTTCGGCGATTAGCACTATTTCGCCGAGAGTCGTGAGTGGTAAAGAGGGTTCTAACCCTCTGTCTGAGTTCAGG
>NZ_NMQT01000083.1 GCF_002234405.1 Amycolatopsis thailandensis | reverse complement strand
TACTCTACACTCTCACTCTGCCCGCCGCGAGTCCGATCCGGAGCGCGAAGGGCTGGGCGCGGTGGGGGAGAAGGAGCGGGACGAACTCGATCAGTTCCTGAAGGCGCTCGACACCCAGGGGTCACGTTTCGAAGAGCGCCGGGCGGCCGCCGAGGCCCGCGCCGCCGCCCGGAAGTTGCCGTGCAGGGATGTCATGAGGGGTCCCCTTAAGACGTTTTTCGTCTTAAGGGGACCCCTCATGACATCCCGGCACGGTCACTTCCGGGCGGCGGAGCGGGCCTCGGCGGCCGCCCGGCGCTCTTCGAAACGTGACGCCTGGGTGTCGAGCGCCTTCAGGAACTGATCGAGTTCGTCCCGCGCCTTCTCCCCCACCTCGCCGAGCCCTTCGAGCTCGAAGATCTTCCACTGCCGCAGCAACGGCCAGATCACCTCGTCGTGGTGGATCCGCAGGTCGTAGATGCCCGCCTTCGCGATCAGCGCGGCCTTCCGCACGAAGCTCGGGATCACCGCGCCCGGCATCTGGAACTGGACGACCTCGTCGGTGATGGCCCGCATCATCGCGTCGGGGGAAAGCTCCAGCGACGCCTGCACCAGGTTCCGGTAGAAGAGCATGTGCAGGTTCTCGTCCATCGCGACCCGCGCGAGCAGCTTCTCGCACATCGGATCCTGCGTGTACTTCCCGGTGTTGCGGTGCGAGATCCGCGTCGCCAACTCCTGGAACGACACGTACGCGAAGACGTTCAGCAGCGCCTTGTCGCCGCTGTCGTAGCCGGCCTCCATGGTCTGCATCCGCATGCGCTCCAGCTCGACCGGGTCCACCGCGCGCGTCACCAGCAGGTAGTCGCGGATGCAGATGCCGTGGCGGCCTTCCTCGGCGGTCCAGCGGTGCACCCAGGTGCCCCACGCGCCGTCGCGGCCGAAGGCCCGCTCGATCTCGCGGTGGTAGCTCGGCAGGTTGTCCTCGGTGAGGAGGTTGACCTCCAGCGAGGTCCGCGCGATCGGCGACACCCGCGACTGCCCGGGATCCCACGCCTCCCCGCCGAGGTCGGCGAAGTTCCGGCCCTCGTCCCACGGGACGTATTCGTGCGGCATCCATTCCTTGGCGACCCCGAGATGGCGGTTGAGGTTCTCCTCGACCGTCCCTTCGAGTTCGAGCATCAGCCGGGTGGTTTCGGGGACCGCCATGCGCTTCGTCCTTCCAGGGTACGGAAAACGCTACCTACGACACCGTAACTTACGGTGCCGTAGGTAGGCCACCTCCGGAAGATGAACGCCCGGACCCGTGAGTGGCAAGGGCTGTTGGAGCCAAGCATGTTTTCAGGTACCTACGGCCGGGCGGTTTCGTGTGACCGAGTGGACGACACGTGTGATCAGAGGGACGACACGCGGCGGGACTCGGCCGTCGCCGTGCCGTCCGTCCAGTCACGTGTGTCGTCCGTCTGATCACACGTGCCGTCCGTCCAGTCACGCGAAAGTACCGAGTCGGTGCAGGTGGTCGTGAGTGGTGAGGACGGTTAGAACCAGCCTTGCCACTCACGAGCCTTGAACGGCCGCCAGTTTCGGCACCAGCTGCTCGATCGCGTACGGGATGCTCAGCACGGTGTTGAACGAGATCGCGGCGCCGACCGGCGGGTTCTCGTAGGTGATGAACAGATCCCGCTTGCCCGCCGAGACCTTCAGCTTCCGGTACACCGGATCGGCCCGCACCCTGGTCTCCGCGCCGACGTCGGAGTTCAGCCACACCAGCCGGTCCGCGTCGAACAGGTCGAACCGTTCCGAGGTGACCTCGACGACGTTCTTCTCCGGCTTGCTCTCCGCCTTCACCGGGTCGAAGGGCCGGAAACCCAGCTCGGCCATGAAGATCATCTTCGGGTCGGTCGTGGTGAAGGCCGAGAACTTGCCCGCCTCGAAGGTGTCGGCGACGACCATCGACAGCTTCGCGAACTCGGGGTGCTCGGCCCGCGCCTGCGCGAACCGCCGGTCGATCCCGGCGATCAGGTCGTCGGCCTTCGGCGCGAGCCCCAGCGCGCGGCCCACCATCCGGGTCATCTCCTGCCACGGCGCCGCGTAGTCCTCGTACTTCGGCGGCTGCGCGACGACCGGGGCTAGCTGCGACAGCTTGTCGTACTGCTCCTTCTTCATCCCGCTGTACTGGGCGAGGATCAGGTCCGGCTTCAGCGCGGCGATCTTCTCCAGGTTGAAGTCGTCGCGTTCGCCGACGATCTCCGGCTGCTTCTCGCCCCAGCGCGCCTGGGTCCACGGCCACTTGCCGTATGGCCGCTCCTTGAACCAGTCGACGGCGCCGACCGGCCTGATCCCGAGCGCCAGCACGGCGTCGTGGTCGGACAGGCCGAGCGTGACGACCCGCGAGGGCTGCTTCTCGACCGTCGTCGCCCCGTACTTGTGCTCGACGGTCACCGGAAAGGTGCCGCGGGATTCCGGCGGCACCAGCGTTTCGTCGACCGGTTGCGAGGATCCGCAACCGGCCACCAGCAACGACATCATCAGCGCGGTCAGGCCGACCTTGACCCGCACACCGGAAACGGACATGCGGGTAAGGCTAGCCTGCCCAAAGTCCTAAAGGGACGCGGTGAGACCACGGGCACGCAGGACCGAGCGTTCCAGCGGCCGGAACACCAGCAGCTCGATGCCCACGCCCACCAGCAGGATCAGGAAGATCGCCGAGATCACGGCTTCCATGCTGTTGAACGACGAGCCTTCGTTCAGGTACGCGCCGAGCCCCTTGCCGAGCGCCGGGGACAGCGCGATCAACTCCGCGGCCATCAGCGAGCGCCACGAGAACGCCCAGCCCTGTTTGAGCCCGGCCAGGAACCCGGGCAACGCGGCGGGCAGCAGGATGTGCCGCGCCGACGAGAGCCGGTTCGCGCCCATCACCTGGCCGACGCGCGGCAGGATCGGCGGGATCTGGTCGATGCCCGACACGAGGCCGTTCGCGATCGAAGGCACGGAACCCAGCAGGACGACGAAGTAGATCGACGCGTCGTTCAGCCCGAACCACAGGATCGCCGCCGGCACCCACGCCACCGACGGAAGGCTCTGCAGACCGGTCAGGAACGGCCCGACCGCCGAGCGGACGAGCCGCACCTTCGCCACCAGCAAGCCCAGCGGGGTCCCGATGACCACGCCGATCAGGAAGCCCAGCGCGGCCCGGTGCACCGACGTCCACACGAACTCGAAGATCTCGCCGTCGACGGTGATGCCGACGAGTTCGTCCCACACCGCCAGCGGCGCGGGCAGCATCGACTCCGGCCAGAACGCGGCGGCCCACAGCGCCTGCCACAGCACGACCAGCAGGACCAGGAAGACGACCGGCGGCACGAAGCCGCGCAAGAATCGCTTCCCCCGGCTTTCCCGGCGTTCACCGGTGGGGGTGTCGAGCGAGTCGAGTCCCGCGCCGACGGCCTCGTCGGCGTCCTCCGCCGCGGTTTCGGGGCGGTCAAGCCGCGGCATGGGTACTGATCACCTCCCGGAGGTGACCGGTGATCTCCAAGGTCAGCTCTTCGGCGTCGGCGGTCTGGACGTCGCGCCATTCCCGCACGACCCGGCCCGGCCGCGACGAGAGCAGCACGACCCGCTGGCCGAGCCGGACGGCCTCGCGGACGTCGTGGGTCACGAACAGCACCGAGGTGCCGGTGCTGCGGTAGACGCGCAGCAGCTCGCCCTGCAGGACGTCGCGGGTGATGGCGTCGAGCGCGGCGAACGGCTCGTCCATCAGCAGCAGCGACTGCTCCGGGTCACCGCCGACGCGCAGGGTCGCGGCCAGCGCCCTGGCGAGCGCGACGCGCTGCCGCATCCCGCCGGACAGCTCGTGCGGCCGCTTGTCGCCCGCGCCGCCGAGGCGGACGAGTTCCAGCAGCTCGGCCGCCTTCTCTCGGCGTTCGGTCCGGCTGAACCCGGCGAGGCGCAGCGGCAGTTCCACGTTGCGGGCCGCGGTCAGCCACGGCATCAGCGCGGCTTCCTGGAACATCACCGCGGGCCGGGAGGTCTCCAGCGTGATCGAGCCGGACGTCGGCCGGTCGAGGCCGGCGACCAGGTTCAGCAGCGTGCTCTTGCCACAGCCGGACGCGCCGAGCAGGCAGACGAACTCGCCGGGGGCGACCGTCAGGTCCATCCCGTCGAGGGCCACGACGGCGCGGCCGGTCGGCCCGAACGCCTTCCGGACCCCGTCGAGCCGCACGGCGACACCGGTGGACAAGCCTGGCTCCAAGGTGGTCGTCATCGCTGATCCCCTCCGGTCACTTCGTCAGCCCGGGCGCGTTCACGCCGGGCTTGCCCTGCTCTTTGAGCACGGCGTTGAGCGGGCCGAAATCGGCGAACCCCTTGAGGTCCACCGCGGACTTCACCACGCCCGCGGTCACCGAGTCCTGCGCGAGCTGGGTGAAGGTCGACGCCACCGGATCGATGCCGAGGTCGATACCGGAGAACGCGCGGTCGAGGACCGCCTCGCTCAGTGTGCTGCCCGCGAGCGCCTTGAGTTCTCCGTTGACCACCTTCTTCGCCTCGGCGGGGTTGGTCTTCGCCCAGTCGATGGCGGCGAGTTCACCCTTGAGGATGGCGGTGACGGTTTCCGGGTGCTGCTGAAGGAACTCGCTGCGGACGATCACGACGGTGGTCGGGAACTTGCCTTCCGGCCACAGGGTCTTCTCGTCCAGCAGGACCTTCGCGCCCGCGTCCAGCACCAGCCGCGAAGACCACGGCTCCGGCAGCCAGCCGCCGTCGAGTTCGCCCTTCTTGAAGGCGTCGAACGTCTTCGGGTTGTCGAGGTTCGTGATCTTGACGTCGGGAAGCTTCTTCTCGGCGATGAACTTCTTGAGCGCGACGTCCTGGGTGTTCGCCAGTGACGGCGTCGCGATGTTCTTGCCGGAGAGCTGTTCGGGCGCGGTGATCTCGGGCTTCACCACCAGCTGCGCGCCGCCGCTGACCGCACCGGAGACGAGCTGGATGGCGCCCTTGGACTTGGTGAAGGCGTTGATCGCCGGCCCGGAGCCGATGAAGGCGACGTCGAGCGAGTTGCCGAGCAGTGCGTTGACCTCTTCGGGCCCGGCGTTGAATGTCTGCGTGGTGAGCTTCGTCGAGCCGAGTTCCTTGGCGAAGTAGCCGTTCTTGACGCCGATCAGCGCGGGCGCGTGCGTCACGTTGGGGAAGAAACCGACCCGCACCTCGGCCGCCGCGCCCTGGCTCTTCTGCTCCACCGGAGCGGCGCCGTTGTCCGCGCGTGAGCACCCGGTGATTCCTCCGCCCAGGGTCAGGGCGGCGAGTGCCGCGGCCAGGAACCGGGTTCTGTGGTGGGTGCTCACGGGAATGTCGCCTTTCGGGGGATACAGCTCGGCCTCGGGTGGTGGCCGCGAGAGTCGCATGTTCGGCCGTACACCTGCATCGCCATCCGAATGACGGGAATAATCCTGCGAAACCTTGACACCAGTCGAGACAGCTGTTCCACATTCCAGGACAGCCGTCCCATGACCACGATGCCCGATCGGGCGCCCTCCCGGTGTAACGGTCCGGGCCGAACGGGCGAATGACGCTTAGTGGTGAGGCACCCTCGGACCGTCGCGATGGCGGGCGTGCTGACCGCCGGGATCGGGCTGGGCGTCGTCGCGATGACGCTCAAGATCGCCGACGGCACGCACTCCGTGCTCGACACCACCCTGTCCACCACGACCGGGTTCCTCTTCCTCCTCGCCGGCGCCGTCGCGCATGTTCGCCGCGCCTCGAACCCCATCGGCCTGCTCATCGCGATGGCCGGGCTCGCGTTGTTCGCCGAAGACCTGCAATTCGCCGAGGCTCCTGCCGCGCACACCGCCGGGCTGACGCTGACAGCCGCGTCGAGCCCGGTGATCGCGCACCTCGTGCTCGCCTTCCCCCACGGGAAACTCCGGTCACGCTGGGAACGCGTGCTCGCCTTCTCCGCATACGCCGTGGTCTTCGGGGCGGCCGTCCTCGGTCTGCTGGTCAACGACGATCCGAAGAACCTCGCCGCGGTCGCCGCGTCCCCCGAGGCCGAACAGCTGGTCAAACGGCTGCTGGAGCTGGTCGGCGCGCTCATCGGCGCCGGGGTCGTGGTGGTGCTGCTCTACCGCTGGCTCGCCGGACGGCTTCCGCAGCGGCGGCTGCTCTCCCCCGTCGTCGCGATCGCCGTGATCGGCGCGGTGAGCACCACGGCGGGCAGCGCGCTCGGTTCCGCGAATCCGGCGTCCGGCCCGCTGCTCGACGTCTACCGGATCTCGTTCTGCCTGTGGCCGCTGGCGTTCCTGATCGGCGTGCTGCGGGCGCGGGTCGGCAACGCGGAGATGATCCGCCTCCTGCTCGAACGCGACGGCTCCGGGCTGGCGGCGCTCGTACAGGACGACGAGGTGTGGAAGGACAGCCGCTCGATCGACGCGCTCAACGCCGCCGCCGGGCTGGTGCTGGACAACCAGCGGCTCGCCGCGGAACTGGAGGAGCGCCTCGTCGAGGTCCAGGCCTCCCGTGCCCGCATCGTGGCCGCGGCCGACGACGAACGGCGGCGCGTCGAACGGGATCTGCACGACGGCGCGCAGCAACGGCTGGTCAGTGTCGTGCTGTTGTTGCGCATGGCCGAACGAAGGCTCGGGAACGACCTGACCCCGCGCGTCGCGGCCCTGCTGACCGGTACCGTCGACGAACTCCAGGCCACCATCACCGAACTGCGTGAACTCGCGCGCGGGCTGCGGCCCGCGATCCTCACCGAGGCCGGGTTGATCCCGGCGGTCCGGTCGTTGCTGGACCGGGTCCCGCTCGCGGTGGACCTCGCGGCGGCGGACGTGCCGAGGATCGGCGGCGCCGTCGAAGCGACGGCCTACTTCGTCGTGTCGGAAGCTGTCACGAACTGCCTGAAACACGCGCGGGCGCGGGAAGTCCGCGTGCGCATCCGGGTCGAGGAGAACGGCCTGCGGGTGGACGTCCACGACGACGGCACCGGCACGGCCGACATCGACGGCGGTTCCGGGCTGCACGGCCTCCGCGACCGGGTCCGCGCGCTCGGCGGCGAACTGACCGTCGCGAGCGAACCCGGCTCGGGCACCACGGTTTCGGCCGTGATCCCGCTCTAGGCGAGTCCGCGGATCGTGCGCGCGGGCGGCCGCGTCCCTTGGATCGACGCGATCATCTCCAGCACCTGCCGGGTGCGCTTCACCTCGTGCACCCGGAACACCTTCGCCCCTTCGGCCACCGCCCAGGCTGTCGCGGCGAGGGTCCCGTCGACCCGCTCCGCGAGTTCCACGCCGAGCGTCTCGCCGACGAAGTCCTTGTTGGACAGCGCCATCAGCACCGGCCAGCCGGTGTCGGCCAGCTCCCGCGCGTGCCGCAGCAGCGCCAGGCTGTGCCACGTGTTCTTGCCGAAGTCGTGGGTCGGGTCGATCAGCACCCCTTCGCGCGGGACGCCGAGCGCGACGACCGCCTCGGCGAGCGCCGAGGTCTCCGCGACGACGTCGGCGACGATGTCCGGGTAGCGGACCCGGAACGGGCGGGTGCGCGGGACGGCGTTCCCGGTGTGCGAGCAGACGTAACCGGTGCCGAATTCCGCCGCGACCTCGGCCAGCTTCGGGTCGGCGCCCGCCCAGGTGTCGTTGAGCAGGTCCGCGCCCGCCTCGGCCGCGCGCCTGCCCACCTCGTGACGCCAGGTGTCGACGCTGATCACCAGGTCGGGGTGCAGTTCGCGGATCCGTTCGACGAAGGGGACCACCCGTCGGATCTCTTCCTCGACGTCGACGTCCGCGCCGGGGCCGGCCTTGACTCCGCCGATGTCGACGATGTCCGCGCCTTCGGCCACCGCCCTGGCGACCGCCGCGAGCGCGTCCGGATCGGCGAAGGTCGCGCCCTTGTCGTAGAAGGAATCGGGGGTGCGGTTGACGATCGCCATGACCAGGGCGCGGTCCCGGGCGACGCGGCGTCCGCGGAAGGTCAGCTCGTTCACGGACCGATCGTAGGCGAGCGGGCGGTTTCGAAGGAGAGTGCCGCCCAGCGGGAAGAGATCGGATCTTTCTTGACGCGAGGTCGAAGACGCGAGTAGACGTTGTCCCACAAGGAAATATCGCCGTTCCCCAGCGCAGGAAAGGGCCTCGAATGTCACCGGATCCTCTTCGCGCGGCACGCCTTTCGCGGCGCACGGTACTGGCGGGGACCGCGGGCGTCCTCGGCGCGCTCGCCCTGCCCGGCGTGGCGGGCGCGGCGCCGGTGGACCTTTCGCGGGCCGTCGTCGATTCGACGATGAAGCGCTGGACTCCGGCCACCCTCGGCGGCTGGGGCTACACGCGCGGGCTCTACCTCTACGGCCAGTACCTGGTGTACCGGCGCACCGGCGAGCAGGCCTACCTCGACTACATCCTCGCCTGGTACGACCGGTTCGTCACCGAAAGCGGGATCTCGAACGGTTTCACCAATCTCGACGCGATGCGCTCCGGACAGATGTTCCCCTTGCTGTACACCGAAACCGGGCAGGCGAAGTACAAGACCGCGGCGGACCAGCTGCGTGCCCGGTTCCCGGCCTATCCCCGGACGTCCGACGGCGGGATGTTCCACGCCACGAGCAAGACCGGGCAGCTGTGGGCGGACGGCGTGTACATGGCGCAGCCGTTCCTCGCGCTGTACGGCAAGACCTTCGGCGATCCCGGCTACTGCTACGAAGAGGCCGCGAAGAACGTCCTCGTGTACTTCGACCGGCTCAAGGAGCCCGCCAAGGGCCTGCTCTACCACGCTTACGACGAAGACGGCTCGGAACCGTGGGCGTCGGGCGCCGGACGGCATTCGAAGTACCACTGGGCCCGCGCGATCGGCTGGCTCGGCATGACGGCGATCGACCTCCTCGAAACCCTGCCCGCCGGACACCCGCGACGACGGCGTCTCGCCGACATCGTCCGGTTCCTCGCCGCGGGCTACACCCGCTGGCAGGACCGGGCTTCGGGCCGCTGGTTCCAGCTCGTCGACCGGGGCGGCGACAAGGACAACTGGCTGGAGACCTCGGCCTCGGCGATGTACACCTTCCTGCTCTCCCGTGCCGTGGAACGCGGCTACATCGGCGCGGAGTACGGACCGGTGGCCGCGAAGGGCTATCGCGGGGTCCTGTCGCAGGTTTCGACCGGATCCGACGGATTGACCGACATCGCGAACATCTCCGAGGGCACCAATGTCGGCGACACCGCGTATTACTACGGACGTAAACGCAACACCAACGATTTCCACGGTCTCGGCGCGTTCCTCATCATGAATGAGCAACTCGCCCGCTGAGGTCGCCGCCCCGGCCGAAGGACACCTTCCCCGCGCCCGACCTGGGGAAAGTGTCCTTCGGCCGTTTTCGGGGCCAGTGCCGGGTATTGACGGGAGGCGCTAACATCGCACGCTGCGACGCCCACTCCCAGGAGGGACGACCGGATGCGCGAGACGCCAACCCAGGCTTCTTATACCCGGCTCGAACTCGGTGACACCAGCACGATCCCGGTAGGTGTGACGGTTTCTCCGCACGTCTCATTGGTTTCGATGCTCGTCGAGGTGGTCGGCGGGTACGACCGCGGCCTGCCCGCCGCCTGGCGCCGCCAGGTCGGCTCGGCGATCCCCGAGCAGGGATACCGCGCGGCGAGCGCGCTCGCCCGCCGGGGCACTTCGGTGCAGCCGGACTTCATCGTCCCGATCAGCCCCGGCGAGGACTCCTCCGCCGCGGCGCAGGCGGAAATGCTGCGCGACCTGACCGAAGCCGACGTCCTGAAGGGCATCGAAGAGGTCTTCGGGGACCGGTTGCCCGCGCAGTGGCGGCAGGCCGCCGACCATCCGAGACGGTGGGTCGCCTCCCTCGCGGACGCCTTCACCGCGACCCGGCTGGCGACCGAGAACCTGTGGACCAAGGCCAGGCCCCTGCTCGACCGCGAGATCGAACGAATCGGGGTCGCCTCCGTCCGTGGCGGGACCGACGCGGTACTCGGCCTGCTGCGGCCCCATTTCCGGTTCAGCAACGGTTCCCTGTTGCTGCCCGACGCGGAACCGGCGCGATACACCACCCGCGGCCGCAAGCTGATCCTCGTCCCGATGCTCGCGGGCTGCCGGTCGGCGGTGTCCAACTTCGACGAAGAGGACGCCATCTGGATCGGCTATCCCCTGCCGGGGTTGGACGGCCTGCTCGAGACCGGCAGGAACGAAACGGCTCCCGGTGTCGACGGGCTCGACCTCGTGGTCGGCGCCCACCGCGCGAAACTGCTGCGGCACCTCGGGAAACCCGCCCGGATGGGCGAGATCGCGAATCTCCTGTCGTGTGCCGCGAGCACCGCGACGTACCACTGCGAGCAGCTCGTCTCGGCGGGCCTGATCCAGCGGCACCGCGAGGGTCAGGTCGTCCTCGTGGTCCGGACGCCTCGCGGTGACGCGCTGGTGGACCTGCTCTCATGACCGGCGCGGCGGTGGGCTGAAGGGGACTTTCACCGCATGCGATGCGCGGAAAGCGTCCTTCACCGCGTGAGACGAGGCGAAGGACGCTTTCCGCCCGGCGGTGTCCCTAGACCTTCTGCAGCCCCGGCTTCCCGGCTTCCACCACATAACTGCGGTCCGCGGCCAGGGTCACCTTCGAGAAGTCGTACTCGGTGGTGTCCGAGACCGTCATGAAATCGGCCCGCATCTGCGTTTGCGACGCCGTCACCCGCACGTAGCCGCGCTTTCCCCGGCAGTACTTGATGTGCGGGTTGTTCGAGAGCCACGTCGACGACGGGTCGGTCGCGGTGTCGCTGTTGCTCGTGACCGAGGTCGTCACCAGCTCCGAACCGAAAACCGGGTCGTTGTGGTTGAAGTAGTCGCGGCGCAGATCGGCCGCCCAGTGCCGGTGGACGTCGCCGGTCAGCACGATCGGGTTCGGCACCTTGCGGTCCACGATGCCCTTCGCGATCCGGTCGCGGGAGGCCTCGTAACCCTGCCAGGAATCGGGACTCTCACAGGTCGCCTTGTTGCCGTCACCGTCGCGGGTGGCGAAGAAGACCTGCTGGCCGAGGAAGTCCCACTTCGCCGGCTGCGTCTCCAGCGCCTTCAGCAGCCACGCTTCCTGCGCGGTGCCCAGGATGCCGCGCGACGTCGACCGCATGTCGGTGCACGACGGGCCCGCCGAACCGGAGGGGTCGGGCACCTGCGCGCTGCGGTACTGCCGGGTGTCGAGCATGTGGAACCGCGCGAGGTTGCCCCAGCCGAATTGCCGGTACAGGCGGATCGACGCGCCGCTCGGCTTGGCGGTGGACCGGATCGGCATGTTCTCGTAGAAGGCCTGGAAGCCTGCCGTCTTGCGGTCCGCGGTGGCCGGGCTGGTGGTGCCGTTCCAGTTGTTCATCACCTCGTGGTCGTCGAAGACCACGATCCACGGGGCCATCGCGTGCGCGTTCTGCAGGTCGGCGTCGGTCTTGTGCTGGGCGTGCCGGGCGCGGTACTGCGCCAGCGTCTTCACCTCGTCGGTGAAGGCCAATTTGCGCGGATTCCGTTCGGCGGCGGCGCGGCCGGACTTCTTCTCGTACATGTAGTCGCCGAGGAACAGCACCAGTTCCGGATTGTCGGCGAGCATGCCCTTGTACGAGTGGTACCAGCCCTCCTCCCAGTGCTGGCAGGAGGAGAAGCAGTACTTCAGCTGATTGACCGCGGCACCGGCCGCGGGGGCGGTCCGGGTCCGGCCGACCGGCGAAATGTAGCCACTGGTCTTGAAACGGTAAAAGTATTCACGTCCCGGTTCGAGTCCGACCGGTTCGATGTGCACGCTGTGCCCGGAGGCGCGGGCCGCGGTCGCGGTGCCTTTCTGCGCGATCGAAGAGAACGCCTGGTCGTTCGCGATTTCCCAGTCCACTGTGTACGAAGCGTCCGGCATTCCGCCGAAACCGTCGGGGTTCAGCGGCGCGGGAGCGAGCCGCGTCCACAGCACGACACTGTCCGGCAGGGGGTCACCCGAGGCGACACCGAGCTGGAACGGGTCGCGGATGGCGGGCGCCGCCGCCAAGGTTCTCGCGTTCGCCCACGAAGGCACCGTCGACGACAGCGCCGCCGCCGAAACCGCCGCGGCTCCACCGAGGAGTACCGCTCGCCGATTCACCTGGCCCATGAAAATTCAACCTTTCGAAGTGAGGAAAGAACGGGGAGGGATTTCACGCGGCGTAATCGGTGATGCCGCCACTGCACGCTTCGAGCGTCGGATTCGCGGCGGCGTTGGCGACGCAGACCTTGTAATAGACCCACGATCCCTTCGCGACCGGGACGGCCTTGTCGACGTGGGTGCCGTTGCCGCCGGAAGCCCAGACGTAGAACGGGCCGGCGCCACCCTTCAGCCAGTAGGCGACCACGGCGGACTTGCCGTCGGCGTCCTTGTCGTAAACCAGGAAATGAGCATCCGATGAACGGAACTGCCCCTCGCCGGCGCAGACGCCGGTGGAGCATTCGGCGCTGCCGGACCCGACCCCGCAGTCGGGGGCGATCCGCTGATCGGAACCCGTGTAGACGTAACCGTCCGAGATGTAGCCACCGAGCGCGGGGACGTAATCCCACAACGTCGTCTTGCCCAGCGGGCCGGTGACCTCGGTCCCGATCGTCTGGCAGTCGATGGTCACCGAGGCCCCGTTGGCCACCGTGCGCACCGCGGTCGAGGTGGTGCTCGGGGCGCGGCGCACGTTGAGCGGATCACCCGCCGTCTTCACGGTCCCGGTGGCCGCGGCCAGCGCGGGAGTCGCTCCGGCGAGGCCCAAGGCGCCCGCCGTCGCCAGCACGAGAAAGAAACCGGCGAGCCGCCGGACACTTGAACGCTTCATGACTTCAGCGTCGACCGGCGTCGTACACATCACGTACAAACCGGGCAGGTGTCTGCACATGCATGCGAATGGATCTAGCCAGCATGGCGGGACGGCAATATTATCGGCGGATATGGGGCTCCTGCCGTATTGGCGGTTTAGGTGACTATTCTCGGGTTTCGCGTTCTCGGTCCGCTCGAAGTGGCGGTGGACGGACAAGTGGTGCCGCTCGGCGGCCCCAAACCCCGTCTGCTGCTCGCCGCTCTCCTGCTTCAACCCAACGTCGTCGTCTCCACGGAACTGCTGATCGAGGTCTTGTGGCCCTCGTCGGCTCCGCGTTCCGCGGCGGCGAACATCCGCACCTACGTCCACTCACTCCGCAAACGTCTCGCCGACCACGATCCCGAACTGGGGGAACGCATCGGCAGCCGGGCGTCCGGCTACATCCTCAAAGCCACTCCTGGGGAGATCGACCACATCAGGTTCGGCGAATTGGCCGCCCGCGCCCAGGACGCGCTCGGCCGTGGGGAAGCCGAATCCGCTCTCGACCTGCTGGACCAAGCCGAAGCGCTGTGGCGCGGGGAAGTCCTCGAAGGGCTCCCCCACGACCACGGCTGGGGCGCGACCGTGGCCCGGCTGACGGAATTGCGGCTCGCGGTCCAGGAACAGCGGCTGCGCGCGAGGATCGACCTCGGCCGCACCGCCGAAGCCGTCGCCGAACTGCGCGGCCTGGTCACCGAGCATCCCCTGCGCGAAGAACTCTGGCAGCAGCTGATCGTCGCGTTGCGGGCCGACGGCCGCACGGCCGACGCGATCGAGGCCTACGAGACGGCCGAGAAGGTGCTGGCCGAAGAACTCGGCACCGAACCAGGGCCGCGGCTGCGGGAGCTGCGGGCTTCGCTGGTCTTGGCGCCTTCCCTGGCGTCGGACGCCGTGGCCGTCGCGCTCGTCCGGCCCGCGGCGCCGGTCTGTCAGTTGCCGCTGGACCTGCCGGACTTCACCGGCCGCGACGAGGTGGTCGGCGAGCTCGTCGACCTCTTCCGCAACCGTCGCGAGCAGGGGAAACCCGCGATCGCGGTGCTTTCGGGGGCGCCGGGGATCGGCAAGTCCTCGGTCGCGATCCGGGTGGCGCACGCGGTCCGGGAGGACTTCCCGGACGGTCAGCTGCACGTCGATCTCGCCGGGACGTCGTCCTCGCCCCGGCTCCCGATGACCGTGCTCGCCGAGTTGCTCCGCGCGCTGGGCGTCCCCGACGCGGGGCTCCCGCGCGATCTCCCCGAACGCGCGGCGCTGCTGCGATCCCGGCTGGCGACGCTGCGGATGGTCGTCGTCCTCGACGACGCCGGCAGCGCGGCGCAGGTCCGGCCGCTCCTGCCCGGCGCGGGCGCCTGCGCGGTGCTGATCACCAGCCGGGTGCGGATGCCGGATCTGGCCGGGGCCACGCCGGTCGACGTCGACCTCCTAACCGAGGCCGAAGCCGCGAAGCTGCTCGAAGGTATCGTCGGCGCCGGCAGGCTCGCCGCGGAGCCGGAGTCCGCGACCGCGATCCTGCACCACTGCGGGTATCTGCCGCTGGCGATCCGGGTCGCCGGGGCGAAGCTGACCCACCGGCCGGGCTGGACGCTGCGCGTACTGGCCGACAGGCTTCGGGACGAAAGACGAAGACTCGACGAACTCCGTGTCGGTGATCTGGCCGTCCGGGCCAGTGTCACGCTCAGCTACGACCTGCTGCCGATGTCGGCGGCGAGCGCGTTCCGCGGCCTGGGTGGACTCGGTTCGGTCCAGTTCCCCGCCTGGGTGGTCGCGGCCCTGCTCGGCCGCGCGCACGCGGACGACGTCCTCGACGTGCTCGTGGACGCCCACCTCGTCGAGCTCAGCGGCTCGGACGGCACCGGCGAGCCCCGTTACCGCCTGCACGATCTGCTGCGGTGTTACGCCGCCGAACTGCGCGCGCACGACATCCCGTCGAAGGCGCACGACGCCACGAAACGGGTGCTGGAGGGGTATCTCGCGCTCGCGCTCGAAGCCGCGGACCGGATGCCGATCCACTTCTTCGGGCTCTACCGGGACGACACGGCCGTCCAGCCCGCCCTCCCGCCGGGAACCGGGCACCTGATCGAGGATCCGGCCGCGTGGTTCGCCGCCGAACGGCACACCTGCGTCGCCGCCGTCTCGCTGGCCGCCGACCTCGGCTTCGACGGACTGGCCTGGCGGCTAGCCGCCGCGCTGGCGCCGTACTTCGACCAGCGCGGCCACCAGGACGACTGGCTGCACACGCACGCCGTCGCGCTGGCCGCCGCTCGCCGGTCCGGCGAGCTTCGCGGGGAGGCGATCATCCAGCGTAACCTCGGCCAGGTCCAGCTGTACCAGGACAGTTACGCCGAGGCCCTGATCGCGTTCGAGCAGTCGCAACTGCTGTTCGACAAGGTCGGCGAGGCGCGGGGCGCGGCGATCGCGCTGGCCGGGCTCGGCACCGTGCTGCGGATCAAGGGCGAGGACACCGTCGCGCTGGAGCGCTGTCACGAGGCGCTCGACCAGTTCTCGGCGGCCGGGGACCCGCACGGCGAGGCCGTCTCGCGGATCGCGATCGGCGCGGTGTGGCTGGCCCGGCGCCGGTTCCCCGAGGCGGAACAGTGGTTCACCGAAGCGCTCGAACAGTCCGCGCGGATCGGCGACCGGCACCGGGAGGCGCACGCGTTGAAGCGGCTCGCGATGCTGAGGCAGCATCAGGGCAATCTCGCGGGCGCGCGGGAACGGGTCGACCGCGCCATCGCGATCTTCAACGAACTGGGCGACGACCATTGCGTCGGCTACGCGAACCAGAACCTCGGCGAGCTGTATCTGCACAGCGGCGATCTGGCGCACGCGCAGCTGCTGCTGGTCAATTCGCTGAGCGTGCACCGGCGCAACGGGGACCGCCGGTCCGAGGCCGAGGTCTCGCAGTTGCTGGGGGAACTGCACGAGGCGCTCAGCCAGCCCGAGCGATCGCGGACCTATTCGGAACGCGCGCTGGCGTTGTGGCGGGAGCTTTCCGCGCGGCCACAGGAATCCGCGCTCGCCTCGCGCTTGCAGGAGTCCGCCGAAGCGTCCTACGGCGACTCCGCGAGCGCCTGACCCTTTCACCAGTCGGCACCTGAACGCGGGTTCACCCACCGCGATCAGGTGCCGATTCGCGTTTGTATCGATCGTGTACAGGTCCCGGAGAAGCTCCCTTCGTAGCAACCGAGAGTGCTTGAAGGGAGACCGGAATGGTCCGGACCGTGAAGGCCCGCCGTGTGATGGCGGCCGTGCTGGCCATGGGGGCGGTCACCGCGCTGGCCGCCGGCCCCGCGAACGCGGCGCCTGAGGGAACCTGGCGCGCCGATCTGTCCACTGTGGATGGTGACGACGTCAACGTCCGCAGCGACGGTGGCGTGCTCAGCCTGGAAAACGCCGCCTGGCACAGAAAACCCGACTCCATCGGCAGCCAGGGCTACCTGCTGCTGGCCGAGCAGCAGCTCGGGAAGCCGGTCAACCGCGTCACCGCCCAGGTGACCGCCGACGCGCCGAAGGGCACCGAGGTCGAGGTCGACGTCCGCGGCAAGCTCAACTCGAACGACTGGACGGAGTGGACGCCCACCGAGGGTGGCGCCGCGCAGCTGTCCACTTCGGTCTCCACGGTCCAGGTCCGCATCGGACTGCGCACCGTGAACGACGGCGTGACCGCGAAGGTCAGCGACGTCACCCTCCAGGGTGAGCTCGGCCCGCAGGTCAACGCGATCGGCGCGGCGGCGGCCCCGCTGACGTACAAGGTGTTCGGCACCCGCGAAGGTCTCGTCGGCGGCACCACCGCCAACGGGCACGTGATCAAGTCTCGCGACCACTTCGTCGCCCTGCCTTCGGGCCGCGGTCTCGCGCCGAAGAACACCGGCAACTACACCGTGCGGATCTGCCGCACCGACAACAGCCGCTGCGAGTACGCGCCGGTGTGGGACGTCGGCCCGTGGAACACCAAGGACGACTACTGGAACCCGTCGGCCACCCGTCAGATGTGGAAGAACCTCCCGCAGGGCAAGCCCGAGGCGCAGGCCGCGTACCAGGACGGCTACAACGGAGGCAAGGACGAGTTCGGCCGCAAGGTGGCGAACCCGGCGGGGATCGACCTCGCGGACGGCACCTTCTGGGACGGCCTGAAGATGACCGACAACGGCTGGGTCAACGTCTCCTACCTGTGGACCGGCTCCGGCCCGACCGGCGTCGTCAGCACGGCGGGCGACCCGATGAACGTCCGGGCGTCGGCGAGCACGAGCGCGGCGATCAAGGGCCTCGCGGCGAACTACGCCAAGGTCAACATCGAATGCTACGTCGAGGGCGACACCGTCACCGGCAAGTTCGGCACCAGCAACATCTGGGACCGGATCGGCCCGGGGCACTACATCTCCGACACCTACCTGCAGACCGGTTCGGATCTGCCGGTCGCACCGAAGTGCTGACGCACTCCTGATCGCGAAGGCCCGGCGTACCCCATAACGCCGGGCCTTCGCCCTTTTATGTGCCACTGAACGGCGCAATTGTTCACAACCATGAATGGACTTCACAAGCGCGTAATCGTCATGCGAAACTCCCGAGACGCATTTCCCACTGACGAATGGCGGGCATTGTGAGCGTTTCCCGGCGAACCCTGCTGACCACCGCTGCCGGAGCCGCCGTCGCGGCGACGGCGATCGCCCCGGCCGCCGGTGCGGCCGACGCGCCAAGGACTTTCCGCCGGGCCGCCGACTACGCGGTGTCCAAACTGCGAGCCGTCGCGCCCGGCGTGACGACCTTTCCGGAGATCACCCGGTTCGAGAAATGGACCTATTCCGCGAAAGGTGGCTGGATCGGCGGTTTCTGGCCGGGAACGTTGTGGCTCGCCTCGATCTACAGCGGCGATCCGCGATTCCGGACCCTCGCGGCGGCGTCCGCGGAAAAGCTCGCGCCGCGTCAGTACGAAACGAGCGATCACGATCTCGGATTCCTGTTCTACCCGTCCTGGGTGACCGGCTGGCGGCTCACCGGCGACGAGAAATGGCGCACCGGCGCGCTCAACGCCGCCGCGTCGCTCAGCCGGCGCTACAACGAAAAAGGGAAGTTCATCCGGGCGTGGGGCGCGCTCGGCACGCCGGGCAACGCCGGGCGGGTCATCGTCGACACGATGATGAACCTGGACCTGCTGACCTTCGCGAGCAAGCAGACCGGTGACCGGATGTACCTCGACATCGCGATCTCGCACGCGAAGACCACCGAACGGGTCTTCGTTCGCCCGGACGGTTCGACCCCGCACGTATTCGACTTCGATCCGGACACCGGTGCCGAGATCGGCCCGAACTCCGTGCAGGGCTACAGCCCGACGTCCTGCTGGTCGCGCGGTCAGGCCTGGGCGATCTACGGATTCACCACGATGTACCGGCGTTCCGGCGACCCGCTGTTCCTGCGGACCGCGCAGCGCCTCGCCGACTTCGCGCTCCGCGCCCTGACGCCGGACAACGTGCCGGTGTGGGACTACCTCGCGCCGCAGGCGCCGCACGACATCAAGGACTCCTCCGCCGGCGCCGTGATGGCGTGCGGCCTGCTCGACCTGGCGAAGGTCGCGAACCGGCCGCAGTACCGCGAGGCGGCGATCCGGATCCTCACCGCGTTGTGCGACACCTGCCTGACCACGAAGTCCACTCGCGCCGAGGCGATCATGGCGCGGGGCACGCGCAACCGTCCGGCCGAGGACGGCGTCGAGGTCTCGTTGCCCTACGGCGACTACTACCTGCTGGAGGGCATCCTTCGGGTGCTGATGCCGAAGGAGATCGAGAAGGCGATCGACCTCTCGACCGGCTGACTCCAGGTGGTCGTGAGTGGTAAGTGACGTTCTAACGTCACTTACCACTCACGACCACCCCGACCGACACCTCACCCGCCCGCCACACTTGCCTGTCCCCAGTAGAACCGTCCTGACCACTCGCGAGGTTTCGTGCGGGCGGATGGACCGAGGGGCCCGGATTCGTCGCGCGGTACGAACGGACGCCCGAGGAAACCTCCTAGGGTCGCCATGAACGAGGCGATCCAAGGAGGCGAAGCATGCGGACACTCTTGCGTGGCGGTCGTGTCATCGATCCGGCGACGGGGTTCGACGGCACGGCCGACGTGCTGGTATCCGACGGCGTGATCACCGCCGTCGAAGCGGGTTTGACCGCGGAGCCCGGTGATGTGGAAATCGACGTCACCGGGCTCGTGGTCGGACCGGGCTTCATCGACCTGCACAGCCACGTGCACACCATCGCGGGCCAGCGGCTCCAGGCGATGGACGGGGTGACGACCGCGCTCGACCTCGAAGCCGGTCTGATGCCGATCGAGCGGGCCTACGCCGAGGCCGCCGCGGCGGGGCGTCCGCTGCACTACGGGTTCTCCGCGTCCTGGGGTGCCGCGCGGGCGCAGGTGCTCGCCGGGATCGAACCGGACGCGAACATCGACAGCGGTCTCGCGGTGCTCGGGAACCCGGTCTGGCAAAGGTCTTCGTCGCCGAAGGAACTCGCAGCCTGGCTGTCCCTTGTGGACGGTGAGCTGGCCGCGGGCGCGCTCGGCGTCGGCGTCCTCCTCGGCTACGCGCCCGACACCGACCCCGGCGAGTTCCTCGCGCTGGCCCGCCTCGCGAAGGAGGCCGGGGCGCCGACCTACACCCACGTCCGCGAACTGGTCGAGGTGAACCCGGAGACGCCGATCGACGGTTCGGCGGAGATCGCGATCGTCGCGGCCGAGACCGGCGCCGCGATGCACCACTGCCATGTGAACAGCACGTCCGGTCAGCAGATCGAGCGGGTGCTCGCGGCGCTCGAAGCGGGCCGCTCGGCCGGATCCAGGGTGACCGTCGAGGCCTATCCGTACGGTGCGGGCAGTACCGCGATCGGCGCGGCGTTCCTCTCACCCGAACGCCTGAAGATGAAGGGGCTCTCGCCGTCCAGCGTGATCATGCTGGAGTCGGGGGAGCGCATCGCCGACGAAGGCCGCCTCCTCCAGGTTCGCGCCGAAGACCAGGGCGCGCCGTGCATCCTGGAGTTCCTAGACGAAAGCGACCCGCACGACCTCGGCCTGCTGCGCCAGGCGCTCGCGTTCCCCGATGCCATCGTCGCCAGCGACGCGCTGCCCGTCTACTGGAAGAACGGGACCAGCGAGAGCACCGAATGGCCGCTGCCGCCCGGCGGTGCGACGCATCCGCGCACGGCCGGCACGTACGCCAAGACGTTGCGCCTGATGGTGCGCGAGAGCAAGGCCTGGACCTGGCTGGAAGCGTTCCGGCGCTGTTCGTACCTGCCGGCGCGCGTGCTCGACGAGGTCGCTCCCGGGGCCCTGGCCAAGGGACGGCTCGACGTGGGAGCCGACGCAGACATCGTCGTCCTCGATCCGCACACCATCACCGACGCGGCGACCTACTTCGACTCGACCAGGCCTTCGGTCGGCGTCCGGCACCTGTTCGTCGCGGGCGTCCCGGTCGTCACCGACGGGAACCTGCGCACCGACGCCTTCCCCGGCAAGCCGCTGCGGGGTGAACCGCGATGAGCGAACTGCTGGACGACATCGAGACGCTCGTCCGCTGCGAGTCCCCGTCCTCGGACCACGAGGCGGTGTCCCGCAGCGCCGAAGTGGTGGCGGAAGTGGGCCGGAGACTGCTCGGCGTGGAGCCGGAACGGATCGTCGTCGCCGGGGTCACACATCTGCGCTGGCGATTCGGCGACGGACCGCCGCGGGTGCTGCTCCTCGGGCACCACGACACGGTGTGGCCGCACGGTTCGCTGGAGACTCATCCGTTCTCCGTGCGGGACGGTGTGCTTCGTGGCCCGGGCTGTTTCGACATGAAGGCCGGGGTCGTCATGGCCTTGCACGCCGCCGCGACCGTGCCCGACCGCGACGGACTGTCCATTCTGGTCACCGGTGACGAGGAGGTCGGCTCACCGTCGTCCCGCGCCTTGATCGAGGAATCGGCGGCGGGCTGCGACGCGGCGTTCGTGCTGGAGGCGTCGGCCGACGGTGGCGCGCTGAAATGCCGTCGCAAAGGCGTTTCCCACTACCGGGTCGAGGTCGTCGGCCGCGCCGCGCACGCCGGGCTCGAACCGGAGAAGGGGATCAACGCGGGGATCGAGATCGTCCACCAGATCCTCGTGATCGCCGCGATCGCCGATCCGGAGGCCGGGACCAGCGTGACACCCACCGTCGTCTCGGCGGGAACGACGGTCAACACCGTTCCCGCCGCCGCGAGCGTGGCTGTCGACGTCCGTGTGTGGAACGAGGCCGAGCAACTCCGGGTCGATCGGGCCATGCGTGACCTCCGGCCGGTACTGGAGGACGCGGAGGTCCGCGTGACCGGCGGGATCAACCGGCCGCCGCTCGAAGAAGGTTCGTCGGCGGGATTGTTCGAGCTGGCCCGGGAACTGTCGGGCGAACTCGGTCTCGGTGAACTCGCTTCCGCGTCGGTCGGTGGCGCTTCGGACGGGAATTACACCGCGGGGATGGGGATTCCCACGCTGGACGGCCTCGGCGCCGTCGGCGGCGGGGCGCACGCGGATCACGAACACGTCGTCGTCGCGGAATTGCCTCGGCGCACCGCTTTGCTGGCCGCACTCGTGGAAAACGTGCTCGCGAAGCGGGGTCCGTCCGGCGCGACGAAGAGCGCGGGCGAATCTGGTGCGGCACGACGGTGACTCGGCCACCGAGCCGGGAAAGGATTGTCCCGTGACGAATCTTGCGACGAATACCGAGAGCCTGGTGCCGGTGGAGGTGCGCGACGAGGCCGTCGCCGCCGCGCGCGCCGCGGCCGCGGCTTCGGGCGTCGAAATCCGCGAACTCACCGAAATCGCCGATCTGGCCGCGGTGGTCGGCCTGTTCGACTCGATCTGGCAGTCCGCTCCGGGCTCCCGGCCGGTGAGCACGGAGCTGCTCCGTGCCATGTCCACCGCCGGGAACTACGTCGCGGGCGCGTTCGAGCACGGCGAACTGCTGGGGGCCTGTTTCGGTTTCTTCGGGAACCCGGGAAAGGGCAGCCTGCACAGTCATATCGCCGGGGTCGCCCACGCCGGCGCGGGACGGGGGATCGGGCACGCGCTCAAACTGCACCAGCGCGGCTGGGCGCTGCTCCAGGACGTCTCGGTGATCACCTGGACCTTTGATCCGCTGGTGCGCCGCAACGCCTATTTCAACCTGGGGAAACTCGGCGCACGCCCGATCGGGTACCTGCCCGATTTCTACGGTCCCATGGAGGACGGCATCAACGGTTCGGGTGACACCGACCGGCTGATGGTCGGCTGGGACCTGACGAGCCCGGACGTCCGCTCCGCGGCGTTCGGCGAACCCGTCCTGATCGACGCGGGGGCGCTGGGCGCGGCGAAGGCGCTGTCGGTCGACTCCGACGGCGGTCCGAGCATCGGATCCGCCGACACCCCGACGGTGCTCGTCGCCGTCCCGTCCGACATCGAACGGTTACGCCGCACCGATCCCGGTCGCGGCAACGCGTGGCGCGTCGCCCTGCGCGAAGTCCTCGGCGGACTGATGGCGGACAACGCCCGGGTCGCCGGTTTCGATCGTGCCGGCTGGTACGTGATCTCGAAGGAGCAGTCGTGAAACTCAGCGGTGTGGAACTGCGCCGGGTCCGGATGCCGCTCGTGGCCCCGTTCCGGACGTCGTTCGGGACTCAGTCCGAACGGGAACTGCTGCTCGTCCGTGCGGTGACCCCGGCGGGCGAGGGTTGGGGCGAATGCGTCACGATGGCGGCGCCGGTCTACTCCTCGGAGTACAACGACGCCGCCGAACACGTGCTGCGGAACCATCTGATCCCGGCCCTGCTGGCCGCCGACGACGTGACCGCGTACAAGGTGACGCCGTTGCTGGCGAAGTTCAAGGGCCACCGGATGGCGAAGGGCGCGCTGGAGATGGCGATTCTCGACGCCGAACTCCGGGCGCACGAACGGTCCTTCGCGGCGGAGCTGGGGTCCACTCGCGACACAGTGGCCTGCGGTGTCTCGGTCGGGATCATGGACTCGATCCCGCAGCTGCTCGACGTCGTCGGCGGGTACCTCGACGAGGGCTACGTCCGCATCAAGCTGAAGATCGAACCCGGCTGGGACGTCGAGCCGGTACGGCAGGTGCGGGAGCGCTTCGGTGACGACGTGCTGTTGCAGGTCGACGCGAACACCGCGTACACCCTGGGCGACGCGCCGCTGCTGTCCCGGCTCGACCCGTTCGATCTCCTGCTGATCGAGCAGCCGCTCGAAGAGGAGGACGTGCTCGGCCACGCCGAACTGGCCAAGCGGATCCGGACGCCGATCTGCCTCGACGAGTCGATCGTCTCCGCCAAGGCCGCGGCGGACGCGATCAAGCTGGGCGCCTGCCAGATCGTCAACATCAAGCCGGGCCGGGTCGGCGGCTACCTCGAAGCCCGCCGGGTGCACGACGTCTGCGCGGCGCACGGGGTCGCGGTGTGGTGCGGCGGCATGATCGAGACCGGGCTGGGCCGGGCGGCCAACGTCGCGCTGGCGTCGCTTCCCGGCTTCACACTGCCGGGTGACACCTCGGCGTCCGGCCGGTTCTACCGCACGGACATCACCGAGCCGTTCGTGCTGGACGCGGGGCACCTGCCGGTGCCGACCGGGCCGGGCCTCGGCGTGACCCCGATTCCCGACCTCCTGGATGAGTTCACCGCCGAGAAAGCGTGGATCGGTTCGTAGCGAACTACGAATTCCGGGGTTAGATTTGGTCGAAGCGAACCAATCGGTTCGGTGAGACCGGGTTTAACTTCGGGGGGTGCTGACACCGGTGCCCAGCAAGCCGCACACGAGTTTGGGGCGCGTTCTCGAAGACCTCGGGGACGTGCTCCTGGAGCCGGTCGCGGTCGGCCGGACCACCCGCAAGCAGCTCGGCGGGGTGGTCATCCACGATCCGCACGACGAATCCGACATCCCTGGCGGAGCCGTCGTGCTCGGCGTCGGGGTGCGGGAGCAGGACGAGGTCGTCCGCCTCTTGCGCGACGTGGGCGCGAGGGGCGCGGCGGCGCTCGTCGTCCGCTCTCCCGTCACCCCGACGCCGGAACTCCGGCGCGCCGCGGATTCGTCCGGGGTCGCCCTGCTCGGGCTCGCGCGAGGCGCGTCCTGGGCCCAGCTCGCCGCCATGCTCAGGACCCTGCTGGCCGAGGGCGACGTCGGCGAGGTCTCGCCGCAGACGCTCGGCGGCATGCCTTCGGGTGATCTCTTCGCGCTGGCCAACGCGATCGCCGCGCTCCTGGACGCGCCGGTGACCATCGAGGACCGGAACTCCCGTGTCCTCGCCTTCTCCGGACGACAGGACGAGGCCGACCCTTCCCGCGTCGAGACCATCCTCGGCAGGCAGGTGCCGGAGCGGTTCACCCGCGGTCTGGAACAGGACGGCGTCTTCGAACGGCTGTACCGCGACCACACGCCCGTCTACGTCGACCCGCAGCGCTACGAAGACATCGAGATCGTCCTTCCCCGGGTGGCGCTCGCTGTCCGGGCAGGCGACGAGATACTCGGCTCGATCTGGGCGGCGGTGCGGGAGCCGCTCAGCGAGGAGCGGACCCAGGCCCTGATCGACGCCACCAAACTCGTCGCACTGCACATGCTCCGGCTGCGCGCGGGCGCCGACGTCGAACGACGGCTTCGCGCGGACCTGGTGAGCACGGCGCTCGAAGGCGGTTCCGGGGCGCCGGAGGCCATCGCCCGGCTCGGCCTGCTCGGCCAGCCGTCGATCGTGCTCGCCATGGGACTGCTCGGCGCGCCCGCGCTGGAGGACGACCTCCGGCTGGTCGCGGATCGCCAGCGGGTCGCCGACGCGCTCGCCATGCACCTCAGCGCCGTACAGCCGCGCTCGGCCGTCGCTCTCGTCGGCGACGTCGCCTACGGCATCGTCCCGATGCCGGGCAGCCACGACGACTGCCAGGAGCGTTCGGTGCGGGTCGCGTCGACCTTCCTGGAGCGCACCGGGCGACGGGCGGCCGCCGCGATCGGCATCGGCCCGCTCGCGCTCGACGGCTCCGGCCTGCGTGCCTCACGTGACGGCGCGGACCGGGCGTTGCGCGTGCTGCTCACCAACGCCGGCGCGAAACGGGTCGCGACCGCCGACGACGTCCACGTCGACGCGCTCATGCTGGAACTGGCCGACCTCGCCGCGGCCAGGGGAGACGTCGCGACAGGACCTGTCGCGCGGCTGCTCGCCTACGACGCCCAGCACCAGTCACAACTGGTGCACACCCTCCGGTGCTGGCTGGACGCCTTCGGTGACATCGGTGCCGCGTCCGCCGCCGCCTACGTCCATCCGAACACGTTCCGCTATCGCTTGCGGCGTCTCGCGGAAGTCGGGGAAATCGACCTCGACGACGCGGGCGAGCGGTTCGCCGCGATGGTGCAACTACGGCTGTTGCCCCGCGACGCGCGGACAGGGCCACCGGGCGCCGAAGACTGACGTTGGTCTCCCGGCCCGAAACGGCGCCGGATGTTCGTGAAATCGCACGAACTCCGTCCGCCGAGTGCGTTTCAGAATGAGTGATCGGCGCCACCCTCGCCGTTCTCCTTCTCTCCCAACGTTTCCGCGGAGGCGCCATGACGGCAGTGGTCAATGAGGACACCTGGACAGCGCGGCGGATCAACCGGACGGCGCTCATCACCATGGTGGTGATGGTCTTCGCCTGGGCGGTCGACTACATCGACCGGTTCTCCATCGGGATGGCGCTGCCGATGATCGGCGCCGAGTTCGACCTCAGCAAGACCCAGCAGGGCTGGCTCGTGACCGTCTTCGCGCTGGTCTACATGGTCTGCCAGATCCCGGCGGGATTCCTCGCCGACCGGTACGGTTCGCGGGGGCCGATGCTGGTGACGTTGCTGGCCTGGTCGGCGTTCACCGCGATGACCGGGATGGCGGGCACCTTCGGCATGCTGTTGGTCGTCCGCGGCCTTTTCGGCGTATGCCAAGGTCTTTTCCCGGCGGCCTCGTTCAAGGCGATCGCCGAACGGACCACTCCCGGCAACCGGGCGACGGTGACCGGCGTGATGCTGTCCGCCGGCGGGATCGGCGCGGGACTCGCGCCGCTGATCGTCGGCCCGCTGCTGATGGCCCTCGGCTGGCGGCACACCTTCTTCTGGATGGCCGGGATCGGCGCGATCATCGGCGTGGTCGTCTGGACGCTGTTGCCCAAGCCGCTGCCGAAGTCGTTGAGCAGTCTTCCCCGCACCGAGGCGAGCACGCCCGAAGTGTCGCGCAAACAGGTGCTGAAGTCCTTTGTGGTCTGGAAGTTCACACTGTTGTTCTGCGCCACCAACATGCTGAACTACGGCCTGATCACCTGGGTGCCCAGCTATCTGCTCGAAGCGCGGGGCTTGACGCTGAATCAGACCGGGGTCCTCGCGGCCATCCCGATGCTGGTCAGCATCGGCACGACGATCCTCGGCGGCTGGCTGTTCGACAAGTACTTCCACGACCACGGCCGCTGGTATCTCGGTTCGATCGCGCTGGTGACCGTGGCTTTGCTGACACTGATGGTGAACGCGGACAGCACGGCGGAATTCACCCTCTACGAGACACTCGCGCTCGCGGTGTTCGGCATGGCGACGATGGCCGTCTTCGGTCTGCCGCTGCGGGTTCTGCCCACGGCCGTCACCGGGATCGGCATGGGAGTGATGAACTTCGGCGGCCAGGTGGCCGGCGCGGTCGCTCCGGTGGCGATGGGCTGGCTCGCCGACGCTTTCTCCTACACCGCGGCGTTCGGTTTCCTCATCGGCACCACGTTCCTCACCGCGGTGATGGCGTTCTGGGTGCCGCAGAATCCGGCGCAGTTCACCTTCTCCCCGGCGAGTCCCAGGGGCTGAAGGGGCCCTTCACCGCGTCAGATGCGACGAAAGCGTCCTTCGCCGCGTCGCATGCGGTGAAGGGCCCCTTCAGCCCACCCAAAGCAGACAGGAGTTCCATGACCACCGCGTCCCAAGTCATCGCAACGATCAACGCCCGAGCCAAGGAGGTCGGCGTCCGGGTCCGGCTGCACGCGGCCGAAATCGACGGCGCCCGGCGGATCGGGATCGACGAGAACGCGCCCGTCGTCACGGCGTCGGTCTTCAAGGTCCCGATCGCGCTGGAGCTGGCGAGGCAGGGCGCCGAGGGTGAGCTCGACCTCGGCGAGCCGGTCACCGTCCCGGCCGGGCACCCCACGCCGAGCCCGTACGGCCTGGCCACCTTCCGGCACGAGATCACGATGTCCTGGTACGACCTCGCGATCCTGATGATCGGGATCAGCGACAACGTGGCCACCGACCTGATCCTCGCCCGCGTCGGGAAGGAAGCGACGGCCAAGACGTTGCGGCGCCTCGGTTTCGAGCACACCACCGTCCCGCAGGACTGCCGCGAGGTGCTCGACAGCATCGGCGAAGACCTCGGGATCTCCTACGAGGACGATGAGAAAGCGCTGTCCGAGCTGTCGATCGAGCGGATACACGCGTTGCGCGCGCTGCAACCGGCGCACACCTGCGCCACGACGGCCGAGGAGATCACCCGGCTGCTCAGGCTGATCTGGCGGGACGAGGCCGCGTCGCCGTCCGCGTGCGCCGACGTCCGGCGCTGGCTCGACCTCCAGGTGTGGCCGCACCGGCTGCGATCCGGGTTCCCGGACGACGGGATCCGCGTCAGCGGCAAGACCGGGACGCTGCCGTCGGTGCGCAACGAGGTGGGTGTGGTCGAGCACCCGGATGGCGGCCGTTACGCGGTAGGGATTTTCACCGACGCCGTCGACGGGCGGTCGCGGGTGCCGGAGCGGGACGCGTTCATCGGCTTCGCCGCGGCGCAGGCCGTCGAATGGCTCAGGCTTCCCGAGGCCGGGGGCGAATGATTCGTCCGCCTGGATGAATTTTCTCGCCGCTCTCGTCGTTCCGCACGAACCGGTGACGCCCGGCACCGTCTTAGCATTCCGGGAACTGCCGGTCCACTCTTTCCACGGACAAGGATGCCCATGTCGAAACTTTCCGAAATCGATGCCTGGCTCGCGGACAACTTCGCCGAGCTCCTGGCGAAGCATCAGGTACCCGGCGCGGCCGTCGCGGTCTTCGCGAACGGCCAGGTGATCGACCACGCGGCCGGCGTCCTGAACAAGAGCACCGCCGTGGAGTCCACAGTGGACTCGGTCTTCCAGATCGGCTCGATCACCAAGGTGTGGACGACCACGCTGGCGATGCAGCTCGTCGACGAGGGCAGGCTGGACCTCGACAAGCCCGTCCGCGACTATCTTCCCGAGTTCGTCCTCGCCGACGACGCCGCCGCGGCGCGGATCACCGTGCGGCAGCTGACCTGCCACACCTCCGGCTTCGAGGGCGACATCTTCACCGACACCGGACAGGGCGATGACTGCGTCGCGAAACTCGTGGCGACCCTCGTCGACGTGCCCCAGCTGTTCGAGCCGGGGGAGATGTTCTCCTACAACAACGCCGGGTACTGCGTGCTCGGCAGGATCGTCGAGGTCCTGCGCGGCAAGTCCTACGACGACTGCCTGCGCGAGCACCTGTTCGCGCCGCTCGGGCTGACCCACGCCGCGGCCGGGCCGTACGACGCGATCCGCTACCGCGCCGCGATCGGCCACGTCCAGCCCGCTCCGGACGCCGAGTCGGTCGCCGCGCCGGTCTGGGCGCTGACGCGGTCGAACGCCCCGGCGGGCTCGCATCTCGCGATGCGCCCGCGCGACCTGCTCACCTTCGTCCGCATGCACCTCAACGAAGGCCGCGCGGACGACGGCACCCAGGTCCTGAAGCCCGAAACCGCCCGCGCGATGTGGGAACGCCAGGTCGAACTGCCCTACCTCGGCCTGATGGGCGGCGCGTGGGGCCTCGGCTGGATGATCTTCGACTGGGACGGCGGCCCGGTGATCGGCCACGACGGCGGCACCATCGGCCAGTCGGCGTTCCTGCGGGTGGTGCCGGGCAGCAACGTCGCGGTGGCGCTGCTGACCAACGGCGGCAAACCGCTGCACCTCTACCTGGACGTCTTCCGGAAGGTGCTGGGCGACCTCGCGGGCGTCGAGGTCCCGCCGCTGCCCGAGCCCGACGCCGCGGAGGCCCCGGCCGACCCGTCCCGCTTCGTGGGCGAGTACTCGTCGCAGGTGGCGGAGATCGTCGTCAGCCAGGACGAGGACGGCGACCTGTGGCTGGAGCGCACGCCGAAGGGGATCTTCGCCGAGCTCGGGACCGGGCCGGAGAAGAGCAAGCTGCTCGGCTACAAGGGTGACACCCTGGTGGTGGCGCACGACGGGCTCGGCCTGCACATGCCGCACGCGTTCGTCGGTGACGACGGCACCGGCCGCGCGTTGTACGTCCACACCGGCCGCGCCGACCGGCGGGTGAGCCGGTGACGGCGATCGTCGAACGGATCGAAGCGGTCTTCGCGAAGGCGGGGGCGCGCGGGTTCGTGCACGCGCGCGAGGTCGGCGCCCCCGGCGGCCCCGAAGTCGGCGTCGGTGCGGACGACCCGGTCGTACTGGCGTCGGTGTTCAAGATCCCGGTGGCGGTCGCCTTCGCCCGTGAGGTGGCCGCCGGACGGCTCGACGACACCGAGCGGACCCGTGTCACCGCGCGCTACCGGATCGGCGGCATCGGCACCGCCGGCTGCGCGGACGACGTCGAGATGAGCTGGCGCGACCTGGCGCATTTCATGCTGACGATGAGCGACAACGCCGCGACCGACGTCGTCTACTACCGGGTCGGGCAGGAGGCCGTCGACAAGGTCCTCACCGATCTCGGACTGACCAGGACGCGGCTGATCGGCTGCTGCGAAGACCTCTTCGCCTCGGTGATCGCCGATCTCGGCGCGAAGCCGGACGACGACCTGGAGGCCGTCTTCGCCGCGGCCACCGAGGAACAGCTGTGGAAGCTCGCGGTGCTCGACCCGGAACGCACCACGGCGTCGACGCCGCGTGAGATCACCGAACTGCTGGACGCGATCTGGACCGACCGCGCGGGCGACCCGGCCGCCTGCGAACGCGTAAGGGCGATCATGGCCCAGCAGATCTGGCCGCACCGGATCTCGTCCGGTTTCCCCGCGGGAGTGACCATCGCGGCGAAGACCGGGACGCTTCCCGCGGTCCGCAACGAAGCGGGGGTGGTGACCTTTGTGGACGGTCGCCGGTACGCCGTCGCGGTGTTCACCCGCGCCGACTCCCTCGCCGATCGCCAGCCCGCGATCGATTCCGCCATCGGCGAAGCCGCCAGCCTCGCCGTCGAACACCTCCGTGCGCAGACCGTCACCCAGTAGGAGAACCGCATGAAGAAAGCCCGGCTCACCGCCGCGATCGCGAGCGTGGTGGCCTTGACCGTGAGCGCGTGCGGGGGACGTCGCAATCCGGGCAGGACCGGACCGCGAACCAGAAACTCACCGAAGGCAAGACCTTCACCATGGCGATCGGGACCGACCCGGGAGCGCTGGACCCGGCGATGACCGTGCTCTCGACCGCTCTCGAAATCGGCCGCTACCTCTATGACAGCCTGATCAACCTCGACGAGACCGGGAAACCGATCCCGGGACTCGCCGAGAAGTTCGAGGCCACCACGACCACGGCCTCCTTCACCCTGCGGAACGGAGTCACCTGCGACGACGGCGCGCCGTTGACCGCGAGCGACGTCGCCGCGAACATCAACTTCGTCGGGGACCCCGCCAACAAGTCCCCGATGTCCGGGCTCACCGTCGCGCCCGGAACCAAGGCGACCGCCGACGACGCGGCCCGGACGATCACCCTCACCAGCGGGGCGCCGGACGCGTTCCTGCTGCGCAACCTCGGCGGGATGCCGATCGTCTGCGGCAAGGGCGTGACCGACCGGCAGGCGCTGGCCAAGGGGAAGTACGGCACCGGCATGTTCACCATGACCGAGATCGTGCCCAACGACCACTACACCCTCACCCGGCGGAAGGACTACGCGTGGGGACCGGGCGACTGGAAGCGCGACCAGCCTGGTTTGCCGGAAAAGGTCGTCTTCCGGGTCGTCCAGAACATGACGACCACGTCGAACCTGCTGCTGTCGGGTGAGCTCAACGCCGCCCGGATCACCGGTCAGGATCAGCAGCGCCTCCGCGCCCAGAAGTTGTTCCACGGCGAGATGGTCGTGCCGATGGGCGAGATGTTCTTCAACCAGGCGCCGGGCCGTGCCGGTGCCGATCAGGCCGTCCGCCGCGCGCTGGTGCAGGCGCTCGACCTGGCCCAGATCGGCAAGGTGCTCACCAGCGGCGCCGGGGCGCCCAGCCAGGGCATGGTCACCACCGAACCCAGGGCGTGCGCGGGCGACGCGGTGAGCGGCAAGCTGCCCGCGTTCGACGTCGCCGCGGCCAAGTCGGCCCTCGACGCGGCCGGGTGGAAGCCGGGCGCGGACGGCGTGCGGGTCAAGGACGGCAAACGGCTCGCGCTCACCGCGATCTACGGAACCCAGCTGGGGCCGACGATGGCTTCCGCGGCCGAATTGATGCAGCAGTCGTGGAAGGCCGCCGGCGCCGACGTCACGCTCAAGGGCCTCGACAGCCCGGGGACCAGCAGGTGCTCTTCAACACCGGTGAGTGGGACATCTCGCTCGCGCCGGTGACCCTGTTGCTGCCGAGTCAGGTCAGCTCGTTCGTGTCCGGGCCGAAGCCGCCCGCCGGGACGAACTTCGCGCACATCGAGAACGAGAAGTACACGTCGGAAGCCGCGAAGGCGGCGCAGCTGCCGGGTGACTCCGGCTGCGCGACCTGGCTCGCCGCGGAATCGGCGCTCATCGAGCGGCTGGACGTCGTGCCGTACGTCAACTCGGTCGTCCCGATCTTCGGCAGCAACGCGCGGTTCAAGGTCAACTTCGGCACGATCGAACCGTCGAGCGTCCGGATGTACAGCTGATGGCGGTCGCGCTCGCGCCGTCGGGACTGCGCGGCAGCCCCTGGCTCTCGTTCGCGGTGCGCCGCCTCGGCCGGTTCGCGGTTTCGCTGTGGGTGCTGGTCACCATGGCGTTCCTGATGATCCAGCTGATCCCCGGCGACCCGGTCCGGGCGGCGCTCGGGCTCACCGCGCCGGTGGAACTGGTGAACGCGCGGCGGGCGGCGCTCGGCCTCGACGATCCGTTGTGGTCGCAGTACGTCCACTACCTCGGCGGGCTGGTCACCGGTGACTTCGGGACGTCGATGACGAGCGGGCAGCCGGTCTCCGAGGTGATCGGGGACCGGCTGCCCGCCACCCTCCAGCTGGCGTTGCCCGCCTTCGCGGTGGTGATCGCGGTGGCGATCCCGCTGGGCCTGCTGTTCGCCGTGCTGACCCGGGGCGGACGGCGCCGGGGCGGCGAACTGGCCTTCACCTCGACGACCGTGCTGCTCGCGGCCATCCCGGAGTTCCTGCTCGCCGTCGCGCTGGTCGCGTTCTTCGCGGTCCGGCTCGGCTGGTTCCCGGTCGCCGGGAACGCGGACGCGACCTCGTTCGTGCTCCCGGTGATCGCGCTCGCGCTCGGCCCGGCCTCGGTGCTCTCCCGCATCGTCCGGGTGGAGACGCTTTCCGTGCTGGGCAACGACTTCATCCGCACCGCGCGGGCGAAACGGTTGCCCGCGCGGCTGGTGTACCTGCGGCACGCGCTGCCGAACGCGCTGACCGCGACGCTGACCATGGGCGGGCTGATGCTGACCGGGATGGTGGCGGGGACGGTGCTGGTGGAGACCGTGTTCGCCTGGCCCGGCCTCGGTTCCACCATCACGCAGTCGATCCTCCAGAAGGACTATCCGCTGGTGCAGGCGATCGTGCTGGTCTACGGCATCGGGGTGCTGCTGGTGAACCTGACGGTGGACGTGCTGCTGGCCGCCCTCGATCCGCGTTCGACGATCCGGGAGAACTGAGATGGCGAAATGGTTCGCGGCCCTGCGCACGCCGGTCGGCGCGTTTTCGGCGGTCCTGCTGTTCCTGGTGCTCGTGCTCACGGTGTTCGCCCCGATCCTGTGGCACGACAACGCCTTCGAGATCGACACCGAGGCCATCGCGCAAGGGCCGTCGGCGGCGCATTGGCTGGGCACCGACGACCTCGGCCGCGACATCCTCTTCCGTGTCCTGGTGGCGACCCGGCTTTCGGTACTGCTGGCGGTGTTCGCGACGGTGATCGGGGTGGTGACCGGACTCGTCCTCGGCACGTTGCCGTCGCTGCTGCCACGGCCTGCCGCCCGGCTGATCACCTCGGCGGTGAACATCGCTGTCGCGTTCCCCGGGCTGCTGCTGGTGCTGTTCTTCTCGGTCATCTTCGGGGTCGGTACCCACGGTGCGGTGCTGGCGGTCGGGTTCGCGCTGGCACCGGCGTTCGCCCGGCTTGCGCAGACGTTGTCGGCTTCCGTGGCGGGTCAGGACTTCGTGTCCGCCGCGCGGATCTCCGGCGTCGGCCGGATCCGGCTGCTCGTCCGGCACGTCCTGCCCAACATCGGTGAAACGCTGGTGGTGAACGCGACCATCGGCGCGGGCGCCTCGCTGCTGGCGTTCGCCGGGCTTTCGTTCCTCGGCATCGGTGTCCAGGCGCCGGAGTACGACTGGGGACGGCTGCTCGGCGAAGGGCTCAACGGGATCTACGTCAATCCGGCGGCGGCGCTCGCGCCGGGTGTCGCGGTGGTGCTGGCCGGGCTCGCCTTCAACCTGGCGGGGGAGACCGTGGCCGGCGTGATCGGTGTCCGCACCGGGCTGCGCAAGCTCGCACCGCGGAAGGCCGTTCCCGCCAGGGAGAGCGTCGCCGAAGACCGTGACGACGCCGTGCTGGTGGTCGAGAACCTCCAGGTGGCTTTCCCCCGTCCGGCGGGCTGGACCGTGCCGGTGCGCGGCGTGAGCTTCACCGTCCACGCGGGCGAGGCGATCGGCGTCGTCGGAGAGTCGGGTTCGGGGAAGAGCCTGACCGGGCTGGCGGTGTCACGGCTGGTCGAAGCGCCGGCCGTGGTCACCGCGGACAGGCTCGATTTCGCCGGGAAACCGTTGCTGAAGACCCCGGAACGGGAGTCGCGCGGGCTGCTCGGCACGTCGCTGGCGATGGTGTTCCAGGATCCGATGACCTCGTTCAACCCGACCAGGCGGATCGGCCGTCAGCTGGCCGAGGTCGCCGAACAGCACCAAGGCCTTCCGCGTGCCAAGGCGTTCGAACGGGCCGTGGACCGGTTGCGCGCGGTGCGGATCCCGGCCGCCGAACGGCGTGCGAAGCAGTACCCGCACGAGTTCTCCGGCGGGATGCGGCAGCGCGCGATGATCGGCATGGGGCTGATGGGCGACCCGCGGCTGATCATCGCCGACGAACCGACCACCGCGCTCGACGTCACCGTGCAGCGGCAGCTGTTACGGCTGCTGGCGCGGACAAGGGCCGAACGGGACACGGCGATCATCCTGATCAGCCACGACATCGCGGTCGTCTCGCAGACCTGCGAGCGGATGCTGGTCATGTACGCGGGCCGGGTCGTGGAGGACATGCCGTCGGCGGGGACGCCGAGGCATCCCTACACCAGGGCCTTGCTGGCCGCGACGCTCGACCTGGAGACCGATCGTGACGCGCCGCTCGCGGTGATCCCCGGCCGTCCGCCGGAACCGGATCGCGTGCCCACCGGCTGTGCCTTCGCCGACCGGTGCCCCGCGGTGACCGACCGGTGCCGTCTCGAAGACCCGGTGCTGGAACGCGTGGAATCCGGGCATCGCGTCGCGTGCTGGGAGGCGTCTTCGTTGCCCGTCAAGGAAACCGTGACCGCCGGAGGTGCGGAGTGAGCGATCTCGTCTTCGACGCGGTGAGCGTGCGATACGGCGGACGGCGCGGTCTCACCGCCGTCGACCGGGTCGGGCTGACCGTCCCTTCCGGACAGGTCGTCGGGCTCGTCGGCGAATCGGGCTCGGGCAAATCGACGCTCGCCCGTGCCGCCGTCGGGCTTTCGCCGGTCAGCTCCGGACGGGTCCTGCTGGGCGGGGTGGACGTCCGGAAACTGCCAAGGCGTCCTCCGTTGCAGATGGTGTTCCAGGATCCGTATTCCTCTTTGGACCCCCGGATGAGCATCGGGGAGTCGATCACCGAGGCGATCCCGCGCGGTGTCCTTTCCGGTCGCGGCGCACGCCGGGACGAGGTCGCCCGGCTGCTGGAACTGGTCAACCTCGATCCGGATCGCGCCGGGCACCTGCCACGGCAGCTTTCCGGCGGCCAGCGGCAACGGGTGGCGCTCGCCCGCGCGCTGGCCGGACGGCCCGAGGTGCTGATCGCGGACGAGATCACCTCGGCGCTCGACGTCTCGGTGCAGGGCGCGGTGCTCAACCTCGTCCGGTCCGTGCAACGGCGGCTGGGCCTGTCGATGCTGTTCATCTCCCACAACCTCGCGGTGATCCGTTACCTCAGCGACGTCGTCGCCGTGATGTACCTCGGCCGGATCGTCGAGGTCGGCCCGGCTGAGCAGGTGCTCACGGATCCCCAGCATCCCTACACCCGTGACCTGCTCGCCGCGGCGCCTTCCGCGCACACCTCCTTGCTCGGCACCGGTGAGGACGCGGCGACCGCCGACACCGAGCCCGCCGACCCGCACCATCCGCCCGCCGGATGCCGCTACCACACACGCTGTCCGGTCGGCCCGCTCGTGCGCGCCGACCGCGAGCTCTGTCTCCAGGCGGATCCCGCCGCCGACGCGGCACACCGACGTCATTCGGCGGCCTGCCATTTCAGCGAAAACGAGAGCCGCCGGCTCGCGATCCCCAGAGGAGCAAGCGCACCATGACCCGACGTCTCGGTCTCGACGACCTGTACGGAATCGCCGTCCCCAGCCAGCCTTCGCTGTCGCCGGACGGCGAACGGATCGTCTACGTCCTGCGCACCGCGGACCGCGACGAGGACCGGAACACGCACACGCTCTGGGAGGTCGGCGCCACTACCGGAGAAGCCCGGCAGCTGACACGCGGAACCGCCGACCTGGCGCCGAAGTGGGCGCCGGACGGCGCGCGGATCGCGTTCCTCCGCGCCAAGGACGGCCCGCCGCAGCTGTGGTTCCTGCCGTCGTCGGGCGGGGAGGCCGAACAGATCACCGAACTCCCGCTCGGGGCGGGCTCGCCGGTGTGGAGCCCGGACGGCGGCAAGATCGCGTTCTCGGCCGCCGTCGACCTGGCCGGTGGCGAACCCGCGCCGAACGCGCCGGTGGTGGCGGACCGGCTGGACTTCAAGGCCGACGGCGCCGGGCTGATCAAGACCATCCGCAAGCACCTGCACGTCCTCGACGTCGCCACGAAGGAAGTCCGGCAGGTCACCTTCGGCGATTGGCACGCCGGCGACCCCGCCTGGTCGCCGGACGGCACCCACCTGGCGTTCTCCGCCGGGCGGGACGCCGACGCGGACCTGACTTTCCGTTCCGGTGCCTACGTTCTCGACGTCACGACGAAGACGTCCGAGCCGCGGCTGGTCGGCTCCGGTGAGGGTATGGCGGGCACCGTCGGCTGGACCGCGGACGGTGACGCGCTGCTGGTGGTCGGCCGGGCCGACACGCGGGTCGGTCACCTCGGGCTGCTGCGGGTCCCGCTCGACGACGGCGAGTCCGTCGACCTGGCGGCTTCCTTGGACCGCAACGTGATGGCCGGTGGCGCGGGTTACCCGGGCGCGCTTCCTCAGCTGACCGCGGACGGCGGTTCCGTACTGTTCGGCCTCCGCGACCGCGGCTGTACCCATCTGTACCGAGTGGACGTCGACGGCGGGAATCCGCGCGCCGTCCTGGCGGGCGCCGGCAACGTGGTGTCCGGAATGGACATCGCGGGGGCCCGAGCGGTGGTCGCGCTGGCCACGGAGACCTCGTTCGGCGAGATCGCGGTCGTCGATCCGGAGACAGGCGACGTCGACGTGCGCACCCGGCACGGCGCCGCTGTCGCCGAGATCGAGCTTTTCCGGCGCGAGGAACGGGAATTCACCATCGGCGACGGCACCGTCGTCCACGGCTGGCTGCTGCGGGACCCGGCCCGCTCCGGCGCCGCGCCGCTGCTGCTCGACATCCACGGCGGCCCGCACAACGCCTGGAACGGCGCGGCCGACTCGGTCCACCTCTATCACCAGGCGCTCGTCGCGCGAGGTTGGGTGGTGCTGCTGCTCAACCCGCGAGGCAGCGACGGTTACGGCGAGGACTTCTTCACGGGCGCCGTCGGCGCGTGGGGCACCGCCGATTCCCCCGACTTCCTCGAACCGCTGGACCAGCTCGTCGCCGAAGGGATCGCCGACGCGGACCGGCTCGCCGTGTCGGGCTATAGCTACGGCGGGTTCATGACCTGCTATCTGACCAGCCGCGACAACCGTTTCGCCGCCGCCGTCACCGGTGGCGTGGTCAGCGATCTGACCAGCATGGGAGGTACCTCCGACGCCGGGTACTACCTGGCCGTCGGCGAACTCGGCGGCACGTCCTGGGACCAGGCCAACGAGCAGTTCTCGCCGTTCTCGAAGGTCGACCAGGTGCGGACGCCGACGCTGGTGATCCAGGGCGCGGAGGACGATCGGTGCCCGGTCGGCCAGGCCGAGCAGTGGTTCGGCGCCCTGCGGGCGCGCGGCGTCCCGTCCCGGATGGTGCTGTACCCGGGCGCGTCGCATCTGTTCATCCTCGACGGCCCGCCCTCGCACCGGCTCGACTACAACCGGCGGATCCTCGACTGGGTCGAGCAGTACGCCGTGCCGGTGGGCGGAGTGTCGCGGGTGCCGATCGAAGCGGAGCACTGGCGACGGCGCCTGGCCGAACTCGCGCGCAAGCACCGCGTCCCCGGTGCCGCGCTGGGCATCACCCGGGTCGGCGAAGACGTGGAAGGCACTGAGGTACACGCCTCCTACGGCGTGCTCAACACGGCGACCGGGGTCGAGGTCACCGAGGACTCGGTGTTCCAGATCGGGTCGATCTCCAAGGTGTGGACCTCGACCGTGGTGATGCAGCTGGTCGACGAAGGGCTCCTCGATCTGGACGCGCCGATCTCCGACGTCGTCCCGGAACTGCGGCTGGCCGACCCGGACGTCGCCAAGCAGGTGACCATGCGGCATCTGCTGACGCACACCAGCGGGATCGACGGCGACGTCTTCACCGACACCGGCCGTGGTGACGACACGCTGGAGCGCTACGTCGAGATCCTCGACCAGGCCGCGCAGAACCATCCTCTCGGCGAGACTTTCTCTTACTGCAACTCGGGTTTCGTGCTGATGGGCCGGGTGATCGAGAAGCTCACCGGGCAGACCTGGGACGCCGCGATGCGGGAGAAGCTGTTCGCCCCGCTCGGCCTCACCCACACCGTGACCCTGCCCGAGGAAGCGCTGATGTTCCGTGCCGCCGTCGGTCACGTCCCCGACGCGGACAAGGAACCGCGGCCCGCGCCGATCTGGGGACTGCCCAGGAACATGGGCCCGGCCGGCCTGATCACCGCCACGACCAAGGACGTCCTCGGATTCGCCCGGCTGCACCTGACCGGCGGCCTCACCCCGGCCGGTGAGCGGATCCTGACGACCGCGTCCGCGACCGCGATGGCCTCGAAGCAGGCCGACATCCCCGACAAGCATTCGCTCGGCGATTCCTGGGGGCTCGGCTGGATCCGCGACGACTGGAGCGGTCAGCGCGTCATCGGCCACGACGGCAACACGATCGGACAGTCGGCGTTCCTGCGACTGCTGCCCGCCCAGGGGCTCGCCGTCACGCTGCTCACCAACGGCGGCAACACCCGCGACCTGTTCCAGGAGCTGTACCGGGAGATCTTCGCGGAACTCGCCGACGTGGCGATGCCGAAACCGCTGGAGCCGCCCGCGATCCCGGTCACCGTCGACGGTTCGAGGCACGTCGGCGTCTACGAACGGGCCGGGGTGCGGATGGAGGTTCTGTCCGAAGGGGACGGTCTCCGGCTGCGGCAGACCGTCACGGGTCCGCTCGCGGACTTGATGCCGGAGAAGACGATGGAGTTCGACCTGGTCCCGGTGGCCGACTCGCTCTACGTCTGCCGGGAGCCGGGTGCCCAGACCTGGATGCCGGTGACCTTCTACACCTTGTCGACCGGTGAGCCGTACTTGCACTACGGCGTGCGCGCGACGCCGAAGGTGTCCTATTGAGGGGAGTCAAATATGACTTTCCTGACCGCTGTTGCGTCGGCGGCGGATGTTCCCAATGTCGCATTCGTGTCGCTGAGCGTCTCCAATGCGACATTGGGAACAAGGACCGGGAACAGGAGCCCCGAAAGACCAGCCGGGCAGGCCGTGTGTTCACGCCCTGCGTTTGGCCACGTAACGGATGATCAGAAGCACGATGCAGACGACCGAGACGGCGCCCGCGATCATGCGGATGGTCCCGTCCATCCCCGCGAACTGACCGATCGAGTTGGTGGCGGCGCTGACGAGGAGGACGAGCCAGAGAGAGGCGGTGACCAGGACGCTTTTGCTGTCGTTCATGGGAAAGACGCTAGGGAAGGGCAAGGTGGGGAACCAGGGGAGTGACCCCCGATCGCGGGTGGTGCTGGCGCTACCCCGGAAACGGCGTGCGTTCTTGGATCCGTGACAGTTCGGCCGGTACCGGGCCGGGATGCACGATCTCCAGCCGCCGGGTGGCGCGTGTCATGGCGACGTACAGATCGTTGTGTCCCAAGGGGGTGGCGAGGATCGCGGCCGGGTCGATGATCAGCACGGAATCGAATTCCAGTCCTTTGGCCTGGACGGGTGTCAGTACGACGACCGGATCGGTGATCGCGGTCGTCATGGCGAGGCGCAAAGACCTCCTGAGCATGGCCAGGTGGGCGGGCGGGGTGATGATCGCCAGCCTGCCGGAGGTGTGCCCGCCGGCGATGTCGGCGACGACGTGGGGCAGTTCGGCGAGCGTGGTGCGCCGTCGCCGGGGTGATTCACCGGCGGCGCGTACGGATCGGGGCGGTCGCAGGCCGGGATGGTGTGCGGCGAACAGGTCGCCGGTGGCGGCCATGATCTCGGCCGGGGTTCGATAGTTGATGGTGAGCTGGGCCAACCGCCAGCGATCGCGCACATGCGGTCGCAGTGCGCGATCCCAGGACGAGGCCCCTGCCGGATCGCTGGTCTGGGCGAGGTCGCCGACGATGGTCATCGATCTGGTGGGGCAGCGGCGCATCACCATCCGCCAGGCCATCGCGGACAGTTCTTGCGCCTCGTCGACGACCACGTGCCCGAACGTCACCCTGGCCGCGGCGCTGGTTTCGCCGAGGATCGCGGCCGCCTCGTCCAGCAACGGAATGTCCGCCGTGCTCCACTGCCCGGCCGGGTCGGCGAACAGGCCGGTCACCACTTGCCGCGCGGTCAGCGGGGGCCACAGCCCGTCCAGCATGCGGCACACCGCACCGTCGGTCAGCAAAGCGCTGCGCAGGCGGGCGACGTCGTCCTCGTCGAGCAGGCGCCTCGGGCCGTCACGGTCGTCCTCCCGGCCGGGGTCGATCACCACACCGGCGGCGGCCAATGCCCGCAGGTCGGCCGGGCTGAGCCGCCCGTCGGCGCTGCCGCCATCGATGGCGTCGCCGCTATCGGTGAACACCACGCTCTCCAACTGGTCGGTCAGGCGCTGAGCCATCAGTTCGACGAGCCGTCGCTGGAACACCAGCCGAGCCTGGTTGTGCGGTAATCCACTCCGGGTAGCCATGTCCAGCGCGCGGCGGCAGTCACTCGGATCCAGCCGCACCGTCTGCTGCTCGAACTCCACCTCGACCGGCTCATCGGGCACGCGCACCCGCGACCGCACCGCGGCGGCGATCCGGTCGGCCATGTCGGCCCCGCCTTTGACCTCGGCGATCTCCGCCGGGTCCGTGCGGCCGATCCGGATGTCCGGACGGAGCAGGGCGATCGTGCCCGTCACCACGGCGTGTTCGCCCAGCCCGGGGAGCACCTGCCCGATGTGGTCCAAGAAGACTTCGCTGGGGCCGACGATCAGCACACCCCGTGTGCGCAGGTGCGGACGGGTGTACAGCAGGTAGGCCAGCCGGTGCAGTGCGACCGCCGTCTTGCCCGTCCCCGGTCCGCCCTGCACCACCAGCACTCCGGCGTATCCGTCGCGGACGATGTGGTCCTGTTCGGTCTGCAGCGTGGTCACGATGTCGCGCATCCGCCCGGTTCGATCCGCCGCCATCAACGCGGCCTCCCCGACCAAGGCGCCTTCCTCGGCGGTATCGGCCGTATCCGGAGCGAGCAGTTCGTCGTCCAGCGCGAGGACCACCCGGCCTCGGGTCGTGATGCGCCGTCGCCGTCTCACCCCGTGCGCCGCGGCCATGGTCGCGGTGTAGAACGGCTGAGCCGCCGGCGCCCGCCAATCGAGAAGCAACTGCTCGTCGTCCTCGTCGTGGAACAACCCCAGTCGGCCGACGTAGACACGGCGCCCGTCACGCAGGTCCAGCCGCCCGAAGCACAGTCCGTCCTCAACGGACTCCAGGCGAGCCAGTTCCGCCTGCCACAACGCCATCGCGTCCCGATCGGCATCCCGGGCCGCGGACAGCCGGGTCGCCGCGTGCGCGCGCAGGGTGTCCAGCCTGGCGTACAGGGCGGTCACGTACTCCTGTTCGAGGACAAGCTCGCGATCGGTCTCGTCGCTGGTCGGCACCCCTGAACTCCTCGCCGTTCGATGATCGATGACATCGAGGGTGCACGGCGATATCGCGAAGAAACAGTCTTGTTCTTCCCGGCGGCTTCAGCCGGTCGACACGAGGCTGGGCGGCCGGCAAGGGCGAGCCACGGCGCGACGGCCACGACCGACCTCGGCCGACAGGGTGTCGACCCGTATCCGCCCGCGGCTCCTGAGCGTCCGCCGCCAGCTGTGGGCGACTGACCACGACGCGAACTTCGAGTGGCGGACCGAGGCGATTCACGAAGTGTTCGTCACCGAGGACCGCGAAGCCGGTTCTTCCCCGACCTGGTTGGGCTGATCGGGCGCGCAGCTGATCAACAGCCGGGCGGTGTGCGCGATGTGGTCACGCAGCAGTTCCTGCGCGTGATCGGCGTCGCGCGCGAGAACGGCGTCGAGTAGCGCTCGATGCTCGGCGGCGACGTCGCGGCCGGGTTCGTTGCCGAGGGATACCGACCACTGCCGGTACAGCTCGGCCTCCTGTCGCAACGACCGCGCCGCGTCGAGCAGCCGCTGGTTGCGGCAGCCGGCCAGCAGCGCGTGATGGAAGGCCGCGTGCGCCTGCGACCACTCGTCGGACAGGTGGTCCGGATCGGCCGGATCGAGATACGGCGCGCGTTCCAGAAGGTGGTGCGCGGCAACGGCATCTGCCTCCCAGCGTGTGTCGCCTTCCCGCACCGACAGCCCCAACACCAGGGCCTCGATCTCCGCCCGCGCCTGCGTCAGTTCGGCCAGATCCCGATGGGACAGCGGCCGGACCAGATAACCCTGACGCGGCCTGGCCACCACCAGTCCTTCGGCGACCAGTCTCGTCAATGCCTCGCGGGTGGCTCCGACGCTCACTTGGTAGCGGTCGGCCAGGTCCGGGAACTTGAGCCGGTCGCCCGGTATCAGCCGACCGGCGAGGATGTCGGCGCGCAACGCCTGGTGGATGCCGTCGGTGCGGGTCGCTCCGCCGCTCTTGGTCATGGGTTCCAGTCTAGCACTTTACGAATCTGGGTTGAACTTTCGAAAGTTTGGGGTTAGTTTCGAATTCAGGCCGCCGGCACCGAGGTCAAGGCGGCCGAATCCCGGAAAGGGGTAGTCATGAAACTGGCCAATGTGGACGGACGCGCGGTCCTGCTGACCGCCGACGACACCGGAATCGACGTCGAAACCGCGTCGGGCGGCAAGTTCGGCCCCGGCCTCGCGTCCGTTTACGAGAACTGGGACGAGTTCCGGGCCTGGGCGCGACTGCCGCCCGCCGAACCCGGCGTCGTCTTCACCCGCGCGCAGCTGGGCTCACCCTCACCGGCCCCGCGTCAGATCGTCGCGATCGGCCTGAACTACGACGCCCACGCCGCCGAGTCCGGTTTCGAGGCGCCGGAAGGACTTCCCCCGACGTTCACCAAGTTCGTCTCCGCGCTGACCGGCCCCGACGCGGAGGTCGTGCTGCCGGCCGGTGGCGACGTGGACTGGGAGGTGGAGCTCGTCGCCGTCATCGGCCGGACCGCCACCCGGGTCGCGGAATCCGACGCGTGGGACCACGTCGCCGGGGTGACGATCGGACAGGACCTCTCCGAGCGCGTCACGCAACTGGCAGGCCCCGCCCCGCAGTTCAGCCTTGGCAAATCCTTCCCGAACTTCGCGCCGGTCGGGCCGTGGCTGGTCACGCCGGACGAGCTGGCGAACCGGGACGACCTGGCGCTCGGCTGCGCGGTCGACGGCGAGACCGTGCAGGACGGCCGCACCCGCGAACTGATCTACCCGGTCGCCAGGCTGATCTCCGCGCTGTCGCGGACCATCACCCTGTATCCGGGCGATCTCGTCTTCACCGGGACCCCGGCGGGCGTGGGCATGGGCCGCACGCCGAAGCGGTTCCTGAGGGCAGGCGAACGCCTCGTCAGCTGGATCGAAGGCATCGGTGAGATGCGCCAGACGTTCGTCGCCGCTCAGGAGGACTGACATGGGCATGCACCGCCTCACCCGGGTCACCATGGGTGTCCCGAACGTCGCGGAGACCATCGCCTACTACTCCGAGTTCGGGCTCACCCACCTCGGCGACGGGGCCTTCAGCACTCGCGACGGCGGCGAACAGCTGCGGATCCGGCACGCCGTATCCCGGCGGGTGCTCGAACTCGGAGTGGGCGTCGACGACGTCGACGACGTCGCGCGGGCCGCGTCACGGCTGGAACGACTCGGCGTGACAGGCGGCACGGACGGCACCGCGGTCACCGCGATCGAGCCGGTTTCCGGGTTCACCGTCCGCGTCGAAATCGCGCCGAGAATCGCGCAGCAGCCCGTCCCGGCCACCCCGTACAACGGGCCCGGCCGCGTCGAGCGGTTCGGCCGCGCGCCCGGAGTGCTGCGCGAGGACCCGATCCGGCCCAGGAAACTCGGCCACTGCGTGGTGGGCACGACCGATCTCGAAGCCACCATGGGGTTCTTCACCAAAGGACTCGGTTTCAAGGTCAGCGACTACATCGGGAACAAGGGCGCCTTCATGCGCTGCTCGGTCGATCACCACAACGTGCTGGCGCTCGCGGCGCCGGTGAACTTCCTGCATCACACGTCCTGGCAGGTCGACGACATCGACGACGTCGGGCGAGGCGCGGCGGCGATGCTGGCAGGCGACGCCGAGCGACATGTCTGGGGCCTCGGCAGGCACCACGCGGGATCCAACTTCTTCTGGTACCTCAAGGATCCGGCGGGGAACTTCAGCGAGTACTACGCCGACATGGACTGCATCCCCGAGGACGAGATCTGGACTCCGGAAGTCTTCGAGGGCGCCCAAGGCCTCTTCAGCTGGGGCCCGCCCCCGCCACCGTCGTTCCTGGCACCGGACGACCTCGCCGCGCTCATGACCGGTCAACACGCACCCTGATCAACAAAGGAGAAAGTCGTGCCAGTGGAATTGTACGTTCCCCAGATCCCGGACAACCTGAACATCCGATTCGTCGAAAACCGCATCGTCATCAACCGCCCGGCACAGGAGGTGTACGACTGGGTGACCACCTGGTCGAACCTGCCGAAATGGCTGCCGATGGCCCTCGGCACCGAGGTGCGACGCGGCACCGAAGGCGTCCCCGCCGAGATGGGCGACGTACTGCTCGAGACCATCCAGCCGGAGCTGAACGAGAAGCCGAAGCTCTACACCGTGGTGGCGCGGGTCCCCGGCAAGCTGTGGACAGTGGTCGGCCGGGACGTGCTCGACGACGGCTCCCTGGCCCCGGCGATGCACGCGATCGCCACCTTCACCACGTTCGACCTCGGCGACGGAACGACCCTGTTCTGCCGCCTGTTCGAACGACTGGTCCCGGACACCGAGCCGCCCGGCCCGCACCCCGTCGAGGACCCGGCACGCATCCAGCCCGGCCTGGAACTGATCAAGGCACACCTCGAAGGCACGGCTGGGTGACCTCGGTGGTTCGGGACCGCTACCTCCGGCGGTCCTGAACGGAACGCCGGTCGGCCAACGGCTCCGGGCTTCACGCTTTACGCGACGAGGACGTTCAGGGCGGGGCCGAGCAAAAGCCCGCCGTCCGCGACGAACTCCGAGCCGGTGACGAACGAGGCGTCGGCGGAGGTGAGGTAGAGGAGGAGTGCGGTGATGTCGGCCGGGGTTCCCAACCGGGGGATGGCATACGGCTCGGGGGAGTAGAAGTCGGCGATGGGCGGCTGGCCGGCGATCGGTTCGTTGATCAACGGGGTGGAGATGACGCCGGGGTGGATGGAGTTGACCCGGATGCCGTCCCGGCCCAGCTCCAGCGCGGCGGTCCTGGTCAGCCCGCGCAACGCCCACTTGCTGGCGACATACGGCGCGTAGAGCGAGGTGCCGACGTGGGCCATCGTGGAGGCGATGTTGACGATCACGCCGCCGCCGTTGCGGCGCAATGACGGGGTCACGGTCTTGATGCCGAGAAACGTGCCGGTGAGGTTGACGTCGAGAACGAGGTCCCAGACGCGCCGTTCGATCGCCTCGATCGGCACCGCGGGGTTCTGGACGCCGGCGTTGTTGACCAGAACCGCGATCGGACCGAATCGGCGTTCGGTCTCGTCGACCGCCGCCGCCCAGGCGTCTTCGTCGGTGACGTCGAGTTGGACGAACAGTGCCCGCTCACCGAGTTCGGCGGCGAGCTCCTTGCCGAGCCCTTCGGAGAGTGCGGCGATGACCACGTTCGCCCCCTCTTCGTGGTAGGCCCGGACGTGGCTGGCGCCCTGCCCGCCAGTGCCTCCGGTGACGAGAACGGTCTGCTTGTCGAAGCGTCCCATGACGCGGTCCTCCCTGCGAAACAGTGGTGAGTCGAGCGACTCACCTCGCCAACGCTACGGACTTGGCGAGTGGTGAGTCAAGTGACTCGCCTCGCGTAGGATGACGCCCATGACGAAGGAGCCCTCGCCCTACCACCGGCGCGTCGCCGAGCAGAAGCGGGCGGCCATCATCGAGGCCGCCACCCGGCTGTTCCTCGACGCCGGGTATGCCGGCGCCTCACTGGCCAAGGTCGCCGAGACGGCCGGGGTGTCGAAGGCGACTCTGTTCAAGCAGTTCCCGACCAAGGCGGCGCTGTTCGACGCGATCGTGACGGAGTCCTGGGCGGCCGAGGACGACGGCGAGCTCCACCCGCCGGCGGGTGACCTGCGGGCGGGCCTGACGGCGATCGGCCGCCGGTACGTCTCCCTCCTCGCCCGGCCCGGCATGGCGGCCCTCTTCCGCATCGTCATCGCCGAACTGCCGCGCTTCCCCGAGCTGGGGGAGTCTCACTTCGAGCGCGGGAAGATGCCTTACTTCGACTCGGTACGCCGCTATCTCGACACCGAGAACGCCCTGGGAACGGCGAAGCTGGACGATACGGAGCTGGCGGCGACCCAGTTCCTCGGGATGATCTCCAACTACGTCTTCTGGCCCCGGATGCTGCTCATCGACTGGTCTCCTGACGACGCATCGATGGCACACGTCGTGGACGAGGCCGTGCTGATGATGGAAGCCAGATATGGCGCGGCGAACACTGCCAACCGAAGCAGCCGTACGTAGCGCATGAAGGTTGATGGACGGGGCGACAACGTTGCTCCGGCCGAAGCAGGCTGGTCTACGAGGCGCGCCGTCGTCCTCTCAGGCGAGGGTGGCGCCGTAAGCGGTGAGCACGGAGCGCAGTGGCTGGAAGAAGCTGACCTTGCTGTTCCCGCCGGACAGCACCCCGTAGCCGATGCCTGCGTAGAACAGCGGGCCGCCGCTATCGCCGCTCCCGATGGGGATGTCGGTGGCGATCGTCCCGACAACCTGTTTGCCCCCGCCGAAGTTCACGGTCTGGTTGAGGCCGAGGACCTTCCCGCACGTCTTCTTCGTGGTCATCCCGCTCTTGCACACTTTCTGCCCCACTTGCGGGGTGCCCGCGCGCAGGATCAGCTGGGTGCTGCCGTCGTAGAGGTCGACCCGGCTGCGCCCGGAGCCGGAAAGGTCGCGGACGCGGCCGTAATCGGTCACCGGGAAATGGGTGTCCACGCTGGGGCCGATACCTTGCCAGTCCAGCCCGTGTTCGGTGCAGTGCCCGGCCGTGAGGATGTAGCGGACGCCCTTGACGAGGATCGCGAACCCCGCTGAGCAGTAATACGGTTCACGGCCGGGGCCCGGCGAGACCGTGTACATCGCATCACCGCCGTTCACCGTCGACTGCTGCGCCGCACCGGCCGCGGCCGGTGCGGCGGAGGCGACTGGGCAGGCCAGCAAGACGGCCGCGGCCGCGGAAATAAGCACCCCGGCCTGCTTACGGCGTGAGCTGCCGAACATGGTCAGATCCTTCCGTCCTTTGGAGACTGGATATGTGCGACCAGTCCAGTGCCGCGCGGTCCGCGACACAAACGGAGTCAGCCTGACGAGTGATCAGAAGCCGTCGGCCGCCACGATCGTGCTATCCGGCTATTTCGGTTGTCGTCCCGGCTGCTGAACGCCATGATGCGACCGTGATTCAGGTACGAGTCGGCTCCAACCAAGACTTTCTGCGGCTGACAGCCGATTCCACAGAGGACGGTCCGCCACGGTGCTTGCTTGCCGAACTGCAGCTCGACGGCTTGTCCGCGTCGGTTCTCCTCGCGCAACACTATGCGACAGGGTTCGCCGATCTCGCGGAGTTCTTTCAGGAGCACGGCGACGACTGGCGTGGCTGGGACGGGGTCCGGACCTGGGAGTCTCTCGAAAAAGAGCTGAGAATCGATGCGTCGCACCAGAGCGGCCACGTACAGTTGCGGGTCACCCTCCAGAGGTTTCGGCCCGACTGGGGAAACGACGGCTGGACCGCGACCGGTGATTTGACGATCGAACCCGGAGAACAACTCTCCCGAATCGTCCAAGACATCAAGGTACTGGTGACTGGCTCGTAGCGATTTCACCAGCACGACGGGAGATTTGAGAGCTGGCTACAGGTGATTCGCCGGGGTTTCGTAGATGATCTCCAGTCCGTCCTCGTCGTCCCATTGTTCGCCGACCCGGACGAAGCCGTACTGCGATGCCAATCGGTAAGAGGCGGTGTTGTCGGGGCTGATCGTGACCCGGACGGTGTGCACCAGCGGCTCCTTGGCGGCCCGCGCCAGCAACGATTCCAAGGCTGCTCGCGCGTAACCGCGTCGCCGGTATGCGGGGTCGACGGCGTAGCCGATCTCGACCATCCCCGCTGTGTCAGGAGGCCCGTGGTATCCGGCTGTTCCGACAGCCAGCAGCCGTTGCCGATCCCAGATTATGCCGGTGACCCAGGCCGCACTGCCGGGGTCGGACGCGACCTGTTCGGCGCGCCTGCGCCACAGCCCACGCCGGTCCGGTCCGGCCAGGTAGGCCGTCAGGGGTACCGGGCCGGCCGCGGTTGCTCCGGCCAGATCGCCGAGAGCGAGCGAGTCGAACACAGGGCCGGTCAGCTGCACGATGCGAACGTCCGGCTTCGGCATGGTCGATATCGCCGCGTGATGATCGTCTGGCATGGGGGCGAACCTGCCACGGACGAGAGCTTGACGCATCCGAAATTCCATGGCCACCGTGAACCAAACCCGGCCTGCGCGACAGCCGGGTTTGCCTTGCCCCCGACGTGGCACATCAGGGCGCACTTGGCAGGGCTCGTGCCGTACGGAACGATGACGCGGTGCTGGTTCAGGTGGAGCGGTCTTCCCAGGGGCCCGGCGATGCCGCGCCGGTCACCGTGATGACCTCGGTCGGGACCGTGCCGGCGTTTTGGGGCGGAAACCCGGAAGCGGCAGCGGGCGAGCACTACATCGAGTGGGAACTGGACGAGGAGTTCCGGTGGGAGTTCAACTGCTCGCCGGTCGCAGTCGAGGAACCGCGCCTTTTTCAGAACGAACGCGGAGTCTTCTGCCGAGGACGGCTCGGCCTCACCGGGTTCGAGGGGGCGCAGCCGTTCGCGCATCTTGAGCTGGCCGGCGCGATGATCGACCTCGGCCATATCGACGGCCTGCCTCCCGGGATGGACGGCGAATGGATCGAGATCAACCTGAGCTCTGAGAAGATCAAAATCTATCCCTACCAGCTATGACCGTCATTGCCGCCACCGCCGCTGATCGAGGTCGGGGCGTTTCAGCGCATCGTGGAGTTGGTGGACAGGGCGGGTGAACACCTTCTACCACTTGTGCTTCGTCGTCCAGGACATCGGACGGGCGACCGAGGACCTCACGTCGACCCTGGGCGTGACCTGGAGTCCGGTCCGCGCGGGCACTCTCGGGGACTGGGACTACAACATCGTGTTCTCCGTCGAGGGGCCACCGTTCTTCGAGGTGATCCAGGGCCCCGCCGGTAGTCCGTGGGACGCGACCGACGGTTCCCGCTTCGACCACATCGGCTACTGGTCCGAGGACGTCATGGCGGACAAAGAGCGTTTGGTGGATCGAGGCGCGCCGATCGAGTTCGACTCCTGCCCCTACGGTCGCTCCTTCACCTACCACCGCCTCGACAGCATCGGAGCCCGGATCGAGCTGGTGGACCTCTCGGTCCAGCCAGGGTTCCTCGAAACCTGGGCCCCGGACGCGGCGGCGATGCCCGCGCTCGACCTCGACGATCCGACCACCGGACCGGTCGCGCCGAACTATTGAGGGGCAGATGTGGCATGTCCGCGGAATGGGTCAGTGACTCCGCGTGGCACCGGAAATCGGGCGCCGACTGTGTGGATTTCGGTGCGTTGGACGCTCAGAAATCCACACAGTCCCGCGTGACTGGACCGGCCACCACGGCCAGGTGGCCCGAGAGGCTTGAGGGGGGTGTGGAGGGTTCCTTGCCGAACCGGCCACACGGGACGCCGCCACCGCCTAGGATCTGCCTGGCGTAGCCGGTCGTCCGGCGGAGAGTTCGTGGAAGGCAGGCATGACACCCCTTACGAGCACGGTCATCGAAACCATCCCGCGAGTGTTGCTGCTCGTGGTGGGGATCCTCGGCATGGTCTTTTCGATCAAAGGCCGGTCCAGGGGAGTTTCCGGCCTGATGGTGGCCGCTTTCGTCATCATGATCGTCACGACGGTGGTGAGCATCGCCTGGCAGTTCGTCGTGATGAACCTGTCGTCCTGGGCCGACGACCTCAGCGCCAGTGAGATCCGCTTGATCTTCATGGGGGTCGGCATCCCGCTCGACGCCGGCGCGGTGCTGTCCTGGCTCCTGGTCGCGGTCGGCGTCGTCAAGAGTGGCCGTTCGCTCCGGCAGCCGGGTCCCGCACCGTATCCGGCCCCCGCGGGCTACCCGATGACCGCGCAGCCGGGCTTCCCGGCCCAACAGCCCGTAAACCCCCAGCCCAGCCCGCAGCAGCCCATCCCGCCGACTCAGCAGCCGCCGACGCAGCAGCCGCCGAGCTGACGAGAGGGACAGCGCCGGTGGTCAGCGCGGCGCGCCGAACCAGCGGCCGAGCGCCGCTTCGAGGTCGTCCGGGTCACCGGCCCAGCACACGTAGCCGTCCGGGCGGATGAGCATCGGCTCGGTGTCGGCGCCCTGACCGGCGCGGTCGACCCGGTCCGGCCAGAGGTCGGCGACCTTGGCGAACCGGTCACCCGGGTCGATCAGGACGCCGCGCCCGGACCGCAGCAGTTCGTGCGCGCGGACGGGGCCGAGGTCCGCGTCCGGCGCGGCGCGGCCGACGAGCGGATGGCTCCCGGAACCCGGCATCGGGTAGGTGATGGCCATCCCGGACAGCAGGTCGCCCAGATGACGCTGAACCTCCGGAAGTCGCGTCATGGCGGCGAAAAGCTCCTTGGCGGCCAGCACTTCCGGATCGCGGGTGCCCGCCCAGTCCATCAACAGGCTTTGCGCCTGGACGTTGCGCAGCACGGCGGCTCCGACCAGATGCCGTTCCGAGTGATAGGTGTCCAGCAGGTCCCCGGGCGCCCATCCGTGCACGGCGCCACCCAGCTTCCAACCGAGGTTGAGCGCGTCCTGGATCCCGGTGTTCATGCCCTGCGCACCGAGCGGAAGGTGGACGTGCGCGGCATCGCCCGCCAGGAACACCCGTCCGTGCCGGTAGTGCTCGACTTGCCGGGCCGCGTTGGTGATGCGGCGGGCGTAGCGCAGTTCGAGCAGTTCCACCCGTGACCCGTACACCCGTCGCAGGCCGTCCCGGATCTCCTCTTCGGTGATCGGGACGTCCCGGGGCACCGAGCGGCCCGGCCCGCCGACGACCAGCCTGCGCAGCTCCCGGCCTTGCGGATCGGTACCGAGCGCGAACAGTGCCACCCAGTCCCCGTCGTCGTTCCAGGTATGCGACATCACCTGGTCGGCGCCGCTCAACCGGACGTCGGCGGCGATCACGGTGGCCGTTCCCGCTTTGCCGGGGAAACCGGCCCGCAGCAGGGATCGCACGGTGCTGTGGGCGCCGTCGGCGGCGACGAGGTAGCGGCAGCGGACGGTGGTGCCGCCCGCGAAGGTGGCGGTGACCCCGTCCTCGTCCTGGGCGAGGCCGATCAGTTCGTGGTCGCGCCGGACGTGGAGGCCCTGCGCGGCAAGGTGCCGCTCAAGGAATCCCTCGATGACCACCTGCGGCACTGATCGCCACGGCAGGCGGTGCCCGGCGTGTTCGGGAGAGAACGGGACGCCGGCGAAGTGACCGGCGCTGGTCGGGTAGTTCCCGTTGTCCAGCAACGGTTTCAGCAGGCCGCGCTGATCGAAGGCCTCCAGTGTGCGTGACTGCACACCGCCGGCTTTGGACAGATCGCTGCGCTGCGGCAGCCTGTCGGCCAGCACTGCCGGGACCCCCGCGAGAAGCAGTTCGTTCGTCAGCGTCATACCGGTCGGACCGGCGCCGACGACGAGCACCTCGGTGTCCATGGATTCTCCCTCTGGTCGTGTCGATCAGGGCGAGGACAACGTTCCGCCCGCCGAACCGGGTCAGGCCATGGATAGGCGAGAACGTGCTGATATCCGACACCGATTAGGCTCGAAGCCGTGGAATCCGACTACGACGAGCTTGATCGACGACTCGTGCACGCCCTCCAGATCAACGGCAGGGCTCCGTTCAGCACGATCGCCGAGGTTCTCGGCGTGTCGGATCGCACCATCGCCCGCCGGTACGCGCGATTGCGGTCGGCGGGGGCGGTGCGGGTGCTCGGCGGCGTCGATCCGATCGCGCTGGGCGCGGAGCTGTGGTTCCTGCGGGTGCGCTGCGCGCCCACCGCGTCGGGCGCCGTCGCCGAGGCACTGGCCCGACGTCCGGACACGTCCTGGGTGAGCCTCACCTCCGGCGGCACCGAGATCACCTGCACGGTCCGCACGGAAAGCGAGGAAGACAGCGAGACGCTGCTGCTGGCCAAGCTCCCGCGCACCCCGCGGGTGGAAGGCGTGACAGCGCATTCCGTACTGCACGCCTTCTACGGCGGCGCGGACAGCTTCGTCGCCAAGATCGGCTCGCTCGACGAGGAGGCGATCGCGCGGCTGCGTCCGCCACCGGTGCCGTATCGCCCGGGACCGGTGCGGCTCGACGACGGTGACCGGAAGCTCCTCGCCACGCTCTCCATGGACGGCCGGGCCGAGCTCGCCCAGCTGGCCGCGGTGACCGGCTGGTCGCCGACGACGGTCCGGCGACGGATGGCCGAACTGCGCGAACGCGGCGTGCTGTATCTCGACATCGACGTCGACGGGAGCCTGTTCGACGTCAGCACCCGGACCGTGCTGTGGCTCTCGGTCGCCCCCGCCTACCTGGAAGAGGCCGGTACGGCCCTGGCCGGGCATCCCGAGATCGCGTTCGCCGCGGCCACGACGGGGCCGACGAACCTGTGCGCCACCGCGGTGTGCGCGAACCAGCGGGATCTGTACCGGTACCTGACGACCCGGGTGGCCGCCTTGCCCGCCATCACGCAGATCGAGACGGCGCCGGTGATCAAGACGGTCAAGCGCGCCGCGAACCGGGCGCGGTGACCTCGCGTCAGTTCTTCCCGCTCAAGTAGGCGAGCACCGCGAGAACCCGCCGATGCCCGCTGTCCTCCGGCAATCCGAGCTTCGCGAAGATGTTCCGGATGTGCTTGTGCACCGCGCCGTCGCTCACCACCAGCAATTCGGCGATGGTCGTGTTGTTGTAGCCCTCCGCCATGAGCCCGAGCACCTCGCGCTCGCGCGCTGTCAGCCCTTCGAGCGGATCGGTGGCCCGGCGGTGTGACATCAGCTGGGTGATCACCTCGGGGTCCATGGCCGTCCCGCCCTTGACGACCCGGTCCAGCGCGTCGAGGAACTTCTCGACCTTCCCGACCCGTTCCTTGAGCAGGTATCCGACGGCGCCCTTGCCGTCGGCCAGGAGCTCCGCCGCGTACCCGGTTTCGACGTGGGCCGACAGCACGAGCACCGGCAGGCCGGGGTGCATCTTCCGTGCCTTGACGGCGGCGCGGAGGCCTTCGTCGGTGTGGGTCGGCGGCAGCCGGACGTCGGTGATCACCGCGTCGGGCCGGTCGTCGGCGACCAGTTCGAGGAACGCGTCCACATCGTCCACCGCCGCGACGACGTCGATGCCGGAGGTGTTCAGCAGCAGCACCAGGCCTTCGCGCAGCAGCGCGTCGTCCTCGACGATCACGACCCGCATGGCAACTCCACCTTCAGTACGGTCGGCCCACCGTGGGGGCTGGACAGCTTCAAGGTCCCGTCGAACGCCTCGGCGCGTTTGCGGATCCCGGACAGGCCGCTGCCGCCGGATTCGTCGGCGCCACCGTGGCCGTCGTCTCGGATCTCGATGAGGAGGGTGTCCGCGGTGCCGTCGAGCGTGATCCAGGCGTGCTCGGCCCCGGAATGCTTGGTGACGTTGGTCAGCGTCTCGGCGACGACGAAGTAGGCGGCCGCTTCGACGGCGGCGGGACGACGGCTGTCGCTGCGAACGTCCACAGTGCACGGAACGGGGCAGCGGTCGGCCAGCGCGGTGACCGCGCCGTCGAGGCCGCGGTCGGTCAGCAGCGGCGGGTGGATGCTCCGGACGACGGTCCGCAGTTCGGCCAGCGCGCCGGTCGCGGTGTCCTGAGCCTTGCTCAGCAACTCCCGGGCCTTTTCCGGATTCTTGTCGAAGATCGAGTCGGCGATCCCCAGTTGCAGCACCACCGCCGCGATCCTCGCCTGCGTCCCGTCGTGCAGGTCCCGTTCGAGACGGCGGAGTTCGTTGCCGTGCGCCTCCAGCGCGGCGGCACGGGTCGCGGCCAGTTCGACGACGCGGTCGGTCAGCACGACACCGGGCGCGGGGGCGAGCAGCTTGCGCGCGACGGAGGCCTGCCACCGCGCCACCGCGGGGGCCAGGAACACGAGCGCCATCATGCCGACACCGGTGATCGCGCTGAGCGCCGCCGTGGGCCAGGACGTCACCATGAACCCGAGTGAGCTTTCCAGCCCGCCGGGCACCGTCGGCCAGACGAACGCCGTGACGACCTGCCGGAGACCGCCGAGCGGCAGCGCTACGGCGAAGATCCCGATGACGAACCCGGTCGCGCCGTGGAAGGCGAGCCAGCCCAGGTCCCGCCGCGAGGCCGGATCGGTCACCGGGTTGCCCTCCCGGTACGGCGCGGGGATCGGCTCGTCCAGCAGGCGGGCGGCGCGCCGGCGTTCGAAGTCGACCGGACGGCGGATCAGCCGGAGCGCGACCGGCAACGCCGGGATCCCGACGCCGAACGGGCACATCAGCAGCACGAACAGCATGCCGACGAGTACGAACCAGGACACCATCGAAGAGGCCGCGCCGACAGTCAGGTACCGGATCGCGGACCAACAGGACCGCAGCCGGGTGATCACCCGGACAGTCTCCCATCCGGCGGGGACCGGCCTGAGGGTGGTGCCCGGCTTGCTCTCGCTCGCGTGAGCTGGGCCACTACGGGTACGGGCGATCGTGGAATCCCGGCTTCACCGTGACGAATACCCGATTCGTGGGCGCCGACAGCTTCGGAATTCGTCGTCGCCGGACGATCGAGACTTCGAAGATCGTTCTCAAGGTCCGTACAAGAGATGAATGATACTCCGCCGCAATCCCGTTTTCACCGTCGGCGGGGTCACGATCGGATTCGGGTACGCGATAACGGTTCGCTCGTATCGGCCGTGAATGCATCCGGAATTCAGGCTTGATTGTTTCGGCCCGAATGACATCGACGACGATGAGGCCGAGGTAAGCGGAGCGGCGACTCTTGCTCACCATGGTCGAATCCGCGATGCTTGCGTGGGGGTCACGGATCAGAGCCTGCCACTTCGGCTCGGCGGCGGAGAGCCGGTCGAGTACGCGGTCGTTTTTGGCTTGTCGTGAGCGGTGGGAGACGTGGGGACCGGGGCCTCGGACGGTGTCGGACGTCATGGGGGATGCATGATCGATTCGAATGCACGGCTGTTCCGTTCGGTGACGGCGCATGAGGAAATAGTCACGATTCCCATTCTTTCGCTGAGAGCGGGTGAGTCGCCCCGGCTGAGAGGCGAGGACAAGAGACATGTCGCGCGGCTCGCGGAAACGGACGCACCGCTGCCGCCCATCCTGGTCGACCGGCGCACGATGCGGGTCATCGACGGGATGCACCGGTTGATGGCGGCGTCGATGAGGGGGCAGGACACGATCGACGTCGAGTTCTTCGACGGCGATCCCGAGGAGGGGTTCCTGCGGGCGGTGCGGGCGAACGTGACCCATGGCCTCCCGCTGTCCCAGGCCGATCGCCGGGCCGCGACGATCCGGATCGTCGCCGCCCATCCCCGCCTGTCGGATCGGACCATCGCGGAGATCACGGGTCTCGGTGCCAGGACCGTGGCGTCGATCCGGCGGTCCACCGACTCCGTTCCGGAGGTGGCCGCGCGCATCGGCAGGGATGGCAAGGTGCGCCCGTTGAACCACGAGGAGGGGCGGCAGCGGACCGCGGAGTTCATCGCGTCGAACCCGAACGCGTCGCTGCGCGAGGTCGCCCGGGCCGCCGGTGTCTCACCCGGCACGGTACGGGCTGTCCGCAAACGGCTCGAACGCGGTGCGGAAGCCGAGTCCTCCGAGTCGCGATCGAATGGTGAGGCGGAGAAGGACGCCGCGCGACTCGAGCCCGTCGCGGGGGAGGCCGACGCGGTCACCGCCGCGAAGTTCGGCGCGGAAGTGGCCAAGTCGCCGGGCGTGGACCACGATGTGGCCCGGTACGCACTGGAGAAACTGCTGCGGGATCCCTCTTTGCGGCACAACGAGCAAGGCAGACGGCTGTTGCGGCTCATTCAGCACACCGCGGCCGAGGCCAAGGATTGGCTCGGTTCCACGGAGGCTGTTCCCCCTCACTGCCTGGCGATGATCACGAGCCTCGCCCGCCACTTTTCGGAGATCTGGCTCTCCCTCGCGGAAGAACTCGACGATCGCGCGGCGATCGCCGACCCCTGGGGCGTCCGTCCGGTGGACGACCCGAAATGACCGCCCCGGCGGCGCCGGTACGGCCGGCGCCGCCGGGTGTTCCACGGGGTGAAACCTCGCGAAGAAACGCGTGACAATCCGCCGCGTTCGGCAAAGAATGATCGGCGCACATCGCGGGCATTATCCGGTCATTCCGTTGTGTGGGATTTGGCCGGGTGCCAATTATTTCCTGTATTCGTGTTCAACTGCGCAAAAGGTGGCAGTTGAACGCCGTGGCATGAGTGCCGGGTAGGGACGAAGTTAAGGAGCTGGAAATTGCGGTTCGCACTGGGGCGCGACGATCTGCAACCGACAGAAGAAGTGGAAATTCGTTTTCTCTCCGCGGGTGACTCCCCGCGGATCGCGGGCGAGAGTATGGAACACGTGGAAATGCTGGTGGCCGCCAGCGTGCCGCTGCCGCCGATCGTGGTGCACCGGCCCTCGATGCGGGTGATCGACGGCGTGCACCGCCTTCGGGCGGCGATGCTGGCCGGCCGCAAGACGATCGCGGTGCGGTTCTTCGAAGGCACCGAGGAGGACGCGTTCATCCTGGCCGTGGAGTCCAACACCACGCACGGCCTGCCACTGTCGACGGCCGATCGCAGACAGGCGGCGGAACGCATCATCGTCACCCACAGCCGCTGGTCCGACCGGATGATCGCGTCGGTGGTCGGCATGTCCGCCAAGACGGTCGCCGCGATCCGCCGCGACAACATGGCCGGTGAGGAGAACGAGGCGGGCCGTATCGGGAGGGACGGCCGTGTCCGGTCCATCGACGTGAGCGCGGGGCGCAAGCTGGCGCACGAGATCATCGTCGGCAATCCCAGCCTGTCGCTGCGCCAGGTCGCCCGGGCAGCGGGCATCTCGGCGGAGACCGTGCGGGACGTCAAGAAGCGGATGTTGCGCGGCGACGACCCGGTCCCGCGGAAACGGCAGGCGAAGCTCGGGGAATGGGAGCCCGACGACCGGCTCTCCGGCCGTGTCGTCGCCCGGTACGAGGTGAAACCGCCGCCGGCGCTGGTGATGGCGCGGTTGCGGGAGGATCCCGCGCTGCGTCTCAACGAGAACGGCCGGGACCTGCTGCGGCTGCTGAACATCCACATGGTCCGGTCGGAGGATTGGAACAGGCTCGTCGACAGCGTGCCGCCGCACAGTACGGAAACGATCGCCGAACTGGCGCGCTATTGCGCCGAGAAATGGTCGGAGATCGCGTTCCGCATCGAACACAAAGGGTCGAAATCCGCCTGAGGGAGCTGAAAACGGCCCCTCTCGATGACCAAAGGAGGTCATCGAGAGGGGCCCGTTTTATCGCGGCAGTCAGGCGCGGGGGAGCAAGACGATCACCTTTTCGGCGTTGCGCTCGATCGCGCTGCGACTGTAGAGCAACGGGAAGTAGTCCCCGGTCCGCCAGCGCTCCAGCAGGTCGCGATAGTGCGGGCCGGTCGTGTCACCGGACTGGCCGGGGGCGCTGACCGCCTTGGAGCCGTCCCAGCGCCCGACGTCGAGCGCCATCTTGAACGAGCCGCCCACCCCCTGGCCGTAGGTGGAGGGGTCGTACTTCGAGACGTCCACCGTGTACCCGGAGCCGCCGCGCTCCACCGGGCCGACGTGCCGTCCGGTGGTGCTGAGGAAGGACGTGTGCTGGAGTGCGCCCCAGCGCCACTTGCCCGGATCGTCGCCGAGTTTCCCGCGCACGTCGGCGTAGGCGGCGCCGAGCGTGGACAGCAACAACCGGTCCCTGGCGGCCGCTCCGCCGGGCCCGAACCAACGGTCGGGATGTTCGAGCGCGTCGAGCATCAAGCCGACGTCGCCGCCGGGAATCGCCGCGAGCGACGCCGCCTCCTCGTTCAGGAACACGCGGAGGAACGCCGGGACGAGGTGGTTGGTGAACCAGGGCTCGTAGAGCGCGGTGCCCGCCGAATCGACGTGGGCGACACCGTCGTACCCGCGGAGCAGGTTCAACGCCCGCTCGGTGTCGGGATCGGTGCTCCGCAACCCGGCCAGCAGCGGCACCAGGCGGAGCGCCGGCAGCGAAAGCTGGTCGTTCTGGAGCCGTACCGAATCGTCGACGGACTGCTTGCGGCCGGCGGCGAGCACGTCGTCGATGCGCTGCTTGCGATACGGGGGTTCCCACTCGTAGCCCACCTGGAACGGATGCCCCGCCGGGACGTTGTACTCGTTGGCGGAGGCGATGAAGCCGTTCTTCGGATTGTAGGAGCGGGGCAGGGTCGCGCCGTCGTGAAAGCCGGTCCACTCGTGGCGGCCGTCCCCGGGGACCGGGAACAGCCCGTCGTAGCCGGAGCGCTTCGGAGCCAGCCCGGCCGCGACCCAGCCGATGTTCCCGCCGGTGTCGGCGTAGAGCAGGTTTTCCGCCGGCCCGCCCCACTGCCGCAGCGCGGCGGAGAAGTCGCCGAAGTTCCGTGCCCGCAGATAGCGCAGGGAGCCGAAGTACGGTGCCGTCCCGGGTTCGGTCCAGGCCGTGCGCAGCGCGTAGGCCACCTGACGCCCTGCGTCGACCCGCAGTACGGGACCGTGCCGGGAGAACTGCATTTCGATCCGCTGCGGCGGCCCGTCCTTGACCGGCACCTCCTCGGTGACGGTCCGGAAGGACTCCCAGCCGTCGCCGTAGCGGTACCGGCCGGGATCGCCCGGGTCGAGCTTATAGACGTACAGATCCTCCTGGTCGATACCGAACACGGTCAGGCCGAACGCGACCGATTCGTTGTGCCCGATGGAGACCCCGGGCTGGAACGGCTCGCCCGCCCCGATCACGTCGAGGCCCGGCGCCGAAAGATGGCTGAGGTACCGCAGCGGCGGCGCGGTGAGCGCCCGGTGCGGGTCGTTGGCCAGTATCGGGCGTCCGCTCGCGGTCCTGTCCGGCGACACCACCCAGCCGTTGCTGCCTTCGGCCATCCCGGAGGTGTAAGGAGGCTGCCCGCCGAAGGCAGGAGCGACGGGATCCAGCACGTCCGGCGGGATCGAACACGGGTCGATCCCGTCCGGGACCGCCGGGACGTGGGCGGGCTGGAGCGCATGGGAGAACTTGTCGGCCTCGATGCCGCCCGCGCAGACCAGGCGGGAGCGGAGCACCTCCGACGCCGCGTTCATCGACAGCCCGTGCTTGCGGACGCGCACCACGTCCTCCGGCCGCCATCGGCCCGGCTTGAAGCCGAACTCGGTGAACTCCGGCGGCAGGCTTTCCGGGTGCTGCTCGATCCAGTCCAGCCGGGCGTTGATGCCTTCGGTGAACCGGATCGCCGCTTGTTTCGCCTCGGGACCGTACGCCGCCCATTCGCGGTCCATGTCGCCGCGGTAGAGGAGGAGCCGGGCCGCGCGATCCTGCTTCACGAACGACGGGCCGAGGATCTCCGAGAGCAGCCCGAGACCGCTTCGCCGCCAGATGTCCATTTGGAACAGCCGATCGCGCGCGGCGTTGAATCCCTGCGCGAGGAAGAGGTCGTCCGTGTTCCGCGCGTAGATGTGCGGCACACCCCAGTGGTCCACGACCATCCGCACCGGACGGCTCAGCCCGGGGACCTGGAAGGTCTCCGGACGCGGGCCGGCGATCGCGGCCGGGGGAGTCATGCCGGACAGCAGCGCGGAGACGGCCAGCAGCACGACCGCCTTCCGGCCGCGCCGCTTCATCGGACCGGATCCGGTTCGCTCCACGACATGCCGTCGGGCGTCGCGACGAGACCCCCGTCGAAGACCGGGGCGACCTCGCCCGCTTCGTCGCCGAGCTGCGCCCGGGTCTGCACCTGCGAACCCTCCTGCATCGCCTGGCGCACCACCGACGACCGGAACAACGGCGTCATGTTCTCCTCGCGGGCCTCGACCAGTGTGTCGACGGCGTCGGCGAACTCCGCCGAGCGCTGCTTGAGGCGCAGGACCCCCGCCTCGGTGTCGGTCAGGTTGAATTCCGTGCTGGACATCCCGGCGACGAGTTCGACGAACGACTCCAGTTCCGTGTCGCTGCTCTTGGTCACCTTCTTGGCCGACCAGAAGTACGAGTCCTCGTCGATGTGCATGTCGTAGAACGAGGTCAGGAACTCGTAGAAGACGCTGTACTCGCGGCGGTACCGCGCCTCGAACTCGTCGAAGGCCCGTTGCTCGCCGACCTTCCCGTCCAGGACGCTGTTGATGGACCGGGCCGCCAGCAGCGCGCTGTAGGTGGCCAGGTGGACCCCGGAGGAGAACACCGGGTCCACGAAGCAGGCGGCGTCGCCGACGAGGACCATACCCGGCCGCCAGAAATTCGTGTGGTGGTAGGAGTAGTCCTTGCGCACCCGCAACTGGCCGTACTGGCCGGTCGTGACACGCGTCGCGCCGGCGAGGTACTCGCCGATCATCGGGCACTCGTCGATGAGAGCCCGCATCGCCTCCTCGGGGTCGCCCTGGATCCGCGCCGCGTCCTCCCGGCGCACGACGGCGCCGACGCTGGTCAGCGTGTCACTGAGCGGGATGTACCAGAACCACCCGTGGCTGAACGCGACACACAGGATGTTGCCGGAGTTCGGGGCGGGCAGGCGCTTGCCGTTCTCGAAGTAGCCGAACAGGGCGAGGCTGCGGAAGAAGTCGGAGTACTTCCGCGAACCGCCGACCCGTTTGTGCAGGCGACCGGTGTTGCCGGAGGCGTCGACGACGTAGCGGGCCGAAACCTCGTGCTCGGTGCCGTCCGGATCGGTGTACCGCAATCCGCGCACCCGGCCGTCTTCACCCTCCACGACGTCGGTCACCGTGCGGTTCTGGCGGACGTCGACCCCTTTACGAGCGGAATTGTCGAGCAGGATCTTGTCGAATTTGCTCCGTTCGACCTGATAGGCGAACGAGGTCGGCCCGGCGACCTTGGGCGAAACGGAGAAGGCGAAGTTCCACGGCGTCGGGTTGGCGCCCCACCGGAAAGTGCCGCCACGCTTGCGGAGGAAACCGGCTTCGGCGATCTCTTCGTCGACGCCGAGCAGATGACAGATGCCGTGGATGGTGGACGGCAGCAGCGATTCGCCGATCTGGTACCTGGGGAACGTCTCCTTCTCCAGAAGCAGGACGCGATGCCCTCGCATGGCCACCAGCGATGCGAGCGTCGACCCCGCCGGGCCGCCGCCGACGACCGCTACGTCGAATTCCTCGTGTCGTGCCGTACTCATTCGACCTCCTGGAACACGTTTCCGGAATCTCTCGATTTCTCGGTTCCAGGGTTTCACAACGACCGCCGGTTACCCACCTTTGACAGTTTTCCCCAACGGACACGGGAACTGTTCCAGGGTACGAGAAAAAGCGTCGCCGGAACAATTTCCGACGACGCCTTTCCCGGTGTTTCAGCTCACCCGGCGACGTATCCGTACCAGGCTGAGCGCGACGAGACCGCCGCTGAGCGCGAGATAGACCGCGGTCTCCAGCGTCTGGAAGGTCCAATAGCGACTGGCGGGCTGGTAACTGACGTCGACGTGGAGGTCGTACTTGGCGAGGCATACCGCGGCGTCGCCGAATGTGCCGCCCGCCCCGGTCTTGGGCGGGGTATTGATACACGCGCCGAACTTGCCGCCGTCGATGGTCTTGCCGTCCGGCGTGCGCAGCGGACTGGTGTCGGCGATCCAGGCGTCGGGCGCGTTCGGGACCCGCACCCCGTGGATGACCGAGCCGCCGGTGATGCTGCCCAGGTTCTGCGCTTCGTTGATGGCCTCGGCCGTCATCGGCAGCGTGGCGTGTTCGGCGGGCACGAGGTTGGGCCGCACCGTGTTGGCGAAGAAGAACTGGAAGGCGATGAAGCCGACCAGGGTCAGCGCCATCGCGGGCAGTGTCCGCCGCAGCAGGAGGCCGGCGACGGTGCCGACCGTGAACGCCAGCGCGGCGTAGCCGATCGGGGCGATGTAGCGAGCGCCGAAGACGAACGTGCTGAACTGGTTCTTGACGACCTCGTCGAACGGGGCCGCCGCCCAGGTGAGCGCCGCGCCGGCGACTCCCGTGAGGACCATGGCGCCGACGCCGACGACGAGGACCTTGACGAGCAACCAGCGCTGCCGGGTGACGCTTTGGTTCCACGCCAGCGTGTGCGTGTTTCCTTCGAGTTCCCGCGCGATCATCGGCGCGCCCCAGAACGTCCCGAGGATCGCGGGGATCAGGGCCAGACCGGCCGCGAGGAACAGCAACGTGTTCTCGTAGGCGGCGCGGAACTGGGCCGTCGCCTGCGCGCAGTCGCCCTGGCTCCGGCAGGCCGCCTGGTAGACGTCGTAGCCCTGGCGGACATCCGTGCCCACGTACACCAGGTAAGCGACGATCACGGCCAGCGCCACGAGTCCCGCGAGCGCTTGGACGCGGAACTGCCGCCAGCTCAGCCACATCATCGCTGGGTCTCCCATGCCTCGGTCCTGGCGTCCACGCCGATTTCCATTCCCGCCGCCCGGCCCATGTACGCGAGGACGAGTTCTTCGAGCGAGACCGGCTCGGGCGGGTAGGGCAGCGGCCCCGCGGCGGCGTCGATGCGGACGAGCGCGTGGCTGTAATGGCCGCGGTGTTCGGTCCGGATGACCTCGGTACCGGGGGGAAGCCGGTCGAACCCGCCACGCGGCGCGGCCATCCGGGCGTGACTGTTCAGCAGGTGGCGGACGTCGCCGGCGACCTGCACCCGCGAATCGCACAGCACGATGAGGTAGTCGCAGACCTGCTCGATGTCGTCGAGCAGATGCGAGGACAGCACCGCGCTGGCGCCGAGTTCGACCACGAACTCCATCAGGTTACGGAGAAAACCCTTGCGCGCCAGCGGATCCAGTGCCGCGGCGGGTTCGTCGAAGATCAGCAATTCCGGTCGCTTGGCGGCCGCGATGGTCAGCGCGAGCTGCGCGCGCTGACCACCGGAAAGCTGGCCCGCCTTCTGTCGCGGGTTCAGCCCGACCTGCCGGATCCGGCGCTCGGCGAGCGCCGGATCCCAGCTCGGGTTCATCTTCGCGCCGAGTGTCAGGTGCTCGGCCACACTGAACGATCCGTACACCGGGGTGTTCTGCGCGACGAACCCCACCCTCGCCAGGTGCGCGGCGTTCGAGGCCGGACGGGAGCCCAGCACGGTCAACGAGCCCTCGGTCGGCTCGATCAGCCCGCAGGCGAGGTTCAGCAGGGTCGATTTGCCCGCTCCGTTCGGGCCGACCAGACCGATCACCCGGCCGGCGGGGACGGTGAGGTTGACGTCGGCGAGTGCCTGCTTGCCGCGGCGGCCGTATCTCTTGGCCAGGCCCGTGGCGTGAAACACCGGAGGGGAGTCAGCGAGTGGCATGGTCCCATCCTGGGATTTCGCCGATCTTCCCAGCATCAGCCCAAAGCATGGTTTCCGCTTTCGGCGGTCGCACTTTTGACCGGTTCTTCGACGAAGTCCCGCTGCTGGGCGAACTGCGTCCGATACAGTTCCGCGTAGAGTCCGCCGTTGGCGAGCAGTTCCTGGTGCGTGCCGCGTTCCTGGATCCGGCCCTCGTCGATCACCAGGATCTGGTCGGCGTCGTGGATGGTGGACAGCCGGTGCGCGATGACGAGCGAGGTGCGCCCGGCGAGCGCGGTCTTCAGTGCTCGCTGGATGGCCGCCTCGGACTCGGAGTCCAGGTGGGCGGTCGCCTCGTCCAGCACCACGATCGGCGGCGACTTGATCAGGAGCCGGGCCAGCGCCAGCCGCTGCTTCTCCCCGCCGGACAAGCGGTAGCCGCGGTCGCCGACGACGGTGTCCAGACCTTCGGGCAGCTGGGCGATGGTCGGCCAGATCCGGGCCGCCTCGCACGCCTCGACGAGCTCGGTTTCGGTGGCTTCCGGCCGCGCGTAGAGCAGGTTGGCGCGGATCGTGTCGTGGAACAGGTGCGCGTCCTGGGTGACCACGCCGACGGCGTCCTGCAGCGAGTCCAGGGTCAGATCCCGGACGTCCTGGCCACCGATCCGCACCGTGCCGGACGTGGTGTCGTAGAGCCTCGGCACCAGGTTGGTGATCGTGGTCTTGCCCGCGCCGGAGGGCCCGACGAGCGCGGTGAGCCGCCCCGCCGGGGCGTGGAAGGTCACCTCGTTCAGCACCAGCGCGCTTTCCCCCTGCTCCGTGACCCGCACCGGCACCGCCTCGAGGGAGGCCAGGGACACCTCGTCGGCGGAGGGGTAGCGGAAGGCGACCTGGTCGAACTCGACGTGCGGCGCGGTGCCGTTCCCGGCTCGCGGGGCGGGGAGGGGCCGGGCGTCCGGCCGCTCGGTGATGAGCGGTTCGAGGTCCAGCACCTCGAAGACGCGGTCGAAGCTGACCAGCGCGGTGGTGATGTCCATCTGGATGGTCGTCAGCTGGTTGATGGGGTTGTAGAGCATCAGCAGCAGGCCCACCAGCGCCACGAGCGTGCCGAGTTGCAGGCCGCCGTCGACGACCAGCCAGCCGCCGAAGCCGTAGACCATCGCCGTCGTGATGGTGGTGAGCAGGGTGACCATGATGAACAGCAGCCGCCCGTGGACGGCCATCGAGATCGCGATGTCGCGGACCTTCCCCGCTTTGCTCGCGAAGTCCGCGGTCTCCTCGCGATGGCGGCCGTAGAGCTTGACCAGCATCGCGCCCGCCACGTTGAACCGCTCGGTCATCGTCGTGCCCAGTTCGGCGTCGGTCTGCATACCGGTGCGCGCCAGCCGTTCCAGCCGGGCGGCGATGATCTTCCCCGGCAGGAAGAAGATCGGGATCAGCACCAGCGCGGTGAGGGTGATGGACCACGACAGGTAGAACATCGTGCCGAGCACCAGCACCAGGGTCAGCACCGTGGACAGCGCCTGCGACAACAGGGTGGAGATCCCTTGCTCCGCGCCGACGACGTCGGTGTTCAGCCTGCTGACCAGCGAACCGGTCCGCGTGCGGGTGAAGAACGCCAGCGGCTGCCGTTGCACGTGCGCGAACACCTTGGTGCGCAGGTCGAAGATGAGGCCCTGGCCGACCCGGCCGGAGAACCAGGTCTGCGCGTAGATCGCGAAGACGTTCACCACCGCCAGCGCGACGACGAGCAGGGCCAGCGTCACCACGACGGCCATGTTCCCGGGGATGATGCCGTCGTCGATGATCCCCTTCAGGAACAGCGGCGTCGACACCAGGATGACCGCGTCGACCACGGTCGTCAGCATCACGACGAGCAGTGACCAGCGATAGCGCAGGGCGTAGGGGATGATGCGCTTCACCGTGCCGGGTTTGATCGGCTGTGGTTCGACAAGGCCTTCGACGCGCAGCCCGATCGTGCCGAGGCTCGGGTCGTCTCCGATGGTCACGAAAGTCTCTCCTCAGTTGTGGTCGAAAAACTCGGTGATCGCCGCGTTGACCGCGTCCGGACGTTCGAGACAGCCGAGATGTCCGCAGCGGGGGATCTCGACGAGGTCGCAGCGGGGGATCGCCTCGGCGACCTCGGCGCCGAGGTGCGGAGGGGTGATGAGGTCGTCGGTGAAGGTCACGACCCGGCAGGGAGCCGTGACACGGCGCAGGGCCGCGCGCCGGTCGCCGGCCAGGTCGGCCCAGACCTGCCCGGTGGCAACGGTCCCGGTGCCGGACATCTCGAACACGTCCAGCCAGCTCGCCACGGCGGCGTCGTCGTCCAATGTGGATGGTGAAAACATCTTGAACACCGTCGTGGCGGCCTCGTACACGGCGGGAAGCCGTACGCCGCTTTCCACCAGCGCGATCTCGGCTTCGGTCTGCGCGAGCCGGGCGGCGTCCACGCGGGCCCTGGTGGCGATCAGCACCGCGGACCGCACGAGTTCCGGATGGTCGATCGCGAGTTCCTGCGCGATCATCGAACCCAGTGACATGCCGACGATCCGGCACGGCGCCAGGTCGAGCGCCTCGATCAGTCCTTTGGTGTCGGCGACGAAATCCGCGAGCGAGTACTTGCCCGCCGGCGCCTCGGACGGCGGGATGCCGCGGTTGTCGAACACGACCGTGGCGTAGCCCGCGGCGTGCAGCGCGGGTGTCTGATGCGGTGTCCAGAAATGGCCCGCGGAGCCGGATCCCGCGATCAGCAGAACCGGTTCGCCGCCGCCGGAATGCTTGTACGCCAAGCGGATTCCGTTCGTGGTGACGAAATCCGTGGCGTGCCGGTAATCGGCGCCACCCATGTCTTTTCCCTCCAGCCTGATCGGCGGAGGGCGTGCGATGCCGCGTCCGTCCCGGTTCAGGAGCGGCGTCACTATGGCACGGGGCAGGTCGGCGGTACAGGTTTCGCGGACGGCCGTGATTGACAGTGGTGCCACCGTGTCCAACTGTGGGCGCGACGTCAGTTGGGCGTCAACGAACGCCTGGTCGTTCGGTTGATGCGCCACGTTTCCGTGGGCCATATTGAGCCGCCTTGAGCCCGAGGAGGCCTGTCGTGTCCGATGCCGAGCTGACCGCCACCAGCCTGACCGCCGAGAAGATCCAGTCCTGGCTCGTCGAACGCGTGGCGCATTACGCGATGATTCCCGCCGAGGAGATCGAATTCGACGTCCCGCTGGCGAACTACGGGCTGGATTCGGTGTACGCCTTCGCGTTGTGCGGCGACATCGAGGACACGCTCGGTCTTCTCGTCGAGCCCATCCTGCTCTGGGACGTCGACACCGTCGCCGCGCTGACCACCCACCTCACCGAGATGGCCGCTGCATGAGTGGTCCGGACCTTCCGCTGACCTCGGCCCAGCTCGGCGTCTGGTATTCCCAGCGGCTCGCGCCGGAGAACCCGGCGTACAACATCGCCGAGTACCTGGAGATCCACGGCGACGTGGACGTCGACCTGCTGGTCGTGGCCCTGCGCCGGGCCCTGGCGGAGGCCGAGACGTACCGGCTCCGGTTCCGGCTCGAGAACGGGACGCCCCGGCAGTACCTCGACGCTTCGATGGAGCACCGGATCCATGTGGCGGACCTCGGTGCGTCGGCGAATCCACGCGAGGCCGCCGAAAAGTGGATGGCGGCCGATCTCGACCGGCCGGTCGATCTCGTGGCGGGCCCGCCTTCCGCGCACGCGGTGTTCCGGCTCGGACCGGATCGGGTCGTCTGGTACCAGCGCGTGCACCACCTCGTCCTCGACGGGACGAGTCTTTCGGTGTTCGCGGCAAGGGTCGCGGACGTCTACACGGCACTCGCCTCCGGGCGGGAACCCGAAAACGGTGTGCTGAAGCCACTTTCGGTCCTGCTCGACGCGGATCGCGCCTACCGGGAGTCCGCCGATCCCGAACGGGACAGGCGGTTTTGGCTCGACGCGCTGGCGGGTCTGCCGGATCCCGGCGGACCGGGGCCGGACCTGCCGTCGCGCCCCGTCTTGCGGATCGAAGAGATCGATGCGGACGAAGCCGCCGGGCTGAGGGCGGCGGCACGCCGGTTGCGCACGAGCTTCGCCGGTCTGGCGCTGTCCGCCGCGGCTCTCTACCGGCAGCGCACGACGGGGGACCGCGACGTGGTGCTCGGGCTGCCGGTCGGCGGTCGGACCTCGGTGCGGGAACTCGGAATTCCCGGGATGACCTCCAATGTGGTGCCTCTCCGATTGGAGATCCCCCGGGACGGCACCGTCGGCGCGTTCGTCCGGCACACTTCGAGCGCGGTGATCGACTGCCTGCGTCACCAGCGGTACCCGTACGGGCAGATCCTCGCCGACCACGGACTCGTCGGCAGGGGTTCGCTGCGCTCCTTGAGCGTCAACGTGATGTCCCTCGGCCGTCCGCTGCGTTTCGCGGACGCCGTCGCCACCCGGTCCGGCCTGTCGAGTGGGCCTGTCGAGGATCTGGGCATCGACGTCTTCGAGCGCGCGGCGGGTGGCGGCGTCCAGTTGCTCGTGGAGCTGAATCCCGCGCTGCACGACCCGGCGGCGGGCGCGGAGATCGCCCGGAGGTTCCGCCGGGTGCTGAACCGGCTGGCGGCCGCGTCGCCCGCCGAAAGCCTGCACCGCGTCGGCGTCCTCGACGACGACGAGCGGCGACGGGTGCTCGTGGACTGGAACCGCACCGAAACGGGTGATGACGTCGCGACCGCGCTCGACCGGTTCGAGTACCACGTCGCGCACACCCCGGACGCGGTCGCGGTGGTGTGCGGCGAGGCGGAGGTGACCTACCGCGAGCTGGCCGACCGTGCGCGACGGCTCGCGGGCTCGCTGCGTGAACGCGGCGTCGGCACCGAGTCGGTGGTCGCCGTCTGCCTGCCGCGCGGCCCCGGGATGCTCACCGCGATCCTGGCGACCTGGCTGGCCGGTGCGGCGTACCTGCCGATCGATCCGGACCATCCCGCCGAGCGGGTGGAGTTCATGCGCGCCGACGGCGGTGCCACCGTGCTGATCGGGCCCGGCGGTGTGTCCGGCCGGGCGGGCGCGCGGGCGTCCGCGTCGGCGGTCGTGCCCGGCCAGCTGGCTTATGTGATGTACACGTCCGGTTCGACGGGCGTGCCGAAGGGGGTCGCGGTCACGCACGCGGGGCTGGCGAACTACCTCGCGTGGGCGGTCGAGTTCTACCGGATCGGTGCGGGGGACCGGGTTCCGCTGCACTCGTCGCTCGCGTTCGACCTGACGGTGACGAGCGCGCTGGCGCCGCTGATGTGCGGCGGCACGGTGGTGATCAGCCCGGAAGGCGGTCCCGAGGGGCTGGCCGCTCTGGCGCGGACCGGCGGGTTCGGGCTGGTCAAGGTGGTGCCGGGGCATCTGCCGCTGCTGGCGGAAACGCTGTCGGCGGGCCAGCGGGCGTCGGCGGCGCGCCGGCTGGTGGTGGGTGGCGCGGCGTTGCCCGGCGCCGATGTGCGGGCCTGGCTGGCGGACGCCCCCGGCACGGTCGTGGTCAACGAGTACGGGCCGACCGAGACGGTGGTCGGCTGTTGCGTGTTCGAGCTGACCGCGGGACGGCCGGTGGGCGACGCGGTGCCGATCGGCCGTCCGATCGCGAACACCCGCCTGTACGTGCTGGACGACGCCCTCGGGCCGGTCCCACCGGGCGTGGTGGGCGAACTGTACGTGGCCGGAGCCGGGCTGGCCCGGGGTTACGCGGGCCGTCCGGGACTCACCGCCGAACGGTTCGTGGCCTGCCCCTTCGAAGGTGCCGCCGCGGCGGGACGGATGTACCGCACGGGAGATCTGGCGCGGTGGACCGCGGACGGGAACCTGGAGTTCCTGGGCCGGGTCGACGAGCAGGTCAAGATCCGCGGCTATCGGGTCGAGCCCGGCGAGATCGAAGCGGCGCTGGCCCGGCACCCGGCGGTCGCGCGGGCTGTCGTGGTGGCCACGGACGAGCCCGGCGACCGCGCGCGGCTGGTGGCCTACGTGGTGCCCGTCGCCGGGGCCGAAGTGGACGTCCAGGAGCTGCGCCGGTTCGCCGCGCGGACGCTGCCGGAACACATGGTGCCATCGGTGATCCAGGTGCTCGCGGAGATTCCGTTGTCTCCCAGCGGAAAGGTGAACCGGCGAGCTTTGCCCGCGCCCGAGTTCGCGGCTTCGGCCCGGCCGCCCCGCACCCCGCGGGAAGCGATCCTGTGCCGCTTGTTCGCCGAGGTGCTCGGGGTGGCCAGCGTGGGCGTCGACGACGACTTCTTCGCGCTGGGCGGGCATTCGCTGGCCGTCACCAGGTTGACCGGTCGCATCCGGGCCACCCTCGGCCTGGACGTGCCGATGCGGACCGTGTTCCGGGCGCCCACGGTGGCGGACCTCGACTCCCGCCTGGACACCGGCCGCGGGGCGCGGCCCGCGTTGCGGCCGGTACGGCATCAAGACCCGGTGCCGCTGTCCTCGGCGCAGCGGCGTTTGTGGTTCCTGCACCGGATGCAGGGCCGGTCGGCGACCTACAACGCTCCACTGGCCTTGCGGATCACCGGCGCGCTGGATCGTGCGGCACTCGAGGCGGCGCTGGCCGACGTGGTGGCCAGGCACGAGCCGCTGCGCACCGTTTTCCCGGAAGTGGACGGGGTTCCCCGTCAGCGGATCCTCGCGCCCGAGGAGGCCCGCGACCGGTGGTCGGTCCACGAGGGCGGAGGGTCAGCCGCCCGCCACGAGTTCGATCTGGCCACAGAGCTGCCGCTGTGGGCCGAGCTGTCCGTGACCGGCCCGGACGAGCACCTGCTGTCCCTGGTGGTCCACCACATCGCGGGAGACGCCTGGTCGACGGGGCCGCTGGCACGGGACCTCGCCGCCGCGTACGCCGCCCGCAGCCAGGGCGAAGAGCCAAGACTGTCGGACCTGCCGGTGCGGTACGCGGACTACGCGGTGTGGCAGCACGAGCTCATGGCGCGGGCAGACGATCCGGAGAGTCCGCTCGGCCGCCAGGTGGGCTACTGGCGGGACCGGCTGGCCGGCTTGCCCGACCGGCTGCGCCTGCCCGCCGACCGGCCGCGCCCGGCCGTCGCGACCCATCGCGGCGACCTGATGCCGTTCCGGATCCCGCCCGCGCTGCACCGGGTTCTGGGGGACCTCGCCAGGGAAAACGGTGCCACCCTGTTCATGGTCGTGCACGCGGCGCTGGCCGCACTGCTGACCCGGCTCGGCGCGGGGGACGACATTCCGCTGGGAGCGCCGATCGCCGGACGTCTCGACGCGGTCCTGGACGATCTCGTCGGCTGCTTCGTCAACACGCTGGTGCTGCGGGCCGACGTCTCCGGCGACCCGACCTTCGAGGAGCTGCTCCGGCGGGTCAGGGAAACCGATCTGGCCGCGTACGACAATCAGGACGTCCCGTTCGAACACCTGGTGGAGGTGCTCAACCCGGAGCGCTCACCGGCGCGGCACCCGCTTTTCCAGGTCAGTCTCACCTTGCAGGACGCGTCGCTCGCGACCTTCGGGTTACCCGGCCTCGAAACCCGGCCGGAACCGATCGGCACCGGCACGGCCCGGTTCGACCTGATGGTCAGCCTGACCGATCGCTACGGGGAGGACGGCGCGGCCGCCGGTGTCGAAGGGACGGTGGAGTACGCGACCGATCTTTTCGACGCCGCGACGGTCCGGACGCTGCTGGATCGGCTGAACCGGCTGCTGGAGCAGGCCGCCGAGGATCCCCGGCGGCGCGTGGGTGATCTCGACCTGCTGGCTCCCGGCGAACGACGCTGGCTCCTCGACGAGGTGCACGACAAAGCCCTCGAAGCACCCTACGAGACCTTGGTGACCTTGTTCGAACGGCAGGTGGCCGCCGCGCCGGACACGATCGCCGTGACCTTCGACGGCGCCGATCTGACCTATGCGGAGGTGAACGTTCGCGCGAACCGCCTCGCTCACCGGTTGGCGGACCGGGGTGTGGGCCCGGAGTCGGTCGTCGGGGTGGTCGCGCCGCGGTCGGCCGAGCTGGTGGTGGCCTTGCTGGCGGTGCTCAAGGCGGGGGGCGCGTACTTGCCGATGGATCCGGAGTCGCCGAGGGATCGGATCGGGTTCGTGCTCTCGGACGCGGGTGCCGTCTGCGTCCTGACGACGCCGGACTGCGTTTCGCTTGTGCCGCAGGGTGTTCCGACCGTGTCGACGGATGAAGCCGGTGTGGCGCCGGACGCGGACCCGATCGTCCCGCTGCTTTCCTCGAACGCGGCGTATGTGATCTATACGTCGGGTTCGACGGGGACGCCGAAGGGTGTGGTGGTGCCGCATCGGAATGTGGTGGCGTTGTTCGCTGCCACGAAGGGATTGTTCGGATTCGGTGCCGGTGATGTGTGGTCGTGGTTCCATTCGTTCGCGTTCGATTTCTCGGTGTGGGAACTGTGGGGCGCGTTGGTGCACGGCGGCCGCGTCGTGGTGGTGCCGTTCGAGGTGTCGCGTTCGCCGCGGGAGTTCGCTGATCTGATCGCGCGGGAACGGGTCACGATGCTGAGCCAGACACCGTCGGCGTTCTACCAGTTGTTGGAGACCGCCGGTTGGGAAAGTGTGCGGACGGTGGTGTTCGGCGGGGAAGCCCTGGAGCCCGCGAGAGTGGACGTCTCCGGCCCCCGGCTGGTGAACATGTACGGGATCACCGAAACCACGGTGCACGTGACGCGTTCCGAGGTGGTCCCGGGCGGTGCCGAGAGCGTGATCGGCCGTGGTCTTCCCGGTTTGTCGGTGTACGTCCTGGACGAACGGTTGCGACCGGTTCCCGCCGGGGTCGTGGGCGAGCTGTACGTGGCCGGACCGCAGGTGGCGCGAGGCTATGCGAACCGCCCGGGTTTGACCGGTGAACGGTTCGTGGCGTGTCCCTTCGGCGCCGCGGGGATCCGGATGTACCGCACGGGCGACCGCGCCCATCGGAAACGCGACGGCGATCTGGTGTTCGCGGGACGCGTCGACGACCAGGTGCAGATCCGCGGCCACCGGGTGGAGCCGGGGGAAGTCCAGGCCGTGCTCGCCGAGCATCCGGCGGTCGTCCAGGCCGTCGTGACAGCGCGAGAAGAGGAGCCGGGCGACGTGAGGCTGGTGGCCTACGTCGTGCCCGACCGGGCGATCGAGGACAGCGCCGCGGAAATCGCCGCGAAGGTCCGCGCGCACGCCGCCTCGCGCCTCCCCGGCTACCTGCGCCCGTCCGCCGTCACGGTGCTCGACACCTTGCCGAGCACACCCAACGGCAAGCTCGACGTCGCCGCGCTGCCCGCACCGGATTACGCGTCGGCCCGCCGGGCGGGCCGTGGCCCCGCCGACGAACGCGAGGCGGCGCTGTGCGCGGCGTTCGCCGAGACCCTCGCCGTGCCCGAGGTCGGGGTGGAGGACGACTTCTTCCTCCTCGGCGGGCATTCCCTGCTCGCCACGAGGCTCGTCGCCCGGATCCGCGCCTCGACGGGGGCGGAACTGCCGATCGAAGAACTGTTCGCGACTCCCACCCCGGCCGGGCTCGCCGCCTGGCTCGCCGAGCACGACGACCGGAACGACCGCGCCAGGCCCGTGCTGCGGCGGATGCGTCAGTCAAGGAGAGGCCGATGATTCCCGCGTCTTTCGCCCAACGGCGGCTGTGGTTGCAGTGGCGGATCGAAGGAGCGGGTGCCACCTACAACACCCCGACCATCCTGCGGCTGACCGGGCCGCTGGACCGGGCGGCCCTGGCCGCCGCGCTGCGTGACGTGATCGTCCGGCACGAGGCGCTGCGCACGGTCTTCCCCGAGGTGGACGGCGAACCGCGCCAGCGGATCGTGGAGCCGGACGAGCTGGTCTGGGACCTGCCGGTGGTGCGAGTGAGCGGGACCGAGGAACCGGCGCCACACCAACGGCTTTCGGCTCTGCGGGAGCTGAAGTGGGAGCGGCCGGCGGAGCTGCCGTCGGTCGAGCCGGCCGCCGAGCCGCCCGGCGAGGAGATCGCCGCGAGCGAACTGCCGGGAGCGGTGGCACGGGTGGCCGCGTACCCGTTCGACCTGTCCGCCGAGATCCCGATGCGCGCCTGGTTGTTCGCGCGGTCGCCGGAATCGGCGGTGCTCGTGGTCGTCATCCACCACATCGCGACCGACGGCTGGTCGGCGGGGCCGCTCGCTCGGGACCTCGCTGCCGCGTACGCGGCACGCGGCGACGGCCGGGAACCGGAGTGGGCGGAGCTGCCCGTGCAGTACGCCGACTACACGTTGTGGCAGCGGGAGCTGCTCGGCTCGAAGGACGACCCGGACAGCCTGTCGTCACGGCAGATCGCCTACTGGCGTGACGCGCTGGACGGCGTCCCCGAGGAGCTGAACCTCCCGGCGGATCGCCCGCGGCCGGTGGAACCGTCCCATCGCGGACACTCGATCGCGGCCGGTGTCCCGGCGGCGGTGCACGAAAAGCTGATCGCGGTGGCCCGGCGACGTCGCGCCACCCTGCCGATGCTGCTGCAAGCCGGGCTCGCGGTGACGCTTTCCCGGCTCGGCGCGGGCAACGACATCCCCATCGGCACCCCGGCCGCCGGGCGGTCCGACGAAGCCCTGAACGATCTGATCGGTTTCTTCGTCAACACGCTCGTGATCCGGGCCGACCTGACCGGCGACCCGACCTTCGGCGACGTGATCGACCGCGTGCGCGGCGCCGCCGTGCGCGCCCTCGCCCACCAGGACTTGCCTTTCGAGCAGCTCGTCGAGGAACTCGCACCCGTCCGCGCGCTCTCCCGCCACCCCCTGTTCCAGGTCGCTCTCGCGCCGCTGGACGACGGCGCCGCGCCCGAGGTGCCCGGCCTGCGCGCCGACGTGCTCTCGATCGGCCGGACGACGGCCAAGTTCGACCTGGAAGCGACGCTGGGCGAGACCTTCGACGACGCGGGCGCCCCGGCGGGGATCCGCGGCGTGGTCACGGGATCGGCCGACCTGTTCGACGCGCGCACGGTGGAACGGATCGCGGGCTACCTGGTCCGGGTGCTGACGGCCATGGCCGCCGACCCTGGCCGGCGCGTCGGCGCGGTCGAACTCCTCGAACCCGCCGAACGCGCGCGGCTGCTGGACGACTGGAACGCGACGTCGGTGTCCCTTCCGGACCTCTCCGTGCCGGAAGCGTTCGCCGAGCGGGTGGCGGCCACCCCGGCGGCGCCGGCGGTGCGGTGGGACGGCGGTGAGCTGACCTACGAGGAGCTGGCCGTCCGTTCGGACCGGCTCGCCCGGGCGCTGATGGCCGCCGGAGCCGGGCCGGGAGCCGCGGTCGCGGTGCTGATGGAGCGGTCGAGCGAGCTGGTGGTGACGCTGCTGGCGGTGCTGAAGGCCGGAGCCGCGTTCGTGCCGCTGGACACCGGCTGGCCCGCCGCGCGGATGCGCGCGGTGCTGGACGACGTGGGCGCCGCGGTGCTCGTGGTGCACGAGGCGACGGCCGGTCGCGATCTCGGCGTCACGCCGATCCGGGCGGACGTCGAAACGGACGCCGTGGCGGAGCTGCCGGGTGGGATCCCGCCTTCCAGTGCCGCGTACGTGATGTACACGTCCGGTTCGACCGGGGTGCCGAAGGGCGTGGTGGCGACCCATCGAGACGTGGTGCGCCTGGCGAAGGATCGCTGCTGGGGCGCGACGCCGCGGGTGCTTTTCCATGCGCCGCATGCCTTCGACGCGTCGTCGTACGAGTTGTGGGTTCCGTTGTTGTCGGGCGGCACGGTGGTGGTGGCGCCGGTGGAGCGGATGGACGCGGCGGTGCTGCGTCGTCTGATCGCCGACCACGAGTTGTCCCATGTGCATGTGACGGCGGGTCTGTTCCGGGTGCTGGCGGACCGGGAACCGCGGTGTTTCGCGGGTGTGCGTGAGGTGTTGACGGGCGGGGACGTGGTTCCGGCCGGTTCGGTCCGGCGGGTGCTGGAGTCGAACCCCGGCCTGGTGGTGCGGCAGCTTTACGGGCCGACAGAGGTGACGTTGTGCGCCACGCAGCACGAGGCCGGTGATTCGCGCGAGGTCGGCGGGGTGCTGCCGATCGGGCGTCCGCTGGACGGCACCCGGGTGTACGTACTGGACGAGTGGCTGAACCCGGTTCCGGTCGGGGTAGCCGGAGAACTGTATGTGGCGGGCGCGGGGGTGGCCCGTGGCTACCTGAATCGTCCACTGTGGACGGCGGAGCGGTTCGTGGCTTGCCCGTTCGGTTCCAGTGAGCGGATGTACCGCACCGGCGACCGGGTGAAGTGGGACTCGGCGGGACGGCTGGTGTTCGCCGGACGGGCGGACGAACAGGTCAAGATCCGGGGGTTCCGGGTCGAGCCGGGCGAGGTCGAAGCGGCGCTCGCCGGGCATCCGGCGGTGGCGCAGGCCGCGGTCGTCGTCCGGGAGGACTCTTCCGGAGGGAAGCGGCTGATCGGCTACCTGGTGCCCGGGGTCCCGGGCGCCGCCATCGCCGGGCCGGTGCGCGAGTACCTGGCCGAACACCTGCCGCCCTACCTGGTGCCCTCGGCGCTGATGGAGCTCGACGCCCTGCCCCTGACCGTCAACGGCAAGGTGGATCGCGCGTCGCTCCCGGCCCCCGAATACGTCGGTGGTGACGGCCGCGCCCCCGCGAACGCGCGTGAGGAGCTGCTGTGCCAGGCGTTCGCCGAGGTGCTGGAGCTTCCCACCGTCGGCGTCGATGACGACTTCTTCGTGCTCGGCGGCCATTCGCTGCTGGCGGTCTCCCTGGTGGAGTGGTTGCGGCAGCGCGGCATCTCGGTCTCGGTACGGGCGTTGTTCGTGACGCCGACCCCGGCGTCGCTGGCGGCCGTCGCGGGACCGGAGCCGGTGACGGTGCCCGCCAACCTCGTTCCCGAAGGCGCGACGGAACTCACGCCGGACATGCTGCCCCTGGTCGAACTGACCGAAGACGAGATCGCCCGGATCGTGGCGACCGTCCCGGGTGGCGCGGCGAACGTGCAGGACGTCTACCCGCTGGCGCCGTTGCAGGAGGGGATCGTCTTCCACCACCTGATGGCCGATCGGGACGGCGAAGACGTCTACGCCATGCCGTTCACGCTGAGACTGGACACCCGCGAGCGGTTGACCGCGTTGCTCGGCGCCTTGCAGCAGGTCGTCGACCGGCACGACGTGTATCGCACGGCGATCGTCCGGGAGGGCCTGTCGGAGCCCGTCCAGGTGGTGTGGAGGCACGCCGAACTGCCGGTCACCGAGGGACCTCTCGACGACGACGGCGCGTGGATGGATCTGGGCCGGGCGCCGCTGCTGAGTGTCCGCGTCGCGCCTGAACCCACTGGCCTGGGCTGGCTCGCTTTGATCCGCATGCATCACCTGATCCAGGACCACGCCGCGCTGGAAGTGGTGCTGGCGGAGATCAAGGCGTTCATGGAAGAGCGGGCCGACGCGTTGCCGTCGCCCGTGCCGTTCCGCGAATTCGTGGCTCAGGCCCGGCTGGGCGTGCCCCGCGAGGACCACGAGCGCCACTTCACCGAGCTGCTGGGTGACGTGACCGAGGCCTGCGCTCCCTATGGGCTGTCGGACGTGCACGGCGACGGCGCCGGGATCGCCCAGGGCCGGGCGGCGGTGGACGACCGGCTGGCCGAGCGGCTGCGGGAAGTGGCGCGGTCACGCGGGGTGAGCCCGGCGACGATCTTCCACCTCGCGTGGTCGCGAGTGCTGGCGGCCGTGTCCGAGCGCTCCGATGTCGTGTTCGGCACCGTGGTGCACGGCCGGGCGAGTTCGGGAGCGGACCGCGTCCCCGGCCTGTTCATGAACACGCTGCCGGTCCGGGTCAAGACGGCGGAGCGGACGGTCGGCGAGGCGTTGATCGAACTGCGTGATCAGCTCGCGGACCTGATGGTGCACGAGCACGCGCCGTTGACCCTCGCGCAGGCCTCGGCCGGCCTGTCCGGTGGCGGGCCGTTGTTCACCTCGATCTTCAACTATCGCCACCTCCAGCGGGACGTCGAGCAGTCGGGAACCGGCATCGAAGGCGTCGAAGCCCTCCTGGCGAGGGACCCGACGAACTACCCGCTCGACATCTCCGTGAACCAGGGGCCCACCGGGTTCGAATTGGTCGTGGAAGCGGCCTCTCCGGTCGACCCGGCCGAGGTGTGCGGGTTGCTGCAGACCTGTGTCGCGAATCTTGTCGCCGCTTTGGCGGAGACCCCGGATCGCGGGCTGGCGACGGTGCCGGTGCTGGGTCCCGAGTTCACCGCCTTGCTCGACGAGGTCAACGACACCGCGGTTCCGGTGCCGGGTGGTGTGGTGCCGGATCTGGTGGCGGGGCAGGTGCTGCGTTTTCCGCGAGCGACGGCTGTCGTCGGTTCGGGTGTCGAGCTGAGCTACGCCGAGGTGGACGCCCGGGCGAATCGGCTGGCGCGGAAGTTGATCGCGGCCGGGGTGGGTCCGGAGTCGGTGGTGGCTCTGGAGCTGGAGCGGTCGCCGGACCTGGTGATCGCCATCTGGGCGGTGCTGAAGGCCGGTGGCGCGTACTTGGCCGTCGATCCGGATCTACCGCGGGAGCGCAGAGATTTCCTAGTGAAGGATTCTTCGGCGGCGCTGGTGGTGGATTCGGAGTTCCCCGGGGACCTCACCGGATATTCCGCGAGGCCGGTGTCCGACGCTGACCGGGTTTCGCCTTTGTTGCCGGGGAACGCGGCGTATGTGGTGTACACGTCGGGGTCGACTGGTGTGCCAAAGGGTGTGGTCGTCACCCATCGCGGTTTCCTGAATCTGTCGGCGAGTCATGCCCGTTTCGGGGCGGGTGTGGGTTCTCGGGTGGCGCAGTTCGCGTCGTCGGGTTTCGACATGTTCTGTGAGGAATGGCTTCTGGCGTTGGGGTCGGGGGCGGCGTTGGTGATCGTTCCGCCGGAGCGGCGCTTGGGCGCGGAACTGGCCGGGTTCCTTACCGAGTACGGGGTGACGCACGCGACGTTGCCGCCCGCCGCCGTGTCGACGTTGCCGATGGGAAGCCTTCCGGCGAAGTTCGTACTGGACGTGGGCGGCGAGGCGCTACCGGCGGAGCTGGTTTCCCAGTGGGCCGCGGACCGGGTGATGTTCAACAGTTACGGTCCGGCCGAGGCGACGGTGAACGCCGCGGTGTGGCGCTGCCGGGCGCCCGGTGACGCGGTGCCGATCGGCCGTCCGATCGCCAATACCCGGGTGTACGTGCTGGACGACGCGCTGAGCCAGGTCCCGGCCGGCGTCGGCGGCGAGTTGTACGTGGCCGGTGCCGGTGTGGCGCGGGGGTATGCCGGCCGTTCCGGGCTGACCGGTGAGCGTTTTGTGGCGTCTCCGTTCGAGCCGGGTGAGCGGATGTATCGCACGGGGGACCGGGTGCGGTGGAACGCCGACGGTGAGTTGGTGTTCTTGGGCCGTGTCGACGACCAGGTGAAGATCCGGGGTTTCCGGGTGGAGCCGGGGGAGATCGAATCCGTTCTCCTGACGCATCCCGAGGTCGACCAGGCCGCGGTGATCGCGCGGGAGGATTCTCCGGGAGATGTCCGGCTGGCCGGGTATGTGGTGGGAACCGCGCTGTCGGCCGACGAGGTGCGACGGTTCCTGATCGAGCGACTGCCGTCGTACCTGGTGCCCTCGGCGATCGTCGTCCTCGACGACTTCCCGCTGACAGCCAACGCGAAACTCGACCGCAAGGCACTTGCCGCGCCGGACTTCGCGGGTCTCGTGGGCGCCGGTCGCGCACCGGCGAACGCGCGGGAAGAGATCCTCTGCGCCGCGTTCGCGGCGGTGCTGGGCTTGGACCGCGTCGGGGTCGACGACGATTTCTTCGCGCTGGGCGGTCATTCGCTGCTCGTGGTGTCGCTGGTGGAGTGGCTGCGGCAGCGCGGTGTCTCGGTGTCGGTGCGGACGCTGTTCTCGATGCCGACGCCCGCCGGGCTGGCCTCGGTGGCGGGCCCGGAACCGGTGGTGGTGCCGCCGAACCTCATTCCGGCCGGTTCGGCCGAGCTGACCTCCGGCATGGTGACCTTGGTGGACCTGACCGAGGCCGAGATCGCCAGGGTGGTCGAGGCGGTGCCGGGCGGGGCGCCGAACATCCAGGACGTCTATCCGCTAGCTCCGTTGCAGGAGGGGATCTTCTTCCACCACCTGATGGTCGACCGGGACGGGACGGACGTCTACGTCACGCCTTCGGTGCTGCGGTTCGACTCCCGGGACCGGCTCGACGCCTTCCTCGCCGCGTTGCGGCACGTCGTGGACCGCAACGACGTCTACCGCACCGCCATCGTCTGGGAGGGGCTGCGGGAACCGGTCCAGGTGGTGCTGCGCCACGCGGAACTTCCGGTCACCGAGGACACCGCGGCCCGGGTGCTCGCGGCGGACGGCGGGCGGCTGGACCTGCGCCGCGCTCCGCTGATGGACGTGCGCGTCGCCGAGGACGACGACACCGATGGCTGGCTGGCCCTGGTGCGCGTCCACCATCTCGTGCAGGACCACACGGCGTCGGACGTGCTGCTCGACGAGGTGCGGGCGTTCATGACCGGGCGGCCGGACCGGCTGCCCGCGTCGGTCCCGTTCCGCGAGTTCGTCGCGCAGGCGCGGTTGGGGATGCCTCGCGAGGAGCACGAACGGTACTTCACCGGACTGCTCGGCGACGTCACCGAGACGACCGCGCCGTACGGCCTGACGGACGTGCTCGGCGACGGGAGCGCGACCGCGGAAAGCAGGCTGGCCGTGGACGCGGATCTGGCCGCCCGCGTGTGGGAGGTGGCGCGAGACCTCGGTGTCAGCCCGGCGACGGTGTTCCACCTGGCGTGGGCCCGCGTCCTCGGCGCGGTGTCCGGCCGGAGCGACGTCGTGTTCGGCACCGTCCTGTTCGGACGGATGAACGCCGGTGCCGCCGCGGACCGGGTGTCGGGACTGTTCATCAACACCCTCCCGGTCCGGGTGGACCTCGCGGCCCACGACGTCGGCCAGGCGCTGACCGGCCTGCGTGATCAGCTCGCCGACCTGATGGTGCACGAGCACGCGCCGCTGACCCTGGCGCAGGCGGCCGCGGGCCTGCCCGGCGGCGGGCCGTTGTTCACCTCGATCTTCAACTACCGCCACGTACAGGACGCCGTCCTCGAAGAGTCCGAAATGGACGGTATCCAGGTGCTTTCCGTGCGGGAGCACACCAATTACCCGCTGGACGTTTCGGTGGACCAGGGCACCACCGGTTTCGAACTGGTCGTGGAGGCCGTGGCGCCGGTCGATCCGGCGGAGGTGTGCGGGTTGCTGCACACGTGTGTCGCGAATCTTGTCGCCGCTTTGACGGAGACTCCGGATCGCGGACCGGCGAGGGTACCGGTGCTGGGGCCAGAGTTCACCGCCTTGCTCGGCGAGGTCAACGACACCGACGTCCCGGTGCCGGGTGGTGTGGTGCCGGATCTGCTGGCGCGTTCCTCGGGTGCGACGGCGTTGGTGTGTGGTGCCGTCGAGCTGAGTTACTCCGAGCTGGACGCGCGGGCGAATCGGCTGGCGCGGAAGTTGATCGCGGCCGGGGTGGGTCCGGAGTCGGTGGTGGCTTTGGTGTTGGAGCGTTCGCCGGAGTTGATGGTCGCTGTTTTGGCGGTGGTGAAGGCGGGCGGTGCGTATCTGGCCGTCGATCCGAGCCTTCCGCGCGAACGGGTCCGTTTTCTGGTGGAGGATTCCGGTGCGGTGCTGGTGGTGGATTCGCCGGGGTTCGTGACGGAAGTCGATGATTTCGATGCCGGTCCGGTGTCTGACGCTGACCGTGTTTCACCTCTGTTGCCCGGGAATGCGGCTTATGTGGTGTACACGTCGGGGTCGACAGGACTTCCGAAGGGCGTGGTCGTCACCCATCGCGGCTTCATGAACCTGTCGGTGAGTCATGCCCGTTTCGGGGTTGGCCCGGGGTCCCGGGTGGCGCAGTTCGCGTCTTCGGGTTTCGACATGTTCTGTGAGGAATGGATTCTGGCGTGGGCGTCGGGGGCCGCGCTCGTGATCGTTCCGCCGGAACGACGGCTGGGTGCCGAACTGGCCGGGTTCCTCACCGAGTACGGCGTGACGCACGCGTCGTTGCCGCCCGCGGTCGTCGCGACGATGCCCGACGACGCGCTGGACCCGGCGTTCGTGCTGGAGGTCGGGGGCGAGGCCTGTCCGCCCGAGCTGGTCGAACGCTGGGCGGACGGGCGGACGATGTTCAACACCTACGGCCCGAGCGAGGCGACCGTCGACGCCACCGCGTGGCGCTGCCGTACCGGTCTGGAGTCCGGCGACGCCGTGCCGATCGGCCGTCCGATCGCCAACACCCGGGTGTACGTGCTGGACGACGCGCTGGAGCCGGTCCCGGCGGGCGTCGGCGGCGAGCTGTACCTGTCCGGTACCGGCCTGGCACGGGGATACGCCGGCCGTCCCGGGCTGACCGGTGAGCGTTTCGTGGCGAGCCCCTTCGAGCCGGGTGAGCGGATGTATCGCACCGGGGACCGGGCGCGGTGGAACGCCGCCGGTGAGCTGGTGTTTCTGGGCCGTGTCGACGATCAGGTCCAGATCCGGGGTTTCCGGGTGGAGCCGGGGGAGATCGAAGCCGTTCTGCTGACGCATCCCGAGGTCGACCAGGCGGCGGTGATCGCACGGGAAGACGCTTCGGGTGACGTCCGGCTGGCCGGTTACGTCGTTCTCGCGGGCGAGGTGTCCCCTGAGGACCTGCGGGCCTTCCTGAGCGAGCGGCTGCCGTCGTACCTGGTGCCCTCGGCGATCGTCGAACTCGATGCCTTCCCCCTGACGGTCAACGCGAAACTCGACCGGTCGGCGCTTCCCGTGCCGGATTTCGCGAGCCTGTCGGGTGCCGGTCGCGCGCCGGTGAACGCGCGGGAAGAGATCCTCTGCGCCGCGTTCGCGGAGGTCCTTGGCCTGAACAGGGTCGGCGTCGACGACGACTTCTTCGCGCTGGGCGGGCATTCGCTGCTCGTGGTTTCGCTGGTGGAGTGGCTGCGGCAGCGCGGTGTCTCGGTGTCGGTGCGCGCGCTGTTCACGACCCCGACTCCGGCCGGGCTCGCCGCGGTCGCGGGGGCCGAGCAGGTCGAGGTCCCACCGAACCTGATCCCGGACGGTGCCACCGAGCTGACACCGGAAATGCTGCCGCTGGCCGAGTTGACCGAGGACGAGGTCGCGCGAGTGGTGGCCACGGTTCCCGGTGGGGTGCCGAACATCCAGGACGTGTACCCGCTGGCGCCGTTGCAGGAAGGCATCTTCTTCCACCACCAGATGACCGGGCGGGACGGCACGGACGTGTACGCGACTCCGACCGTGCTGGCCGTGGACACCCGGGAACGGGTGGACGAGCTGCTGACGGCGTTGCGATGGTCGATCGAGCGGCACGACATCTATCGCACGGCGGTCGTGTCCGAGGGGCTTCGGGAGCCGGTCCAGGTGGTCGTCCGCCGCGGCCGGTTACCGGTCGAAGAGGTGCCCTTCGACCCGCACGGCCCGGCTCCGGTCGATCAGCTCCTGTCCGCGAGCGAATCCGCCATCGACCTGACGCTGGCACCCTTGCTGCGAGTGTGGGTGCTGGCGGCGCCGGACGGCGGGTGGCTGGTCCTGCTGCGGATCCACCACCTGATCCAGGACCACACGACGTTCGACGTGCTGCTCGACGAACTGCGCGCGTTCCTCTCCGGGCGGGCGGATCGACTGCCGCCGCCGGTCCGGTTCCGTGACTTCGTCGCGCAGGCACGACTCGGAACCTCCCAGGAGGACCACGAGCGGTACTTCACCGAACTGCTCGCCGACGTCACCGAGACCACCGCGCCCTACGGCCTCACGAACGTCTACGGCGACGGCACCGACTCGGCGCAGGTCCGGTTGCCGGTCGACGCCGCGCTGACCGATCGCCTCCGAAATCTGGCGCGGACGTTCGGGGTGAGCCCGGCGACGCTGTTCCACCTGGCCTGGGCCCGTGTGCTCGGCACGCTTTCCGGCCGCGACGACGTCGTGTTCGGAACCGTCCTTTTCGGACGGATGAACGCCGGTGCGGGTACCGGCCGCACCCCGGGACTGTTCATCAACACACTCCCGTTGCGGGTCCGGCTGGCGGACCGGAGCGTGGCCGACGCCCTCGCCGGTGTGCGCCGCGGGCTCGCCGAGCTGATGGTCCACGAGCACACCCCGCTCGCCACGGCGCAACGGGCGGGCGGGGTGAGCCCCTTGTTCACCTCCCTGTTCAACTACCGCCACAACCTGCCCGTCGAAGAAGGCGCCGGGACCGGTCTCGACGGCGTGACCCCGGTGCTGGTGCGGGACTACTCGAACTACCCGATGGTCGTGTCCGTGGACGACGACGGGACCGGCTTCGAGCTGGAGATCGAGGCCACCACCGCGGTCGATCCGGCCTGGGCGGGCGAGCTTCTGGTGACCTGCGCGGAAAGCCTGGCGACCGCGTTGGAGCAGGCTCCCGAAACCCCGCTGTCCGAAGTGGACATTCTCGGGACGGCCGGGCGGGAACGGATCCTCACGGAGTGGAACGACACCGCGGCACCCGCTCCCGGCACGTCGGTACCCGAGGTGTTCGCGGCGCGCGCCGCCGCCGAACCGGACGCGATCGCCGTGGCGGGCGACGGCCGCGAACTCACCTACCGCGAGCTGGACGCGCGTTCGGACCGGCTGGCGCGAGTCCTGGTGGGCGGCGGGATCGGCCCGGAGCCGGTGGTCGCCGTACTGATGGAGCGGTCGGCGGAGCTGATCGTGGCCGCTCTCGCCGTGCTGAAAGCCGGTGGGGTGTACCTGCCGCTGGACCCGGCCTGGCCGGCGGAGCGGACGCGGGCCGTGGTGAAGGATTCCGGCGCCTGCCTGCTCGTGGTGAGTGACGCGATGGCGGGCCGGGACCTCGGAATCGCGGAGGTCCGCACGGACGCCGGGGCGGACGAAGGCTCCCTGCCGGTCGTCCGGGAATCGGCCGCGGCGTATGTGATGTACACGTCGGGCTCCACCGGGGTGCCGAAGGGCGTCGTGGCCACGCACCGGGATGTCGTGGCCTTGGCGAAGGACCGCTGCTGGGGTGTGACACCCCGGGTGCTGTTCCACGCGCCGCACGCTTTCGACGCGTCGTCGTACGAGCTGTGGGTGCCGCTGTTGTCGGGCGGCACGGTGGTGGTGGCGCCGGTCGAACGGATGGACGCGACCGCGTTGCGTCGGCTGATCGCCGAGTACGAGTTGTCCCACGTGCACGTGACGGCGGGTTTGCTCCGGATCCTCGTCGACGAGGATCCGGCTTGCCTGGCCGGTGTGCGTGAGGTGCTGACGGGTGGTGACGTGGTCCCGCCGGACGCCGTCCGGCGGACACTGGAGTCGAATCCCGGTGTGACGGTGCGGCAGCTGTACGGGCCGACCGAGGTGACGTTGTGCGCCACGCAGCACGAGTCCGGTGTTCCCGGCGAGGTGGGCGACGTACTGCCGATCGGGCGCCCGCTGGACAACACCCGGGTGTACGTGCTGGACGACGGGCTCAACGTGGTCCCGGTGGGCGTGGCGGGCGAGTTGTACGTGGCGGGCGCGGGGGTCGCCCGCGGCTACCTGAATCGTCCTTTGTGGACCGCCGAGCGGTTCGTGCCGTGTCCATTCGGCTTGGGTGAGCGGATGTACCGCACGGGCGACCGGGTGAAGTGGGACGCGGCGGGACGGCTGGTGTTCGCCGGGCGGGCGGACGGTCAGGTGAAGATCCGCGGGTTCCGGGTGGAGCCGGGGGAGGTCGAGGCCATGCTCGCCGGGCATCCGGCGGTCGCGCAGGCCACCGTCCTCGTTCGGGAGGACACCCCGGGCGACAAGCGGCTCGTCGGTTACGTGGTGCCGCGCGAGGCATCCATCACCGAGTCGTTGCGGAGCTACTCGACCGAGCGGCTGCCGGAGTATCTCGTCCCGTCGGCGTTCGTGGAACTGGAGTCCCTTCCGCTGACGGTCAACGGCAAGGTGGACCGGGCCGCGTTGCCGGCCCCCGGGTACGCGACCGGCGCGGGCCGGGCACCGGCGAACGCCACGGAAGAGCTGCTCTGCCAGGCTTTCGCGGAGACGCTGGCACTGCCGTCGGTCGGAATGGACGACGACTTCTTCGCGCTGGGCGGGCATTCGCTGCTGGCGATGCGGCTGGTGAGTCAGGTACGCCTGGCGCTGTCCGTCGAATTGCCCCTGCGGACGCTGTTCGAGGCGCCGACACCCGGACGTCTGGCTGCCCGGCTCACCGAGGTGACGGCACCGGGCCGGGTGGCGCTGGTGGCTCGGGAACGGCCGGAGCCGATGCCGTTGTCGTTCGCGCAGCGCAGATTGTGGTTCCTGGGGCAGCTGGAGGGGCCGAGCCCCACCTACAACATCCCGGTGACGCTTCGGCTGACCGGGCCCTTGGATCGGGCGGCTTTCACGGCGGCGTTGCGTGACGTGGTCGAGCGGCACGAAGTGCTGCGCACCGTGTTCAGGACCGGCGGGGGAGAGCCGTACCAGCGGGTGCTTCCGGTCGAGGAGTCGGGGTTCGCGCTGCGCGTGGTCGAGGTGGCGTCCGAGGACCTCGACGACGCGATCGCCGAAGCGGCCGGACACGCGTTCGACCTCGCCGCCGAGCCTCCGGTGCGGGCGTCGTTGTTCCCGGTCGCGCTGGACGAGCACATCCTGGTCCTGGTCGTGCATCACATCGCGGGCGACGGCTGGTCGATGGAACCCCTGGCCCGCGATGTGTCCACCGCGTACACGGCGAGGCTGGCGGGTGGGAGCCCGGCGTGGAAACCGCTCCCCGTCCAGTACGCCGATTACACCTTGTGGCAACGGGAACTGCTCAGCGAGAGCCTGACGGCGCGGCAGATCGCGTACTGGCGGGACACCCTCGCGGGAGCGCCGGAGGAACTGGAGCTGCCCGCGGACCGGCCCCGTCCCGCGGAGACCGCGCGCCTCGGGCACCTCGCGGACGTCGTGATCCCGGCGGAGCTGCACCGCGAGTTGCTTGAGCTGGCGCGCGGCGAGGGCGTGACCGTGTTCATGACGTTGCAGGCGGGGCTCGCCGTGACCCTGTCGCGGCTGGGGGCGGGCACGGACATCCCGATCGGCGTCGCGGTGGCGGGACGGACCGACCCGGCCCTGGATGATCTGGTGGGGTTCTTCGTCAACACCCTCGTCCTGCGCACCGACCTGTCCGGTGACCCCAGCCTCGCCGAGGTTCTAGGCCGGGTCCGGGAGACTTCGCTGTCCGCGTTCGCGCACCAGGACGTCCCCTTCGAACGGCTGGTGGAGGAGCTGGCCCCGGTCCGGTCCCTGGCGCGGCATCCGTTGTTCCAGGTGATGATGACCCTGCAGAACACCGGCCGGACCGGGGAACCGCCGCTGGTCCTGCCCGGTCTGCGGGCCGCCGCGCTGCCTTCCGCCGTCCGGCCGCTCGAATTCGATCTGGATCTGAGCCTCGGTGAAAGCTTCGACGCGGCGGGCGGGCCGGCGGGCATCAGCGGCTCTCTCACCGTCTCCGCGGACCTCTTCGACCGGGACACCGCCGTACGGCTGGCGGACCGGCTGGTGGGAGTGCTGCGGGCGATGACGCGGGACGCCCGCACCCCGATCGCCGAGGTGGACGTGCTCGACGCGGACGAGCGCCGCCGGATTCTGACGGAGTGGAACGAAATGCCGGTGCCCGTCCCGGAGCTGTCGGTGCCGGAAGCCTTCGCACGCCAGACGGCCGCCACTCCCGGCGCGGTCGCCGTCGTCGCCGGAGGCGTCCGGCTCGATTACGGGGAACTGGACGCGCGGGCCGGACGGCTGGCGCGGGTGCTGGTCGCCTCGGGTGTGGGCCCGGAGTCGGTCGTGGCGGTACTGCTGGAGCGGTCGGCCGACGTGATCGTGACGCTGCTGGCCGTCCTCAAGGCGGGTGGGGCGTACCTGCCGCTGGACACCGGCTGGCCCGCCGCGCGGATGCGCGCCGTCCTCGAAGACGCGGGCGCCGAAGTGCTGGTCGTGCACGAGGCGACGGCCGGTCACGAGCTCGGGGTCGCGACGGTCCGGGCCGATGCCGGGACGGACGCCGTGGCGGACCTGCCGGACGTGGTGCCCGCGGACGGTGCCGCCTATGTGATGTACACGTCGGGGTCGACAGGGGTGCCGAAGGGCGTCGTGGTCACCCATCGGGATGTCGTGCGGTTGGCGAAGGATCGTTGCTGGGGTGCGACGCCGAGGGTGTTGTTCCACGCTCCGCATGCCTTCGACGCGTCGTCCTACGAGCTGTGGGTGCCGTTGCTGTCCGGTGGCACCGTGGTGGTGGCGCCGGTCGAACGCATGGACGCGACCGGCCTGCGCGGTCTGATCACCGGGCACGAGTTGTCCCATGTGCACGTGACGGCAGGCCTGTTCCGGGTCTTGGCCGATCAGGATCCGGAGTGTTTCGCGGGTGTGCGTGAGGTGCTGACGGGTGGCGACGTCGTCCCCGCCGGTTCGGTCCGGCGGGTGCTGGAGTCGAATCCCGGTCTGGTGGTGCGGCAGCTGTATGGCCCGACCGAGGTGACGTTGTGCGCCACGCAGTACGAGGTCGGCGATTCCGCCGCCGTGGCCGGTGTCCTGCCGATCGGACGGCCCCTGGACAACACCCGGGTCTACGTGCTCGACGACGGACTCGGCGTGGTCCCGGTCGGGGTGGCCGGTGAACTGTACGTGGCGGGCGCGGGAGTGGCCCGCGGCTACCTGAACCGTCCTTTGTGGACGGCTGAGCGGTTCGTGGCGTGCCCGTTCGGTGCCGCGGGGGAACGGATGTACCGCACCGGCGACCGGGTGAAGTGGGACTCGGCCGGACGGCTGGTGTTCGTCGGACGGGCGGACGGTCAGGTGAAGATCCGCGGGTTCCGAGTGGAGCCGGGGGAGGTCGAAGCGGTGCTCGCCGGGCATCCGGCGGTCGCCCAGACCGCGGCGGTGGTCAGGGAGGACGTTCCCGGCGACAAGCGGCTCGTCGGCTACCTGGTCCCTTCCGGCACCGGGACTTCGATCGCCGAGGTGGTGCGCGCGTACGCCGCCGAGCGTCTCCCCGGCCATCTGGTGCCTTCCGCGTTCGTGGAGCTGGACGTCCTGCCGCTGACGGTCAACGGGAAGGTGGACCGCGCGGCGCTCCCCGGCCCGCGACCCGAGCCTGGCGCCGGGCGCGCTCCCGCCACCGCTCAGGAAGAGCTGGTGTGCAAGGCTTTCGCCGAGATCCTCGGTTTGCCGGCGGTCGGCGTCGACGACGATTTCTTCGCGCTCGGCGGACATTCGCTGTCGGCGGTGTCACTGGTCGAGTGGCTGCGGCAACGTGGTGTGTCGGTGTCGGTACGAGCGCTGTTCGTCACGCCGACACCGGCCGCGCTGGCGGCCGTGGTGGGCCCGGAACCGGTGACGATCCCGCCCAACCTGATCCCGCCGCACGCCGGTGAGATCACGCCCGGGATGCTGCCGTTGCTGGACCTGTCCGAAGCGGAGATCGCGCGGGTGGTCGAGGCGGTGCCGGGCGGAGCGCCGAACGTGCAGGACGTGTATCCGCTGGCGCCGTTGCAGGAAGGCATCTTCTTCCACCACCTGATGACCGAAAGCGGCGATGACGACGTCTACGCGATGCCGTTCGTCCTGCGGTTCCCGGCACGGGGGCGGCTGGACGCGTTCCTGGCCGCGCTGCGGCAGGTCGTCGACCGGCACGACGTCTACCGCACCGCGCTCGTCTCGGACGGCCTGGCCGAGCCGGTCCAGGTCGTATGGCGGCACGCCGAACTGCCGGTCACCGAGGTCACCCTCGACGAGGGCGGCGGGGACGCGGTCGGACAGCTGCTGTCCGCGGCCGGTGGGTGGATGGACCTGCGCCGGGCACCCCTGCTGACCGTGCACGTCGCGGCCGAACCCGGCGGTGACGGCTGGCTGACGCTGGTCCGGATGCATCACCTGGTCCAGGACCACACGGCGCTCGACATCGTGCTCGACGAGATCAAGGCGATCCTGGCGGGCCGGACGGGCACGTTGCCCGCTCCGGTGCCGTTCCGGGAGTTCGTGGCGCAAGCCCGGCTCGGCGTACCGGAGGAGGCGCACCGGGAGTACTTCGCCGGGCTCGTCGGCGATGTCACCGAGACCGGCGCCCCGTACGGGCTGACGGACGTGCACGGTGACGGCACGGAGACCGGGCAGACCAGGCTGACCGTGGACACCGTCCTGACGAGCCGGGTGCGGACGCTGGCGCGATCGCTCGGGATGAGCCCGGCGACGATCTTCCACCTGGCGTGGGCGCGACTGCTCGCGGCGGTGACAGGACGCGACGACGTCGTGTTCGGCACGGTGCTGCTCGGCCGCTCCAGCGTCGGCGCCGACCGCGTGCCCGGGCTGTTCATGAACACGCTCCCGGTGCGGGTCAAGCTGGCCGGACAGCCAGTGGGGACGGCGCTGACGGACCTGCGCGACCAGCTCGCCGAGCTGCTGGTGCACGAGCACGCGCCGCTGACGCTGGCGCAGAAGGCGGCCGGCCTGCCCAACGGCAGTCCCTTGTTCGCCGCGTTGTTCAACTACCGGCACGCCGGACCCGTCGTCGTGGAGCCCGGCGACGTGCTCGGGGACGTCGAGACGCTGTTCACCCAGGAGCACAACAACTATCCGCTGAGCGTGTCCGTCGACGACGACGGCGTGGAGTTCGGCATCTCCGTCGACGTCGTACGGCCGGTGGACGAGAACCGGTTCGCCACGCTGCTGCACGCCACGCTCGCGGAACTCACCACCGCGCTGGAGAAGGAGCCGGATCTTCCGCTCCTGTCGGTGAACGTGCTCGAAGTGACCGGCCGAGCCCGTCCGGGAACCGGATCCGATCGGCTCGCGCGGCGGCTGGCCGGACTCGGCGTACGCCGCGAGTCGGTGGTCGCGATCGGCATGCGGGAACCCGGTGAGCTGGCGGAGGCGCTGGCCGCGGTCGGCGAGGTGGGCGGCGAGTACGTGCTCGTCGATCCGGCGGAGCCTGCCGGGCGGACCGCCACCACGCTCACCGGCGCCGGGGCACTGGTACTGGTCACCACGGCCGAGGCGGCCGGGAACCTGCCGGACTGGCCTCGCCGCCTGCTGCTCGACGAGCCCGAGACCGCGTCCACGGGAAGTGCCGTGTTCGTGCCGGGAACGGTGACCGCGGGCACCGGCCGGGCACCGGCCACCGTGCACGAAGAGCTGCTGTGCCAGGCGTTCGCCCAGGTGCTGGGCCGGGAGTGGGTCGGCGTCGACGACGACTTCTTCGCGCTCGGCGGGAACTCGCTGCTGGCGACCCGGCTGGTGAGCCGGGTGCGCTCGGTGCTCGGCGTCGAGCTGTCGATCCGGCTGCTGTTCGAAACCCTGACCGTGGGCCGCCTCGCCGAACGGCTGGGGCAGGCTGGCGGCGGCCGGTTGCCGCTGACCGCGACGGAACGCCCGGAACGGCCGCCTGTCTCCTTCGCGCAACGCCGGCTTTGGTTCGTCGGCCAGCTCGAAGGATCGAGCGCCAGCTACAGCAACACCACCGCGCTTCGCTTGCGCGGCGACCTGGATCCGGCGGCGGTGGCCGCGGCGCTGCGAGACGTGATCGACCGGCACGAGGTGCTGCGGACGGTGCTCCCGGCCGAGAACGGCGAGCCGTACCAGCGGATCCTGACGGTCGAGGAGACCGGGTTCGCGCTGCCGGTGGCCGAGGTCGCGGCGGACCGGGTCGCGGACGAGATCGACCGCGCGGCCGGTTACGCGTTCGACTTCGCCGAGGAGATCCCGATCCGGGCGCGGTTGCTCCGCGTGGCGCCGGACGACCACGTCCTCGTGCTGGCCGTGCACCACATCGCCACCGATGGCTGGTCGACGGCGGCGCTCGCACGGGACCTTTCGGCCGCGTACGCCGCACGACGGGCGGGACACGCCCCGGGCTGGGCACCGTTGCCCGTGCAGTACGCGGATTACGCGCTCTGGCAACGTGATCTGCTGGGCGACGCGGAAGACCCGGAGAGCCTGCTCGCGCGGCAGCTGGCGTACTGGCGCGACACCCTCGCCGGGATCCCCGACGAGATACCACTGCCGTCGGACCGGCCGCGTCCGGCGGTGGCGACGCATCAGGGCGGCGAGGTGACGGTCGAGCTGTCCGCCGAACTGCACCGGCGCGTCGTGGAGCTCGCCTCGGCCGAGCAGGTCACCCTCTTCATGGTGTTCCAAGCGGCCTTCGCGGCGCTGCTGAGCAGGCTGGGCGCGGGCGGTGACATCCCGATCGGCACCGCGCTGGCGGGCCGCACCGACGACGCGCTGGACGAGCTGGTCGGTTTCTTCGTCAACATGCTGGTGCTGCGCACCGACGTGTCGGGCGACCCGAGCTTCGCGGAGCTGTTGCGGCGAGTGCGTGAGACCGACCTGGCGGCGTACGCGCATCAAGACCTGCCGTTCGACCGGGTGGTGGAAGAGTTCGTCCCGCAACGCTCGCTGTCGCGGGAGCCGCTGTTCCAAGTCGCGCTGGACGTGCGGAACGCGCCCGAGGCGGAACTGCGGCTTCCCGGTCTGGAGGTGAGCGGCGAGCCGCTCGCCCACGGCGTCGCGAGGTACGACCTCATGCTCGGCCTCGCCGAGCGACGCGACGAGCACGGCGCCCCGGACGGGATGTCGGGCGCGCTGGAGTTCGGCACCGACGTGTTCGACCGGTCGACGGCCGAGGCACTCGTCACGCGACTGGTGCGGTTGCTGGAATCCGTCGTCGCCGAGCCCTCCGCCCGGCTGAGCCGGATCGACCTCCTCGCCGGACCCGAACGCCGCCAGGTGCTCGACGACTGGAACCCGGCGGGTTCCGGGGTGCCCGAGGCGACGGTGCCCGGGCTGTTCGCCGCCCAGGTCGCGCGACGGCCGGAAGCGGTCGCGCTGGAGACACGCGACACGGGCGTCGGATACGCGGACCTGGACGCGCGCTCGGATCTGCTGGCCGGTGTCCTCGCCGCGCACGGCGCGGGTCCCGAGACGGCGGTCGCCGTCGTACTGGACCGCTCGGTCGATCTGGTGGTCGCGTTCCTCGCGGTCCTCAAGGCGGGTGCCGCCTACCTCCCGATCGACCCGGTGCTCCCGCCCGAACGGATCGAGTACGTCCTCGGCGACGCGCGGCCGGTGTGCGCGCTGACGATCGACGGGCACCGGTCGTCGATCCCGGAGGGCTCGAAGATCCCGGTGGTCGTACTCGGCGTCGACGAGTCGGCTCCGGCAGCGCCCGTCGTTCCGCCGTCGCCGGAGAATCCCGCTTACCTCATCTACACCTCGGGTTCGACGGGACGGCCGAAGGGCGTGGCTGTCCCGCACCGCGGCATCGCCGCCCTCGTGGCCACGCAAGCCGAACGGCTCGCCGTCACCGAGGAAAGCCGGGTGCTGCAATTCGCCTCCCCGGGGTTCGACGCGTCGGTCTGGGAACTGGTGATGGCGCTGTGCACCGGCGCTCGCCTGGTCGTGGCCGAGGACCTGCTCCCGGGCGCCGGCCTCGCCGCGGTCGTGGCGAGGCACGGCGTGACCCACGCGACCCTGCCGCCCGCCGTGCTCGCCGCGTCCTCGCCGGAGGATCTGGCGCCGGTCACCACACTGGTGTCGGCGGGCGAGGCGCTCAGCGGCGACCTCGTGACGCGCTGGGCTCCGGGACGCCGGTTCGTCGACGCCTACGGTCCGACCGAGACCACCGTCTGCTCGTCGATGTCTTCGCCGCTGTCGCCCGGTGAACCGCCCGATATCGGGAAAGCCGTGCTCGACAGCCGCGTCTACGTCCTCGACGACACCCTGTCCCCGGCGCCGCCCGGAGTGCGGGGGGAGTTGTACGTGGCGGGCGCGAGCCTGGCCCGTGGCTATCTCGGCAGGCCGGGGATGACCGCCGAACGGTTCGTCGCCTGCCCGTTCACGGACGGGCGGATGTACCGCACCGGGGACCGCGCCCGCTGGACCACCGACGGGCGGCTGCTCTTCGAGGGCCGCGTCGACGACCAGCTCAAGATCCGCGGGTTCCGGATCGAACCGGGCGAGATCGCGCAGGTGCTGTCCGCGCATCCGGCGGTCGCCGACGCGGCGGTCGTGGCCAGGGAGTACCGGGCGGGCGATCGGCGGCTGGTCGCCTACCTGGTCTCCGCCGGGCCCGGGACCGACAGGTCCGGCGAGACGCTCCGGGAGTACGCCGCGCGCAAGCTGCCCGCGTACATGGTGCCCGCCGCGTTCGTCGAGCTCGAAGCGTTGCCGTTGACCGTCAACGGGAAGCTCGACCGTGAAGCACTTCCCGCGCCCGGCCACGGCACGGCGGGGGCGGGCCGCGCGCCCGCCACGCGGGAGGAAGAACTCGTCTGCGAGGCGTTCGCCGAAATCCTCGAACTGCCCGGGGTCGGCCCCGAAGACCACTTTTTCGCCCTCGGCGGGCATTCCCTGCTGGCGACCCGGCTGCTCAGCAGGATCCGGGTGGCCGCGGGTGCCGAGGTACCGCTCCGGGTGCTGTTCGAGAGCCCGACCGCGGCCGAGGTGGCCGCGTGGATCGCGGCGAACGCCGGTACCGGGAAGAAAGCCAGGCCGGCCCTCCGGCCCATGCGTGAGCACGAAGAGGAGATCCGATGATTCCGTTGTCGTTCGCGCAGCGCCGGCTGTGGTTCCTGTGGCAGCTGGACGGTCCTGCCGACACTTTCAACATCCCGCTCGCGCTCCGGCTGACCGGTGAGCTGGACCGCGACGCGCTCGCCGCCGGCCTGCTGGACGTGCTCGGCCGTCACGAGGTGCTGCGCACCGTTTTCCCCGCCCAGGACGGCGAGCCCCGCCAGCGGGTGCTCCGGGTCGAGGAGACGGGCTTCGAACTCGAAATCGTCGCGACGATGGTGCTGGACGACGAGGTGGCGCGGGCGAGTGCGTACCCCTTCGATCTGGCGAACGAGATCCCGATGCGGGCCCGGTTGTTCGTGGTGGGCCCGGGCGAGCACGTGCTGGTCCTGGTGGTGCACCACATCGCGGCCGACGGCTGGTCGATGGGCCCGCTGCTGCGTGATCTCTCCACCGCGTACGCGTCACGACTGTCCGGGCGCGAGCCGGACTGGACGCCGTTGCCGGTGCAGTACGCCGACTACACGTTGTGGCAGCGAGAACTTCTCGGCGCTGAGGACGATCCGGAAAGCACGCTGACCGGACAGGTGGCGTTCTGGCGGCGGACCCTCGCCGGGGCGCCGGAGGAACTGGATCTGCCCGCCGACCGGCCGCGTCCGGCGCGGCTGGATCCTCGAGGCCACAGCGCCGAGCTCGAACTTGGCGCGGATACTCACCGGCGGCTCGCGGAGCTGGGACGGACACACGGGGCGACCCTGTTCATGGTGATGCATTCCGCGCTGGCGGTGCTGCTGTCCCGGCTGGGCGCCGGCACCGACCTCCCGATCGGCACCGTGGTCGCGGGCCGGACCGACGAGGGGCTCGACGACCTGGTCGGCTGTTTCGTCAACAACCTGGTGATCCGCGCCGATCTGTCAGGCGATCCGGCCTTCGCCGACGTGCTCGGGCGCGTGCGGAAAGCCGCGCTGAACGCCTACGAGAACCAGGACGTGCCGTTCGAAAAGCTGGTCGAGGAGCTGGCGCCGACCCGATCGCTGTCGCGGCATCCGCTGTTCCAGGTGATGGCCGCGGTGGAAAGCGCGGATCTCGTTTCCGCCGGACACGGCCGCGGGCCGTCGCTGGAGCTGCCCGGTCTGCGCGTCGACCTGATCTCCGACGACCGGCAGGCGGGCGACTTCGACCTCGATCTCGTGGTGCGCGAGGCACTCGACGCCGACGGACGCCCGGCGGGACTGGAGGGCGCGCTCATCGGCGCCGCGGACCTCTTCGACGCCGAGACGGTCGAGCGGATCGCGGCGCGGCTCGTCCAGGTCCTGGAAGCCGTCGTGGCCGACCCGTCCGTCCCCATCCGGTCCTTGCCGGTTCTCGACGAGGACGAACTGCGGCGGATCCTCCAGGCCTGGAATGACACCGCGGTTCCGGCGCCGGATGGTGTGGTGCCGGATCTGGTCGCTGGGCAGGTGTCGCGTTCACCGGAGGCGACGGCGGTCGTCGGTTCGGGTGTCGAGCTGAGCTATGCCGAGCTGGACGCGCGGGCAAACAGACTGGCGCGGAAGTTGATCGCTGCCGGGGTGGGGCCGGAGTCGGTGGTGGCTTTGGTGTTGGAGCGGTCTCCGGAGTTGATGGTCGCCGTTTTGGCGGTCTTGAAGGCCGGTGGCGCTTACCTGGCTGTCGATCCGGGGCTGCCCGCGGAACGAGTTCGTTTCCTGGTCGAGGATTCCGCAGCCGTGTTGGTGGTGGATTCGACGGGGTTTGTGGTGGATACCGGTGATTTCGACGCCGGTCCGGTGTCTGACGCTGATCGGGTTTCGCCTTTGTCGCCGGGGAATGCGGCGTATGTGGTGTATACGTCGGGGTCGACTGGTGTGCCGAAGGGTGTGGTCGTCACCCATCGTGGGTTCGTGAATCTGTCGGTGAGTCATGCCCGTTTCGGGGCGGGGCCGGGATCGCGGGTGGCGCAGTTCGCGTCTTCGGGTTTCGACATGTTCTGTGAGGAATGGCTTCTGGCGTTGGGGTCGGGGGCAACCCTCGTGATCGTGCCGCCGGAACGACGGCTGGGTGCAGAGCTGGCCGGGTTCCTCACCGAGTACGGCGTGACCCACGCGACGTTGCCGCCCGCGGCGGTGACCAGCCTTCCCCAGGACGGTTTGCCCGAGGGTTTCGTGCTGGACGTCGGTGGCGAGGCGCTGCCCGCCGATCTCGTTTCCCGGTGGGCCGCGGATCACTTGATGTTCAACAGTTACGGCCCGGCCGAGGCGACGGTGAACGCGGCGGTGTGGCGCTGCCTGCCCGGCGAGGCGGCCGTCCCGATCGGACAGCCGATCGCGAACGTCCGGGTGTACGTGCTGGACGACGCGCTGGAGCCGGTTCCGGCGGGTGTCGGCGGCGAGTTGTACGTGGCCGGTGAAGGCGTCGCTCGCGGATACGTGGGTCGCCCGGCGTTGACCGGTGAGCGTTTCGTGGCGTGTCCTTTCGAGCCAGGGCAGCGGATGTACCGCACCGGGGACCGGGTGCGATGGAACGCCGACGGCGAGCTGGTGTTCCTGGGCCGTGTCGACGACCAGGTGAAGATCCGGGGGTTCCGGGTCGAGCCCGGGGAGATCGAAGCCGTTCTGCTGACTCACGTCGACGTCGACCAGGCCGCGGTGATCGCGCGGGAAGACACTCCGGGCGACGTCCGGCTGGTGGGTTATGTGACTCTCGCGGGCGCGATGTCCGGTGAAGGGTTGCGGGCGTTCCTGGGTGAGCGGCTGCCTTCGTATCTGGTGCCCTCGGCGATCGTCGAACTCGACGTCTTCCCGTTGACCGCCAACGCCAAGCTCGACCGCAAGGCACTCCCCGCGCCGGACTTCGCGGCGGTGGCCGTCACCTCTCGCGCGCCGGAGACCGCGCGAGAGGAAGTGCTGTGCCAGGCGTTCGCGGAGGTGCTCGGCCTGGAACGAGTCGGGGTCGACGACGATTTCTTCGCGCTGGGCGGGCATTCGCTGCTCGTGGTGTCGCTCGTGGAATGGCTGCGGCGGCGCGGTGTCTCGGTGTCGGTGCGCGCGCTGTTCCTGACCCCGACCCCGGCCGGGCTGGCCGCCGTCGCGGGCCCCGCGCCGGTGGTGGTGCCGCCCAACCTGATCCCGCCGGACGCCGGGGAGATCACGCCGGAAATGGTGCCGCTGGCCGGGCTGACCGAAGCCGAGATCGCGCGCGTGGTGGCCGCGGTTCCCGGTGGGGCGCCGAACATCCAGGACGTGTATCCGCTGGCGCCGTTGCAGGAAGGCATCTTTTTCCACCACCTGATGACCGAGCACGGCGGAACCGACGTCTACGTGACGCCCACCGTCGTCGAGTTCGACTCGCGTGACCGGCTCGACGACTTCCTCGCCGGGTTGCGCTGGATGGTGGACCGGCACGACATCTACCGCACCGCCGTCGTGTCGGCGGGGCTGCGGGAGCCCGTGCAGGTCGTGGTGCGCCACGCCGAGGTGCCGGTCGAGGAGGTCGTCCTCGATCCCGCCGGACCCGACGCAGTCGAGCAGATCCTGAACGCGGCGGGCGGGCGGCTGGACCTGGACCGCGCTCCGCTGATGGACGTGCGCTTCGCCGCCGATCCGCGCGGTGGCCGATGGATCGGCTTGCTGCGCGTCCACCACCTGTTGCAGGACCACACCACGCTGGAGGTGCTGCTCGACGATCTGCGGGCGTTCCTGTCCGGGCGCACGGGGGAACTGCCAGCGCCGGTCCCGTTCCGCGAATTCGTGGCGCAGGCACGGCTCGGGGTGCCGCGTCAGGAGTACGAGCGGTACTTCTCCGGCCTCCTCGGCGACGTGACGGAGACGACCGCCCCGTACGGGCTGGTGGATCTGCACGGGGACGGCACCGGCTCGGAGCAGGCTCACCTGTGGGTGGACGACGCGCTGAGCGAACGCGTCCGCGAGGTGGCGCGGTCGTGGGGCGCGAGCCCGGCCACGGTGTTCCACCTGGCGTGGGCACGCGTACTGGGCGCGGTTTCGGGCCGAGAAGACGTCGTTTTCGGCACTGTCCTCTTCGGACGGATGAACGCCGGTACCGGCGCGGACCGGGTGCCGGGACTGTTCATCAACACCCTGCCG
>NZ_NMQT01000082.1 GCF_002234405.1 Amycolatopsis thailandensis | reverse complement strand
ATTGAGGGCGGGACTCGCGTGCTTGGAAGCGGAACTCACGTTTGCGGCGCCTGATCACGAGATCCGCCTTCAAGCACGCGAGATCCGTGTCTGATCACGTGAGTTCGGTGCTCACGGCCAAAAGACAGAGGTCATCCGGCCGGCCGGAGAGCCTCAGTGCTTGTCCGCCTCCGCGGCGGCGAAGATGTCCGTTTCCAGGAAAATCCGCCACTGGGCGGCGGATCCGCTGTCCAGGGCACGACGGGCAGCGGCCTGGACCCGGCTGCCGGACCTCGCCCTGTTCCAGATCTCGCGGACCAGCGGGCCTTCCTCCAGGTACCTGGCGTATCCGGCCTCGATACCGACGACGGCGGCGGCGCGCACCTTGATGGCGTTCACCTTGTCCTTGGCGGCGGCCTCGAAGATGCCGGTGTCGATGAAAGCCCGCCACTGCTCCGGTGTCCGGCTTTGGTAAGCCCGGTACCACACCTCCGAGTCCTGGGGCGCCAGGTTGTAGAACCAGATCTGCTCCACGAACATCTCGTCCGTCAGCTGCGCGGCCAGCGCGGGGTCCATGCCGACGACGGCGGCTGCCTTCACCCGGGCGTCGCGGAGCTTCTTTTCCGCGGCTTCCTTCTCGGCCGCTTCCTTCGCCGCGTCCACGTCACGCTGGTGCTCGACGAAGATGCCGCGAACGATGAAGTCCTTCTGCTCCACCGGTGTTCCGCCGAAAACCTGACCCGCGGCGGCTCTCACGAACGATCCCCTGGCGGCCCGTTCCCACAACTCGAACACGAAGTTCTTGTCGTCCTGGGCCAGCAGGATCGAGGTCAGCTCGAAACCGAGCAGCGCGGCGGCGGGCTGCCGTTCCCCACGCCGGACCTGATAGACGGCTTCACGGTCCAAATCCCGCTGGTGCGCCTCGTAGATCCCGGTCTGCAGGAACAACGAAGTCCACCCGCTGCGGTAGGCGTCGAACGCCGCGTACTGAACCTCCACCGCGATATCGCCTTGACGCTTCGCGGCCTGGTAGATCGCGTAGACGAAGTCGCTCTCACTCAGCCGCAGCAGCTCCGGCGTGACCGTGAGCCCGACGACGGCGGCGGCGTTGGTGCGCACCTCGTCCGGCGTCTGCGTCACGACGGAGGAGGACCCTGCCGGAGCGGCGGTCGCCGTGCCCGGGACGAGAACTCCGGTCACCGCGGCGAAAACCGCGACGGAAGACACCATCACCTTGCGAACCCTGAAATTTCCCCAGTTTGTCATAGGTAGAGGTTGTCAGTTTCGTTCTGCTCGCCATCGTGGTCGAGCACGGGGAATCCCATCCAGCACGACAACCCGGTGATCCCCCAGCCACTCACGATATAGCCTCATGATCGACGGGTGTTACCGATTTTCCCGGCATTGCTCCGAACGCGAAACTAACGTTCCCCTCGGATGGTCCGCCGCAGCTTCGGCACCCGCTCGTGCAAAGTCCGCTCCGCCCCGCGCTGGGTCGGTTCGTAGTAGTCCCGGCCGACCAGCTCGTCCGGCGGATACTGTTGCGCCAGAACACCTTCCGGCGCGTTGGGCGGATACCGGTACCCCTTCGCGTTGCCGAGCTTCTCCGCTCCCGCGTAGTGCCCGTCGCGCAAATGCGGCGGCACCGTCCCGATCCGCCCGGACCGGACGTCGGACAGCGCGGCGTCGATGGAGGTGACGATGGCGTTCGACTTCGGCGCCGTCGCCAGGTGCACTGTCGCCTGCGCCAGCGCGAGGCGGCCTTCCGGCATCCCGATGAACTGCACCGCGTGCGCCGCCGCGACGGCCGACTGCAACGCCGTCGGGTCGGCCATGCCGATGTCCTCGCTCGCGTGCACGACCAGGCGCCGGGCCAGGAACCGCGGGTCCTCCCCCGCCTCGATCATCCGCGCCAGGTAGTGCAGCGCGGCGTCCACGTCGGACCCGCGGATCGATTTGATGAACGCGCTGATGACGTCGTAGTGCTGATCGCCGTCCCGGTCGTACCGCACCGCCGCTTTGTCCACTGTGGACTCGACGATGGCGAGGTCGATCGTCTTCGCCTCGGTCGCGCTCGCGGCGTCCGCGGCCGCCTCCAGCGCCGTCAGCGCGCGCCGCGCGTCCCCGGAGGCCAGCCGCACCAGATGCGCCCGCGCGTCCTCGGTCAGGGTGAGTTCGCCGCCGAGACCGCGCTCGTCGGTCATCGCGCGCTCGATCAGCGCGACGATGTCGGCATCGGTCAGCGGCCGTAGCTGCAGTACCAGCGAACGCGAGAGCAGCGGCGAGACCACCGAGAACGACGGGTTCTCCGTCGTGGCCGCCACCAGCAGCACCGTCCGGTCCTCGACGGCGCCCAGCAGGGCGTCCTGCTGGGTCTTGGAGAACCGGTGGACCTCGTCGATGAACAGGACGGTGTTCTCGGCGTTGTAGTTCCGGCGGCGCCGGGCCTCTTCGATGACCCCGCGCACCTCCTTCACCCCGGCCGACAGCGCCGACATCGCCACGAACCGGCGTCCGGTCGCGGCCGAGACGAGGTTCGCCAGCGTGGTCTTGCCCGTTCCCGGCGGTCCGTAGAGCAGCACGGAAGCGGGCGCGGCGCCTTCGACGAGCCGCCGCAGCGGCGCGCCCTCACGCAGCAGGTGCTGCTGGCCGACGACCTCGCCGAGCGACCGCGGCCGCATCCGCACGGCCAGCGGCGAGCCTGCCGGGATCGCGACCTCCCTCGGCTCGGCCGGCTCCTCAGGAGGCGGCCCGAGGTCGGGGTTCACGGTGAAGAGTTCGTCCTGTGCCACGGTGTCGACGGTAGCCGTTGCCACCGACGGTTCCGGCCACAGGTCAGCGCAGCCGCTCCCGGAACGAGTGCCACATGATCACGGCCGCGTACGGCACGAACTCACGGCCCCGCCGCCACACCCACGGGACGCCCTTCAGCACCAGCCAGCCGAGATGCCCGGCGGTGCTCGGCTCGACACCTCCCGAGCAGGTCAGGCTGACCGGCCGGGGTACCGCGAACCCGGCCTCGGCGAGCCGTTCGGTGAACCCGGTCGCCAGCATCCGGTGCCCGAGTTCCGACGGATGCAGCCGGTCGACGCTCCACGCGGTGAGGTCGTAGGCGCCGGGCAGCAGTTCGAGGTCGAGGCACGGCACGCCCTCGCGTTCGACGACGCCGTCGATGGCGGCGTTCAGTTCCGCCACCCGCTCGCTCAACGCCCGCCTCAGCGACTGCGGGAGCCGGAACACCTTGCCGTGGTCGTGGTAGCGCACCGGGACCACGGTGGTGCCGACGGCGGCCAGCGAACGGATCACCTCGGTGAGGTCCGCGGCGATCTTCGCGGCGCTGAAATCGGGACGCAGCGTGTCGTTCATGCCCGCCACCACCAGCGCGACGTCCGGTCGGTGCGCCACGGCGGCGGGCAGCTGCTTCGTGAGCACGCACCCCATGCGCGCTCCGGTGAACGACGGGTTCAGGTAGCCGTCCGGCTCGACGCCCAGTGCCTCGGCGACGAGCGGGCCGACCCCGCGCCAGCCGCCGCGGTCCGGCAACGGGTCACCCAGGCCGACGGCCGTGGAATCGCCGAGTACGACCAGTCTGCGAGCGGACCGGGGTACGGCCGGCGCGGGAGGAAGGAGAGGTTCGGGACTCGGAGTGACTTCGACACTGATCACGGTCACGGTAGCCACCATCGGCCACGCAGACTCACCTGCGGTGATGCCTGGGTAACGCGGCGAGGACGGTCGAGCGAAAAGTCCGTGCGGCGGTTACCGGAACGCCGGGTAGAACGCGAGATCCGCGTGCGGCCCCAGCCTGGCCCCGAGCGCCGCGGCGACCCGGGTGGCGTGTTCGGAGATGTCCGTCAGGCGGGCGCGCAGCGAGTGCTTGGCCAGCTCCCGCCACCAGGTGACCAGCGCGGCCTCCCGGCTGATCGGTGTGGCGTGCCTGTCCAGGTCCAGCTCCGGGAGGATCTCCCAGGTGATGACCCACAGCAGGAGCAGCTGACCGTCCATCAGGTGCTCGGCCAGCGCGTCCTCGTCCGCGAGCGCGGGCCAGACCGAGACGACCTCGGCCCGCCAGGCGGCGATCATCGCCTCGCTCATCCCCGGCGGGAGCGCCAGGGCGTCCGCGCTCGACGCGAACGGCAGCCGCAGGTACGCCGCGTCCATCAGGGTGCTGCGCACGCGGCCGCGTTCGAAGTCGAGGAATCGCACTCCGCTGCTGGTCACGAGGTTGTTGTCCGGGCTGAGGTCGACCGGGCTGAACGCGCGGTAGGACGGCGAGCCCGCCCGCTCCGCCACCGTCATGACCCGTCGCTGTACCGGCTCCGGCGTCTCGACGTCGAGCAGTTCTTCCAGCAGACCCGGCAGTTGCGCGCAGACCGCGGGCAACGGCGCGTCCTCGTTCTTGACGGGACCGCCCAGACGGCGCAGCAGCGCGTTGAAATCGGGCTCGCGGCTCGCGGTGCTCGCGTGCAGCCTGCCCAGCGACCGCGCCCAGGACAGCAGCGCGCGTTCGGCGCCGCGCGCGTCACGGGCGTGGAGTTTGTCGTGCAGCGTCGGGACGCCGCCGAGGTCCTCGATCACCAGGACGCGATCCCGGCCGTCGTGCGCCAGCAGCTCGGGGCACATCCGGTCCTCCGGCGAGAGCGCGGTGAACAGCTGGTAGCTGACCGCCTCCTGCGCGAACGGATCGGGACGGCCCGGTTCCGGTGGATCGGGGTAGTGCTTGATGACCAGGGTGCGCGGCAGCGCGAACGGCGAGGACGCCACCCGTGCCCGCACGACCGTCGCCGGGCCGCTGCCCGCGAGGTCTTCGGGGGCGACGAGGGTGATCGCGCTGCCGAAGCGGCGTGATAGGACCGACTCGCCGGCGGCGACCGCGGTCGCGACGGCGAGGGTTTCGGCTCCAGCTCCGACGGTCGAATCGTCGGCAGAGGAGGTATCGACTGTCATTACCACCGACCCTACTCGTGACTGAGCAACCATGACCACTGAGATCCGGGCAATCGCGCGCCCTGGCGCGATCTGGGAGTCATCCGCGTGAAAGCGGACGTTCCGTCACCCTCGATCGTTGCCCACGACGGCGCAATGTCAGCACAATGGCCGCAGCTGCAACGATTCCGATGAGATTGACCAGCAGCTGACCGGTCGAATACAGGCACCGGTCCCACTGACCGGCAACCCCGGCCACCACCGCGTATCCGGCCGCGGGCACCGTGGTCACCGAGATGAAAACGCCCACGAGCGCGGCGGATTTGGCCGAGGTCATGGAAAGCATTCCCGCCGCGCCGGCGAGCAGTGCCACGATGAGGGACGCGATTCCCACCTGGTAAACGAAATCGACCTCGTGGTTCTCCGCGAGCTTGCTGACCTCCAGCACGCCGGTGGCGTTGCCCACCAGCACCACACCGAGGGTGATCACCATCGCGATCGGGAAGCCGCCGAGCAGCGCGATCCCGCCCTGCCGCACGAGATCCCCGCGACGCAGCACCAGGCCGACAGCCATCGCCGCCAGCGGGCCGAATTCCGGCCCCACGACCATCGCGCCGACGATGGTGACCGACGAGTTCGTGATCACCCCCACCGACGCCAGCAGGCACGCGATGGTCAGGAATGCCTGAAACGTCCAGGTGAGCCGGGACTCCTCACCAGAACGGCCGACGAGTTCCTGCCACACCACGGCGTCCGCTGCCTCACCCGGTGCCCGCTCCTCGGCCTTGTCGGCGGCGTCGGACACCGCGGTGTCCAGCGCCTCCAGCGTGATGCCGCCGGTGTGGTCGAGGTCGAGCCCGCACAGCGCCTCGATGATCTCGTCGGCCGCCTCACGGGCGATGTCCGCTTCGATCAGATCGCCCTCGGGTGAGACCGCCACCCCGTGATGCACGACGAGGTGCGCGGTCCCCGCGTGTGCCCGCAAGACCTGGAGCGCTTCTTCGGTCCGGTCCGGCGGGCACACGGCCCTGAGATGGAGCATCAGTTCTTGGCGGGCGGCGCGGGCTTGGCGTCGATGCCCGCCTCCTTGCGCTGTTCCGGCGTGATCGGCGCCGGGGCCGCGGTCAGCGGGTCGAACCCGCCGCCGGTCTTCGGGAACGCGATCACGTCACGCAGCGAGTCGGCCTTGGCCAGCAGCATGACGATCCGGTCCCAGCCGAAGGCGATGCCGCCGTGCGGCGGGGGGCCGAAGGCGAAGGCGTCGAGCAGGAAGCCGAACTTCTCCTGTGCCTCCTCCTCGCCGAGGCCCATCAGCTCGAAGACCTGCTTCTGCAGTTCCTGCTGGTGGATACGGATCGAGCCGCCGCCGATCTCGTTGCCGTTGCAGACGATGTCGTAGGCGTAGGCCAGCGCGTTGCCGGGGTCGTCGGCGAGTTTGCCGATCCACTCCGGGGTCGGCGAGGTGAAGGCGTGGTGCAGGGCCTTCCACTTGCCGCCGCCGACCGCGACGTCGTCGGACTCGTCGGCCGAGATGAACATCGGGAAGTCGACGACCCACACGAACGACCAGGCGTTCTCGTCGATCAGGCCGAGGCGGCTGCCGATCTCCAGCCGGGTGGCGCCGAGCAGCGCACGCGCGTCGGCGGGCTTGCCAGCGGCGAAGAAGACGCAGTCACCGGGCTTGGCGCCGACGGCTTCGGCGACCGTCTCGCGCTCCTTCTCCGACAGGTTCTTCGCGACCGGCCCGCCGAGCGTGCCGTCCTCGTTCACCAGGATGTAGGCGAGCCCGCGGTGCCCGCGCTGCTTGGCGAAGTCCTGCCAGGCGTCGAGGGTGCGGCGCGGCTGGTCGGCCCCGCCCGCCATCACGACGGCGCCGACGTACGGCGCCTGGAACACGCGGAACGGGGTGTCGGCGAAGAACGCCGTCATGTCGGTGAGTTCGAGGTCGAAGCGCAGGTCCGGCTTGTCCGAGCCGTACTTCTCCATCGCCTCGGCGTAGGTGATCCGCTGGAACGGCCGGGGGATCTCGGCGCCGATCAGCTTCCACAGCGCTGTCACGATGTCCTCGCCGAGGGCGATGACGTCGTCCTGCTCGACGAAGCTCATCTCGATGTCGAGCTGGGTGAACTCCGGCTGCCGGTCGGCGCGGAAGTCCTCGTCCCGGTAGCAGCGCGCGATCTGGTAGTACCGCTCGAGCCCGCCGACCATGAGCAGCTGCTTGAACAGCTGCGGCGACTGCGGGAGCGCGTACCAGGAGCCGGGCTTGAGCCGGGCCGGGACCACGAAGTCGCGGGCGCCCTCGGGGGTGGAGCGGGTCATGGTCGGGGTCTCGACCTCGACGAACTCCTGCGCGTGCAGCACCTCGCGGGCGGCACGGTTGACCTCGCTGCGCAGGCGCATCGCGGCGGCGGGGCCGCTGCGGCGCAGGTCGAGGTAGCGGTGCTTGAGACGCGTCTCCTCGCCGACGTCGACCCGGTCGTCGATCGGGAACGGCAGCACGGCGGCCTCGGACAGCACCTCGAGCTCGGTGACCAGCACCTCGATCTCACCGGTGGGGATCTCGGCGTTGGCGTTGCCCTCGGGCCGCTTCGAGACCTCGCCGACGACGCGGACGCAGTATTCGGAGCGCAGCTGGTGGGCGCGCTCGGCCATCTCGCCCTCGCGGAAGACGACCTGACTCACGCCGCTGGCGTCGCGCAGATCGATGAAGATGACGCCGCCGTGATCGCGCCGCCGGGCAACCCATCCGGTGAGGGTGACCGTCTGACCGGCGTGCTCGGCACGCAAGGTGCCGGCTTTGTGGGTGCGAAGCACTGCGGGTGCTCTCCTTCGGCATCACGATTCTGCGATTTGACGGCGCTGCGGTTCGACTGCTCTGCGCCAACGTCAAAGGCTAACGAATCGCCCCGGATGCTTCGCGACCAGGTGTTCTCAGATCGTCGGCCACGCCTCCAGCGCCGCGACCATCCGCCGGGTGTGGGCCAGGTAGTCGGGCACGGACAGGACCCTGCCGTCGATGTTCTCCAGCAGCCAGCCCGCGGCCGCCTCCTTCGAGGCGAAGAACTGGGTGCAGACCAGCGCCTCGACGTAGTCCTGGCCGAGGGTGAGATCGATGCCGGGCAGCCGCGACGCGGCGACGACCGCGTGCGGCGGGTCGACGCTCAAAACGCGAGCGCTGGTGAAGTGGACCCGGACGCGTGCCCCGGTCGCCGGGCAGACCGAATCCGCGTGCACGGGTTCGCCGGTGGCGACGGCCAGCAGGAACAGGTCCACCTGGTACCGGTCGGAGCCTGCCCTGGCCGGGCCGGGCCGGGAACCGCGGTCCATCACGACCAGGCCGTCACGGATGACGAAACCCATGAGATCCATCAGCCGGTGGGCCTCGGCGGGGTCCATGCCGACGGTGGCGGCGAGTCTGCCGATGGCGATGGGGTGTCTTCCCGCTCTCGTCAGCTTGGTCGCGGTCCAAGCGATGCGGACAGCGGCGGTGCGATCCGTACGGGTGGTCAACAGGCACCTCCTCGCCTTCCTCCCTCAGAGATTAAGCACGAAGGGGAATTCCGCCAAGTGACTGCGCCGAACGGCCGAATCCGTTGTGCGGTAATAAAATTCACATTGCGCACCGCGCATCGGGAAGTCGTTTTCCGGGTTGCCCGAAAAGAGACGATCTTTCGGTCGGATGGGGCAAAAGTTGCGGTGGCGAGCGGAGACCAGCCACCACCGGACTTGCTCCTCACAGCAACCTGAGCTGCTCAGGTTCGGGAATCACCGCCTCCTCCGTCCGTTGCACGGGCATCGTCACTTGCGTTCGTTCCCCGTCATCGGCACGGGACCCGAAGCCGTGACGGCGCAGCAGCGGGCCGACGCGGGCTCCCAGCCGCTCTCGATAGGACTTCGGGAGATAGGCGCCGCGCGAGTACAGCTCACGGTATTTCGGCACCAGTCCGGGATGTTCCCGGCCGAGCCAGCGGGCGAACCATTCCCGCGCGCCCGGCCGCAAGTGCAACGGGAGGACGGTGACGCGCGTGGCGCCGGCCTCGGCGAGACGCGCGAACAGGGCGTCGAGTGCGTCCACCGAGTCGGTCAGGTACGGCAGCACCGGGGCGACCAGCACCGAGCACGGGAGCCCGGCGTCCCGCGCCTTGCGGATCAGGTCGAGCCTCGCCCGCGGGCTGGGCGTGCCGGGTTCGAGACGGCGTCGCAGGCCGTCGTCCAGCAACGCGAGTGAGATCGCCAGCCCGGCGGGCACGTCCTTCGACACCGACTCCAGCAACGGCAGGTCCCTGGCCAGCATGGTCCCCTTGGTCAGGATGGACAGCGGCGTACCCGAATCCGCGAGCGCGGTGATGATGCGCGGCATCAGCTCGTACCGGCCTTCGGCGCGCTGATAGGGATCGGTGTTCGTGCCCATCGCGACGTGCTCGCGCGTCCAGCTCGGGCGCCGCAGCTGCGCGGCCAGCACTTCGGGCGCGTTGACCTTCACGATGACCTGCGTGTCGAAGTCGCGTCCGGCGTCGAAATCCAGGTACGTGTGGGTGTTCCGCGCGAAACAGTTGTGCGTGACCATGCCGTCGGCGATGAAGTCGCCCGTCCCGGTGGTGATGTCGAACAGCGGCAGCTCGATGCCGAGCGCTTCGATGGACGACACCTTCCGTCTGGTCCTGCCGATCGCGAGCCCGTCGAGCGACCGTTTCCAGCCGACGGCGGGATCGGCGAGATGGAAGAACCGCAGCTCCTCCGACGGCCCGCCGAGCAGCTGGACCGTCCACAACGGACGGAATTTGGCGTTTTCGGTTTTGACGTAACGGAAGCCGAAACTGTCGAGAGCGGCACAGAAGGTCGAGACGATGTCCTGCTCGTCGTGGGTGACGCGCAGCGCGCCGTGCCGGTAACTCCCGGCGAGGTCGAACAATCCCGCCAGGAAGCCGCGCCGCCAATGGGAATCCGGCGACGGCGGCACTTGGACGAAGCCGACCGACGCGCCGAAGTCGGGCAGATACCCGAGCGCGCGGTCCGCGGCGTCCTTCTCGGCGGAGAACCCGCCGGAGCGCAACATCCCGCAGAGGAACCCGGCGCGATAGCCGAGGGTGTCGTCCGGGGTGCGGGCGAGCTTCCCGACGCCGACGAGTTCGGTACCACCGACCAGATGCGGCCGCTGCGCCGCGCCGAACCGGGTGCCGGTGACGTGTTTCCACCCGCGTCCGGTCAGGAAACGGTGGTCGCCACTGGCCACGATGGACGTTCCGTCTTCGAGGGTCACGCGGTACGCCGGTTTCAGCGTCGACCAGTGCGCCAGCACCTCCGTCGGCACCAGCCGCCTGCCCGCGCCACGCCCGCGCGTCCCGTAGATCGCGTCGCCGGGCGCCAGGTCCGCCAGCGGCTTCGTCCGGCCGTCGGCCATCAGGACCGGCGTGCCGCCTTCGAGGCAGTACGTACACGCGTGCGAACAACCACGGTACGGATTCACGGTCCATCCGAACGGGACACCCGAACCCTCGGGCACCTTGTTCAGCACGGATTTGGCGTGCACCTCGTGAAAGGTGACGCCGTCGAACTCGGGAGTGCGCACCGAGCGCAGCAACCCGTCCAATCCGGGCAGCACCGGCTCGCCGCCGTCCGCCCGCTGTCGATCCCATCGCACGAGGTCAGTCGAACACATGTTCTAGACAGGTGTCAAACAGGTGTTCGAACGCGGGTGATCTTTCGCGCGTTTCGTCCTCTGAATGCGGGTTAGAGCTTGGTGATCTCGTCCGTGACGTACCCCGCGGGCTGGATCAGTCCCGCGCACCGACTCTCCCCGCGCGGCGTGGCCGACCGGCGCCGCACGGTCACCGAGTAGAAGTCCTCGCCGCCGCGCACGGTGACCACCCGCGCGTCGGATTCGAGCAGCGGCTCCTCCTGGACGGCGATCACGTCGTCCAAACCGGACAGATCGAGCCGGCGGCGGATCGCGATCTCCGCGAACTGCGCCCAGGCCGTCCGGGCGGACGTGCGGCCGCGGAGCTGCTCGGGTTCGACCTGCCCGCGCAGGGCGGCCTTGGCGACCAGCGCCGCCTCGGCCGGGTTGAGCTGGCCGTGAAGGAAGCCGTCGGGGACCACGAGGAGGTTGCCCGCCCAGCGGTCGCCGCCGACGTGGCTGACCTCCCAGGAGCGACCGGGGTGGTTGGTGTTGAGCGCCGAGGCCAGCGGGCGGCCGAGCACCGCGCAGCACATGTCCTTGGTGCCGTGCGTGCAGACCAGGAACAGCGGCCCGTCCACGCGCTCGCCGAGCCCGCCGACACCGTCCGCGATCAGGTCGAGGTCCAGTTCGGCCAGTTCGGTCAGGTCGCGGATCTCCAGGCGTTCCAGCCAGCGGTTGCCCGGTTCGCCCCCGCCTATATACACGGAACGCGGGCGATCCGGGTCACGCCGGTGCTTGCCGGGACGGCGGATCAGCAGCGGACGGAGCCCGTGGGACCGTCTCAAGTTCTCGAGCAGCTCGCGGCGCTCGGCGGGGAAAGCCTCGTCGAGGACGTTTTCCAGCGCGTCCGCGGGCCAGGGGCCCGGCTGCTCGATGAGCAGCCAGCAACGCATGTCGGCCGCGGTGCCGGCGGGGCTCGCGCCCAGCATGCGGGCGACGGTCGCGCAGCCCGGCAGCGCGGCGGGCTGCGCCGAACCATCCGATGCAGAGGTGTCCGAAAGCTGAGCGGTCATCGGCTGACCCCTCCGGACTTGACCTTAGGCATGCCTTAGCTTACCCCGTCCGTGCTCCCTTCACACTTCTCGTGCCCTGTGAGATTCAGCCGATCGAAAGAAGTCCCTGCGTGGTGAGCTCGCCAAGGAAGGCCCGGACCGTCCCTCGATCGAGTTCGGACAGCTCGGCGAGTCGCTTGACCGCCTGCGGGGTGCCGTCGAGCAGCGCCTTCAGCAGCGGCGACGCGGCGCCCGCGAAAACGAACCGTTTGCCGTCCGCGAGCAGGGTCACCCTGCCGTCGCCTTCTTCGAGCACCGCCCTCGGCACGAGGAACCGGACCTCGGTCTCGTCGCCGTCCGGCAACAGGCCCGGGGTCGCCGCCCAGGGCAGACCGACCCGCGGATGTGCCGGGGCGGACGAGTCACGCTCGGCGAGGAACCTGTCGACGACGTCGCCGGTCAGCGCGGCTTCCAGCTCCGCGCGCAGGGCGGCGGCGCGGGCCGCGCGATCCTCCTCCGTCCCGAACCTCGGGAGGTCCTGGCGGAAAGCGGTGCTCGACCGCAGCTTGTCGGCGAGCCAGGACACCAGGTCGATCCCGGTGGCCGGACTGAACCCGAGCGTGAGGTGCAGCGACATCTCCCCCACCGCGGTGACGTCGTGCCAGTGCCCGCGCGGGACATAGAGGACATCGCCGTCTTCGAGGACGAAATCGTCGATCGGCTCACCGGGCCGCTCGGGCTGTTCGACGTCGCGATGCAGCGGAGCGGGCCTGGTCGGGCCGTGCATCCGCCAGCGTTTGCGGCCGGCGACCTGGATGATGAACGCGTCGTGGTCGTCCCAGTGCACATCGAAGCCGTGGGTCACGCCCCAGCCCGCGTACAGGTTGACCTGGACGCTCTCGCGGAGGTCGTGTTCGAGACTCCTGGCGAGGTCGCCGATCGGGTCGCTGAGTTCCTGGATGGCGTCGAGCACCATCGTCGCGCCGCCGCGGAGGTGCTCGGTGAACGGAGCGGCCTGAAGGCGGGGGACGGTGCCACTGCGGCGGGTGGGGACGAGATCGGTGTAGCTCTCCATGGGCACCGGCGTGCCGTCGAGCGCCAGGCGCAGCCGCGGGAACTCCAGGCGATGCTGCCGGAGGATCGCGTTCAGCGCCGGCCACGGCAGCAGGTCGGCGAACCGGCCCGCGGGGCCTTCGAAACGGCGGTAGGTCTCGCCCTGGACGTCTTGGAAGAACTGGCTGACCCCGAGCGGAGCCACGAGGTCAGCCAGCGTCGGCGTTTCGGGCACTCAGCCGTCGTTGCCGTCGTTGTCGGCGGCCGCGCCGTTGGCCTTCCCGCGGTCGACCGCGGTCGGGATCTTTTCGACCTCCAGCAGCAAACCGCTGTCGGGAGCCTGCGTACCTGACTGTTCCTGAGCCATCCTGCCACCTTTTCTCAGACGAGCGGACGGACCGAAAATCGGCCTGGAGCGCCGCCAAGCCTACGACACGTTTCGAGAAAATTCACTGTCCAGCAGGGAAAAACGGCCCGGTGAGCGATCTTCGCCACCGTGGTGCGAGTTCACCCGGACAGCGGTTCTAAGCTGCCATCCATGGCTGATGCGGCATCTTTCGCCCGTTCGCGATGGGACGTGCTCGCGGCCGTCGGCGTGGGGGGCGCGCTGGGCAGCCTGGCCCGCTACGGCCTGTCCGTCGCTCTCCCCCATTCCCGGGGTCAATTCGCGCTTTCCACCTTCGCCACCAACGTTTCCGGCTGCCTGCTGATCGGGATCCTGATGGCGGCGCTGACCGCGACGGCCGACCCGCACCGGCTGCTGCGGCCGTTCCTCGGAGTCGGGATCCTCGGCGGCTACACCACGTTCTCGACCTACGCGACGGACACACTCGATCTCGTGACGAACGGGCGTCCGTTCACCGGGTTGGCGTACGCCTTCGGAACGGTGGTGGCCGCGCTGGTAGCGGTCTACGCCGGACACGAGATCACCCGGGTGGTGAAGAAATGACCGCTCTTTTCGTCGCGCTCGGCGGTGGCCTCGGCGCGATCCTGCGCTTCGTGACCGACCTGCGGGTGCGGGCGTGGCGGGGCGCCGCCTTCCCGTGGGGCACCCTGACGGTCAACATCGTGGGCTCGGCGATCCTCGGGACCCTCACCGGCTGGGCACTGCACGGCGGTCAGCCGGACGGCGTCCGCGCGCTGCTGGCCGTCGGCTTCTGCGGCGGGCTCACGACGTTCTCGACGTTCGGGTACGAAACACTGCGCCTGTTCACCGAGAAGACGAAGGCACGCGCCGTGCTGAACGTCGGTGTCACGATGGTCGCCGGGATCGGCGCCGCGGCGGCGGGGCTCCTGCTCGCCGCCGCCGTCTGGCACTGAGCCGGTCTTCGGGCGGTCAGTCTTCGGGCGCCATCCGCCACGCGGCCGCCGCGATCGCCTCACGCTGCTCGGCCGGGAGACCGGCCGCCATCTCCTCCAGCTTGTCGACGACGCCTTCGTGAGCGGCGTTCGCGAGCCGGAGCCCCTCTTCGGTCAGCGTGATCTTGAGCGCGCGGCGGTCACACGAATCCGCGACCCGCTCGACGAGCGCGCGCCGCTGCACCCGGTCCACCAGGCCGGTGACACTGGATTTCTCCAGGTTCAGCAGCTTGCCTAGCTCGGTCATCCCGACGCCGGTCTCCCCCTGTGCCAGCACGCAGAGCAGCTGCGCCTGCTGCGGCGTGAGGTCGTGGGACCGGCCGACGTCGATGAAAGCCCGCTGCACCAGATGCGAGAGCCGCACCAGCGCCGTCGCGAATCCGAGGTCTTCGGCCGTGGTCATGTCCTCAGTCTACTTGACGATGGTTCGGAGTACGAACTACTGTAGTTCGCAGTACCAACTTTACGCACTACGAACTAGGGGGCTCTCATGAGCACGACCGTTGCCGTCATCGGCGGGGGATACGGCGGGACCACCGTCGCGAAGGAACTGGACTCGATCGCCGACGTCGTCCTCGTCGAACCGCGCGAGGACTTCGTCCACCACGTCGCCGCGTTGCGCGGACTCGTCGATCCCGAGTGGACGGACCGGCTCTTCTACCCGTACTCCGGACTTCTCGAACGCGGGCGGGTGCTCCGCGACCGCGCGGTGAGCGTGGACCAGGACGGTGTCACGCTCGCGTCGGGCGGGCGGCTCACACCGGATTACGTCGTCCTGGCGACCGGTTCGGCGTACCCGTTCCCGGCGAAGATCGACTTCCGGGACAGCGCTTCGGCGAAGGCGAAGATCCGCGCCACGCGGGAGGAACTCGCGGGCGCGGGGAAGGTGCTGCTGCTCGGCGCGGGCCCGGTGGGCCTCGAACTGGCGGGCGAGGTCAAGGCGGCGTGGCCGGAGAAGGCCGTGACGATCGTCGACCCGGCGAAGGAGATCCTGCCCGGCTTCCCGGCGGATTTCCGCGCGGAGATCCGCCGCCAGCTCGACGAACTGGGCGTCGAACTCCTGCTCGGCACGGCACTGACCGAGGCGCCGATCTCGGAACCGGGGCAGGCGAAGACGTTCACCTCTTCGTTGAGCTCGGGCGGCGAGGTGACCGCCGACCTGTGGTTCCAGTGCTACGGCGGCGCGCCGCACACCGCGTACCTCGACGGCTCCCTCGCCTCCGCGCGACAGCCGAGCGGGCAGGTTTCCGTGGAGGCCGACCTGCGACTCCCGGGGCAGCCTCGAGTGTTCGCGATCGGCGACATCACCGCGCTGCCGGAAGGGAAGCTGGCGAAGGTGGCCGGTGACCACGCGGAGGTCGTCGTCGCCAACATCCGGGCGCTGATCGAGGGCGGCGAACTGCGGACCCACACGCCGGGCGGACCGATGATCTCGTTGCCGCTCGGTCCTTCCGGGGGCGCGACCTACGCCGAGGAGGTCGGCATCCTGGACGCGGCGACGACGTCGGAGATCAAGGGTTCGCACATGATGGTTTCCCGGTACGAGGAGCTTTTCGGACTTGCGTAGGGCTCCCGGGGTGAAGGGGACTTTCCCCGCATCGCACGCGGGGAAGGTTCCCTTCGCGTCACACCCCGCTGGGGTTCCGGCCGCGCTACGTCAATGTCTCAAAGGGACCCTTCGAGACACGACCCCCGAGTCACCCGACCCCGGGTCGCCCCGGATGTGGCATCGGGGACACTCAACGTCCCCAATGCCACATCCGGCGCACACCTCAACAACCGTCCTAGCCGGTCATGAGGGGTCCCCATAGGACGAAAAGTGTCCTATGGGGACCCCTCATGACAAGCAGCCGGTGACCCGATCAAACGCGCGGAGCCAGACCCCGCACGTGCGCGAAAGGATCCTCACCCGTCGGCAACAGCGCGATGATCGGCGTCGTCAGCCCGTTGTCCACATAGGACTGCACCTGCTCACGGCAGGAATCGAGGCTGCCGTGGACGATCAGGTCGTCGACGACCTCGTCCGGGATGACCTGGTTCGCCTTCTGCCGGTCACCCGCGGCCCAGGCTTCGTGCATCGGCGCCAAAGCCTCACCGCGCCCGAGCCACTCGTGGAACGCCGCGTACACCGGCACGGTCAGGTAGCTGGAGATGAGCATCCGGCCGAGCCCGCGCGCGGCGGCCTTGTCCTCGGTGGGGCAGACGAAGATCCGCGCGGCGAGCTCGACGTCCGGTCCGATCTCGGCCCGCACCTTCGGCACGTCCGAGGCGGCGAGCCAGTTGGTGATGGCGCCGTCGGCCTCCTTCGCGGCCAGCCGCAGCATCCCCGGCCGCAGCGCGGCGAGCATGATCGACGGCGGCGGGTCGGCGGGCCGTTCCAGCCGGAACTTGCTGACGGAAAAGGACTCGTAGGTTTCCGAGACCTTCTCCCCCGCCAGCGCCGACCGCAGGAACCGCAGGGTGTCCCGCGACCGCGCGAACGGCGCCTCGAACTCGGCGGCGTTCCAGTTCTTCACGATCACCGGCGACGACGCGCCGATGCCGAGCACGAACCGGCCGGGCGCCAGTTCCGCGACGGTCGCCGCGCTCATCGCCAGCAGACCGGGACCGCGGGTGTACACCGGCACGATCGCGGTGCCCAGCCGCAGCTGCGGCGCCCACTGCGACGCGAGCACCAGCGGGGTGAAGGCGTCGTTGCCCGCGGTCTCGGCCGACCACGCGTCGGTGTAGCCGAGGTCCGGCAGCTCCCGCACCATCCCCTCGTGCGCCGCGAGCGGCACCCCGGTCAGCGGAATGGTGATGCCCCACCGTTTCATGCGTTCTCCTCGCTCTTGGCCGCGTCACCGGACAGCTCGCGCACGATCCAGTCCACCTGCGTGCGCATCAGGTTCTCCGCGACCTCTTCGGCCTGCGGCGTCATATGCGTCGCGCCGGCCAGCGGCAGGAACACGTGCGGACGCCCCTTGGCCAGCAGTGCCGACGAAAGGCGCAACGAGTGGGCGACGAAAACGTTGTCGTCGGCCAGTCCGTGGACGATCAGCAGCGCCCGGCTGAGCTCACCGGCGCCGGCGATCAGCGAGTTGTGCTCGTAGGAGGCCGTGTCCTTCTGCGGAAGACCGAGGTAGCGCTCGGTGTAGTGCGTGTCGTACAAGGACCAATCGGTCACCGGGGCGCCGGCGACACCGGCGTGGAAGACGTCGGGGCGGCGCAGCACGGCCAGCGCGGACAGGTAGCCGCCGTAGGACCAGCCCCGGATCGCGACCCGCCCCAGGTCCAGTTCCGGACGCAGCGCGGCGGCCGCGTGCAGGGCGTCGACCTGGTCGGCGAGGGTGACGTCGGCGAGCTTGCCCGCGATCTCCTTCTCCCAGCCCGAACCTCGCCCGGGCGTCCCGCGCCCGTCGGCGACCAGCACCGCGAAGCCCTGGTCCGCCAGCCACTGCGGGGTCAGGAAGGCGTTGCGGGTCTGGAGGACACGCTGGGCGTGCGGGCCGCCGTACGGATCCAGCAGCACCGGGAGCTTGCCTTCGCTCTCCTCGTACCCGGTCGGCAGCACCAGCGCGGCGCGCAGGCCGCGCTCCCCCAGCGTCAGCCAGGTCAGATTCGGGACGACGTCGGGGTCGACGGTGTGCGAACCGATGCGCGCCACCGTCTTCTCGCCGGAGACGACGGTCACCACCGGACCGCTGCGCTCCAGGCTCCAGGACGAAAGCACGGTCAGCGAAGCGTTCCCGGAGCCGACGTGCACACCGTCCTCAGTGGACAGACGGCGAAGCTCGCCGCCTTCGGTGCGGAAGACGTGGATCTGCGTCGGGTCGGCTTCCGACGCGCTGAACAGCACCTCTTCGCCGACGTGCAGGATCGACCGCACCTGCACCCCCGGCGGCGTGACCGCGACCCCGTCGACGACCAGCCGGTGGTCGCCGTCTGCGGCGCTCTCGCGCACCAGCCGGCCGTCGGCGGTCCACGCCGGGACGCCCGCGGCGAGTTCGACCCAGTGCTCGTCGGTCTCGGTGTGCAGGACCTCGACGGAACCGTCCGCCGGGTCGACCGCCTGGATCTGGAGCGTGCGCTGGTCCCGCGACTGCACCGACAGCAGCGGCTCGCCCGCCGCCGACCAGTGCACCGCGGCCAGGTACTCCCAATCGGTCTTCGCGACGTCGACGCGCGAGCCGTCGAGACCGAGGATCGCCAGCGTCACGTCCGCGTTCGTCGTCCCCGCCGCCGGGTACGCGACGACGTTGGCCGCCGACTGCGGGTTGGCCGGATCGGCGATCGTCCAGCGCGGCACGTCCGCCCGGTCGGAACGCTCGACCAGCAGGCTCTTCCCGTCCGGGGCCCACCAGTACCCGCGGGTGCGGCCCATCTCCTCGGCCGCAATGAACTCCGCGAGCCCCCAGGTTACGTCTTCGCCGTCTTCCTCGACGAGCACGCGGTCCGCACCGGTGGCCCGGTCGATCACCCGCAGGCGCCGGTCCCGGACGTAGGCGACGTGGGCGCCGTCCGGGCTGGGCCGCGGGTCGACGACCGAGCCGTCGACCAGCACGGACACCTCGCCGGTCGCCAGGTCGAGGGTGTGGAGCTTGCCCGAGAGCGAGAACGCGGCGACGGTGAAGGCGTCGTCGACCGCGTAGCCGACCACACCGCCGCCGGTCTCCCGGCTGCGCTCGCGGCGAGCGCGCTCCTCGGGCGGCAGGTCCTCTTCACCCGGCAGCAGTTCGGCCGCGTCGACCAGCTTCGTCTCCTCGCCCGACGCGACGTCGAACGACCACAGGCTGTGCCGCGGGTCGGTACCGGACTCGGACCGCAGGAACAGGACGCGCGAGCCGTCCGGGGCGACTTTGAACTCTTTCGGCGCGCCGAGCGTGAAGCGCTGAGTACGGGCCTGACGACGGAGGAACGGGAGATCTTCGAAGCTGGTCACGCCTCGCACTCTTTCAGACGATCAAGTGGATACGCCAACGCCTTCCAGCTTCTTGAGCTCCGTCTCGGGATCGAAGTCGGCGGGCGGGAACTTCGGGTCCATCTCCTCGATCGCCTCGATCAGCAGCCGGGCGACCAGGTAGTTCCGGTACCACTTGTGGTCGGCCGGGACCGCGTACCAGGGCGCAGTCTCCGTCGACGTCTTGGCGAAGATGTCCGCGTAGGCCTTCTGGTAGTCGTTCCACTGGGCGCGCGCGTCGAGGTCGGCGGGGTTGTACTTCCACCACTTCGCCGGGGTCTCCAGCCTCGCCTTGAGCCGCTTCAGCTGCTCCTCCGGCGAGATGTCGAGGAAGACCTTCACGATCGTCGTGCCGGCCTCGGTCAGTTCCCGCTCGAACGCGTTGATCTCGGCGTAGCGCTTGCGCCATTCCGCGGCGGGCACCAGCTTCTGCACACGCGGGACCAGGATGTCCTCGTAATGGGAGCGGTCGAAGACGCCGACCTGCCCCGGCACGGGGAGCTGCTTGCGGATCCGCCACAGGTAGTGGTGGCGCGCTTCGGCGGCGGTCGGCTTCTTGAACCCCGCGTACCGCACGCCCATCGGGTTGACCAGGCCGAGGACGTGTCCCACCGTGCCGCCCTTGCCGGAGGTGTCCATCCCCTGCAAAACCAGCAGGAGGCTGCGGTTCCCCCCGCCGACGCCCTCCGCGTACAGGGCCTCCTGGAGCTTCGCGAGCTTGGCCCCGGCCTCGGCGAGGGATTCGAGCGCCTTGGGCTTCTTCTTCGGTCCGATCGGGAACGTGCCCGGGTCGTGCCGCTCGGTCCCCTTGCCGATCCTCAGCGTGTCCCGGACGGAGACGGTGTCCTTTTTCGCCATCCGGCGACGATAACCGCGGCCGGTGTCCGGCGCCTGCGGTGATCGAGTACTCCCCCGCATGATTTCGCCACTCGATGGAGTCGATACGCAACGAACAACGGGTCAAAGCAACGTTTCCCGGATGAAGTCCACCACTGTGGCATCTAACCTGAACGCATGACGACCGCCGACTTCATCGCGCTCGACGAGCAGTGGAGCACGCACAACTACCACCCCCTGCCCGTGGTGATCGCCACCGCCGAAGGCGCTTCGGTCACCGACGTGGAGGGCAAGACCTACCTCGACTTCCTCTCCGGCTACTCCGCGCTGAACTTCGGGCACCGGCACCCCGGGCTGATCGCCGCCGCGGTCGAGCAGTTCGGCCGGGTGACGCTGACCTCGCGCGCCTTCCACCACGACCAGCTCGGACTGTTCTGCCGCGAGCTCGCCGAGCTGACCGGTACCGAGATGACCCTGCCGATGAACTCCGGCGCGGAGGCCGTCGAGTCCGCGGTGAAGATCGCCCGCAAGTGGGCGTACCAGGTCAAGGGCGTCCCCGACGGCACCGCTGAGATCGTCGTCGCGGGTTCGAACTTCCACGGCCGCACGACCACCATCGTGTCCTTCTCCACCGACGAGACCGCGCGCGCCGACTTCGGGCCCTTCACGCCGGGCTTCGTCACGGTCAAGTACGGCGACGCCGAAGCGCTGCGCGACGCCATCACCGAGCGCACCGCCGCGATCCTGCTGGAGCCGGTGCAGGGCGAGGCGGGCGTGATCGTGCCGCCCGCCGGCTACTTCGCCGAAGCGCGGCGGCTGTGCGACGAGCACAACGTCCTGCTGATCGCCGACGAGATCCAGTCCGGCCTCGCCCGCACCGGCACCGTCCTCGCGCTCGACCACGAAGGCGTGCGCGCCGACGTCTACACCCTGGGCAAGGCGCTCGGCGGCGGGATCATGCCGGTCTCGGCGGTGGTCGGCGGCAAGGACGTGCTCGGCGTGCTGCGGCCGGGCGAGCACGGCTCCACGTTCGGCGGGAACCCGGTCGCCTGCGCGATCGGGCGGGCCGTGGTCGGGCTGCTCAAGACCGGCGAATTCCAGGAGCGCTCGCGGGAACTGGGCGCTCACCTGCACGCGCGGCTCGGCGAACTGGTCGGGAACGGGCTGGCCGAGGTCCGCGGGCGCGGGCTCTGGGCCGGGATCGACATCGCGCCCGGCGGGCCGACCGGCCGCGAGGCGTCCACCGCGCTGGCCGAACGCGGCGTGCTGTGCAAGGAGACGCACGACCACACGCTGCGGATCGCGCCGCCGCTGGTGATCACCCGCGAGGAACTCGACCGGGGTATCGACGCGATCACGGAGGTCGTCAAGACCCGGTGAACCTTTCGGGCGGCCGGTACGTTGCCTGTCCATGGGAGACGCGCGGGAGTGGGTGGAGCGGCCACTGGTCGGCACCGAGACGGTGACGCCGGAGGACTGGTTCGCGAAGGGCAAGGCACTGCGGGACAAGGCGCCGTCGTCCGCGCACGATCACGCGGCGGCGGGCGACGGGCGTCCCGGCGTGGCGGAGTTCTTCGCGCGGACCAACGAAGGCCGCCTGCCGGAACTGGTGGAACTGCGGCGTGAGCGCATGCTCGCGTCGCCGTTCACCTTCTACCGCGGTGCCGCCGGGCTGATGGCCGCCGATCTGGCGGGCTCCCCGGTGTCCGGGCTGACGGCGCAACTGTGCGGGGACGCGCACGCCGCGAACTTCGGGCTGTACGGCACCCCCGAAGGCCAGATCGTCATGGACATCAACGACTTCGACGAATCCGTGCCGGGCCCGTGGGAATGGGACCTCAAACGGCTCGCGGCGAGTCTCGTACTGGCCGGGCGTGAGGGCGGCATCGGCGAGTCGGGGTGCCGGGAGGCCGCCGAAGACGCGGTGAAGTCCTATCGGCGCACCATCCGGGGCCTGGCGGAACTGCCGTTCCTGCGGTCGTGGAACGCGCTGCCGGACGCGTCGGTGCTGAGCAAGGTCCGCGCGCACGACCTGATCGACGACTTCGAGGAAGCGGCCGAGAAGGCGCGGAAGAACACCAGCGCCAAGGTCACCGCGAAGTGGACCCGGCGGATCGACGACCACGAGACCGGTCTCGAACGGCACCGGTTCGTCGAGGACCCGCCGGTGCTCACCCACGTCGACGACGCCACGGCGGAAGCGGTCGTCACCGGACTGGTGTCCTATGTGGATACGCTGCGCGAGTCACGGCGGACGCTGATCTCGCGCTACCGGGTGTCCGATGTGGCCTTCCGCGTCGTCGGCACGGGCAGTGTCGGCCTGCGGAGCTATGTCGCACTGCTGCACGGGAACAGCGGCGAGGACCTTGTCCTGCAAGTGAAACAGGCCAATCCGTCGGCGCTCGCGCCGTTCCTCGGGCTGGCCGCGCCGGAGCACGAAGGCCGCCGGATCGTCGAAGGCGCACGGCTCGTGCAGGCCGAGACGGACATCCTGCTCGGCTGGACGACCATCGACGGCGTGCCGTACATCGTGCGGCAGTTCCGGAACCTCAAGGGCGACATCGATCCGGCGGAGCTGAAGAAGGACCATCTCGACGACTACGGCCGCCTGGCGGGCGCGCTGCTGGCGCGGGCGCACGCGCGGTCACTGCATCCGCGGATGCTCGCGGGGTACTTCGAGGACGACGAAGACCTCGACGAGGCCATCGGGGCGTACGCGGTGCGTTACGCGGACCAGACCGAAGCAGACCACGAGGCCTTCGCCGCACTCTGACCCCTGCGCATTTCGTCCTCTGAATGCGGCAGGGGCAAACCGATCCGACACCTTCGCGGAGTTCCTCGCGGTGGTCGCGAGTGGCGGTTCGGGTTATCGAGGGGTGAGTCGGCGGTGCGAGCGGGCTCGCCACCGAGGCCTGGCATGCCCTCAGACTGTCCGAAAGGACACTTTTCGAGAGCATAACGTCCGATTTGGGCACTTTGCACAGCACTCCCCGAGGGTCGTGAGTGGCGAGGATCGTTCTAACCCTCTTTACCACTCACGACCACCTGTACCGATCGGCCGCACTCGCGTGATCGAAGCCGGAACTCGCGTGATCAGCGGCGGAACACCGAGTGCGGCCTCCCAGCACGCGAGTCACGTCCCTGATCACGCGAGTCACGCCTTCGCTCACGCCTCGCTTGCGCCAAGTCCGCCGCATTCAGAGGACTAAATGCGGCTCACACCAGGGCCAGGACGTCGTCCGCGCACCCCCAGGCCAGCGTGATCCCCGCTCCCCCGTGCCCGTAGCAGTGCACGACGTCGCCGTCCCGCTCCAGCCGCACCTGCGGGCGGAACGGCCGCAGGCCCACCTTCGCGCCCAGCACCGGGGCGTCGGCCAGCGCGGGCACGAGTTCCCGGCAGCGCCGCACGATGTCCGCGGTCACCCCGGGATCCGGCTCGACGGAGTCGCGGCCCGGCTCCTGCGTGCCGCCGCAGACGACGTGCCGCCCGTGCGGGATCACGTGGCGCAGCACCGGCGTGGACCCGTCGACGATCCATTCGGTCAGCCCCGGGTCGGCGAGGTGGACGACCTGGCCGCCGACCGGCACGACGGTGCCGTCGCCCGCCAGCCGTCCGCCGCCGAGCCCGGCCGCGTTCACCACGAGGTCCGCGTCGAGGTCGTCCAGTCGCGAGACGGTGCGGTACTCGGTGCGCACGCCCAGCCCGGCGACCCGGTCGGCGAGCCACGCGAGGTACACCGGGGTGTCGATCACCGTGGTCGTGAAGGTGAGCCGCCCGGGTTCGTGGTCGAGGTCGGGCATCGAGAACGCCCAGGACGGCATGGGTGCCTCGCGGGGGATGAAGAACGTTCCCCGGCGCAGGCGGACGCCGGGCGCGCCGAGCGAGCGGTAGTCCTCCAGGCTCGCCGCGGTCCAGCGATCGACCCGATCGGAGTGCACCGACAGCGGCGGGAAGAGCACGCCGCCGGCGACGGCCGACGTCGTCTCACCGGGCCGGTCGGCGGTGACCACCGTGACGTCGTGCCCGGCTCCGGCCAGCCGGTGCGCGCAGCTCAGCCCGATCACTCCGCCGCCGACCACCGTGATCCGCATCGAAAGCCCCTTTCACAAGCCGTCCCTGCATGGTGACTGATCGGCCTTCACGTAATCTCGCCGGATGAGCGGAAGGGCGCCGTACGGGCTCGTCGCGGTGACATGTGCGGTGATCATGGTCGTACTCGGGACGCTGGTCCCGGGCGAAGGCCCGGCAGGCCCCGACCAGCTCGCCGCCAAGTGGGTGGAGCGCTCCTTCGGCGGTGACCCCGGCCTTCTCCGGCTGCTCGTGCTGCCGACCGAGGCCTACGTCCTCATCCCCGTCGCGGCCGTCGCCGCCGTCCTCTGCCTGATCGGACGGCGCAGACTCGAAGCGGCACTGACCGTCGTGGGCCCGCTCGTCGCGATCCTCGGGAACACCTGGGTGCTCAAACCGCTCTTCGGCCGCTGGAAGACCACCTATCTCGCCTATCCCAGCGGGCACACCGTCGCGCTGGTCGCGGTGCTGACCGTGCTCGTCCTGCTCGCCCGCCCCGGGGTCGCGACGGCCGTCATCTCGGTCGTGGGCGCGGTGGTGCTCGCCGGGGTCACGATCGGCATGATCGGCCTCGGCTACCACTACCTGACCGACGTCGTGGGCGGCACGCTGTTCGCGGTCGCGACCGTCTGCGCGGCCTGGTCCTCGCTCAGCTGGGCTGAACGGCGTCGCGAGCCAGTGCCGTCAGACGGCTGACGGCGCGCAGGTACTTCTTGCGGTAGCCGCCGTTCACCATCTCCTCGGTGAACAGCAGCGGCACCGGCTCGCCGGAGACCACCAGCGGGATCGCGCGGTCGTAGAGCCGGTCGGCGAAGGCGACCATCCGCAGCCCGACGTTCTGGTCGGGAACCGGGTGGATGTCGCGCAGGTGCACCCGGGTCACGCCGTCGAGAAGCCTGCCGTAGCGCGAAGGATGCAGCCCGCCGAGGTGCTCGCACAACGCGTCGAAATCGTCCACAGTGGACTCGGGGTGCGCGGCGGCGGAGGCTTCCAGCTCCTGGGGGCTCGCGGGCGGCGGCGCGTCCGGCAGGCCGCGGTGACGGTAGTCCGGGCCGTCGACCCGGCAGACGCCGAACTTGGCGGACAGGGACTGGATCTCGCGCAGGAAGTCCGCGGCGGCGAACCGGCCCTCGCCGAGTTTGTCCGGCAGCGTGTTGGAGGTGGCCGCCACGAAGACCCCGTTCGAGATCAGCTCCTGGAGCAACCGGGTGACGAGCATGGTGTCGCCGGGGTCGTCGAGTTCGAACTCGTCGATCGCCAGGAAGCGGTGTTCGGAAAGCCGCCGCACCGCCTCGGCGAACCCCAGCGCGCCGACGAGGTGGGTCAGCTCCACGAACGTCCCGTACGCCTTGGGCGACGGCGTTTCGTGCCACGTCGAGGCGAGCAGGTGCGTCTTGCCGACGCCGAAGCCACCGTCGAGGTAGAGGCCCCTCGGCCCGTCCGGCTCCTCGTCCCCGCCGCCGAACAGCGCGCGCAGCTTCGACTTCGGCTTCCGGTTCGCGGCTTCCGACACGCGCTTCGCGAACGCGACGCAGTCGACGACGGCCTCGGCCTGGCTCGGTTCGTCCGGGTTGGGCACGTAGGTGGAGAACCGGACCGCGTCGAACCGGGGCGGCGGGACGAGCGCGGTGATCAGCTCGTCGGCGGACAGCTCCGGACGGCGATCGATCAGGCGGGCGGGCATTCGCCGAGAGTAACGGCACCGGTGGCGGCCGTTCACTCTCCCTGACCGAGCGTATCCCCCGCTCAGCGGTGCCGCCGGGCCCGTGCTGGGATGTTGGTGTGCAGCTTTTGTGGCCAACGACACCGGCGGATCCCGTCTCGGATGCCGACCTCGAACGGCTCTACGGGTACCCCGAGGATTTGAGCCGTCCCTGGGTCCAGGTCAACTTCGTCAGCTCGGCCGACGGCGCCGTGGCGGTCGACCAGCTGTCCGAGGGCCTCTCGCATCCCGCGGACAAGCGGATCTTCCTGACGGGACGGCTGCTTTCCGACGTGATCCTGGTCGGCGCCGGCACCGCGCGCGCCGAGGGCTACCGCGGCGCGCGGATCAATCCCGAACGCGCCGCCCGCCGGGTTTCGCTCGGACTGTCGGAAGTCCCGCCGATCGCGGTGGTGACCCGTTCCGGTGATCTCGACCCCGCGGGCCCGTTGTTCACCGACACCAAGGTCCCGCCGATCGTCATCACCACCGAGAAGGCGCCCCGGGCCGCGCTGGAGCGCGCGGGGGCCGAAGTGCTCGTCGCCGGGACAGACGACGTCGACCTCCACCGCGCGCTCGCGCTGCTGGCCGAACGAGGGCTGCGCCGTGTCGACTGCGAGGGCGGGCCGGCGCTGTTCGCCGACCTGATCGCGGCCGACCTCGTCGACCAGCTGTGCCTGACCGTCGCCCCGCTGCTGGCGGGCGCGGGCGAACGCCGGATCGCCGACGGACGCCCGTCCCCGCGACCGCGGCGGATGGACCTCGCGTCCGTGCTGTTCGAAGACGGCTTCACCATGCTGCGCTACCGCCGCCGGGAGGGCGGGTGAGCGACCCCGCGCCGGTTCCGGACGAGGAACTGGCGGCCCGGGCCGCCGCCGGGGACCACGGTGCCTTCGACACCTTGGTGCGGCGGCACACGGCCAGGATGTATCGCGTGGCGCTGCGGATCACCGGCAGCGCGTCGGAAGCGGAGGACGTCGTCCAGGAAGCCTGGCTTTCCGCGTGGCGCGCGCTGCCCGGGTTCCGGTACGAGTCCGCGGTGTCCACCTGGCTCTATCGGGTGACGACGAACGGCGCGCTCGGACAGGTCCGGCGCCGGAAACCGACCGTGCCGCTCGACGAGGGCGACGCGGGTGTCGTGCCTGGTCCGGAGGGACATGTGGTGAGTGCCGAGCAGGTCGACACGGTGCTGCGCGCGATCGCCGAACTCGACGTCGGCCAGCGGATCCCGCTGATTCTGCGAGAATTCGAAGGATTGACCTACGACGAGGTGGCCGAGGTGATGGAAGTGAGCGTGCCAGCGCTGCGCGCTCGACTGCACCGCGCGCGGGTGGCGCTGCTGGCGAAACTCGGCGACAACTTCCGACCCCGGGAACGGTGATGAGCGAGGATCCGCGCGACGACCCGCGGTGGGAGCAGGTGCGCGCCGCCGCGAGCCGTCCGGTGCCGACGCCGCCAGGACTCGTCGAGCGGGTGCTCCGGTCGGTCGGCGGCGTCCGCGGCAAGCACACCACCCCGCCGCTCGACCTGCCCTCGGCGGGCGGGAAGACGCAGGTGTCGGAACGGGCGCTGGTGCTGATGACCAGGAAGCTGGCCGCCGGGATCGGCCGCGACCTCGGCGGGGTCCACGTCTCGGCCGTCGCGCTCGAGGACGACGTGCTCCAGGTGCTGGTGACGGTCCGGTTCGGCGTCGAAGCGGCGGTCGCGGAACTGCTGCGGTACCGGGTGAGCGCGGCGCTGACCGGACAGCTCGGAACGACCCCGCCCGCGATCAACGTCCACGTCGTCGACGTGCACCCCGACTGACGCGGGGTTCCGGCCCGGCAGGGCGTTTCGCGTGACCGAATGGACGACACGCGTGCTTGGACGGACGACACGCGTGTCCAGACGGACGACTCACGGCGGGACCCGGCCGCGCGCCTGTCGTCCGTCCAGTCACACGTGTCGTCCGCCTGATCACGCGTGTCGTCCGTTCAGGCACGCGAACCGCCCGGCCCACCCCGTCAAGGTGAACCCCGGAAGTGATTACCCCATCCGGGGGACATCGCGTGACGACTCGGCATGCGCGCGTGTCCTGGTCGGTGAGAGCGTAGGGACCGCCGCGCGCGCAGGTCGCGCGGCACAGGCCGAGAAGGAGCGAACTTCATGGCGCAGCCGAGCGCGAGCAAGCCCGACACCCCCGTGGCGGGGTCGTCCCTCAACGAGGAAGGAGCCGCCGGCAAGACCACGATCTCGTCGGTGGTGGTCCAGAAGGTGGCGGGTCTCGCCACCCGCGAGGTCACCGGGATCCACGCGCTGGGCGGCGGGGTTTCGCGGGCCTTCGGCGCCATCCGCGAGCGCATCCCCGGTTCCGGCACCGTCACCACGTCCGGTGTCTCGGTCGAGGTCGGCGAGAAGCAGGCGGCGATCGACCTCGACGTCGTCGTCGAGTACGGCGCGCGCATCGTCGACGTCGCGCGCGCGGTGCGCCGCAACGTGATCGGCCAGGTCGAGCAGATCACCGGCCTGGAGGTGATCGAGGTCAACATCGCGGTCAACGACATCCACCTGCCCGACGAGAACGGCGGCGAGACCGAGACCTCGCGGGTCGAGTGATGAACGGGACCCAGACCGGCCTGCTCGCCGGCCTCATCCTCGGCCTCGCCGCGACCCAGGGCTTCACCGCGTTCCTGGTGACGCTGGCCGTCGGCGTCATCGGCCTCGTCCTCGGCCGCGTGCTCGACGGCGAACTCGACCTCGGCGACCTGTTCGGCCGGGGCCGCGACAAATGACCCTCCCGGCCGGACCGGAGGATCGCGGCACCCTCACCATCGCGCCGTCCGTGGTCCGCAAGATCGCGCAGCACGCCGCGGACCAGGTCGACGGGACCACGCGCGCCGAGCGGCGGATCGCCGGTCTCGGGCTGGGGACGCACGGCGCGAGCGCGAAGGTCGGCGGTGAGGGCAACGACGTCGATCTCGTGCTCGACGTCGCTTTGCACTACCCGGCGCCGGTGCGGCGGATCGTCGGCGATCTGCGCGCCCGGGTCACCGAGGAGGTCGAGCGGATCACCTCGTACGAGGTCCGGGACATCTCGGTGACGGTTTCCGCGCTCCTGCCCGACATCGCGCCCCGCGTCCGCTAGAAGGAGCATCATGCGTTTGTTCGTCCGCCTGCTGTCCGCCCTGATCGGGCTGGCGCTGGCCGCCGCGGGGGTCCTGCTGGCCTTGGAGGTCGGCTGGGGCTGGTGGCGGCCGGGGCGGGGGCCGCTGTTCGTCCCGTGGGACGACTGGCGCGACAGGCTCGCGGAGCTGTCCTGGAACACCGACGAGGTCCGCTACCTCGCGATCGCCGTCGCGGTCGTGGGGCTGCTGCTGATCCTGGCGTCGGCCTCGGCCGGGCGGCGCGCCATCCGGCTGACCGATCCGGCGAACGAGGTCAGCGTGACCACGTCGCCGCGGGCGCTGGCCCGGCTGGTGGGGGTGAGCGTGCGCGCCCAGGACAACGTCGCGGGCGCGAAGGTCACCGCCACCGCCAAGAAGATCCGTGTCCGCGCGACGAGCAGGCTGGAGACCGAAGGCGAGCTGCGACCGCGGCTGCTGGAGACGGTCTCCGGTCTGCTCGACGACGTCCCCCTGGTGCGGCGGCCGAAGGTGTCCGTCGTCGTCGACTCCCCGAAGGACCGCCGATGACCCGTTCGGTCTCCGCCAAGGCACTCGGCCGGTCCACCGGCACGGAACGGACGCTGACCGTCCTCATCGGACTCGTCGCGCTGCTCGGCGGCGCGGCGATGCTCGTGGTCGGCGCGGGCTGGCTCGGCACGTATCGCGCCGGCCGCGCGCTGATGGACCCGATCGCGCTCGACTGGCTGTCGCAGCACGCGCTCGCCGCCCGGATCGGCGCGATCGTGCTCGGCGTCCTCCTGCTGTGGCTCGGCCTGTGGTGGTTCTTCCGGTCCCTGCGCACGGAGGGCCGTCCGGACCTCGACCTCGGCGACGACTTGGTGGTCACGTCTTCCGCCATCTCCGAAGCCGTCCGCCTCGACGCCGAGACGGTCGACGGCGTCGGGCGCGCCCGGGTCCGCGCGGTCGGCGACAAGGAGCACCCGGCGCTGCGGATCACGCTCTGGCTGAGCGAGGGCACCGACCTGAAACGGGTCTGGGAACAGCTCGATCTCACCGTGCTGGCCAGGGCCCGGGAATCGCTCGGCGTGGAAGTGCTGCCGACCGCGGTCCGGATCGAACTCGACACGGCAGCACCGCAACGGGTGCGCTGAGCGTGTCCTTGCGGCAAGAATGGCCGTCATGTCGCTTCCCTTGACTCCACCGGTCAAACCGATGCTCGCCAAACCGGCGAAGGCGATCCCCGATTCCGGCGGGCTGCTGTTCGAGCCGAAATGGGACGGATACCGCTGCCTGGTCTTCCGCGACGGTGACGAGCTGACCCTCCAGTCGAGGTCGGAGAAGCCGCTCAACCGGTACTTCCCCGAGGTCATCGAGCGGCTGAAGGCGACCCTGCCCGAGCGGATCGTGCTCGACGGCGAACTGGTGGTCGGGCGGGACGGGAAGCTCGACTTCGACGCGCTCACCGACCGGATCCACCCCGCCGAGAGCCGGATCAAGCTGCTGGCGGAACAGACCCCGGCGGAGTTCGTCGCGTTCGACCTGCTGGCGCTCGGCGACGAGTCCTTTCTGGACGAGCCGACGTCGAAGCGCCGGGAACGGCTGGAGAAGCTGGCCTCCGACGGCTTCCATCTGACCCCGGCCACCTCGGATCCGGCGATCGCGCGGCACTGGTTCGAACTGTTCGAGGGCGCGGGGCTCGACGGCGTCATCGGCAAACCGCTCGACGAGCCGTACACGCCGGGCAAACGCGTGCTGCTGAAGTACAAGCACTCGCGCACCGCCGACTGTGTGCTCGCGGGGCTGCGCTGGCACGTCGACGGCGAAGCGGGCGAGATGGTCGGCTCGTTCCTGCTCGGGCTCTACGACGAGGACGGCGTGCTGCACCATCCTGGCGTCGTCGGCTCGTTCCCGGTCACCCGGCGACGCGAGCTGGCCGAAGAGCTGGCCCCGCTGATCACCGACGGTTCCGATCACCCCTGGCTCGGCGACAACGTGCGGGAGAAGCAGCGGATCCCCGGCGGGATCACCCGGTGGAAGTCCAAGGAAGCCCCGTGGGTGCCGCTGAAGCTGGAGAAGGTGGTCGAGGTCGGCTACGAGCACACGGAAGGCGGATACCCGTCGCGGTTCCGCCACACCGCGCAGTTCAAGCGCTGGCGTCCCGACCGCGAGCCGGATTCCTGCACCTACGCCCAGCTCGACGAGGTCGCCCGCTACGACCTGGACGCGGTGTTCCGCGGCGAAGTGAAACGCACCCGCTAACCGGGGCCTGACACGTCACCTGCGAAGCTCACCCACGAGCTTTGTCATGCCCTGGAAGTGAGGACCAGCCCGTGAGCACCGCCCGCCGCACGCCACGGCTGATCCTGATGACGACCGTGGTCGCGGCCGTGGTCGCGGGCTGCACGGCCGGGCCGTCGGTCCGGCCCGCGGTGATCGACAACGACGGCAAGCCCGATCCCGGCTCGTCGGCGTCCGCCCAGCCGGTGCCGCTGCCGCCGCTCACCGAACCGCGATCGCCGTCGATCAAATGGGACGACTGCGACGAGGCGACCCGGCAGCGGCTGGGCCAGCCGTCCGTGCCGGACACGCTGAAGTTCGCCTGCGCCAGGGTGCCCACCACGCTCGACGCGCCGGACCTGCCCGGCCGCGGGCTCTCGCGGCTGTCGGTGGTCAAGACCGGGGGCGGGCCGATCCCGCTCGTCGTGGTCAACGACGTCGACGGTGAGCCCGGATCGCTGTACGCCGCGCGCCTGGCCGCGACGCTGCCGCCCGAGTTCCTGCAGAAGTTCTCCCTGATCGGCGTGGACCGGCGCGGGACCGGGACCTCCGCGCCGGTGCAGTGCGTCCCGGCGGAGATCCGCACCGACCTGCTCGGCGGCGACCCGGCGGCGGGAGACCTCGAAAGCGTCGTCGACGCGGCGCGCAAGGCGGGCCAGCAATGCGCCATCGAACTGGACGACTCGCAGGTCGCGATGGACAGCTGGCGGGCGGCGGGCGACCTCGAAGAACTCCGTCAGCAACTGGGGCTGGACAAGCTGCACGCGCTGGGCCGCGGTGACGGTTCGAAGGTCCTCGCCGAATACGCCGTGCGGTTCCCGGCGCAGGCCGGCCGCATGATGCTCGACGGGCTGCCCGATCCGGCCCCCGACGGCACCGCCGTGCAGGAAGCCGTCGCCGCGAGCGCGCAGGCCACCCTCGACGCTTTCGGCGCCGACTGCATCGCCAGGGGTTGCCCGATCGGCGACGCCCGGTCGGCCGTGACCGCCGTCGCCGACAGGCTCCGCTCCGCCTCCGTGACCACCACCGACGGGGCGGAGATCACGCCGGGGATCGCGCTGTACGCCGTCTACTCCGGACTCGCGCAGCGCTCGCGCTGGGTGGAACTCGCCGAAGCGCTCAAGTCCGCGCAGACCGGCGACGTCACGCCGCTGGCCGCGTTCGCCGAGCCGGTGCTGAAGGATTCCCGCGCGCGGCCGTCGCGGTTGGACGGCACGCTCGCGACCAAGTGCAACGACAGCGCGACGCGGCTCTCGGCCGAAGAACTCACCCGGGTGACCACGACCCTGCGCGAGAAGTACCCGCAGTTCGGCGTTCTCGCCGCGCAGCAGCTGGCGTGGTGCAGCCCGTGGCCCGTGCGCCGCGAACCGCTTCCGCCCGCCGGCGCCCCGGGTGCCCCGCCGATCCTCGTCGCGGGCACCGCGACCGACCCGGTCACGCCGGAGCAGGGCACCAGCCGGGCCGCCGACCAGATGCCGAGCGCGGTGACGATCACCTGGCAGGGTGCCGGGCACGGCGCGCTGAGCCTGTCCCCCTGCGTCGCCGACGCGACGCGGGCGTTCCTGATCGACGGGAAGGTCCCCGTCGACGGCACCCTCTGCCCGGCCTGACCCCAGTCACTCCCGTGTCATGAGGGGTCCCCATGGGACGAAAAATGTCCCACGGGGACCCCTCATGACACGCGCCGGGCGCGAAAACCGCTACTGCCGGTAACCCTCCACCTCGGAGATCGGCCGCGTCGTGGCCCCATCGGGGTCTTCGTCGAACTCGACGCGCGCCCGCCGCTGCCGCAGCAGGTCCCAGCACTGGTCCAGTTGCTGCTCCACACTCGCGAGCCGGGACCTGTCGTCCGAGCTGAGCCCGGTACCGATCGCCCGCGAACGGAGCTCGTGCTCCACGCTGACCAGCTCGTCGATCCGGCTGAGGATGTCCCCGTCGGCCATACGCACCTCCTGCGAAACCTGGGTTGCTCCATCCGAGACGCTACGCGCATTCCCGGGAATGCGCGTAGCGCCCGATCCGTTACCCAGGGCATGAGCACTGTGGAGCTGACGGCCGCGAACTTCGATCAGGTCGTGTCCGAGAACGACTTCGTGATCATCGACTTCTGGGCGGGCTGGTGCGTGCCGTGCCGCCAGTTCGCGCCGACCTACGAAAAGGTGTCGGGCAACCACGACGACATCGTTTTCGCCAGCGTCGACACCGAGGCCGAGCAGCAGCTGGCCGCAGCCTTCGACGTGCGCTCGATCCCCACGCTCGCGGTGATCCGCGACAAGACGGTCATCTACGCGCAGCCGGGCGCGCTCCCGGAGAAGACGCTCGAAGACCTCATCCAGCAGGCGCGCGACATCGACATGGACAAGCTCAAGGAAGAAGCGCAGGAAGCCTGACGCGAAAGAAGGGGCCCTTCCCGGCGGGTTTCGCCGGGAAGGGCCCCTTTGTACTTCAGCGGAACTTTGCCACCGGGGACCGGGTCAGCCCCGGGTGGCGAGTCCGCGCAGGAAGAACGCCAGGTTCGCCGGGCGTTCCGCCAGCCTGCGCATGAAATAGCCGTACCATTCGTCGCCGTAGGGGACGTAGACGCGCATCGTCTTCCCGTCACCCGCGATCCGGCGCTGCTCTTCGGGACGGATCCCGTACAGCATCTGGAATTCGTGGTCGTCCGCCTTGCGGCCCGCGTCCGACGCGAGCTTCTCGGCGATCGCGATCATCCGGGGGTCGTGCGAGGCGACCATCGGATAACCCTTGCCCCGCATGAGGATCTTCAGGCAGCGCACGTAGGACTTGTCCACTTCGGACTTGTCCTGGAACGCGACCTCTTCGGGTTCGGCGTACGCGCCCTTGCACAGCCGCACGCGGGAACCCTCGGCCGCCAGTTCGCGGCAGTCCTGCTCGGTGCGCCGCAGGTAGGCCTGCAGCACCGCGCCGACCCACGGGTACTCGGTGCGCAGTTCCCGCAGGATGCCCAGCGTCGAGTCTGTGGTGGTGTGGTCCTCCATGTCGAGGGTCACCGTGGCGCCGACCGCTTCGGCCGCCGCGCAGATCTTGCGGGCGTTCTCCAACGCGACCTTCTCGCCCTCGGCGGGCAGGAACTGGCCGACCGCGGACAGCTTCACCGAGACGTCCGCGCCGAACGCGAGGCCGTCGGCCGCCAGCGCGGACAGCAGTTCCTCGTAGGCGCGGACGGTCGTCGCGGCCTGCTCGGCGTCGGTGGTGTCCTCGCCGAGGTGGTCGAGGGTGACCCGGAGGCCGTCGTCGGCCAGCTCGCGGACCACCCGGGCGGCGTCGGGCGTCTTCGAACCGGCGACGAACCGGCTCACCACCGATCGGGTGGCGGGGACGACCTCGACCAGCTTGCGCATCCGCCGGGATCGGGCGGCGGCGAGCAACGGGGCACGCAACATCACGAACTCCTGGTTCTCAGCCCTGGTGGGGGTAACGGACGCTGGTGGGCGGAACGAACGTCTCCTTGACCGAGCGCGTGCTCGTCCAGCGGAGCAGGTTGAACACCGAGCCGGCCTTGTCGTTGGTGCCGGACGCGCGACCGCCGCCGAAGGGCTGCTGGCCGACGACCGCGCCGGTCGGCTTGTCGTTGACGTAGAAGTTGCCGGCGGCGAAGCGCAGCGCCTCGGACGCCTTCGCGACGGCCGTGCGGTCGTTCGCGATGACCGCGCCGGTGAGCGCGTAGTCGGCGGTCTCGTCGATCAGCTTGAGCACGTTGTCGAAGCTCTCGTCGGTGCTGTCGTCGTAGACGTGCAGCGCGAGGATCGGGCCGAAGTACTCGGTGCGGAAGATCTCGTGGTTCGGGTTGTCCGACACCAGGATCGTCGGGCGCACGAAGTAGCCGACGCTGTCGTCCGCGGTGCCACCGGCGATGACGTCGATCTCGGCGTCCTCGGCGGCACTGGCCAGCACGGCGGCGTGCTTGTCGAAGGCGCGGCGGTCGATCACGGCGCCACCGAAGTTGCTCAGGTCGTTGACGTCGCCGTAGGTGATGGCCTCGGTCTCGGAAACGAGCTTGTCCTTCAGGCTCGCCCAGAGCGAACGCGGGACGTAGGCACGGGACGCGGCCGAGCACTTCTGGCCCTGGTACTCGAAGGCGCCGCGGATCAGCGCGGTGCGCAGGATGTCGATGTCGGCCGAGGGGTGCGCGAGCACGAAGTCCTTGCCGCCGGTCTCGCCGACCAGGCGCGGGTACGTGCGGTAGCCGGAGATGTTGGCGCCGACGGTGGCCCACAGGTGCTGGAAGGTCGCGGTCGACCCGGTGAAGTGGATCCCGGCCAGGTCGCGGTGGGTCAGGGCGACCTCGGAGACGGCCTTGCCGTCACCCGGCAGCAGGTTGATCACGCCCGGCGGCATACCGGCCTCTTCGAGCAGGCGCATCAGCAGGTGCGCGGCGTAGCTCTGCGTCGGCGACGGCTTCCACAGCACGACGTTGCCCATGAGCGCGGGCGCGGTCGGCAGGTTGCCGGAGATCGCGGTGAAGTTGAACGGGGTGATGGCGTACACGAAGCCCTCGAGCGGGCGGTGCTCCATCCGGTTCCAGATCCCGGGCGAGCTGACCGGCTGCTCGGCGAGGATCTGACGGCCGAAGGCGACGTTGAAGCGCCAGAAGTCGATCAGCTCGCAGGCGGAGTCGATCTCGGCCTGGAACGCGGTCTTCGACTGGCCGAGCATGGTGGCGGCGTTCAGCTTGGCGCGCCACGGGCCGGCCAGCAGGTCGGCGGCGCGCAGGATGATCGCGGCGCGGTCGTCGTAGGACAGCGCGCGCCAGCCGGGAGCGGCGGCCTTGGCGGCGGCGATCGCGTCGTGGGTGTCCTGCGCGGTCGCGCTGTGGATGACACCCAGCACGGCCTTGTGGTTGTGCGGCTGGACGACCTCGATCTTCTCGCCGCCGCCCTTGCGCTGCTCACCACCGATCGTCGCGGTGATGTCGATGGGGTCGGCGTCACCCAGCAACTTGAGCGCGCCCTCGAGTTCAGCGCGCTCGGCGCTGCCCGGTGCGTAGTTCAGCACCGGCTCGTTCTTCGGGGCGGGGGTCTGGGTCACGGCGTCCACTGACTGCTCCTGACTTCACGTCGCCGGGTAGAGGTCTCATCCCGAACGGTAGACCCGACGGCAGCCCTGCGGCTTGTCCGACTGGCTAGAATCAGGGTGACCATCTTGTCCGATCGGCTTAATTCGGTGATGACCTGACTACTGATTCGACCACCGGCGCGTCCCTTCGGCATGTTCTGGCCACGCTCGGGGAACCGCTGGTCAGAGTGCTCGCGGCGCCCGGCGGACTGGGCGTCGAGGTGGCGGACGTCGTCATCCACGATCCGGAGGATCCGCCGGACGCCCATCCGGGGGACCTCGTCCTGGTGATCGGGGCCCGCGGACGGTCGGCGGCCGGGGCGATCCGGGCCGCGGGGCGATCCGGCGCGGCCGCCGTCGCGATCAAGAGCGGCTCGTCCGTCGTGAACGTCGCGACGGACTCCGGCATCGCGCTGATCGAGGTCGGCCACGAGGCCCGCTGGGAGCAGGTGGAAGCGCTGGCCAGGGGCGTCGTCGACGCGGCTCGCGCGGGAGGCGAGGCGGACAGCGGTGAGGTGCTGGGCGATCTGTTCTCGCTCGCGCAGACCATCGCGACCCTCACCGGCGGCCTGGTCAGCATCGAGGACACCGCGAGCCGCGTGCTGGCCTACTCGCGGGCGGGCGACGAGGTGGACGAGCTGCGCAGGCTTTCGATCCTCGGCCGCGAAGGCCCGGAACGGTACCTCGCGATGCTCCGCGAATGGGGCGTCTACCAGCGGCTTCGCGCCGGTGAAGGCATCGTCCGCATCGACGAGCGGCCCGATCTCGGCATCCGGCGGCGGATCGCGGCCGGGATCCACGCCGGATCGCAGCCGCTGGGCACGATCTGGGTCCAGGAGGGCGCGCATCCGCTCACCGAAAGCGCGGAAGTCGCCTTGCTCGGCGCGAGCCGGGCGCTCGCGCCCCAGCTGATCCGGCACCGGACCCTGCCCAGCCCGGAACTCCGGCTGCGCGAAGACCTGCTGGCGGGACTGCTGGACGGCCGTCTCGACGTCGAGTCCGTCGCGGACGACATCGGCGCGGATCCCGGGAAACCGGCCATGGTGCTGGCGTTCTCGCTCCCCCGCGACCGCGCCGCGACCGACCGGCAGCTGCGGCGCGCGGAACTGGTGCACCTGATCACCGTGCACACCGCCGCGTATCGGCGCAGCGCGCTGGTGAGCGTGATCGGCGGCCGCGTCTACGCGCTGCTCCCCGACCTCCCGGAACACGCCGAGACTCGGATTCTCGCGCTGGCCAAGGAAATCGTCGGCACCGCGCAACGGCATCTCGACGTCCGGGTGCGCGCGGCGCTGGGCGGTGCCGTGCCGCGCCTGTCCGACGCGGCGGCCTCGCGGGGCGACGCCGATCGTGTGCTGGCGACGATGGCGCGCGGGCACGGGACCGCGGACGTCGCCTCACTGGCCGACGTGCGCGCCGAGGTCCTGCTCTCGGAGGTCCTCGCGTTCCTCGGTGAGCAGCCGAGGATCCGCGACCCCCGGCTGACCGACCTGGTCGCGCACGACGCCGAGCACGGCGGCATCCTCGTGCCCGCCGTGCTCGCCTACCTCGACGCGTTCGGCGATGTCCGGCGCGCGGCGCGCGAGCTGAACATCCATCCGAACACGGTGCGCTACCGGGTGCGCCGCGCCGGCGAGGTGTCCGGGATCGACCTCGACGACCCCGCGCAGCGCGTCCTCACCCAGCTTTTGTTGCGCCTCTAGAACGCATTTCGTCCTCTGGATGCGGTACTTGCACACGCAAGTACCGCATCCAGAGGACTAAACGCGAGCGGTGTCAGGCCAGGGTCAGGCTGAACCGCCGGTTCTGGACGTCCAGTTTGTCCAGCCGGACGGACACGGCCGCGCCCGCGGTGAGCGGGCCGGTGCCGCCGACGGTCGGCAGCAGCCCCTCCATCCCTTGGGCCACTTCGACGAACGCGCCGAACGGCAGCACCCGGGTGACGACACCGTCCAGGGCTCCGCCATCGACGTGCGCGAGGACGAACTCGCGCCAGTTTTCGTTGGGGGACATGCGATTCACCTCCTCTCCGCGCATGGTCCACAACAGGACACGTACGCGGAGGCGGGCTTCGGGCCCGCCCGGAGATCAAGCGGCGGCCGGGGAACCCGTCCGCTCACGGCACAAGGCCGACCCGGCAGTCATGGCCGTGACACTAGCAAAGTCACGACACCGCGGCGAGACTCTGTTTTCCGGCGTAATCGGGAAGTCCGGCGACCTCGGCCAGTGCCCGATAGGACTCCAGCCGCTCGGCCTGGTCGAAGGTGCTGGTGGTCACGAGGATCTCGTCGGCGCCGGTCTTGGCGACGAGATCGGCCAGCCTGCCGCCCACCTCGTCCGGGGTGCCGGCGATCTGGCCGTCGAGCGCGCGGTCCAGCCGCTCCTGATCGCGGTCCGAAAGCGGTCCGGCGAGGATCTCCTCCACCGGCGACAGCGGCGGGAAGACGCCGTGCGTTCGCGAGTAGACGGTCGACCAGGCCTCGGGGATCAGCAACCGCCGGGCCCGTTCGGCCGTTTCGGCGACCGCGATCGCCGTGGACACCACGACGTACGGCCGCGAAGCCCGCGCGGAGGGACGGAAGCCGGAGCGGTAGCCCTCGATGGCTTCGAGCAGCGGACCCTCGCCCCGGACCGGCGCGATCACCAGCGGCAGCCCCAGTTCCGCGGCCAGCCGAGCGCCGGCACCGGTGGCCAGCAGGAACGCGGGCACGTGAAGACCTTCGGCGGGGATGGCGTGCACGCCCGGATACGCGGTCTGGTCGCCCGCGAGGAACCCCAGCAGCTCCCGGACCTGGTCGCCGAACCGGTCGGCGTCGTCCTTCTCGTGCCCGAGCGCTTGCCGGACCCCGCCGGTGAACCCGACGGACCGGCCCAGCCCCATGTCGATCCGGCCGGGGAAGAGGGATTCGAGGACGCCGAACTGTTCCGCGACCACCAGCGGCCGGTGGTTCGGCAGCATCACCCCGCCCGTACCGACCCGGATCCGCTCGGTCGCCGAGGCGACGGCGGCCGCCAGCACGGTGGGTGCCGATCCGGCGACACCGGGCACGCTGTGGTGTTCGGAGACCCAGAACCGGTGGTAACCCAGCGCTTCGATGTCACGCGCGAAGGCGACCGTGTCCCGCAGGGCGCGGGGCGCGTCGCCGCCGCGGCGGGTCGGGGACCGGTCCAGTACCGAAAGCGTGATCACCTCCGGGTCAACGCGTCCCGGCCCGGCGGGCATTCCCCGCTCAGGGACGCCAGCGCTCGCTGTAGTCCGCGTGGTCGGCGTACGGGAGAGCCAGCAGCCGCAGGGTCAGGCACCAGTTCGTCCCGGCCTCGTCGGCGGGCACGTGGCAGGTCTCGCACCAATACTCGTTGCCGTACAGGGGAAATCCCGGGACCTTCTCCGAAACCGTGGTGCGATGCGCCTGCATGAGCCGCCGGGTCGCTTCGATCTCGTTGATCATCTGATTGACCGCGTCGAGTTCGATGTCGTTCAGCGAACGGATCTTCTTTTCGATGACGACCTTGGTCTCACCACGATTGAGCGATTCGCTGATCTCGGTTTTCTTGACCGCCTGCATGATCAGCGCCTGGCGTTGCCCCACACGCGCGGCGAGAAAGGCGATCAGGTCGTCCACAGGTACTCCTTCGTCTCCCCCAGCTTAGTGTTCGGAGGGAACTGTCGCTGGCAGGAAGCTTGCCGTTACGGCAAGGTCCCGTGCGTCACACAGTCTCGTATCGGTCCGCCGCGGAGCGGTAACAGGTTTCTAGATCGACACGAAAGCGCAATCACTCCGCGAGCAAATCGATTGAAGAGACGGATGCCGAGCACGAATTGGTCACCGACGCCGCACGCGTCGTCACGAAATGCGTTCCCGCTCGTGGCCGGGCTCACCGTCGCGCTCACTTTGGGCGCGGGTGTCGGTGTGGTGGCGGCCACTCACCCGAGATCACCCGACACGACCACGGCCCCGGCGGCCCCCGCGACGGTGACCGTCACGGCCGAAGCCGCGCCCGCGCCGACGGTGACGGTCCCGGCGCCGCCGGTCACTTCGGGACACACCGCCGCCACCACCCCGGCGGACCGGTTCGCCGACGGGACCTACTTGGTCGGCACCGACATCGAAGCGGGCTCGTACCACTCCCCCGGACCGGCGCCGGACGGTAACGGGCACTGCTACTGGGCGAGACTGCGGGCCACCGGCGCGTCCAAGATCGTGGCCGACCAGCTGACCTCGGGCGCCGCCCGGTTCGCCGCGCGCAGGGGCGAGTACGTGCAGGTCGCGGGCTGCGAGTTCACCCGCGGCTAGATACGCAGGCAAAATTGCGCAGCCTGAACTGCGCAAGTTAGCCTGCGAACATGACCGAGAACGCCTCCAGCGCCCGCGCGGCCCACGACATCCGCGTCGCCTTCAGCAGGCTGCGGCGCCGCCTGCGGGAGAACTACGGCAGCGGTGACCTCACGCCGTCCCAGACGTCCGTCCTCAGCCGGCTCGACAAGGACGGTGAAGCGTCCGTCAGCGATCTGGCGGCGCTGGAAGGCATCCGCCATCAATCGATCGCCACCACCGTCGGTGTCCTCGTGGATCGAGGACTCGCCGCCCGCCGCCCGGATCCCGAGGACGGACGGCGTCAGCTGATCTTCGTCACCGACAGCGGTCACGCCTTCCTCGAAGAGCGCCGCCGCGCCGGGGAGGGCTGGCTCGCGCAGGTTCTGGAGACGCGGTGCACCGAGGCCGAGCGCCGCACGCTGATCGAAGCGGCGGCGCTGCTGGAACGGGTGGTGCGGCGGTGAGCACCGTGCCGGAAACGGGCTTCGAACGGCGGCTCCTGCCCCCGATGATGCTGGGCGCGGCCCTCAACCCGGTCAACTCGTCGATCATCTCCGTGTCCCTGGTGCCGATCGGTGTGGCCTTCGGGGCGCCGCCCGCCGAGACGGCCTGGCTGGTTTCCGCGCTGTACCTGGCCACCGCGATCGGTCAGCCCGTGGTGGGGCGGCTCATCGACCTCTTCGGCCCCCGCCGCCTGTTCCTGGCCGGCGCGGCGCTGACCGGGATCGCCGGCGTCGCCGGGATGCTCGCGCCGAGCTTCGGCGTGCTCGTCGCTTCCCGGGTGCTTCTCGGTTTCGGCACCTGCGCCGGCTATCCCGCGGCGATGTACCTCATCCGGAGCGAGGCCCAGCGCACCGGGAAGGACAGCCCCGCCGGGGTCCTCACGGCGCTCGCCATCACCACACAGACCATCGCCGTCGTGGGGCCCAGCCTCGGCGGCCTGCTGATCGGGATCGGCGGGTGGCGCGCCACACTCGCGATCAACATCCCGCTCGCCCTGGCCGGCCTGTACCTCGGCTTCCGCCGTCTCCCCACGACGCCTGTCACCCGCCGCGACGGCCTGGTTCGCGAACTGGACCTGCCCGGCATGGGCCTGTTCGCCGCGGCGCTCGTCTGCCTGCTGCTGTTCCTGATGGACCCGCGAGGCGGCGACTGGTGGCTGCTCGCCGTGACCGTCGTCGCGGCCGCCGGATTCACCTGGCGCGAACTGCGGACCCGGCAGCCGTTCATCGACGTGCGCCTGCTCGGCGGCAACCTGCCGCTACTGGCCACCTACGGCCGGGCGCTGCTCAGCTTCGTCGTCAGCTACGCCTTCCTCTACGGCTACACGCAGTGGATGGAGCAGGGCCACGGGCTGTCCGCGTCGGAAGCCGGACTGGTGCTGCTCCCGCTGTTCGGCGTCGGGATCATCGCCTCCACCGTCACCGGGCGCAGCAAAGCCGTCCGCGGCAAGCTCCTGGTCGGCTCGCTCGGCCAGGTCGTCGCCTGCGCGCTGTTGCTGTTCCTGAACGACGGCAGTCCGCTGTGGACACTGCTGGCCGTCGTGATCGTCCTCGGGGTCCCGCAGGGGTTGAACAACCTCGCGCTGCAGAATTCCGTGTACCACCAGGCCCACGCCGAACGGATGGGCTCGTCGGCCGGGTTGCTGCGCACCTTTGGCTACCTCGGCGCCATCGTCGCGTCCGCGGCCGGCGGCGCGTTCTTCGGACAGCGTGCCGACAGCGCCGGGCTGCACCATCTGGCCGCGTTCATGCTGGTGGTCAGCGTGCTGTTCCTCGCGCTGACCGTCGCCGACCGCTCGCTTTCCCGCGTCGGCCGGGCTCATTAAGAGCTACCGGCCGAGCGTGGCGTGCCGCACGGCGTGAAGGGGACTTTCCCCGCATCCCATGCGCGGAAAGTCCCCTTCGCTCCAGGCCTGATGCCCTCCGCGCCGCAGGTGCACCACGACTGGCTGCGGCGAGCGTTTATGGGGCCGATGGGACCGCCGAGGCAGGTGTGGCGTCGGCCGGGGTGGTCGTGAGTGTTTTGGGTCGTTCTAACGACACTTATCACTCACGACCACCCCGAGAACACGTCGACCTGATGCCCCTCGGGAGGCTTAGGTGTCGTCCCGCGCCTTGCTGGGCTGCACCCGCTTCGGCTCCCCGGGCATTTTCGGGTAGTCCGGCGGATACGGCATCTCACCGAGGCCGTGGTCGCGCTCGTCCCGCGCGTACCACTCCAGCAGGGACTCGATGCCGAACGCCTGCTCGTCCATCGGCGCGTGCAGGTCGCCGCGCTCGGCGTAGAAGGCGCCCGCGGTGAGGACGTCGAAGTCGTCGGGGTCGACCTCGGTCAGCAAGTCCCAGGTCAGTGGGGTCGACACCGTCGCACGGGCGGTTCCGCGCACCGACCAGGCCGACGCCACCGTGCGGTCGCGCGCGGCCTGGTTGTAGTCGATGAAGACGCGGCCGCCGCGCTCTTCCTTCCACCACGCGATGGTCGCCTTGTCCGGAATCCGGCGCTCGACCTCGCGGCCCAGCGCGATCACCGCGTGCCGGACGTCGATGAAGTCCCATTCCGGCCGGATCCGCACCAGGACGTGCACGCCGCGGCCGCCCGAGGTCTTCGGATAGCCGACGAGCCCCGCCGAGTCGAGGACCTCGCGCACCACGCCGGCGACCTCGACCGCGTCGGAGAACCCGGCCTCGTCCGGCGGGTCGACGTCGATGCGGAGTTCGTCCGGGTGATCGACGTCGGGCCGCCGCACCGGCCACGGGTGGAAGTCGAAGGTGCCCAGGTTCGCCGCCCAGGCGAACACGGCGGGCTCGGTCGGGCAGACCTCTTCGGCCGTGCGGCCCGACGGGAAGGTGATCTTCGCGGTTTCCACCCACTCCGGCGCGCCCTTCGGCACGCGCTTGGCGTAGAACCACTCGCCCTCGACGCCGTCGACGTAGCGCTTCAGCGTCGTCGGCCGCTCCCCGACCGCGCGCAGCAGCGGCTCGCCGACCGCGACATAGTGCTCGACGACCTGGCGCTTCGTGATCCCCCGGGCCGGGAAGTACACCTTGTCCGGGCTCGACACCCGGACCTTGCGCTCGCCTACCTCGACCTCGATCGGCTCACCGTTCTTGGGCATGCGCCCACCGTAGCCAGTCCGGCGCCGCTCAGGGCCGCGGATCGTTCTTCAAAATTGCCATCGTGATGACGTCATGCCACTCGCCGTCCCACCACAGGGCCTCCCGCTGGAGCCCCTCGCGGACGAACCCGGCCTTCTCGTAGGCGCGCTGGGCACGCGGGTTGTAGTCGAAGACCTCGAGCGAGACGCGGTGCAGGCCGACGACGTCGAACGCGTAGGCCAGCAGCAGCTTGGTCGCCTCGGTGCCGTAGCCCTTGCCGAAGAACTCCGGGCCGTTCAGCGCGATGCGGAACGATCCGGAGCGGTTGTCCTTGTCGACGTCGGTGAGCGCGAGATCGCCGACATGGACGCGATCCTCCTTACGCACGATCGCGTAATCCGCCCGATCGGCCAGGCCCGGCCGACCGGCCAGCCAGGTCCGGACCTGTTCTTCGGTGAAATCGGTGTGCGTACCGGTCAGCCTGCGGCTTTCCGGTTCGCGCAGGGCTTCCCACCCGGTCTCGAAGTACGTTTCGTCGAGCTGCGTGAGCAAGACGTTCTCGCCGGTGAGTTCGGGCTGCGTCCGCAGCGCCTCGATGTCGACCACGGCGAATACCGTACGGTGGACGCAGTGTCCGGCCGTACCAAATTAATCCTCGCGCTCACCGTGCTCGCCCTCTTCGTGACGGCCGCGGTGCTGCTGCCGATCCCGAGCCCGGCCGGACTGCGGGCCTGGGCGGCCGAGACCGGCCCGGCCACGCCGCTGGTGTTCTTCCTGGTCTATTCGGTACTGACCGTGGCGCCGATCCCGCGCACCGTGTTCAACCTCGCGGGCGGGCTGCTGCTCGGCGCCACGACGGGCATCGTCGTCGGCATCCTGGCCACCACGGTCGCCTCCGGGCTCTCGTTCGCCCTTTCGAGGGCGCTCGGCCGCGATCTGGTCACCCGGCACCTGCACCGGGCCAAGGTCCGCGCGGTCAACGACCGGCTTTCGGACGGCGGGGTGCTGGCGATCACCTCCTTGCGGCTGATCCCGATGGTGCCGTTCGCTCCGTTCAGTTACCTGTGCGGAGTGTCATCGGTCCGTTTCGCCCCGTATCTGATCGGGACCGCGCTCGGCAGCCTGCCGGGCACGGTCGCGGTCGTCGTCCTCGGTGACGCGCTGACCGGGGAAACGCCTCCCGCCCTGCTGATCTGTTACGCCGTGTTCGCCGCCGCGGGGGCCATCGGGCTGGTCAAGGTCTTCCGGCGGAAGGCCGTTCCGGCGCCCGAATCGAGCGGCGAGGAAGAATTGCCCGCCTCCGCACCGGCGAGCTGACGGGGAGCCGAAACCGCCGCCCGCTACACTCGATCGGGTGCGCGGGGCCTCTCAGGCCGCGGAACGCCACCATCACCCGGGATGTGTTCGTCAAAGAATGTGTCAGGAGCAGTCGCCATCGACACCGGTCAGCTGATCGCTGGGCATTACCGCCTGGTCGAGCAAATTGGTAGCGGTGCCATGGGGGTGGTCTGGCGTGCCATCGATGTCCGCCTCGAGCGCTCGGTGGCGGTCAAGCAGATCCTCCCGCAGCCAGGTGTCTCAGAGGCCGAACGCGACAACATGCGCCAGCGTGCCATGCGCGAGGCGAAGAACGCGGCCCGCTTCCAGCATCCGAACGCGATCGTGGTGTTCGACATCGCCGAGCACGGCGGCGACCCCTGCCTGGTGATGGAGTACCTGAACGGCCCGAGCCTCTCGGCGATCATCTCCGAAGAGGGCACTCTGCCACTGGGACGCGTCGCGAAGATCGGCGAGCAGGTCGCGTCGGCGCTGGTCGCCGCGCACCGCGCCGGGATCGTGCACCGCGACGTCAAGCCAGGGAATATCCTGATCGACGAGTCCGGTACCGCGAAGATCACCGACTTCGGCATCTCGCGCGC
>NZ_NMQT01000081.1 GCF_002234405.1 Amycolatopsis thailandensis | reverse complement strand
CGCGGACGAGAAGGTGCTGGCGATCAAGCAGACGCTGTACCGCACCTCCGGCGACTCCCCGATCGTCGACGCGCTGATCGACGCGGCCGAGGCAGGCAAGCAGGTCGTCGCGCTCGTGGAGATCAAGGCCCGGTTCGACGAACAGGCCAACATCACCTGGGCCCGCACGCTGGAACGCGCCGGCGTGCACGTGGTCTACGGTCTCGTCGGCCTCAAGACGCACTGCAAGGTGTCGATGGTGGTGCGCCAGGAGGGTTCGACCATCCGCCGCTACTGCCACATCGGCACCGGCAACTACAACCCGAAGACCGCGCGCCTCTACGAAGACCTCGGCATCCTGACCGCCGACCCGACGATCGGCGCGGATCTGACGGATCTGTTCAACGTGCTCACCGGGTACTCCCGCCAGGACACCTATCGCAACATCCTCACGTCGCCGCACGGGATCCGCCGCGGCATCGTGCGCGCCATCGGCGAGGAGATCGAACTCGCCCGCGCCGGCCAGACCGCCGGGATCCGGATCAAGTGCAACTCG
>NZ_NMQT01000080.1 GCF_002234405.1 Amycolatopsis thailandensis | reverse complement strand
TGCGCTGACCCCGGCACCCTCGCGTTGCAATGAAGGGGCCTTTCATAGCAAATTTTGCTATGAAAGGCCCTTCATCGCACCCGGGACGGGCGGATGAGCGCGCGCGTCCCGCTAGGCCGGGGTCCCGGTGTCATGAGGGGTCCCCATAGGACAGTTTTCGTCCCATGGGGACCCCTCATGACACTCTCCCTCGCCGGAAAACGAGCAAGGGACCTTTGCTCCCACCCCCGTGGAAAAGTGAGAGCAAAGGTCCCCCGATCCCCCTGCGGTCAGCGGCCTCACCGGGCCGCGCTGGTCACCTTCGCGTCGCCGGTGCCGGTGCGCGCCCGCACCTTCAGCGAGACGTCGGCAGGGGCGCTGTCCGCGACGTCCAGTTCGCTCGACACGGCCCCGGTCGTCGACGAAAGGTCGATCTCGGCCGGAACGCCGCCGCGGATCGCGACCCGGACCTCGCCCGAACCGGTGGTCAGCTCCAGCGCCCCGGAGGCGGCGTCCGTCACCGAGAGGTCGCCGCTGCCGGTGCGCGCCAGCACCTCGCCCGCGACCTCGCCGAGCCAGACGTCGCCCGTGCCGGTCGCGATCGTGGCCGAACCGCTGAGCGAGGACGCTTCGACGTTGCCGCTGCCGGTGCGCAGCTGGAGACCGGACGCCGTCGCTCCGAGCTTGACGTCGCCGGTGCCCGTGCGGACGATCGCCGACCCGTCGGCGCGCTCCAGGCTGATCTTGCCGGCGCCGGTGAGGAGGTCGGCGCGACCGGCGGCGCCGGTCACCGTGACGTCGGCCGCCCCTGCCCGCACTTCCAGATGCGAACCGGCGGGTGCCCGGACGGTCACGGCGAGCGGGACGTTCTTCAGCTGCCAGGCCTTCGGCGCCTGGACGACCAGCCGGTTGCCGGTCTTCTCGATCCGCGTCTGCGCCACGGCGTCGCCCACCGGGTTCGACGGCGAACCGCCGAGCTGGTCGCCGAAGCGTTCCCCGACCCAGCTGAGCAGGCTCGTCATCCCGTCCACCCACGGCTGCTGTTCGCCGCCGTCCCGGCGGACCTCGGCGTGGACGCCGCTCTCGTCGGTCAGTTCGATGGTCACCCGGCCGATGGCCACGCTGACGTCGATTTCGATCGGGCCCTCGGCCTCGAAGTCTTCGACGCGCACGGTCTCTTCACCCGCGGGAGTGCTTTCCTCGGTCATCTTTTGTCCCTCAGTGTCTGGTGGTGAACCCGCGACCGCGATCGACGTCGGCAGGACGCTGCCTGGTCTTCCCCGTCACGATGGCGGACGAGGGCGCCCTGCCACCGCGATAGCGGGGCCTTCGGCCGGGGCGGGTTCACGCGTTTGGTTGCTTTCGAGGTGCGTCCTCAGCTCCGCCCCCAGGAGACTCAGCCCTGGACCCAGCCGTGCAGGCGCGAACCGGCACCGCCGTCCGGCTTCTGCTTGGTGTGCCAGTGCTCGCTCCCGCTCTTGCCCAGTGCCCCCTGGACGGCCTGCGAGACGAACGTGTTCAGCGAGACGCCCTGAGAGGCGGCCGCGGCTTCCGCCTGGCCCTTGACCTGCTCGAACAGGCGTAGCGTGATCCGGGTGATGTCGCCCGTGTCCACCTTGGGCGCGCGCGGGGCCTCCCGCGGCGGCTCGTGGCGGGGCGCGGACTGCTCGGCGCCCTCCGAGGAGCCGGTGACGACGACACGCACGTCGCGGCCGTCGAGCCGGACGTCGACGACGTGCCCCGGGAGCGCCGAAGTCACTTCGGCGGCCAGGTCGGCGAGGGCGTTCATGATGGTCAACCGGGCGGCCGGCTCCAGCGCCGACGACAGCAGCGCGGCAGCGCGCCGCGTCTGCTCGTCGCCGGCCGAAGCCGTGTTCGCGAGGTCCTCGCGAAGGCTTGTGATGTACGGCGTCAGATCCATGACACCACTATGACGTCATAGGTGACGTCGGTCAAGGAGGCCATGACGTCACCGTGATGTCGCCCCGGCGTCAAAGACCCTTGCGGTTACGCTGCCCGGAGTCGTGGAGCAGGGGTCGAAAAGGAGTGCGAACGTGGCCGAGACCGTGTCACCCAAGGTTCAACTGATCGCGAAGACGGAGTTCTTCCCGCCGTCGGACGTACCGTGGTCGACCGATGCCGACGGTGGTGAGGCGCTGGCCGAATTCGCGGGCCGGGCCTGCTACCAGTCCTGGAAGAAGCCGAACCCGAAGACGGCCACCAACGCCGGCTACCTCGAGCACATCATCGACGTCGGCCACCTGTCGGTGCTGGAGCACGGCTCCGTCAGCTTCTACATCACCGGGATCTCCCGGTCGCTGACGCACGAGCTGATCCGCCACCGGCACTTCTCGTACTCGCAGCTCTCGCAGCGCTACGTGCCGGAGCGCGACGCCGCGTTCGTCGAGCCCGACGTCATCGCGCAGGACCCGGAGCTGCACGCGAAGTTCCTCGCCGCCTCCCAGGCCGCCGTCGACGCCTACACCGAGCTCCTCGCCGGGCTGGAGGAGAAGTTCGCCGACGTGCCGAGCGCGACCCTGCGCCGCAAGCAGGCGCGCCAGGCCGCTCGCGCGGTGCTGCCGAACGCGACCGAGACCCGCATCGTGGTCACCGGCAACTACCGCGCCTGGCGGCACTTCATCGCGATGCGCGCCACCGAGCACGCCGACGTCGAGATCCGCGCCCTGGCCATCGACTGCCTGCGCGAGCTGCAGAAGGCCTCGGGCAACGTGTTCGCGGACTTCACCATCTCCGCGCTGCCCGACGGCACCGAGGTCGCGTCCAGCCCGAAGGTCCTCGAAGGCTGATGCGACGCCTCGCGATCGACGTCCGGCCAGGCGAGTACGCGGTCGCCCGCCTGGCCCCGGACGCGCCGGTTCCGGCGAACCTGCTCGACCCCGGCGAGCCCGTGCTGATCTCCGTCACCCGGACGCCCGAGGAATTGTCGGTGATCTGCCCGGCCGGTCTCGCGCCCGCCGGGGCCACCATCGAGGACGGCTGGCGGCTGCTGTCGGTCCGCGGGCCGCTGGCCTTCACGCTCACCGGCATCATCGCGGCGTTGTCGAGCGAGCTGGCCGCCGCCGGGGTGGCGCTGTTCTCGCTGTCCACTTTCGACACCGACCACGTACTGGTGCGGGGTTCCGAGCTGGAGCGCGCCGTGAAGGCGCTCCGGGAATCCGGGCACGAGGTCACGGTCTGATTCAGTAAGCAGGTCCGAGGAACCTTCCGGTACGCGAACGGGTCCGAGTTAGCATCCTGCGCGAACCGAAGGAGCGCCGAACCTTGACCGACGAACAGACCCGTCCGTACGGGCCGCCCCAGCAGACGTTCCAGGCCCCCGGCGGGCGGATCGTCGCCGGCCGGTATGCCCTGCTGGGCGAGCTCGGCCGCGGCGGGATGGGGATCGTCTGGCGCGCCCAGGACCAGGTGATCGGCCGTCAGGTGGCGATCAAGGAGCTGAAGTTCCCGAATGCCCCCGAGGACGCCTCGGTGCTTTCGGAGCGGATGCTGCGCGAGGTCCGCTCCGGCGGGCGCCTCAACGACCCGGCCGTGGTCACCGTGTACGACGTCGTCACCGAGAACGGCGCGACGTACATCGTGATGGAGCTGGTCGAGGCACCGACGCTGGCCGACCTGGTCCGCGAACGCGGCCCCCTGCCCGCGCAGCAGGTCGCGCAGGTGGGGGAGCGGGTGCTGTCCGCGCTGCGGGCCGCGCACGCCGCCGGGATCGTGCACCGCGACGTCAAACCGGCGAACATCATGGTCGCGCCGGACGGCCGCGTGAAGCTCACCGACTTCGGCATCGCGCACGCCGCCGACGACCCGCGCCTGACCACCAGCGGCATGATCGTCGGCTCGCCCGCGTTCATGGCGCCGGAACGGGTCGAAGGCCGCGACGCGATGCCCGAATCGGACCTCTGGTCCCTGGGCACGACGCTGTTCTTCGCCGCCGAGGGCATCGTCGCGTTCGAACGCTCGACCACCGCGGCGACGCTGCACGCGATCATGACCGAGGCGCCGTATCTGACCCGGGTCCAGGGCCCGCTGGCCGCGGCGATCCTCGGCCTCCTGGTCACCAAGCCCGAAGCGCGGATGTCCTACGACCAGGTGCGCAGCCTGCTCTCGGCGGCGCAGGGCGTCCAGGCCCAGCCGACCCCGCCCTCGGGCGGCACGGCGATGATGCAGCCCGGCCAGCCGATGACCCGGCTCGCGCCCGCCCCCGCCAAGCGCAACCTCCGTCCGCTGTGGCTGAGCCTGGCCGCCGTCGCCGTGATCGGCGCCCTGGTCGGCGGGATCTTCCTCGGCCGGTGGATGGCCGCGCCCGCGGGGAACGCGCAGGCGCAGCCGACGCTGACCTACGGCATCAACGGCCAGCTCAAGATCGACCTGTCCGGGGACTGCTACAACGTCCCTCTCGCGGAGAACACCACGATGAACAGCGAGACCAGCGGCAACTGCGCCAAGAACCACCTTGTCGAGGTCTACGCGAAGGGCGACCTGCTCGGCGTCGAATCGGCCGGCGACAAGGACGCCACGGTCGTCGCGTACCCCGGCGCGGAGGTCGTGAGCCGGATCGCCGAAGCGGTCTGTTCGGCCACCTTCAACTCGGACGTGGTGCCCGCGCAGCAGCGGAGCGGGCTCTACTGGCGTGCCGTCGTCCCGACCGAGGCGGAGTGGAACCGGCCGCTGGGCGAGGACGACCACGACTACTCGCGCGAGTATCTGTGCCTGCTGGCCAAGACCGACGGCGGGCAGCTGACCTCCCAAATCACCACCAAGGTCAAATAGCTCACAGAGAGTTTGCGCCGAGCTCGCCTTCGTCGCGGAAAATCTCCCGCATTCGTAGGGAACGACCACGTCGGCAAGGGGTTCGGCACCCGCAGGAGGTACCTTCACAGCATGTCCACTCCACCCACCGCAGCGCCGGGAAGACCGTTCGGGCGCGTGCTCACCGCGATGGCCACCCCCTTCGACGCCGACGGCGCGCTGGACCTGAAGCGGGCGCAGGAGCTGGCCGAACACCTCGTGGATCTGGGCAACGACGGTCTCGTCGTGAACGGCACGACCGGCGAGAGCCCCACCACGACCGACGCCGAGAAGGCCGAGCTGGTCCGTGCCGTCGTCGCGGCCGTCGGTGACCGCGCGACGATCGTCGCCGGGGCCGGCACGAACAACACCGCGCACAGTATCGAGCAGGCGAAGCAGGCGGAAGCGGCCGGCGCCCACGGCGTCCTCGTCGTCACGCCGTACTACTCGCGGCCCAGCCAGGCGGGGCTCTACGCGCACTTCACCACGGTCGCCGACGCCACCGGCCTGCCGGTGATGCTCTACGACATCCCGCCGCGCTCGATCGTCCCCATCGAGGTCGACACGCTGCTGCGGCTCGCCGAGCATCCGCGCATCCTCGCGGTCAAGGACGCCAAGGGCGACCTGATCGCCGGCTCCGAGGTCATCGCGAACTCGCAGCTCGCCTACTACTCCGGTGACGACGGCCTCAACCTGCCGTGGGTCTCCGTCGGCGGCGCGGGCGTGGTCAGCGTGATCGGGCACGTCGTGGCCGGCCGTATCCGCGGCATGATGGACGCCTACGAGTCCGGCGACACCTCCACCGCGCGCACCAACCACCGCGGGATGCTCCCGGTCCTGCGGGCGATGTCCCGCGTCGGCGGCGTCGCCTTCTCGAAGGCGGCCCTGCGGCTGCGCGGTTTCGACATCGGAGACCCGCGGCTGCCCATCGTGGCCGCGAGCGAAGACCAGCTCCAGGCGATTTCCGCCGATCTCGCCCAGGGGGGCGTGCCGCTCGGTGATACCGCCGCCAGTGACTGGCATGGTGCACGAGTGGCACAAGCAGATTCAGCGGCGGCCTACACGGCGCCGACTTCACACACCAGCGTAGGGACCATGCCTCGGTGAGTTCATTGCCAACCGGACCCGGACCGACCACCCCGCCGCCGGCGCTGCCCGAAGGCGCCTTGCGCGTGGTCGCGCTCGGCGGGATCGGCGAAGTCGGCCGCAACATGACCGTCTTCGAGTTCGGCGGCCGTCTGCTGATCGTCGACTGCGGGGTCCTCTTCCCCGAAGACGACCAGCCCGGCGTCGACCTGATCCTGCCCGACTTCCGCGCGATCGAAGACCGCCTGGAGGACATCGACGGCCTCGTCCTCACCCACGGGCACGAGGACCACATCGGCGCCGTCCCGTTCCTGCTGCGGCTCGTCCCGGATCTGAAGATCTACGGCTCCCGGTTCACGAACGCGCTGCTCGCGGCCAAGGCCAAGGAGCACCGCCAGCGGCCGAACCTGATCGAGGTCCGCGAGGGCGAGCGCCGCAAGGTCGGCGCCTTCGACCTCGAGTTCTTCGCGGTCAACCACTCGATCCCGGACGCGCTCGCGGTGGCCATCCGCACGCCCGCGGGTGTCGTGCTGCACACCGGTGACATCAAGCTCGACCAGCTCCCGCTCGACGGCAGGCTGACCGACCTCGCCGGGTTCTCCCGGCTCGGCGACGAGGGCGTGGACCTGTTCTGCGTCGACTCGACCAACGCCGAGGTGCCCGGGTTCGTCATGCCCGAGCGGGACATCGGCCCGGTGCTCGACGACGTCGTCCGCAAGGTCGGCCAGCGCGTCATCGTCGCCTGCTTCGCGAGCCACGTGCACCGCGTCCAGCAGGTGCTCGACGCCGCCGTGCGGCACGGCCGCCGGGTCGCCTTCGTCGGCCGGTCGATGGTCCGGAACATGGGCATCGCCGCCGACCTCGGCCTGCTGAACGTGCCGGACGGCCTGCTGGTCAACCTCGACCAGGCCAGTGACCTGCCCGAGAGCAAGGTGCTGTTCGTGTCGACCGGTTCGCAGGGCGAGCCGCTGTCGGCGCTCTCGCGGATGGCGCGCGGCGAGCACCGGCAGATCTCGATCCGCGCCGGTGACACGGTCGTGCTGGCCAGCTCGATGATCCCGGGCAACGAGACCGCCGTGTTCGGCGTGGTCAACGGCCTCACCCGGCTCGGCGCGAACGTCGTGCACCAGGGCAACGCCAAGGTGCACGTGTCCGGGCACGCGTCGGCGGGCGAGCTGCTGTACCTGTACAACGCGGTGCGTCCCAGCAACGTCATGCCGGTGCACGGCGAGTGGAAGCACCTGCGCGCCAACGGCGAGCTGGCCGTGCGCACCGGTGTCGCGCCGGAGAACGTGGTCATCGCCGAAGACGGTGTCGTGGTCGACCTCGTCGACGGCAAGGCTTCACGGACCGGCCGGGTCGAGGTCGGGCACGTGTACGTCGACGGCCTCTCGGTCGGCGACGTCGGCGAGTCGACGCTGTCCGACAGGCTCGTGCTCGGCGAGGGCGGCTTCATCGCCATCACCGTCGCCGTGGACACGAACACCGGCCGGGCGGTGACGCGCCCGACGGTGTCCGGACGCGGATTCTCCGACGACCCGAAGGCCCTTGACGCGGTGCTCCCGATGGTGGAGATGGAACTCGCGCGGACCGAGGCCGAGGGCATCACCGACACGCACCGCATCGCGCAGGCCGTGCGCCGCGTCGTCGGCCGCTGGGTCGCCGACACCTACCGGCGCCGCCCGATGATCGTGCCGACGGTCATCCCCGTCTAGTTCGAACGCACGTGAAGGCCCCTTTACTCAGTCGAGTGAAGGGGCCTTCGCGCGCATAATCGCCCCATGATGGTGGGGGTGCATGTGGTGGCGGCGCTCGCGGGCGTCGCGCTCGGGGTGGGCTTGGTCTACGTGGGCCGCATAGCGGTCGAGGGCGTCCGTCGTGACCGGCGGGCGCGGCCCGAGCAGATCGCCGCCGGGCTCCGGCGGGATCGCTGGGAACGCGTCGTCGAGAAGATGGACAGCGAGGACGCCGCAGAGCGCCTCGCGAGCTTCGCGGACCTGGAGCGGTACGTACGCGAAGAATCTGACGCGCGCGAAGACGCCATCGAGCTGACCTGCACCTACCTGCGCAAGCCGTTCAAATTCCCGGTCGAGGACGAGGACGAGTTCGTGATCCGGCGGGCCGCGCAAGGCCTGCTGACCCGGTGTCTCCGGCGATCCGGTGGCCTCGAACACCGGGAGGAGCTGGATCTCCAGGACGCGGTCCTCGTCGAGCCGGACTTCGCGGACTGTGACCTCAGCGGTGCCGACTTCCGTGACGGAGTGATCGCCGGCGGGGACTTCCACGGTGCCCGGTTCCGGCGTTTCGCCAACTTCGACAGGGTGTGGTTCACCGGCACCACCGATTTCCGCGCGGCCGCCTTCCCCCGGTTCACCAGCTTCGCCGAGGCGATGTTCAGCGGGACGACCACCTTCGCCGAGGCCGAGTTCGAAGACCGCGTGGACTTCGACGGCGCGCGGGTGGAGCGGCCGCGCGCCGCGGATTCCTGGCCGTCCCCGTGGCAGGTCTGGGTGGCTTCACCGGTCGGGCAGGGGCGGCTCGTGCCGCGAAAGGACTAACGGATCGCCGCCGCGAGGAGCAGGGCGAAGGCGATCATGACCGCCTGACCGAAGAGGGCGTTGCGGGCTTTGCGCTGTTCCGCACGGGTGGGCCGGTTCATCACTGTTTCCCCCGGTTTCGAGTGCTTTCCTTACGGGGCAAGTGTTCCGTGACCCACTTCCGGAAACCTCCCGCCTCGGTAGGGTTCGGCTACGACGAAAGTCGCAGCCTTCCCCTAGGGGGGCGGGCGGCGTACCCTCGGACGCTCCTTGAGCCCCATGCCGGGAGAGCCGATGGGACGCCACACCACCGCCCGGACCCGAAGACGGATGCTGCTCCCGCTGCTGGCGCTCGCGCTGGCCGCCGTGCTCGGCGCGGCCACCTGGGTGGCCGTCGCCGTGGCGCGGTCCGATCCGGGCTGTGAGCCCGCCCGGGTGATCGTCGCCGCGTCGCCGGACATCGCCCCCGCCGTCACGCGGACCGCCCGCGACCTCAAGCTCGATTGTGTCGCCTTCGACGTCCAGGCCAGGGAATCCCTCCAGGTGGCGGACGAGCTGTCCGGAACCGCGCCCCGCCCTCAAGCCTGGATCCCGTCCTCGACGCTGTTCCTGCGGCGTGCCGACGGGGTCCCCGTGTCCGGCCCGTCGGTGGCGAGTTCGCCGGTGGTGCTCGCGGTCGCGGAGCCGATCGCGAAGGGGCTCGGCTGGCCCCGTAAACCGCTGACCTGGCCGGAAGTGCTCGGCAGCCCCGGAATCGCGGCCGGTATGCCGGATCCGGTCCGCGACCCCGTCGGCGTTTCCGCGCTGCTGGCGCTCCGCGATGTCGCCGGTGACACCACGGACCCCACCGGCGCGTACAGTGCCCTGCTCCGGAAGTTCGCCGCCACCACCTCCGGCGCGACGGTGTACCCCGCGTCGGAGAACGCGGTGCTGCGGCACAATGCGGAGCTCACCGCCGGCGAGACCGCGCTGGTGGCCGCGTATTCGCCCTCGGCCCTGTCGCTCGACTACCCGTTCGTGGAGATCGCGGGCGCGAACGAGCACCAGGGCAGGGCTGTCGCCGCGCTGAAACGTGCCCTGCTCCAGGGTTCGGCGACCAGCACTCGGTCCGGTCTCCGCGCTCCGGGCGGGCAGGCGTTGCGGCTGGCCGAAACCGATCAGCGCGTCGAGGCGCAAGGGCAGCGCAGCGCCGAGATCCCGGCCGCCACCGAGGTCGACAAAGCGCTCAGCCAGTGGGCCGGGGTGAACGTGAGCGCGCGGGCCCAAGTGCTCATCGACGTCTCCGGATCGATGAGCGCGCCCGTCCCGGGCACCGGCGAGTCCCGGCTGCGGATCACGCTGGAGGCGGCGGAGAACGCGCTGCACTTGTTCAAACCCACGTCACAGATCCGTTTCCTGGCCTTCGCGACCAAAATGGACGGTGAACGCGACTACCGGGAGATCCTGCCGATGGCGCCGGTCGGGGACCAGCTGGCCGCGGTGGACCGGCTGCGCGCCGTCCGCGCCGTCCCGGACGGGCAGACCGGGCTCTACGACAGTGTCCTCGACGTCTATCGCCTGGCACGCAAGGAATGGGCGCAGGGGAAGCTGAACCTCGTGATCGTCATGACCGACGGCCGCAACACCGATCCCGGCGGTGTCAGTCGCGAGAACCTGATGGCGGAACTGGGGAAACTGCGTGACCCGGACCGTCCGGTGCCGTTGATCGCCATCGGGATCGGCCCGGAGGCCGACGAGACCGAACTCGCGCAGATCGTCGCGCCCGCCGGTGGCCAGGTCTTCCTCAGTCGTGATCCCGCGAAGATCGGTGAGGTGTTTTACGGGGCTCTCGGCCGGATCGCCGGCGCTGGATGAAGTAGACGCCGAGGATCACCGCCAGGCTGATCAGGCTCAGGTACAGCTGGGCGCGGGTGTCCGCGTCCACGAACAGCATCGACGCGACCACCGCCAGCGTCCCGGCGAGGGTGAGCCAGCTCAGCCAGGGATAGCCCCACATGCGCAGTTTCAGCCGTTCCGGTGCTTCGGCTTCCAGACGGCGCCGCATCCGCAACTGCGAACCCGCGATGATCGCGTAGACGAACAACGCGACCGCGCCGGCGGAGTTGATGATGAAGTAGAAGATCTTGTCCGGTGACACGAAATTCATCACCACGGCCACGTAACCGACCGAAGTGGACACCAGGATCGCCTTCCACGGCACGCCGCGCCGGTTCGTGTCGGCGATCCACTTCGGCGCCCAGCCGTTGCCGTGCAACGCGAACAGCATGCGGGAAGCGGTGTACAGCCCCGAATTCAGCACCGAAAGCACGGCCGTCAGCACCACCGCGCTGACGATCGTCTCGGCGGCGGGGATGCCGAACCGGCCGAACGCGGCGGCGAACGGGCTCGTCGTGGTCGGGATGTCCCGCCAGCCGGTGATCATCACCAGCAGTGTCACGGATCCGACGTAGAACACGATGACCCGCCAGACGATCGACGAGGTCGCCTTGCGCACGGCCGTTTCGGGCTCCCGGGATTCGGCGGCGGCGATGGTGACGATCTCCGCGCCGAAGTAGGAGAAGACTACGATCACCACGCCGTGCACCACCGAGAACGGGCCGTTGGCGAGGAAGCCGTCCTGCGCGATGTTGCCGACCGAGAACGACCCGCCGGGCCAGGCCCCGAGCACGAACAGGATGCCCACCACCAGGAACACCACGATCGTGGCGATCTTGACCGACGCGAGCCAGAACTCCGTCTCCCCGAACGACCGGGCCGAGGCGAGGTTGGTCGCGGTCAGCAGCAGCATCAGAACCAGCGAGAAGATCCATTGCGGCACAACGGGAATCCAGGTCTGGAGGATCTTCGCCCCGGCGACGGCCTCAAACGCGACCACGCCGACCCAGAAGTACCAGTACAGCCAGCCGACGGTGAAGCCCGCCCAGCCGCCGAGCGACGTCCGCGCGTATTCCATGAAGGAACCCTGTGACGGCGCGGCGGTCGCCATTTCGCCCAGCATCCGCATCACCAGCACGACGATCAAACCGCCGATGGCGTAGGAGAGGACGGCCGCGGGACCGACGGTGTGGACGACCGCGCCGCTGCCGATGAACAGGCTGGCGCCGATGATCCCGCCGAGCGCGATCATGCGGACGTGGCGTTGCCGCAGGTCCGGGCGCAGGCCCGCCCGCTCGGTCGTCCGTTCGGGGGTGATCTCTGCGCCCATTTCGCGGTTACCTCCTGTCGGAGTGACGGCGGATCGCGGGATTGTCGCACCGCAAGCGCCTGAGGAAAAGTGTTTGCGCAACCCCCGGTGAACAGGCCGAAGTGGACTCTGCCAACCTAGGCACCTCCAAACCTGGCACCTCCACCGCGCGTTCCGAGGAGCTCTTCGATGCCGCACGCCGTCGTCCGATCCCTGCCCGCCGTTCTGGCCACCGCCCTGGCCGCCGTCGTGCTCGCGGGCTGCTCGGACGCGGCGCCCCAGGCACAGACGGCTCCTCCCGGGTCGTCACCCATGGCGCAGCAGGCGGCCGTTCCGTTCAACGACGCCGACCTCACGTTCGCGCGGCAGGCCCTCGCGCATCACCAGCAGGGCGTCGATCTGGCGTCATTGGCGGAATCCCGCGCGGGGAACGCGCAGCTGAAAGCGCTCGCGAAGCGGATCATCGACACCCACGAGCCGGAGATCGCGCGGCTTTCCGGGCTCATCGAGTCCTGGGGCCAGCCCGCGCCGGACGACCCGAACATGGAGCACGTCCAGCGCGACGGGTACGTCGGCCCGAACGACATGGCGGAGCTGGCCGGACTGTCCGGAAAGGACTTCGACCGCCAGTTCGTCGCGCGGCTGCTGCGCCAGCGCGAGGCGGGCGTCCGCATCGCCGACACCGAAACCCAGCACGGCCGCAACCCCGACGCCCGCGATCTCGCCGCGACGACTTCGCGTTCGCAGCAGCAGGAGATCAGCGACCTACGGGGCCTCCAGAACGGTTGAGTCCGTCTGGACCACGTTCGTGGTCAACTGGACGATGTACGCGCCGGTCAACAGGACGACCGCGCCCGCGGCCTGGATCCAGCTGAGCGCCTCGCCGAGCAGCAGCCAGGCGGCGGCCGCGGCGATCAGCGGCTCCACCAGCCCCACGACGCTCGCCACCGACGCCGGCAGATGCCGCAGTGCCGCCATGCCCGTCGCGTAGGCGATGACGGTCGCGATCAGCACCAGCGCGACCAGCAGCGACCACACCGGCGGCTCCCAAGGCCCGAAAGCCGTCGCTTCGCCGAGGACTGCCCACGGAATCGTCCACGGCGGGGCGACCGCGCACACCAGGACCGCGCCGATCGTCATCCCCCAGGTGACCATGCCGAGCGGATCCCGGTCGGCGACGCCGCGTTCGCCGAGTAGGAAGTAGCCCGCCGAACAGACCGCCGCGCCCAGCCCGGCGAGCAGCCCGACGACGTCCAGGCTGAGGCCCTCCCAGACCTGCGCGACCAGCACGAGCCCGGTCATCGCCAGCGCGATCCCCGCCCACATCGCCCTCGGCAACCGCACCCGCCGCACGAACCGCACCCACAGCGCGATCAGCACCGGTGAAGTGAACTCGAGCAGGATCGCGATCCCGACCGGGATCCGGCCCGCCGCGAGGAAGTACATGAGCTGGACGCCGGCGACGCCGAGCGAACCGTACGCCAGCAGCAACGGCCACTCGCGTTTCGTCACCCTGAGCAGCTTCGGCCGGAAAACGGCGACGAGCGCGAGGAGGACGATCGCCGACAGCCCGATGCGGATCGCCGCGACCTGCTCCGGCGACAGTCCCGCCTGCATCGCCGGTTTGCCCAGCACCCCCGAGGTCCCGAAGAAGAGCGCGGCGAGCAGGATCAGCGTGATCCCCCGGCCGCGATGCGCGACGTGCTGGGTGGGGGCGGCGGCGAGTTCGGCGGTCACGGCCGGAGGGTAGAGGCCGACTCCCCGCGGGTCGACCGGTTTTCCCAGCCGCTGGTCGCGTGCCGGATGTCCCCAATGTGACATTGGGGACGCCCAACGCCCCCAATGCCACATTGGGGACATCGAAGCTTCGGGCTCAGTAGGAGGTGCCGCCGTCGGTCCAGTTCGTCTGGGCGAAGTCCTCGTCGTCGACGGGGGCGCGACGCGGCTTGCGCGACGGTTCCGGTTCGGGCTCCGGGGGAGCGGCGACCGGCTGTTCGGGTTGGTCGGCTTCGAGCGCCTGGGGTTCGGGGGTGCCGTTCGGCCAGACACAGGGTGAGGTCGCGCCGATGTAGAACTTGCCGAGATCGTTCGCCTGGATGGACATGTCGAAGGCGTCTGCGTTGTTCCTGACGAACACGTACTGGTCCTTCGGCCGCGAATCCGTCAGGACCTTGAAGTCATGCGCAGACATCCACTCGACGATGGCGTCGAAGTACTCCGCGAATCGCGCCGGTTCGAGACCGGTCACCTCGTAGGTCGCGGAAATCTCAAAGCGACCGTGGGGGCCGTTGTCGGTGGGGTCGGTGCATTCGGACCTGTTCTGGGTGAACGGCTTTCGCTCCGCCGTGCCGGGCAGGGCGCCGACCGCGGCCTCGATGTAGGCCTCGACTTTTGCCTTCGCCTCTTGCTCGGTGATGGTCGGTTTCACGGCGTCTCCACCTCCAGGGGAACAAGCGGACAAGAGCACGAGAAGAGCGGTCACGAGCGTGAGTTTCACGAGGCGGGCTTTCCCGCGATGATCAGGCCGAGGTTCCGGAGCGACGGGTTGTTGTCTTCCCAGTATTCGCTGTGCGCCTCCGTGCTGTACCCGCCCCACCCGTCCGTGCCCGGCGCCGAGGTGAACACCTGCCCGCCGAAGTCCGCGTCGGCCGGATCCTGGCCGAGGATCAGGTCGTACCCGGCGATCTCGACGTTGGCCAGGTTGATCATGTCGTGTTCGGCGACCGTCGCGTGCACGTGTTTGCCGGTCTCGCCCGGATCCACCCCGTCGAGGTGCAGCTGGCTCACGTCGTGCGCGCCGACACCAGGGCTCGCCACGAAGACGAGTTCGTCCGCGGCGAGACCGCCGTCCCGGGCCGCGTGGCCGACGACGGTGGTGCCGTAACTGTGGCCCATCACCGTGTTGTGCGACGGCGGTCCTTGATGCGTTTCCCGCAGTCCGTCTTGGAATCCGGCGAGTGCCGCCTTGCCGCCGTCGGCGTATTCGGCGCTCGCGGCGTCGGTGATCTCGTTCGGCGCGTCGTAGCCGAGCCAGGTGATGACGGCTGTCGACGGGGAGCCCGAGGTCGTCGCCGCGGCCCACATCTTGTCGGAACGGTTGAGATCGCCGCCGATCTTCGACAGTTCCGAACCGGTCCCCGGCACATACGTCGCGACGTTCACCGCCGTGTCGGGGTTCCCCGCCGAAACGATCGCCTTCCCGTCGCCGCCGGTGTCCAGCCCCAGCAGGAACGCCTGCGGATCCGACCGGTCCAGCCGTTGCTGGATGGCTTCGAGGCCCTTGAGCTTGGGATCGCCTTGAAGCCGCGCGATCTCGCGGGTGAGAACGGCGCGGTTGGCGGCGTCGCGATCGGTCGCCGGGATGCCGTCGAGATTGCCGACGAGCCCCGGATTTCCTCGCAGCAGAGCGACTTTCGCCGTATCCGACAGGCTCGCCCACCACGCCTTGTTGTCACCGGGGGAGCCGTTCTCCGGCGGGCCGATGATCGACAGCCCGCTTTGCGCGGCTCCGGCGTCCGCCGCCTGGGCAAGGGTGGTGCCACCCTGTTCGGTGATCTCGCCGCGCAGGGCCCGTCGCATGATGTCGGCGAAATCGGCGTCGACGTCGGTGGCGCGGCGCAGGAGCTGCTCGATCCGGTCGGCGAGTTCCGCGCTCACCCGCGGTTCCGAAGGCCCGCCGGTAGAAGTGATCTCGCCCCCGCCGCTGATGAGCAGGCCGTGTCGCGAAGCGAGTTCGTCGGTCTCCCGCACGAAGGCGACGATCCGGTCCAGCGCGATCTGCACCTCGTGCGCGCCCCGCCGGACCGCGGACGCCTCGGCCACGAGCTGTTCCAGCGTGGAGGTCAGCGATCCGCCCCGCGTCGACGCGGCGGTGGCGGCGTCCCCGGTCCAGCCGGTGAAGCGCGCCATGGCTTCGACGTCGTCGTTCGCGGCGATGATCCGGGTGCAGCCGTCGTTGAGCGCGTCGGCCACCCGCCCGATCGCGGCCGGATCCCACCGGCGCACGTCACCCCAGGTGAGCATCAGACGGGAAGTTCCCGTGAGGCCGCCAGCTCGTTCGAGCGGTAGCGGACGGCCGCTTCGTCGAGTCGCGCGGCGTAGTCCGAGGTGTTCGCGGCCCAGCCCGGCACCGCGCGGCCCCAGGCGTCCGCGAGCAACCGGGCCGCTTCACCCGAGGCCCCGCCCGGCAGGCCCGCCGCGACGTCGGCGAGGGTGGCCGCCAAGGCCACCTGCCCGATGTCGTCCGAAGCCCGTTTCGCCGCGTCTGACGCGGCGCCGATCGTCTCCAGGACCACCTCGTACCCGCCGGCCATCCCGCTTCCTCCCCGTGGAGTGACGCTGTGTGACCACCCTACGACGCGGGAGACGGACGCGCGGTTCCCTTCACCCGTCCTTGAAAAGACCGTCGGCGACGTAGCGCGAGACGGTGGCGAGCCGTCGCCCTTGCAGCCGGAGGGCGTCCAGGGCGAGTTCGTCGGGTTCCGCGGACTTGCGCGAGACGAACGAGCCGCCGTACGGATTGCCCGATTCGAGCAGCCGCGGATCGGTGTAACCGAGCGGCAGGACGATGGCGCCCCAGTGATAGAAGACGTTGTTGGTCGCCAGCACCGTCGCTTCGAGCCCGCCGTGCGCGGTGGACGCCGTGGTGAACGACGTCGCGACCTTGTTCACCAGCTTTCCCTTGGCCCACAGGCCGCCGGTACTGTCCAAAAAGGACTTCAGCTGGGCGGCCGGGCCGCCGAAACGGGTCGGGCTCCCGGCGGCGAAACCGTCGGCCCACTCCAGGTCTTCCAGCGTCGCGAGGTCGTGGTGCGGACCGGCGTCCACCCACGCCTGCCAGCGCGGATTGCTCGCCACCGCACCGGGCGGGGCGGTTTCGGGGACCGTGCGGACACGGACGTCGGCTTCGGCCTCACGGGCGCCGTCGGCCAGCGCCGACGCCAGTTTCGCGGTGTTGCCCGTCGCGCTGTAGTAGACGACGAGGATGCGGGTGCTCACGTCCGCCGACCTTAGGCGAGCGTGAGCACCCGTCCCATGATCCGGAACTCAGTACTTCTTCCAGGGGCTGACCGTGTCCGTCGGCCGCGTCGGGTCGTGGAAACGCGGCTTGTCCAGCTCGTCGCGGCGCAGCGGGACCATCCCGTCGGTGATCGCCTGCATGATCTTGGCGTGCGCGCGGACCCCGGCGCCCGGCCGCTCCGGCTCGACCTCCGAGAGGTCCACCGGTTCGCCGAAATGCACCTTGAACCGCGGACGCCGCATGGGCGCGCTCAGCCCGGACTTGGCGAGCGGCACCAGGTCGGCGGGCCCGTTGACGGTCTCCGTCCCCCAGTACACGGCTTCGTGCGCGCCCCACTGGCTGATCGGGATCACCGGGACGCCCGCCGCCAGCGCGAGCCGCGCGGCACCGGTCTTGCCCCGCTCCGGCCAGAGGCCCGGATCGTGGCTGATCCGGCCTTCGGGGTACACGATCAGCGGGTCACGGGTGGTCCGCAGCGCCTCGGCGGCTTCCGCGAACTGCCCGATGGCCGTCGAAGACTCCTTGCGGTCGACCCGCAGGTGACCGCTGACCCGAAGCGCGGGTCCGATGACCGGCGCGTCGAGGATCCCGCCCGCCAGCATGAACCGCGGGTTGATGCCGATCCGTTTGCAGGCGGCCATCAGCACGAAAGCGTCGAAAACGCCGATGTGGTTGGCCGTCATGAGCAGGGGTTTCCGGCGCAGTTCCGCCGAAACACCGCCGGTCACGGTGAGTTTGCCGACGAAGTTGACCAGCCCCCGGTCGATGTTCAGCATCGTGCGCCAGATCGCTGGGGCGCGGCGAGCCGAATTCTCATCCTGATGCAGCGCGAACATGGGGCAGAGCATGTCATGCGCCGCCTTTCACCCGGATGGCCGCTCAAGCTGTGACCTGAGACGAATGTTCCGGTTGTGCTCCGAGTGGCAGCCGGGGCTGGAGGGTCGGGACGGTTACCGTGGAGGCATGGCTAGCGGGTCGACGACCAGGAAACGGAGTACGGCGCGAAGCGGCGGCAGCAAGGGGCCGGCGCGAAAGCCGCGTACCCCGGCGAAGCCCAGGTCAACGGCTGCGAGGAAGCCCGCCCCACGGCGTCCGGCACCCCGGAAGAAGTCGTCCGGCGCGTTCGCGAAGGGTGTGCGCGGCACCTGGAACCTGCTCGCGAAGGGCCTCGGGACCCTGGCGCGGACGGTCGGACGTGGCCGCGAGCTCGAACCCGAACATCGCCGCGACGGTCTCGCGCTCGGCCTGATCGCGCTGGCGCTGGTGATCGCGTTCGGCGTCTGGTGGCGGGCCGCGGGCCCGATCGGCGGCTGGGTCGAGGTCGGCGCCCGCTCGCTGCTGGGGGCCGGTGCGGTGACGCTGCCGCTGGTGCTCACCGTCGCCGCCGTCGCGCTGATGCGCTCGGAACCGGTGCCGGAGGCCCGGCCGAGGATGGTCATCGGCACCATCCTGGTCATCTTGTCCGTGCTCGGCCTGCTGCACATCTTCACCGCGCTGCCCGAGACCAACGACGGCCGGATGTACGCCGGTGGGGTGATCGGCGCGTTCTCCGGCGGCCTGCTGACCATGGGCGTCACCACGTGGGTCGCGGTGCCGCTGCTGGTGCTGGTGCTGCTGTTCGGCACCCTCGTGTTCACCGGGACCCCGGTCCGGGAGATCCCGCACCGGCTGCGCAACTGGGGTCTCGACCCCGAGGAGATCGAAGAGGCCGAGGCAGAGCGCCGCGCCATCCACGACGAACGCGACGCCGTCACCGAGGCCGACCCGAAGTCGGTCCGCCTGCGGAAGCCGTCGCGGCGCCGCCAGGCCTCGGGTGACCAGGACGGCGAGCAGCTCGACATCGAGGCCGCGCTGGCCGAAGCGCCGACGCCGCTGCGCGCGCCGAAGCCGCCTGCCAAGCCTGTCGAGGAGAAGAAGCCGAAGAAGGCCGAGGCGCCACTGGCGGTCACCAGGACCGTCGAGGGCGACTACAAACTGCCGCCGCCGGATCTGCTGAAGCTCGGCGACGCGCCGAAGTCCCGCAGCAAGGCCAACGACGCCATGATCGAGGCGATCACCGGCGTGCTGGAGCAGTTCAACGTCGACGCGCAGGTCACCGGCTTCACCCGGGGCCCGACGGTCACGCGGTACGAGGTCGAGCTCGGCCCCGGTGTGAAGGTCGAGAAGATCACCGCGCTGACCAAGAACATCGCCTACGCGGTGGCGACCGACAACGTCCGGCTGCTGGCGCCGATCCCCGGCAAATCCGCCGTCGGCATCGAGGTGCCGAACTCCGACCGCGAGATGGTGCGCCTCGGCGACGTGCTGCGCGCGCCGTCGACGGTCAAGGACAACCACCCGATGGTCATCGGGCTCGGCAAGGACATCGAAGGCCACTTCGTCACCGCGAACCTGACGAAGATGCCGCACCTGCTGGTGGCGGGGTCCACCGGTTCCGGTAAGTCGAGCTTCGTGAACTCGATGCTGGTGTCGCTGCTCGCGCGGGCGACCCCGGACGAGTGCCGGATGATCCTGATCGACCCGAAGATGGTCGAGCTGACGCCGTACGAGGGCATCCCGCACCTGATCACGCCCATCATCACCCAGCCGAAGAAGGCCGCCGCCGCGCTGGCCTGGCTGGTGGAGGAGATGGAGCAGCGGTATCAGGACATGCAGGTCAACAAGGTCCGGCACATCGACGACTACAACAAGAAGGTGCGCTCGGGCGAGATCACCGCGCCGCCGGGCAGCGAGCGCGTGTACGCGCCGTACCCGTACATCATGGCGATCGTCGACGAGCTCGCCGACCTGATGATGACCGCCCCGCGCGACGTCGAGGACGCGATCGTCCGGATCACCCAGAAGGCGCGCGCGGCCGGTATCCACCTGGTCCTGGCGACCCAGCGCCCGTCGGTCGACGTCGTGACCGGCCTGATCAAGACCAACGTGCCGTCGCGGCTGGCGTTCGCGACCTCCTCGCTCACCGACTCGCGGGTCATCCTCGACCAGCCCGGCGCGGAGAAGCTCATCGGTATGGGTGACGCCCTGTACCTGCCGATGGGCGCCGGGAAACCGGTCCGCATCCAGGGCGCTTTCGTCGGCGACGAAGAGATCGCGTCCGTCGTCAACTTCGCGAAGGAGCAGGCGCAGCCGGACTACCAGGACGGCGTCACCGCGGCGAAGGCGGGCGAGAAGAAGGAGATCGACTCCGACATCGGGGACGACCTCGACGTGCTGTTGCAGGCCGCCGAGCTGATCGTCACCTCGCAGTTCGGTTCGACGTCGATGCTGCAGCGGAAGCTGCGGGTGGGCTTCGCCAAGGCCGGGCGCCTGATGGACCTGCTGGAGAGCCGCGGCGTCGTCGGGCCCTCGGAGGGCTCGAAGGCGCGGGACGTGCTGATCAAGCCGGAGGAGCTGGAGTCGGTGCTGTTCATGATCCGCGGCGGCGGAGACGCGAACGGTGGCGACGTCTCCGACGACTGACCTGGCCCTGGGTGATCTCGTAAGTGTCATGAAGGCCCCATTCAGGACGAAAAGTGTCTTGAAAGGGGCCTTCATGACATCTGGCCGACGAACCGATGCAACGGACCGGAGCCTCCGTTACGTCCAGACTCCGTGGACCCCAAGAAGCTGCTCGTCGTCCTCTGCGCCCTGGTCGGCTTCGCCTGCGGAGCCGGCAGCTCCGCCGCCCGCGAACAACCCACGGCGACCCTGCCCGTCCTGACGCAGCCCGCGCCGGCGCAGCAGCCGGTCCCAAAGCCGCAAGGGAAGCCTCAGCGCACCGTCGAGCTGGGGGAGACCGTCGTCCTCAAGGCCGGTGACACGACCGAGGTCGCGTCGAAGGGCGTCAGCATCCGCTTCGCTCGCCTGGTGTCCGATTCCCGCTGCGCCGAGGGAATGGTCTGCGTCTGGGAAGGGGAGGCCGTGGTCGAACTGACCCTGGCCGAACCGGGACGCGGTGAGCGGACGACGGCGGAAGTCGCCTCCACCGCACGCGGTGGCAGGCAGTCCGTCGAGTTCGCCGCCTGCCGGGTGGACCTGGTCGCCGTTGGTTCGGGGGGCGACCAGGTCACCCTGCGGGTGTCCAAGGCTTGATGATCTTTAGGGCAGGACTCGACGCTGTACATGAAGGACCCCTTCCTCGCGCCTAGCGCAAGGAAGGGGTCCTTCATGTACTTGTCCGCGTGCGAAGGGCCTGCCTTTCAGTGCTGCGCCGCACGACTGCTCGATGCTGTTCGTGGCAGCCAACAGCCGCCGGGTCTGGTGCACGCCGTCGCTGTGCGGCAACCGCGTCCGGGGCGCCCGCCACGCCAACAAGGCCCCTTAAAGCTCCCTTCCCCGGCGCCTGGGTGCCCCCAATGTGGCATGGGAGACGCCCAACGTCCCCAATGCCACATTGGGGACACCGGCTGCGCAGCAGCTAAGTAGCGAAGGCGCCCCTTAAAGCTCCAGCAGCATCCGGCTGTTGCCCAAGGTGTTCGGCTTCACATACGGCAGGTCGAGGAACTCCGCGACCCCGGGATCGGCGGAGCGTCGCATCTCCTCGTAGACCTCCTGGGTCACCGGAGTCCCGTCGATCTCGACGAAGCCGTGCCCGGCGAAGAAGTGGGTCTCGAAGGTCAGCACGAACAGCCGCTTCAGCCCGATCTCGCGGGCGAAGCCGATCAGCTGGTCGACCAGCGCGTGCCCGATGCCGCGCCCCCGGGAGGTCTTGTCGACCGCGATGGTGCGCAGCTCGGCGATGTCTTCCCACAGCACGTGGAGCGCGCCGCAGCCGAGCACGTCGTCACCGTCTTCGACCACCCAGAACTCCTGGACGCTCTCGTAGAGGGTGACGAGGTCCTTCTCCAGCAGCACCGTCCCCGCGTCGGAGTCGACCAGCGCCTTGATCTTGCGGACGTCCGCGATCCTGGCCCGGCGGACGAGGGGACGGCGGTGGAGGAGAGGCTCTGACGGCACGTCCACCATTAAGCCATCCCCGCGGCCCGGCCCGGTCGAGGGCTCGCCCGAGCGAGCGATCGGCGACCCCGCGAACAGGCCAGCTACCCTAAGGCACGTGCCTTCTCCCACCACTGATCCTGTCGCCACCCGCCGCGTGTCCTTGCTGACCCTCGGTTGCGCCCGCAACGAGGTCGATTCCGAGGAACTCGCCGGACGGCTGGCGGCGGGCGGCTGGGAGCTCGCCGCCGAGCCCGAGGACTCCGACGTCGTGGTCGTCAACACCTGCGGCTTCGTCGAGTCCGCCAAGAAGGACTCGGTCGACACGCTGCTCGCGGCGTCCGACACCGGCAAGAAGGTCGTCGCCGTCGGCTGCATGGCCGAGCGCTACGGCAACGAGCTGGCCGAGAGCCTGCCCGAGGCCGACGCGGTCCTGGGTTTCGACCACTACGCCGACCTCGCCGAGCGTCTGGACGACGTCGTGGCGGGCCGCAAGGTCGAGTCCCACACGCCGTCGGACCGCCGCAAGCTGCTGCCGATCAGCCCGGTCCAGCGCCCGACAGCCGCCGAGTCGGTCGAGGTGCCGGGGCACGCGCAGCACGGCTGGGGCCCGCGCGTGCTGCGGACCAGGCTCGACACCTCCCCGGTGGCCGCGCTGAAGATCGCCTCCGGTTGCGACCGCCGCTGCTCGTTCTGCGCGATCCCGTCGTTCCGCGGCTCCTTCGTGTCCCGGCAGCCGGACGAGATCGTCGCCGAGGCGATGTGGCTCGCCGAGAACGGCGTCAAGGAGGTCTTCCTCGTCTCGGAGAACTCCACCTCCTACGGCAAGGACTTCGGCCGCGACGGCGCCCGCGCGCTGGAACTGCTGGTCCCGCGGCTGGCCGAGGTGCCCGGCATCGAACGCGTCCGCGTCTCCTACCTGCAGCCCGCCGAGACGCGTCCCGGCCTGGTCAAGGCCATCGCGACCACACCGGGCGTCGCCGACTACTTCGACCTGTCGTTCCAGCACTCCAGCGAGACCGTGCTGCGCCGCATGCGCCGCTTCGGCTCCACGGACTCGTTCCTCGCGCTGTGCGAGCAGATCCGCGAGTACTCGCCGAACGCCGGCATCCGCACCAACGTCATCGTCGGGTTCCCCGGCGAGACCGAAGAGGACGTCGCCGAGCTGGAGCGCTTCCTGAACGGCGCGCGCCTCGACGCCGTGGGTGTCTTCGGTTACTCGGACGAGGACGGCACCGAGGCCGAGACCTTCGACGGCAAGCTCGACGAGTCCGTGGTGGCCGAGCGGGTCGCGCGGATCTCGGCGCTGGTCGAGGAGCTGACCTCGCAGCGGGCCGAGGACCGCATCGGCGACTTCGTCGACGTCCTGATCGAGCAGGCCGAGGACGGCGAGGACCCGATCGGCCGCGCCGCGCACCAGGCCCCCGAGGTCGACGGCGAATGCGTCCTGATCGAGACGGACGACCTGCCCGCCCTGGCGGTGGGGGACTTCGTGCGCTGCGAGGTCGTCGACTCCGAGGGCGTCGACCTGATCGTGCGGCCCGCGCCGCCCGAGGCCGACCGGTGAGTGCCGCCCCGAGCGACGCCGGGGCCGGTGAGGGAACGGGCGGCGAGCACGCCCGGGTACCCGAGGCGACCCCGGTCCCGACCCTGAACCTGGCGAACCTGCTCACGATGTCGCGGCTGGTGCTGGTGCCGCTGTTCGTGATGGCGCTGTTCGCCGGGGACGGGGTGGACACCTTCTGGCGGGCGATCGCCACCGCGTTGTTCGCGATCGCGTCGTTCACCGACCAGGTCGACGGCTGGGTCGCGCGCAAGTACGGGCTGATCACCGACTTCGGCAAGATCGCCGACCCGATCGCCGACAAGGCGCTGATCGGCGCCGCGCTGATCGGGCTGAGCGTGCTCGGCGAACTGGGCTGGTGGGTCACCATCGTCATCGCGATCCGCGAGATCGGCGTGACGCTGCTGCGGTTCTGGGTGATCCGGCACGGCGTCATCCCGGCCAGCCGGGGCGGCAAGGCCAAGACGCTCGCGCAGATCGCGGCCATCACCGCGTACCTGCTGCCCCTGCCCGCGTCCGCCGAGCCGGTGCGCTGGGTGCTGATGGGGCTCGCGCTCGCGCTGACCGTGGTGACCGGGCTCGACTACGTCGTGCGCGCGGTGCGGCTGCGCTCCGCCGGAAGGCGTGCCGCCGGCGCATGAATGCTGAGACCTTGATCACTCACCTGATCGAGCGCAAAGAGACGGTGGCGACGGCCGAGTCGCTGACCGCCGGTCTGGTCTGCGCGAGGTTGACCGAGATCCCCGGATCGAGTGCCGTCGTCCGCGGCGGCCTGATCGTCTACGCCACCGACCTCAAGGCGACGCTTGCCGGGGTCGACGAAGACCTCCTCGCCGCGCACGGTGCCGTGCATCCCGAGGTCGCGGCGCAGCTCGCCACCGGCGCGCGGGAGCGGTGCGGCGCCACCTGGGGCCTCGGCCTGACCGGCGTCGCGGGTCCGGCCGGACAGGACGGCGTCGCCCCCGGCACCGTCCACGTCGGGCTCGCCGGGCCGGACGTGCTCACCGTCCGTACGCTGGACTTGAGCGGCGATCGAGCCTCGGTTAGGGACGGCGCGGTGCGTGGCGCGTTCGCCCTGCTGGGGGAACATCTCGCATGATCGCCGCGTTCGCCCTTGGCGTATTGCCGTGTCAACACCTGCGCCCGGGGCACCGCTCTGGGTAACGTAGGGGGTAGTCAGTCCTGGAAGGGAGGCGCGTGATGACCGTGCTGTTGCGCGAGGCGATCGGCGACCGGCTCCGACACGCCCGCACGAACCAGCGTCGAACGCTGCGGGACATCTCCCGCGCCGCCAGGGTGAGCCTCGGTTACCTCTCCGAGGTCGAGCGCGGGCAGAAGGAGGCGTCCAGCGAGCTGCTGGCGTCCATTTGCGAGGCCCTGGACCTTCCGCTGGGCGAACTCCTGCACAAGGTCGCCGCGGACGTCTCGGCGATCGACAACGTCGAGGTCGCCCCGGTGGACGAGAAGGTCGAAGCGGGCAAGCGGCGCGCTCCGGAGCGGGAAAGCGCCGAAGCGGGCCTCGAAGGCGGTCACCTGGTGTCCGAGCTGATCGGCAACGACCTGGCCGACCTGCGGATCTCGCCGCCGCCGCGGATGAGCCCCGCGTTGCGGACGACGATCTCCGCACCGAAGATGGTCGCCGCTTAGCGAGACGTGAACGCCGAGAGGCCCCAGGCGGACTGCCTGGGGCCTCTCCCGTTCCCCGCGTCAGCTCGCGGCGCTGTCGAACGTGCCCGCCTGGTAGGAGCCACCCTTGGTGTGCGTGATCACGAGCAGCCGGTTGGCGGCATTGATCATCGCGACCAGGTAGATCAGCGCGGCGACCTGGTCGTCGTCGTAGTGCTCGCGCACCTGCGACCAGGTCTCGTCCGAGACGCCCTGGGCCGCGTCGGCGAGGCGGCTGCCTTCCTCCGCGAGCGCCAGCGCCGCCTGCTCGGCCTCGGTGAACACGGTCGCTTCGCGCCAGGCGGCGACCAGGTTGACCCGGACCGCGGGTTCGCCGGCGGCGGCCAGGTCCTTGGCGTGCGCGTCGACGCAGTAGCCGCAGCCGTTGACCTGGCTGGCCCGCAGCGACACCAGCTCCTGGACGACCTTCGGCAGTGTCGAGCCCTTGATGGCCACACTGACTCCTGCGAAGCGCTTGCCGATCTTCGCGCCGAGCTCGTTGCTGTTCAGATCGAAACGGGAATCCATGATCTCGCCCTCATTCGTGGTCGTGTGCTGAACCGGACGACCACCAGATGCCGGTGGGCGGGAAGCGCTGACAACACGAAGGCGTGACGTGCGCCACGTCGTGGACGTGTCAGAAACCGGCGAGGTCCGGTGTCTGGTGGGGGACACCATCCCCAGGAACAGGAGCAGTCCATGTCCGACACCGCCACGGAGGCGTTCGTCGCCCACCGGAACCTGCTCTTCACCGTCGCCTACGAGATGCTCGGCTCGGCCGCCGACGCGGAGGACGTCCTCCAGGAGACCTGGTTGCGCTGGTCGGGCGTCGAGCTCGCCGCGGTGGAGAACCCACGGGCGTACCTCGTCCGCATCACGACCCGGCAGGCGCTCGGCAGGCTGCGCACCCTCGGCCGCCGCAAGGAGTCCTACGTCGGACCTTGGCTGCCGGAACCGCTGCTCACCACACCCGACGTGGCCGACGACGTCGAGCTCGCCGACAGCGTCTCGATGGCGATGCTGCTGGTGCTGGAGACGCTCACCCCGACCGAGCGCGCGGTGTTCGTGCTGCGCGAGGTGTTCGCCGTGGCCTACGACGAGATCGCCGAGGCCGTCGGCAAGACCCCGGCCGCGGTCCACCAGATCGCCCACCGGGCCCGGGCGCACGTCGCCGCCCGGCGGCCGAGGGGTGGCGCGTCCCCGGCAGAGACCCGGGACGTGCTCGACGCCTTCCACCGGGCGGTCCGGACCGGTGACCTCCAGGGACTGCTCGACGTCCTCTCACCCGACGTCGTCTTCCTCGGTGACGGGGGAGGGGTGGTGCGGGCCGTGCTGGAACCCGTGGTCGGCGCCGCGCGGGTCGCGCCGCTGCTGGCGGCGAGCCGTCCGGCGCGGGACGAGGCGGCGTCGATGCTGGAGGCGCAGGTCAACGGGTATCCCGCGTTGATCCTGCGGTTCGGCGGCGAGGTCGACACCGTCATCGCGCTGCGCGTCGAGGACGGGCTCATCACCGGTCTCTACGCCGTCCGCAACCCCGAGAAGTTGTCACGCCTGGCAGAGGAGACCGCTCTGCGCCGCTGACTCGGGCCGTCTTCACCCAGGGTCACCGGCCGGTGAACCCGAAAGGTCGTGGACATCACAGTCAGGGGGATCCCTGAATTCCGTCGGGGTCGCCTGGAACGCGGGACGCCGACCTGACACGATGGAACTCAACGCCGGGGTCGGGACGTTGCAACATCAAAGAGGGGACGCCCCACCTCGAGGTAACAGCCCGTGGGATGCGAGAAGGCAGGCGGAGGAGATGGCCAACCCGTTCGTGAAGTTCTGGAAGTACATGATGGCGGCGTTCTCGTCGAAGATCGACGAGCACGCCGACCCGAAGGTACAGATCCAGCAGGCCATCGAGGAGGCACAGCGCAACCACCAGGCGCTGACCCAGCAGGCCGCCTCGGTGATCGGTAACCAGCGTCAGCTGGAGATGAAGCTGAACCGTCAGCTCGGCGACGTGGAGAAGCTTCAGGCTTCGACCCGCCAGGCGCTGGTGCTCGCCGACGAGGCGCGTGCCAAGGGCGATGAGCAGAAGGCGACCGAGTTCGAGAACGCGGCGGAGAGCTTCGCCGCGCAGCTCGTCACCGCCGAGCAGAGCATCGAGGACCTGAAGACCCTGCACGACCAGTCGCTTCAGGCGGCGGAGCAGGCGAAGAAGGCCGTCGAGCGCAACGCGACCATGCTGCAGCAGAAGCTGGCCGAGCGCACCAAGCTGCTCTCGCAGCTGGAGCAGGCGAAGATGCAGGAGCAGGTCTCCGCTTCGCTGAACCAGATGAGCCAGCTGGCCGCGCCGGGCAACACCCCGTCGCTGGAGGACGTTCGCGACAAGATCGAGAAGCGCTACACCACGGCGCTCGGCTCGGCCGAACTCGCACAGAACTCCGTCCAGGGCCGGATGATGGAGGTCCAGGCCTCCACGACGCAGCTCGCGGGGCACTCGCGGCTGGAGCAGATCCGCGCGTCCATGAAGGGCGACTCCGTCGCTCAGGTGACCGACGGCAAGACCGCCGCCGCGCCGAAGGCGTCGAGCGGTGCGGACATCCAGCGTGAGATCCAGGCACGGGTTCAGGCCGAACAGGGCAAGAACCCCGCCTGACACATCAACGGGAGCCGGTCCCGCACCCGCGGGTGCGGGACCGGTCTCACCTGAAGACAGGGGAGAGGGCAATGGGGCAGGGCAGGCGCAAGGACTTCGGGGAGTTCACCGCCAAGCTTGAGAAGCACATCGAGAAGCTGCCCGACTACGCCCAACGCGCGCAGGAGAAGCTGCAGCGCTACATCCCGCCCTCCGAGCAGGGCTCTTCCTCTCGGCCCGCCCAGTCTCGACCGGTGCAGCCGCCGCGGCCGCGTCCTCCGATGCCGCAGATGCCGGCCATGCCGAAGATCTCGCAGCAGCTGACTTCGATGGCGTCGGGGCAGATCCCGGTGGTCGCCGAGGCGAAGGCCAAGTGGGCCCGCTGGAACGAGCCCGCGGCCAAACTGGAGAGACAGAAGCGCCGCACGTCCCGTGCGCTGACCTTCTGGATCCTCCTCACCATCCTTTGTGGACTGTACGCGTTCGTCGCCGGCGCAGGCCTGCTGAAGGCGGGCCAGGCCGACGTCCTCCAGGCCATCGCGGGCGGCGCGTTCACCGTCATCTTCGGCACCTTCGGGGTCAAGTCGGGACTGCGGCTGCGGACGCTCAAGCGCACCGTGCTGCCCGCCGCGCCCGCCGCCCCGCCGCCGCTGCCCCCGGCGCGGTCCGTCGCGCGGGCTCCGATGGAGCGCCTCGTCGAGAGCGAGGCTTCGCTGGCGGAGCTGCTTCGCCAGCTTTCGCAGCCGACGTCACTCGGCACCATGCCGGTCTCGGAGATCGCCGTCGCGGACGCCCGGACCACCGCCGCCGAGGCCGCGCAGGCCCTGCGCGGGCTGGCGGGCCGGATCCAGGCCATCGAACGCGGCCGCGACTCCGCGCCCGAGCGGGAACGAGGCGCCCTCGACGCCGCCATCAAGCAACTGCGCGAGCAGCTCGAAGACGGCCTCGACGGCTACGGCGGTCTCGTCGCGGCCGCCGGGCACACCGTCGCCGCGAGCTCGGACGGCATGACGTCGTCCAAGGAATCGCTCTCCGACGCGACCGACAAGCTCGCCGGCCTCGCGATGGCCCTGCGCGAACTGTCCTGAACCCGGAACTCGCGTGCTCTAACCCGGAACTCGCGTGCTTGAACCCGTGACTCGCGTGCTCGGACACGGATCTCGCGTGCTTGAAGGCGGATCTCACCGGTGCCCGCCTGATCACGCGAGATCCGCTTACAATCACGTGAGTCCCGCCTCCAATCACGTGAGTTCCGGCTTCAAGCACGTGAGTTCGGTCTTCGAGCACGCGGGCTGAGCAGGCGCTTTCCTGGACAATCGTCTCATTCGTCGTCGCTAATACTCCATTGCGTAACGACTCGCTCACTGTGCGGTACCGAAATGCTCGCGTAACCCGAAACCGCTGGTGACGGCAACGCGCGATGCCTAACGTTTTTCTCATGCACGCAGTGCTTCTCCCAGCTCGGGCCTGAACCCAGCCCGCGTGAGCGGGCGTCCCAGGGTGGCGGACCGGACACAGTGGATCTCGCGCAGTGGTCTTTCTCGTCCCCCCCCCCACCGAGGAAAGGACGCCCCAGTGACGACGCTCCCTCCAGAACCAGAGCCGATCCCCGCGCCGCCTCCCAGTTCCTACCAGCGCGCCATCGCCGCCTACGACCGGATCGCCGAGGTCGACCGGCCCGACGTCTGGATCGCCCTCCGCCCCGTGGAAGACGCCCTCGTGGAGGCGAAGGCTGTCGACGAACGGGTCCGCGCGGGCGCGGACCTGCCGCTCGCCGGAACCCTGGTGGCGGTCGCCGACACCGTCGACGTCGCCGGTCTACCCGGGACAGGGGACGAGGTCTGCTGCGCCAGCGCCCCTTCGGTGTCCCGGCTGACCGAGGCCGGGGCGGTGGTGATCGGCCAGACCAACTGCGATCGGTTCGGCGCCGATCTCGAGCACACCCGCAGCCCGTACGGCGTCGTGAGCGCCGCGCTGAACACCGCCAAGGTCTCCGGGAGCGCGAGCAGCGGCGCGGCCGTCGCCGTCGCGCTCGGCCTCGTCGATCTGGCGGTCGGCACGGACACGGCGGGGGCGGGCCGGGTTCCCGCGTCGCTCAACGGGATCGTCGGCTTGAAACCGACACTCGGCCTCGTGCCCAAGACCGGTGCCGCGCCGTGCGGCGGGATCGCCGTGTTCGCGCGCAGTCTCACGCTGGGCCAGCGCGCGCTGGGTTTGATGACCGGTCCCGACGAGGCCGACCCGCTCGCTCGTGACTGGCCCCCGGACGTCCGCCTTTCGGCCGGGGATCGGCCGAAGGTGGCGATCCCGGGCTCCGGGACGCTCACCGGACTGTCCTTGCAGTCCCGCTCCGCTTTCCTCGGCGCGGTTTCCGCGCTGCGGGCGTCCGGGGCACTCGTCGAGACGGTCGAGGTCTCGGCGTTGCTGGCGGTGGGCGAGTTGATCCATGACGACGGCTTCACCGCCGACAGGCAGCGTGTCGCCGAGGCCGGGATGCTCGCGCTCCGGATGCTGTCCGAGTACGACGCCCTGGTCCTCCCGACCGTCGCGGACCACCCCGAGGTCGCCGAGGCGCTGTCCGATCCGGACGGTGTCGTGAAACGGCTGGAGCGGTTCACGGCGTTCGTCAACCTGCTCGACCTCGCCGCGGTCACGGTGCCGTCGTCGCCGTCGGATCTCGGGCCGTACGGGGTGTCGGTGGTGGTGCGGCCGTTCGATGACCAGGTCGCCATCGACCTCGCCGCCGTGCTCACCGACGAACAGGCCGACTTCCCTTACCCCGCACCGGGTGCGGATCTCGTGGTGTTCGGCGCGCATCTGCGCGGGCAGCCGCTGAACGACCGGCTGGTCACCGCCGGGGCGCGGTTCACCGGGCTGGTCCAGACCGCCGAGGGATATCGGATGCTGTTGCTGCCCACCGAACCACCCCAGCCGGGCGTGGTGCCGGTGAGCGCCACGGGCGAGCACACGATGCTTTCGGGTGAACGCTGGCGGCTTTCGCCGGCCGCGCTCGGGGCCTTCGCGGCCACGCTGCCCGCGCCGTTCGTCCTCGGCCGGATCCGCCTGGAGAACGGGGACACGCCGCTGGCCGTCCTTTGTGACCAGGCCGCCTCGGCGACGGCGACGGAGCTGACGCGGTACCAGTGCTGGCGGGCGTACCTGCGGTTCGTCAGTACGGCCGGGCCGCGAGACCTCGGGCGACCCGCTTGACCAGACCGGGACCGTGCAAGGCGAAACCGGTGTAGAGCTGGACGAGACCGGCGCCGGCGTCGAGCATCCGGGCGGCGGCACCGGCGTCGAAGATCCCGCCGACGCCGATGATCGGCAGCTTGCCGCCGGTTTCGTCGTGCACGAACCGCACCACCTCGACCGAGCGAGCGGTGAGCGGGCGGCCGGAAAGGCCGCCCGCCTGCTCGCCGACGGCGGCCTCGGGCGGCGCGATCCCTTCGCGGGACAACGTCGTATTGGTCGCGATCAGCCCGGCGACGCCGTGGTCGAGACAGACCTCCAGCAGTTCCGCGAGCGCTTCGTCGGTGAGATCGGGGGCGACCTTCACCAGCACCGGCGTCGGCTTCGCGGCACCCGCGAGTTCGGCCGAGGTCTTCCGGAGCTCGGCGAGCAGCTCCGCCAGCGCGGACTTGTCCTGCAACGCCCGCAGCCCCGGTGTGTTCGGGGAACTGACGTTGATCGCGAAATAGTCGGCGTACGGATACAGCGCCCGCAGCGAGAACCGGTAGTCCTCGACGGCCTCGTCGAGCGGGGTGACCTTGGACTTGCCGATGCTGACCCCGAGCGGCACCGGCGGCTTCCCGCTCGCGGCGAGGCGGGCGGCGAGTGCTTCCGCGCCTTCGTTGTTGAAGCCCATCCGGTTGATCACCGCGTCGGTCCCGGCGAGGGTGAACAGCCGCGGCTTGTCGTTGCCCGGCTGCGGATGCCGGGTGACCGTGCCGACCTCGACGAAGCCGAAGCCGAGCGCGGGCCACGCGTGCAGCGCGCGGCCGTTCTTGTCCATCCCGGCGGCGAGGCCGACCCGGTTGGGGAAGCGGAGACCGAGGAAGGTGACCGGATCGTCCGTCCGGTAGACGCGGCCGAGCGCGCCGAGCGCGGGGGAGAACCGGCTCAGCCCGGCGAGCGTGCCGATGGTGCGTTCGTGCACGGTTTCGGGGTCGCCGCCGGAGACCCGGTAGAGCGCGGGGCGGACGATCTTGTCGAAGAACACGGCCCCATCATGCCTGGTGAGATCTAGGCGCTCGCCTTCCACTCGTCTTCCAGCATCGCGAAGACGAGTTCGTCGGTCCATTCGCCCTTGACGACCTCGTTCTCGCGCAGGTGCGCTTCCTTGCGCATGCCCAGGCGCTCCATCAGCGTGGCCGACGCGGTGTTGCGCCCGTCACAGCGGCCGATGATCCGGTGCAGGCCCAGCTCCTCGAAGCCGAGCCGCAGCAGTTCGGTGGCGGCCTCCGCGGCGAACCCCTTGCCGTGGTGATCGGGGTGGAAGACGAACCCGATCTCGCCCTGCCGGTGCTCGCTGCTGAGGTATTCGAGGTTCAGGTCGCCGATCAGCTGCCCGGTCTCGGTCAGTTCCACGGCAACCGCGAGGAGCTGACCTTCCTTCGAAAGACTGCTGCTGTGCACCCGTTTGGCGAGCGCGGCGGCGGATTCGGCCCGGCTGCGCGGACCCCAGTAGAGGTAGCGGGCGACGTCGGCGCGGGACTGGAAGGAGTTGAGTTCGTCGAGATCCGCGGGGGTGAAGGCGCGGAGGGTCAGGCGCGGGGTGGTGATCGGGAAGTCGGGCCTCAACATGGCGTCAGGCTATCCAGTCGGCGGGGTTCCCGGGACGGGAACAGTGGCGGACGGTTCTCCGGGGCGGTGGATGGTCACATCGCCCCGGGCAAAGGGAGTAACCCGGAAATAGGGGTACCCCCGAGGCGGCTCCCGGACGCCGGAATCGGCGGCCGGGCCCGAGCCGGACCGGTGCTCGGGAACCTCGGGGGCCCGGTGACTGCCTGGTATTCGCTATCAGGCACCACGCGAAGCAGAGACGACGAGCCGAAGGTGGCTCCAACTTGCGTTGTATCGCTGCTCAAAAGTCCTACGCGTGCGGTCCGCTAGCGGACAGTCACCTCACGAGTCCTGTTGGAATACAACTTAGGACCACCTCCTCTCTCGTGTACCGCCACGCTATGCGAGGGGTTCGAGGTCCTGCAACAAGATTTCTTCGATCTCCGTCAGGAGGGCCGTTTTGTCCGCCGAGGGCTGAAAAGACGCTTCCACGGCGTTCTTCGCGAACCGGGCGATTTCGTCCGCCGTCAGGCCCAGGGTTTCGGCGACCGCCACGTACTCGCCGTCCAGGGTGGCGCCGAACATCGGCGGGTCGTCGGTGTTGAGCGTGACCATCACGCCGTGGTCGAGCAGGCGCCGCACCGGATGCGCTTCGATCGACGGGAACTGTCCGGTACGGATATTCGACGTGGGGCAGACCTCCAGCGGGATCCTTTGCTTCGCAAGGTATTCCAGGAGCGCCGGATCGGTGTGCGCGCCGACGCCGTGCCCGATCCGTTCGGCGCCGAGATCGTGCACCGCCGACCAGACGGTGGCCGGTCCGGTGGTCTCGCCCGCGTGCGGGACGCTGTGCAGCCCGGCTTCCCTCGCCGCGGTGAAGAACGGGGCGAACTGCGCCCGGCCGACCCCGACCTCGGGTCCTCCGAGCCCGAAGGACACCAGGCCCTCGGGACGTTCGCGGAGCGCGAACACGACCGTCTCGCGCCCGGCGACGACTCCCTTCTCGCCGGGAATGTCGAAGCACCAGGCCAGTTCCACTCCGTGGTCCGCGCGCGCCGCCGCCCTGCCGGTGGCGAGACCGGTGAGCAGATCGTCCGCCGACATGCCGTCGAGGACGTGGTTGTAGGGCGTGACCGTCACTTCGGCGTAGCGGGCGTTCTGCGCGGCCAGATCCGCCGCCAGCCCGGTGACGAGGGTGTGGATGTCGCGGGCGTCGCGCACCAGCGACGTCACCGCCAGGTAGTTGCGGAGGAAATGCGGGAAATCGCGGAAGGTGAAGAAGTGGGCGAGTTCGCCCGCCTCGGTCGGCACCCCGGCCGACGGGCGGCGCCGGGCCAGTTCCAGGACCGTGGGCAGGCTCGCCGAGCCGACGAGGTGGACGTGGAGTTCGACCTTGGGCAGGGCGTGCACGAACGCGCGCAGCGCCTCGCCCGTGAGGATTCCGGGCATGACAAAGCTCCCTGGGAAAGAAGTGAAGGGTGACGTGAGAGGGAGCGGGCGGCTCAGGGAGCGAGGTCGCCGCGTTCGGTGTCGGCCCCGTAGAGCGGGAGCTTGAACAGCGTCACGAAGCCAGCTTAGCCGCCGGGAGCGGGTCCGGACTGGCATTTCGGGCAGAACCAGGTCGGTCTCGCCTGGTGCCCGGGCCCCTGGGATTCGATCCGGAGCCTGCCGCCGCAGCGGAAACACCCTTGTTTGGTCCGCTCGTAGACCCAGTGCTCACGGCCGCGGCGCAGGTCCCCGGTCGTGGTCTGCGAGGTGCGCCAGGCGTTGCTCTTCAACAGTTTGCGGCCGAGCGCGACGGCTTTGGCGGGGTCCACTCCGGACACCGGCGTCCACGGGGTGACGCCGAGCAGGAAGCACATCTCGACCTTGTACATGTTCCCGATACCCGCCATGATCCGCTGATCCAGCAAGGCGTCGCCCAGTTCACGATCCGGATCCGCGGCCAGCGCGGCCGCTGCCCGCGCCGCCAGCTCATCCGTCCACTGTGGATCGAGCAGATCCGGGCCGAGGTGGCCGACCAGCCGGTGTTCTTCGTCCGTGGGCACGAGTTCGAGGTCGTGCACGCGGAACCCGATCGCCTGCAGATCTTCGGTGGCGAGGATGACCCTGGCCTGATGCGCCGGATGCCGCCAGCGCGCGCCCGTCCGGTAGACGTCCCATTTGCCGTCCATGCGGAGGTGGCTGTGCAGGGTGAGATCGCCGGACAACCGGGTCAGCAGATGCTTGCCGACCGTGCCGACGCCGAGCACGTCGCGTCCGGCGAGATCCGTCGTGGCCAGCCGCGGGACCCTGAACTCGCCGCGCAGCAGGGTCTTCCCGGCCAGTGCCTTGTCGAGGACCTTGCCGGCGAGGAAGACGGTGTCGCCTTCGGGCATCGGCGTCTACCCGGTGCCGGTGTCGCTCAGCTTGGCGGACTCTTCGGTGGTCTCGGGTTCTTCCTCGCCGCGGACGCGATGCCGTCCGGCCCGGCTGGAGCGGAGGACCTTCGCCAGCACCATGTTGAAGGTGAGCGCGATCTCCTGCGCGCCGGGGGAGTGCCATTCGTGGATCGGGCTGCACGCGCCCTGCGCCTGCTGCACCGCGAGCCTGTCCGGGATGGCCGTCGGCATGACCAGCGGGCCGAAGTTCTCCCGCAGCTCCGCCACCCGGAACTGGTGCTCGTAGGAGCGCACGCGGAGCTTGTTGACCACGACGCCGATCGGCCGCAGGCCCGGGTTCTGCTCCTCGCGGATCTTCTCGATCGCGTCGAGCGCCCGGCGGGCACCGGAGACGGCGTACATCGTCGGCTCGGTGACGATCAGGGCGCTGTCCGCGGCCACCAGCGCCGAGCGGGTCAGCCTGCCGAGCGACGGCGGGCAGTCGAGGATCACCAGTTCGTACGGTTCCTCGCGCAGCGGGTTCGTGTGCAGTTCGTCGAGCGCGCGGGAGAGGTTCTCCAGCCGTCGGCTGTCGGCGTCGGGCTCGTTGAGCATCTCCAGCTCTTCGGCGCCGACGAGGACGTCGATCTGATCGCTCCACACGCTGGGCGCGATCGCGCGTTCGAGCACCGAGCGCACCGGCGTCTCCAGGACGTCGGCCAGCGTGCGGTCGGTGAAGGGCGGGTCCAGCGAGGTGGTGGCGTTGCCTTGCGGGTCGAGGTCGGCCACGAGAGTCCGGGCGCCCCTACGCAGCGCGGCGGACGCGACACCGAGGGCGACCGTCGTTTTGCCGACGCCACCCTTCAGGCTGAGAACAGCGACCGTGTGCACTCGGTACAGCCTACGGGCAGTCGGCGTGGCGGCTCCTTGGCAAGGTGTCGAACACCGCATCGGACTACACCCGGCGGGCCGGCGAAGGCGGGCATTACCCTGTGCGTTTATGAAGACGGACACCGTGGCCACGCGGGGATCGGGGGCGGTTCGCCGGGTTCTCGAAGCAGAACTCCGGGCCGCACGAGCGCGAGGCGAACACCAGCCGCACGTCGTCGACGTCGGCGGCGGCAGCGGCGGCTGGGCGGTGCCACTGGCCTCGGCGGGCTGCCTGGTGACCGTGGTCGAGCCCAACCCGAACGCCCTGGCGACCCTGCGCCGCCGGGCGGAGGAGGAGGGCGTCTCCGGCAGCATCACCGTGATCGCCGACGACTCCGACGCGCTCGGAGCCCACGTCGCGGACGGATCGGCCGACCTCGTCCTCGCGCACGGACTGCTCGAAGTCGTCGACGACCCGGCGCTCGTCCTCGCCGCGCTGGCCGCCGCGGTCAAACCCGGCGGCGCGGTCTCGGTGCTGGTGGCGAACCGCCACGCCGCGATCCTGCAGCGCGCGCTGGCCGGACGGCTCGGCGAGGCGCGGGAGCTGCTCGCGGCCGAGAGCGGCGTGCTGGGCGGCGGCCGGGAGACCGTGCTGCGGCGCTTCGACGCCGAGGCTCTCCGCGCGCAGCTGATCGCCGTCGGACTCGACGTGATCTCGCTGCAAGGCGACGGGGTCGTGGCGGACTTCGTGCCCGGCGGGGTGCGGGAAGAGGACCTGGCGGAGTTCGAGCTGGCGGCCGCTTCCGTGTCGCCGCTGCGGGACATCTCCAGCCGGCTGCACGTCCTGGCCCGTCGCCCGGCCTGACCCTCGGTCGCGAGCTTCTCCGGATGTCATGAAAGGGTCGTTCAGGACGAAAAGTGTCCTGAACGACCCTTTCATGACACTTCGGGGTCGGGCGCGGCGGGAATTGTCGGTGGTCCCGGCTAGCGTCCACCCGTGGGGAGAAACGCTGAGCTGCCGGGTGGGATGGCCCGCTACCGGGTGACGACCGGGGCCACCACCTGGCCCGACGACACCGGCTGCGGCCTGCTGCACGTCGACATGGACGCCTTCTTCGTGTCCTGTGAGCTGCGCACGCGCCCGGAGCTGGCGGGCAAGCCGGTGGTCGTCTCCGGCGGCGGCCCGAGGTCGGTCGTCGCGGCCGCGAGCTACGCGGCGCGCGAGTTCGGCGTCCGGTCGGCCATGCCGTTCTCGACAGCCAAGCGGCTCTGCCCGCAGCTGATCTGCATCACCCCGACACCCGGCTTGTACGGCGAGGTGTCCCAGGGTGTCATGGGGATCTTCCGCGAGCTGACACCTCTGGTGGAGCCACTCAGCCTGGACGAGGCCTTCCTGGACGTCAGCGGGGCGCTCAAGCGGCTGGACTCCTCGCCCGCGCGGCTCGGCGCCTGGATCCGGGAGCGGGTGGCCGCCGACTTCGGGATCAGCTGTTCGGTCGGCGTCGCGAAGGTCAAGTTCGTCGCCAAGCTGGCGTCCGGGATGGCGAAACCGGACGGCATGGTCGTCGTCCCGGCGGCCGAGACGCTCGCGTTCCTGCACCCGCTGCCGGTGTCGGCGCTGTGGGGCGTCGGCAAGCGCACGGAAGAACATCTGCGGCAGCAGGGCCTCGACACCATCGCCGACGTCGCCACCGCGCCGCTGGCCCGCTTGCGGCGCTCGCTGGGCCGGGCGCTGGGGGAGCACCTGTGGGCGCTCGCGAACGGGCACGACGAACGCGAGGTGATCCCGGAGACCCCGGACAAGTCGATCGGCGCCGAAGTGACCTTCGACGTCGACCTCCACGACCGCTCGGCGCTCGGGCTGGAACTGCTCCGGTTGTCGGAACGCGTCGCCGCGACCCTGCGCCGCCGGGGGCTGCGCGGCCGGACGGTGTCGATCAAGGTCCGGTTCGCGGATTTCAAGACGATCACCCGGGCCAGGACAACCGCCGTCGGAGTGGATGTGGCCCGGGACATCCACCGCACCGCCGTCGAACTCCTCACCGAGCACGCGCCGACGGGCGCAGTCCGCCTGATCGGCGTAAGAGTCGAGGGATTGGACACGGAGAGTGATGGGGAGCAGCTGCTTTTCGACTCATCGGAACCCCGTTGGCGGGATGCGGAAGTCGCGGCCGACGTCGCGAGGTCGAAGTTCGGTGCGGCCGCCGTGCGGCCCGCGTCACTGCTGACCCCCCGTGACCAGTGACATTGGCTGCTCAGCCGTCTTCGAGAGAGCCGAGTCGGGTGGTTTCGGCCAATTCGATCCCTTCCGGATACGGGATCGGGTAGTCGGACGAGCGCGGGGCTCGTATCCTGGACAGAGACACCCCGCCTGGGGTTGTCTGTTGGGTCCATGACGTTGCGCGGCCCGGCGCCCGCGACAGCTGTGCCGGAGGAGGAAAGATGCCACTCTCCGAGCATGAGCAGCGGCTGCTCGATCAGATCGAGCGCGAGCTCTATGCCGAGGACCCCAAGTTCGCATCCACGGTGCGAGGCACCCGGTTGCGCCGCCCCGCCCGCCGACGGCGTTTGCAGGGCATCGCCCTGTTCGTAGTGGGCGTCGCACTTTTGGTGCTCGGCGTGGTGGTCAACATCCGGGTGGCCGAGATCCCAGTGATCAGCGTGCTCGGGTTCCTCGTGATGTTCTTCGGAGTCATGATGGCCGTCACATCGATTCGGCACGGAGCCGAATCGGAGGGCGGTAAGGAGAGCGGTGGCCCGGGGGCCGGCGGAGGAGGCGGCGGTAAGTCGTCCCCGCGCCGGAGCTCGTTCACCCAGCGCATGGAAGAGCGCTTCCGCCAGCGCTTCGAGGAGCAGTAGCTCTCACAAACGCGAACATGCCGACGGGGCCTGGCCTCGTCGGCATGTTCGCGTTGTCCTGCGTGTCGGCCGGGTGGGTCTCGTGAGTGGTAAGTGTCGTTCTAACGCGCTTTACCACTCACGACCACCTGGA